>DEKX01000013.1:19994-80194 GCA_002354095.1 Prevotella sp. UBA2711 | reverse complement strand
AAGAATCTGTGGTAAATGATTGCTGAGCGAACCAGCTTCGTAGAAGGTGGTGTTGTGATGCGGGGGATTCGGAGCCATGCTTGCATGAGCGCAGAAGACCGTGCAGCACGACATAACTGCGACAGCAGTTCGCTCAGAAATCATTTTAAATCTGTGAGATCTGTGAAATCTGTGTGACATTACATAATTCATAATTCATAGTTTAAAGTTTATGAAGAAAGAAACTTGGAAAATGGTGATTCAGATACTGGTTAGTATCCTCACCGCAATGGGAACAGCATTAGGCACTGTATCATGTATTGGCTATAACCCTGCATTATAGCCGCCCCTTACCAAGGGGCTCTAAACATGGGGCATGGACCGTTTTGAATGAGTAATGAAACACCCCTGCTGAGCTATTGGGCTTGGCAGGGGTGCTTTTTGATGTCATCGCAAAAGTATCTGAACGATGCGTTCGGCAGTACGTCCATCCCAGCGATCAGGCAGGTTTCCCGACTTCCACTGACCTGCTATCATGCGGCGCATGGCTTCACGCAGGCGGTCGGCATCCTCGCCCACCAGTTCGTTGGTGCCCTGCTTCACGGTCTCGATGTGCTCGGTATAGCTGTTCAGGGTGATGCAGGGAATGTGGTGGAACGTGGCTTCCTCTGCCACATTGCCCGAATCGGTGATGATGCCCATAGCATGCGACGTGAGATAGCCGAAATCAAGATACGGGAGTGAGGGGACCGTTGAGAGTTGACAGTTGAGAGTTGAGAGTTGAGAGATGACGGAGGGACGCAAGGGAGCTATGACGGGAATGTCGCCTGCCTCGTCGCTGACTGCCTGCAACATTCGCTGCAGATTATCCTTGTCAGCCAACAGTGCTTTGCGATTGAGGGTCAGCACCAGATAGCCGCCGTCCTCTATGCCATCGAGACAGGCTGGGCGCTGCCAGCGGTTGTGATTGAAACGCAGCGAGTCCATCAGGATATTTCCCACCATATATATTTTATGCATCTCGACACCTCCACGGGTGGCTATGCTGTTGGAGCTGACACCTGCAGTGAACAGCAAGTCGCTGAGTCCGTCAATCACCAATCGGTTGATTTCCTTCGGCATACGGATGTCGAACGAACGGGTGCCCGCCACGAGATGAGCCAACCGCAAACCGCGCTTCTTGGTGACGATGGCAGCCGCCATGGTAGAAGCCAAATCATCGACAACGATAACGGTATCGGTGGGATGCTGTTCGAGATACTGCTCAAACTCGGACATCACGCGTCCCGTCAGTTCGTTCAGATTCTCGCACTCCACACCCAGAAAGACATCGGGGCGCGGCATCTGCAAATCGTCGAACAAAGAAGATTCGAGTGTAGGGTCGTCCTCACGTCCGGCATACACCAACTGATAGTCAATGCCATCAGTATTATTGATAACACGAATAATAGGAGCCACCTTAACAAAGTTAGGGCGAGCTCCTATAAAGATGCAAACTTGCTGCGTTTTATTAGTCATAAACAGAGTATTAATCGAGTCCGAAGAGCGTACGCAATCCGCCATCAACACCAGAGAATCCCATAAAGGCAAGCGACAGCAGACCTGCTGAGAGCATGACGATAGCCATACCCGACATGCCCTTGGGAACCTTCACCAGTTCCAGCTGTTCGCGCATTCCGGCAAAGACGGTGAGCGCCAAACCGAAACCAATGGCGGTAGAGAAGGCATAAACAACCGACTCCAACAGATTGTAGTCTTTCTGAATCACCAGAATGGCCACACCGAGTACGGCACAGTTGGTGGTAATCAGCGGCAGGAAAATACCCAGTGCCTGATAGAGGGCTGGCGATACTTTCTTCAGAACAATCTCGACCATCTGCACCAACGAGGCAATAACAAGGATGAAGGCAATGGTCTGCAGATACTGAAGACCGAAGGCGTCGAGCACATACTTCTGAACAAGCCACGTCACGATGGTGGCGAGTGTCAGCACGAAGGCTACAGCTGCCGACATACCCAACGAGGTATCAACTTTCTTGGAAACGCCCAGGAACGGACAGATGCCCAGGAATTGTGACAACACGATGTTGTTCACAAAGATAGCCGAGATAAATATCAGTATGTATTCCATAACTTCAATTTTTCAATTCTTCAATTCTTCAATTTATTAACGATAGCAACCAGGAAGCCCAGGGTGATGAATGCACCTGGAGGCAACACAAAGAGCAGAATATTATAGGTCTCCGGCACGAGGACAAAACCGAAAATGGAACCAGAGCCCAACAGTTCGCGGCAGATGCCCAGCAGGGTGAGACCGAGGGTAAAGCCAAGACCGATACCGATACCGTCGAAGAGCGAGGCAACGGGGGTATTCTTGGCTGCGAAAGCTTCGGCACGACCCAGAATGATACAGTTAACCACAATCAGTGGAATGAACAATCCGAGGGCGGCATCAATATCAGGCAGGAATGCCTTGATAACCAACTGGAGAATAGTAACAAAAGCGGCAATGACCACAATGAATACCGGAATGCGCACCTTATCGGGAGTGATAGACTTCAGACAGGAAATGACGAAGTTGGTGCAGATGAGGACAGCCATCGTGGCAAGCCCCATCGACATACCATTCAGGGCTGACGTGGTGGTGGCAAGTGTAGGACACATACCCAGCATCAAGACGAACGTGGGGTTCTCCTTGACAATACCATTTTTAATAATATCTACGTAATTCATAGTTTAATCCTCCTCTTCTATTACGTTATTCTGTGGGGTAGCTCCTGTAGCTGTGTCGGCAGCGGGAGTTGCCTTGTAAGCATGATAGGCATTGTTGATAGCCAAGAGGAAAGCACGACTGGTGATGGTAGAAGCCGTGATGGCATCCACCTGTCCGCCGTCTTTCGATACGGTGAGAGGCTCCTTGGGGTCTTTACCAATGATGTCGCCCTTCTCGCCCTTTTGGAACCACTTGTCGGCCTTGGCACCAAGACCTGGCGTCTCAGCATGTTCCAAGAGCGTATATCCGAGAATCTTACCTTCAGGATTGAATCCTACGAGCACTTTCAAATCGCCTCCGAAGCCACTGGTTGTACTCTCAACGGCAGCACCGAGGTCTTGATGCTGAGCGTCCTGAATCTGATAAATAATATAGGTAAGTTCCTTGCCTTTGGCATCGTTCTGGCGGACGGTGTCGGTTTTAGCAACGACCAAATCGTTGCACACCATGACCGCCTTGATACCATCGGCAAGCGCTTTGCTTTTCTGTTCGTTGATGGGGCCTTCGGTAAGATGGTTCACACCTGCCAAAATAGCTCCCATGATGACGGCTACTCCTGTGAGCACCAGCACCATATTCGTCAAAGATGATTCTAACTTTTTCATAGCTTCTTATTGTTTGGCTGGCACTTCACCGAAGCGCTTGGGTTTCACATAAGTATTAATCAGCGGAGTGAATGCATTCATGATGAGAATGGCAAACGACATACCTTCAGGATAGGCTCCCCAGTTACGGATAATAACTGTGAGGAAGCCGATGGCAACGCCATAGATAATCTGTCCCTTGGGAGTCATGGGCGAAGTGACATAATCGGTAGCCATGAAGATAGCTCCCAACATCAGACCACCAGAGAGGATGACACTGAAGGGGTCAGCATAAACAGGGTTAGCCAGATGAAGCAGTCCGGCACATACGAAGACGGTGCCGATAATGCTGACAGGGATATGCCAGGTGATAATTTTTTGCCAAAGCATATATGCAAAACCTAATAACAATGCCAAGGCACAAATCTCACCAAGCGCACCAGCACCATCAGGATGATTACCGATGAAGAGGTCGAGAGATGAGGGCAACTTGTCGAGCACATCGGGATTGCCACTCTTGATGGCTTCCTTCATGACAGAAAGCGGTGTGGCTCCTGTCTGAGCGTCCAGATAGCCCATCTCGCCTACCTTCGGCCATGTGGTCATCTGGGCAGGGAAGGCTACCAACAGCGCAGCACGTCCTACCAAAGCAGGATTGAAGAGGTTATTACCCAAACCACCAAACGTCATCTTACCCACACCAATGGCAAACAGCGCACCAATGATGATGATCCAAAGAGGAAGATTGCTGGGGAGATTGAATCCGAGCAACAGACCTGTGAGGACGGCAGAACCGTCGCAGATGGTTGTACGCTCGTTACGAAGCATAAACTTATTGATTGCCCATTCGAAGCAGACACAGGCTGCTACACTCGTTGCACAGACAATGGCAGAACCAAGGCCAAAGAAATAGAACGAAACGAGAAGGGCTGGCAACAGTGCGATGATAACGCCGTACATGTTGCGCTCAACCGTATCGGTTCCATGTGCATGGGGCGATAATGATACAATTAATTTTCCCATTGTATATTTACCTTTTTACTTTTTATCTATTACTTTTTAGCAGCACGACTGCGAATGATTCCCATGACGGTTGACTTACCCATGCGGATATTGTCGAGCAAAGGACGGTGGGCAGGACAGGTGAACTGGCATGAGCCACACTCGATACAGCTGACTACATCTTCACGTTCGCTGCGTTCCCAATTCTGAACGGCAGCCAGTTTTGCCAACAAATAAGGCTCCAAGCCCATCGGACATACACTGACACACTTGGCACAGCGGATGCAAGGCTGAGGCTCTTTGCGTACGGCTTCGTCGTCGGAAATAATGGTCACGGAGTTGGTGCCCTTGCAGATAGGAACTTCCACAGAGGTAAGTGCCTTACCCATCATCGGTCCACCAGCCAACAGTTTATTGTCACCCTCAGGCATACCGCCACAGGCATCAATCAAATCCTTCATGGGAGTACCCATACGAACCAGGAAGTTGCCAGGATTCTGCAGGCGCTTACCAGTTACCGTTGTGTAACGCTCGAAAAGCGGCTTATGCTTCATCACTGCTTCATAAACGGCAAAAGCAGTACCCACGTTCTGCACGATAGCACCTACGTTGACAGGAATTGCGGGAGGAGCAGGCACCTGACGACGGATAACAGCATCCACCAGCTGTTTCTCACCACCTTGGGGGTAACGCTGTTTCAAGGGCACTACCTCTACGCTGTATTCTGAAGTGCCGAACACTTCAGCGCATTTGCGTGTGAGCAGGTCGATGGCAGCAGGCTTGTTGGTCTCAATACCAATATAACCTTTCGTCACCTTCGCACCCTTCATCAACAATTCCAAACCAACAAGGATTTCGTCGGCATGTTCCATCATCAAACGATAGTCGGCAGTGATATAAGGCTCACACTCAACAGCATTGATAATAACACACTCTGCTTTGGCTGTGGGAGGCGGTGTCAGTTTGATGAAAGTGGGGAAACAAGCTCCACCCATACCAACGACACCAGCGTCCTTGATGCGTGAAACAATCTCCTCGGGGGTGAGTTCGGGATGCTCTTTCACCGTTTCCAATTTATCGGAACGGTCGATGGTCTCTTCCCACTCATCGCCCTCTACATTAATTATAATAACCGGCTTACGATAGCCTGTGGCATCGATAGCACTGTCAATCTTAAACACTGTACCACTGACCGACGAGAAAATGGGAGCCGAGACGAAACCACCAGCTTCAGCAATCATGGTTCCAACTTTCACTTTATCGCCTTTGGCAACAACGGGCTTAGCCGGTGCACCGATGTGTTGACTGAGAGGGAAGATAGCCTGCTTAGGCAGGGCAGCCACTTTCGTTGCTACCTCATGAGTCAACTTATTCTCTTCAGGGTGAATACCACCTATACGGAATGTTCTTGCGTTCATGCTTGTTCCTCCTTCTTTTCTACTTTAGGGTTACTAGAATCATTCGGAGTACTCGGAGTATTCGGAGCACTATCCACTGGCTTGGGTTTAGGAGCAGGGAAATTAACAGCGTGAATAGCCTTGGTAGGACAAACGGCTACGCACTTACGACAGAGACGGCACTTGTTGAAATCAATGTACGAAACATTGTTCTCAATGGTAATGGCTCCGAAAGCACACTCTTTCTCACACTTGCCACAACCGATACATGCGGCCTTACAAGCCTTCATGGCAGCTGGTCCCTTATCCTTGTTGACACAAGAGACGAAGACTCTCCTACCCTTCAAGCCCTTCTTGCGAAGTTCAATGATGTGACGAGGACAAGCCTTCACACAAGCACCACAAGAGGTACACTTCTCTTCATCCACCTCAGGAAGTCCTGTTTCAGGATTCATGTGGATAGCGTCAAACTGGCAAGCAGCAACACAATCGCCACAGCCCAAGCAACCAAAGCCACAGGCTGTCTCGCCGGCACCACAGGCATTCATGGCAGCACAAGTGCGCAAGCCACTGTACGCTGCTATCTTCGGACGATTTTCACAGGTACCGTTACAACGTACCACAGCCACCATCGGCTCACCATTGGCGATTGCCATTCCCAGCAAATCAGCCACTTTTCCCATCACTTCCTGTCCACCTACGGGGCACTTCAGACCGTCGAGACTTCCAGCATCAGCACCTTTGACGAGTGCATCAGCCAAACCTCCACAACCTGCAAAGCCACATCCTCCACAATTGGCACCTGGCAACACTTCGGTCACCTGTGCTATACGTGGATCTTCGTAGACATAGAATTTCTTGGAGCATACATACAGTACAATAGCAGCTATCAATCCGATACCTCCTAATACTGCAATAGCAATCAAAATAAAATTCATAATCTCTTTGTATTTGTTTTAGTTATATATTAATCTTCAATCGTAAATGCCATCTGGCGTCTCATGCGATGACGCAAGAGATAGAGCAACGCATAATAGGGCAATAAAACCAACAGACCACTGATAGCAGCAATGCCTTCATTGCCTGTTTGCCACAGGACGAAGACCAAGACTGCAACCACAAGAATAAAGGGTATGCCAAACGCCCATAACAGCGCCTTCGAAACAACTTCACCTGATGTAGAAACAAGCACCGTATCGCCTACATGGAAACGGGAAGTATCCGTCTGAAAGACATCAATCATCTTCTCCTTGGATTCTGCCGCATTGCAATAACCTGCAACCTTACAGGCAGCACAAGCAGAAGTCTGGAGAATACGCACATGTACGCACCCAGCGTCTATTCTGTCAACAATGCCTTCATGACGAATTTTGTTACTCATAGATTAGTCATCTCGATTTAGCTTTGCAAAGATACGATAAAATTGCGAATAAAAGATGTATCTCAGAAAATATTTTTGAAAAAAAGTCGTAATCGTTTGCAATTATCCTTACTTTTATATATTTTTGCAGTGTCTAAAGATATAAAATGAATGAAAGCAACTGAACAAACACTCCAGCAAATCGAACGTGCTATCCGCAAAATAGCCGACAAGTTTCCTCAGAACACAGATGATGGAATCATTACCGATATCCATTTGAGAGTCAATCAGGAAACAGGTGAATTGGTAGCATTTAATGACGATGACAAAGAAATCACCCGATGCGTCATTGAACAATGGATTGACAACAAGGATGATAATTTCTTTGAAGAAGTGGAAAACGTGCTTCGCTCTGCGCTGAACAAGCACAAAGCAACCGTTGAGCAGATGGCTATTTTGAAGCCCTATTCATTCGTTTTGGAAGACGAAGATCATGAGCATCTCGCTGAACTGTTTTTAGTGGACGACGAGACGGTGATTATTGACACAGAACTGATGGCTGACCTTGATAAAGACTTGGACAGTTTCCTTGAAAACCTACTGAAAGAATAAGTCTTCTTAATATCCCTCACGGAACATACGTTCTGCACCTGATGCATCAGGATGTCCTCCTGCTTCGCCAGGTATATCTGGAATTTCCAGAAGGGGTTCATCTTCCCAACTATCATCCGTAGTCGTTTCCTTGATATCGTTCTTCTGGGCGGTATCTACGGGAATACGGATTTGTTCCATCTGAGTACTATGGTCTGTTTTCATGCGGAAGCGGTTGCATCCGACGAGCATCAAAGCTACCATAATTGCTATAAGACCGTAAGTTTTCTTCATTGTAACTCGGGTTTAGTTATTGTTTTGTTTATCTGATACGTAGTCGGTCGCCTACTTGTATTTGATAGTAGGGCGAGAGATCGTTCATTTTATACAAACGTTTCAAACGGATACCATATCGCTGCGAGATGGTGTACATTGATTCACCAGGCTGCACAACATGGGGCCGATGCTTATATTCCTTAGGAGCATTTCTGCGTTTTTTCTGCAACCATACGAATTCGCCTTCCTCTAACCGAGCATCGCGATCGTTCTCATTATATTTTGCCAGTTTTTTATACGAAACGCCCATCTCCTCTCCTATCGAACGGTAGGTGTCGCCTGCTTTGGCTATCACATAATAGTTCTTGTTGAATGCGTAAACACGATGTGTGAAAACACTTCCGCCCGTTGGTTGATATTGACTGCCTCCACGCTTACCTTCATCATACTCGTAGAGCTGATACAATTGGATAATATCAATGAGCTGAATGGCGTAACGGGGATTGGTAGCATAGCCACATGACTTCAACCCATAAGCCCAACCTTTATAATCGGTTTGCTTCAATTTGAACAGCGAACTGTATCGAGAACTGGAAACCAGGAATTTAGAATGGTCCTCATAACTTTCAGCTACACTTTTATAAGCACGGAAGCACTCGTTATTCTCGTCATCGTCATGATAGGTTTTCCTCCCGGTCCATCCGTTGCATTTAATACCGAAATGATTATTTCCCCTAATAGCCAACTCGCTCCTACCCGCTCCCGATTCCAAAACACCTTGAGCCAAGGTGATACTGGCAGGAATGTGATAGCGCCTCATTTGTTCGATGGCCATCTCTTTATAAGAATCAAAGTATTGCTGAAACTGTTGATTCTTTTTCATCTGTGCATTCATAGAGAAAGTACAGACGACCACCAACAGACTGATAAGAAAAACTCTTTTCATGAACATTTTTCAATTTATGTTGCAAAAATAAGGAAAAAATATTATATTTGCAACAAAAATCTGAATATTATGGAAGAAATGGTGCTTAAATCATCTATTAAGGTGGCTCAAATGACGGATTTGTCACCAAAAGAGCAAGAATTAGTTCAAGCAGCTATCAAAGCCACCTACCGTTCCTATGCCGTTTACTCCAACTTTCATGTAGGTGCTGCTGTACTTTTGGAAAATGGTGAAACCATCATGGGAAGCAATCAGGAAAATGTATCGTTCGGAGCAGGAATCTGTGCTGAACGGACTGCTTTATTCGCTGCAGGCACCCAATTCCCAGAAGTACCTATTCAGATGATTGCTATTGCTGCCCGCAAGCCAGACGGCAACCTACAGGAAAGTCCTATCAGTCCTTGCGGCATTTGCAGACAGGCGATATTGGAAGTTGAAAAGCGCTATCACAAACCCGTACGCATTATTCTTTACGGCACAGATAAAATCTACGTCGTTGAGGGGATTCAGCAACTGATGCCTTTAAGTTTTACAGATTTCTAAGATCACCAATCTTTTTACCAAAGGCAGGCGATTCTTCTTTGATAGAGAAATTATAGAAAAGGTTATCTGTGTCAAAAACTTTGAAGTGTTTATCTCCCTGTATTTCGTCCTTAGGGCTTTCGAAAATCACATCGACGAAATCTTCCAAATCGGCAGGTTTGAGTGTACGAAGAATACAGTTTTCGAAGAAGAAATTAGTGCCTCCACCCATCACAACGTCTTCATCATAACCTGTGACAAGGCTGTTGTCGCAAATCACCATACTATTCTCATCGAAACGCAATGCCACGCCCCGTTCAGCAGAGAACGGATAGAATTGTGCCAACGTCGTGTGATCCATACTGACCGACGATTCTATCAGATTCAGACAATCACCCAACGTGTTGGTGATGCGGCAACTGTCGAGCGACAATGAAGATTCGTCCATTTCCACACCTACCCCTTTACAATTATGAACTATGCAACGCAGCATAGTGAGCGAGGCATGCCCGTCGCACACGACACCGGAATAACTGCTTCTTATTTCGCAGTCCTGCAATTTACTATTTGTTGAACCATGAATAAAGATACCCTTCCACTGACCACTGACTCGGTCGTATGGAAGATAGCTGAACATACGGTCAAGACGATCGCCCCTAAAGAGACAACTGTCAGCTATCAAGTTGCCGTTGACCTCTATCCCCGCACCGTCATGGAAGTAAAGCTGAGCATGCGAAAGTGTCAACGTAGCCCCTTGATTGACGACAATACCCTTTTGGAAGACAATAGGTCGGCGTTCGTCAATCAGCATATCCTCACTGACCACCAATGTTTCTTTATAAAAGACAGCCTTCCAACTATATGCAATGAGTCGCAAGGGTTGCTCCTTACCATTTTCCAATGAGAACACCAACAAGTCTTCAATGCGCTGTGGTGTTTCCTGTTTCGTCTCAGGAGCAGTCAATTCCACGAAGACTCGAATCGAATCGCCTTTGCGCACTTCAAAATCGTATGCAACAGAATCAACATAGTTGCCATCCACATTGACACGGAAATGAGACAGCGAAGGCTGACATAAACGTACCTCACGGATACGGACTCCAGAATTTCCTTTGTTGTGAACCCAGAAATCGTAAGTACGGGTAGAAGTCTTTGAAAATACGGTGTCCATTGCTACACTATCAACTGAAAAAGATAGCATAGCCGATGCGTCTGACGAGAATTTATCGTTGTCAGAGCACCCTATCAGCAACAGACTTAGGGTGAGAATCAGTAAAGGAATCCGCTTCATCATCTTTAGAAAAAACGGATTCCTTCAAAATTTATTGCCTTTATTTACCAAAATATCTCTTCAGTAATCCTGCAAAACCTGCACCATGACGAGCTTCGTCCTTAGCCATCTCATGAACAGTATCATGGATTGCGTCAAAACCAGCAGCCTTAGCATTCTTGGCAATACGGAACTTATCCTCGCAAGCACCAGCCTCTGCGGCAGCACGCTTCTCCAAGTTGGTCTTGGTATCCCAAACGCACTCACCCAGCAACTCAGCAAAACGGGAAGCATGGTCTGCCTCCTCAAAAGCATAACGCTTGAAAGCCTCGGCAATCTCGGGATAGCCCTCACGGTCTGCCTGACGAGCCATAGCGAGATACATACCAACCTCACCACACTCACCATTGAAATGGTTGCGGAGGTCCTGGATCATTTCCTCACTGACACCCTCGGGCTTACCGTCACCAATCTTATGAACAGTAGCGTAAGTCATATCAGCATCATCCTTCAGTTCTGAGAACTTAGAAGCAGGAGCTTTACAAATAGGGCACTGCTCAGGAGCCTCTTCGCCTTCATAGATATATCCACAAACGGCGCAAATGAATTTTTTCTTCATAATCTTAACTTGTTTAGTTTAATAGAAATATTGTTTTCGCAAAGATACGCATAAAAAATAAATCCCGCAAATATTTGCAGGATTTATATTATAATTTAGACGAAGTTTAAATCACTTTTCTACTTTCAGTTGATACTTTTTTAACAAAGGTATTTCCTCTGTCAAAGCATCAGCCAACAAACCGGCAACCACATGAGCACCATATATATTATAATGTGTATTGTCCTGACGTCCCTGAGGGATGCTGGCTATCTCACCTGGTTTATACCACATGTGTATTTTCTTGGAACCCTCCACACCCAACGACTGCTCAAGTTGAGTGGTGATGCGGTTGGCATCCACGAAATGGGCATTCATGCGCTGAGCTACTTCACGGGGAGCTACGGCATAAAGCATGTGAGTATCTACCAGTGAGTCACCCTCTACGATTTGTGCACCGTCAGCAAAGGTAGTGTTGCGCAGAGCCTCGTCGTCATCATTCTTCACAGCCTTCACTGCAAAGTTACGGCGAGCCACCGGGTTCATAATCACTGGGATACCACCCTTCTCGCGAGTCTCGCGCACAAACTTCGATAGATTGTAGTCGAAGGTTGAACCTGGGTCGGTGTGACGTTCAGGCTGAGGTTTCTCATCATTATGTCCAAACTGGATGATAACATAGTCACCTGGCTTGATCAGTGAGAGCACTTTGTCCCAACGCCCTTCCGTGATGAAACTCTTGGATGAGCGACCATTGACAGCATGATTATCTACACGGATAAACGTGGAGTCGAAATATTCCTGGAGTGCCATACCCCAACCTCTTTCTGGTGTACCCTTCGACAGGTCTTTCTTTGCTGCAGTAGAGTCACCGATGATAAAAATCGTGGTGACATGCTTTGGAGCAAATGACGTCAGTGCAACGAGTGCAACCAACAGACAGATTAATTTTCTCATAGTAGTTCAAGTATTTGTTCTAAGGATAGTAATTGCTGTTCGCCTGTTTCCATATTTTTCAATGTCACCTTACCTTCCTTCATCTCGTTCTCTCCGGCAAGAGCCACGTATGGAATCTGTTTGGCATTGGCATAAGCCATTTGCTTCTTCATCTTAGCCGCATCAGGGAAGATTTCAGCACGAATACCCTTTTCACGCACCTGCTTAATGATAGGCATACAGTAGGCTGTTTCCTTTTCACCGAAATTGATAAACAGGATTTGTGTAGCGTTCATCGAATCTTTCGGATAAAGGTCGAGCGTGTTGAGTACATCATAGATACGGTCGGCACCGAACGAGATACCTACACCACTCAGTCCGGGCATACCGAAGATACCCGTCAGATTATCGTATCGTCCGCCACCGGTGATGCTGCCCATCTCAACGTCCAATGCCTTCACTTCGAAGATAGCACCCGTATAGTAGTTCAGTCCGCGAGCTAAGGTCAGGTCAAGCTGTATTTCGTTCTTCAGCCCCACCTTCTTCAGCACGTCCAAGATATATTGCGTCTCTTCAACACCTTTCTTACCCGTCTCACTTGTACTGAGCACCTCAGCGATGGTCTTTAACTTCTCGTCGTTGGTTCCAGACAACAGGATGATGGGCTGCAACTTACTGATCTGTTCATCACTCAGTCCGTCTTCCTTCAGTTCCGCATTCACATTGTCGATGCCAATCTTATCGAGTTTGTCGATAGCTACCGTGATATCTACAATCTTTTCAGCAGCACCGATGACCTCAGCGATTCCCGACAAAATCTTTCGGTTGTTGATTTTGATTTGTACGCGGATCCCGAATCGGGTGAACACCGTATCAACAATCTGCATCAGTTCCACCTCATTAAGCAGTGAGTCCGAACCCACCACATCCGCATCACACTGATAGAACTCGCGGTAGCGCCCCTTCTGAGGGCGGTCTGCACGCCACACAGGTTGTATCTGGTAACGTTTGAAAGGCAACTGCAATTCCTCACGATGCATTACCACATAACGGGCAAAAGGTACTGTCAGGTCATAACGCAATCCCTTCTCGCAGAGTTTTGCAGCCAGATGCAGCGCATTGCGTTCTGCAAGTTCCTGCTCTGTCACCTTATTCATGAAGTCACCGCTGTTCAGTATCTTGAAAAGCAGTTTGTCGCCCTCTTCACCATACTTACCCATCAGTGTCTGCAGGGTTTCCATAGCAGGAGTCTCTATCTGTTGGAAACCATAGAGCGCATATACCTCGCGAATGGTATTGAATATATAGTTGCGCTTCGCCATTTCCACTGGTCCGAAGTCGCGCGTTCCTTTTGGAATACTTGGTTTCTGTGCCATTTACTTTCTTACAATTGTTTGTGCACGGTCAGGACCGATAGAGATAATCTTAATAGGAGTCTCCAACTCAGCCTCCAGGAACTGGATGTAATCCTTGAAAGCCTGAGGGAACTCGTCCTCACTTGTAAACTTGGTCATATCCGTCTTCCAACCGGGCAGTTCCTTATAGACGGGTTCGATACCATCCTCAATGTTATAGGGGAAGTAGTCGATTTTTTCACCATTCTGCTTATATGCCACACAAGCCTTGATGGTTTCGAAATCATCCAGAACGTCGCTCTTCATCATGATCAGTTGGGTAACACCATTCACCATGATAGAATATTTCAGGGCTACGAGGTCAATCCATCCGCAACGGCGCTCACGTCCCGTTACAGCACCGTACTCATGACCCAAGTCGCGAATACGCTTACCCGTCTCGTCAAACAGTTCGGTGGGGAAAGGTCCTGCACCCACACGTGTGCAATAAGCCTTCATGATGCCATAGACATCGCCAATCTTGTTAGGACCGATGCCCAAACCCGTACAAGCACCTGCACAGATAGTGTTTGATGAAGTAACAAAGGGATATGAACCAAAATCGATGTCGAGCATCGTTCCCTGAGCACCTTCACAGAGCACACTCTTTCCACTCTTCAACAGGTTGTTGATTTCGTGTTCAGAATCAACGATGGGGAACTGGCGCAGGTATTCGATACCCTCCAACCATTTCTTCTCTACCTCTGTGATATCGTATTCGAAGTTCAGCGATTTCAGAATAGCCTCGTGACGAGCCTTTGCAGCTGCATATTTCTCTTCAAAGCGGTCTAAGATATCACCTACACGGAGTCCGTTACGCGATACTTTATCCGTATATGTCGGACCGATGCCCTTTCCTGTTGTACCTACCTTGTTCTTGCCCTTCTGAGCCTCATAGGCTGCATCCAGTACGCGATGGGTGGGCATAATCAGATGGGCTTTCTTCGAGATGTGAAGACGGCTCTTCAGTTCATGACCACTGGCTTCCAGCGATTTGGCTTCCTCCATGAAGAGATCCGGAGCCAGCACCACACCATTTCCGATGATATTCACTTTACCACCCTGGAAAATACCAGATGGAATACTGCGAAGCACATACTTCTGTCCCTCAAACTCCAAGGTATGACCGGCATTCGGACCTCCTTGGAAACGAGCTACTACATCGTACTGTGGTGTCAATACGTCAACCACCTTTCCCTTACCTTCATCACCCCACTGTAAACCGAGCAGGACGTCAACTTTACCTTGATTCATTTACTTTTCTTATTTTGAGTTTTTACTGTTTTCTGTTTGGTCTTCGTACGCGTAATCTTTGCCTGACAGGTGCTGCATACACCATAAATATACAGCGAGAAACCATCCTTGCGGAATCGCTTCAGATGCATGTTTCCTATGGCGTCTTGAATCTGTGGCGACTTGATTTCAGTCACCTTACCGCATACCGTACATATCTGATGACTATGACTGTTATTATCGTAACAAGCCTCATACTTAGTCTGTCCCTGGAAGCGGTGACGAATCACCAATCGCAATTCCATAAACAGCTTCAGCGTGTTATACAGCGTAGCCCTACTGACAGGGAACCTGTTTTCCTCAGCCAGTTTTTCGCTCAAATCTTCGAGTGTAAAATGTCCGTTGGTATCATAGACTGCCTCCAGAATCGCATACCTCTCAGGAGTTTTTCTACGATTATTCACTTCCAGATAATTATCCAGAATCTGTCTGACAATCGTTCTTACACTTTCTTTCATCTAATAATTAATACCTAAAAACCGCACAAAATTACAATAATTTATTCAGATTACGGCATTAATTATTTAAAAAAAATCTAAATTATGCTTTTTCAGTGCACTTTTTGTCATACGCTCATAGACAAGTCCTAATTCTGAGAAACGAATCAGACATTGCATGGCGGCTTTCTTCACCATCAGCGAGTCGCCTTGCAAAGCTACGAGCGCCTGGTCTATCAACTCGTTGATACCCCGTTCGTTAGGCTCTTGTTTGTTCATCAACAGACGGGTCAGGATATGAAATCCGCAAAACTGGTATAATTCCTTGTCTGAGGCTATCCACTGATAGGCTTTCGCAGGCGCATAGGGCAAATACTGATAAAGGTTGAAAGCTGCCTGTTCTGCTATTTCCTGCGATACGGTCTGTTCCATCCAGATATCCGCCACTTCCGGCAACATCTCGTCAGCGGGCATCAGCATCGTAGCCAGTATCTTGCATTCGCGCACATCAGCCTTCCATAGTTCAATGGCCAGTTCATAAAGGCTATAGGCATTTGACTGCTTGCTGTCGGCTATTTCGCGTGCCATATCTTTCAGCATGGGGATGGAGGCGCCCCAATTGAGTTTATACTCCAACCCCTTGTCACGCATTGACTGAGCCGTCTTTCCGTCCATCAGCAGTCTGAACGACTGCTTGATTTCCTTCACTCGTTGTTGCAGATCCTCATTCATATCAGTGTTCCGTAATCCTGACTATAGCGCAACATCTGCTCCGCGTAGCCTTCAGTATAATCCAATTGAATATCTGTCACCTCCCCTTTTTCGTTCCTCACGGGTATCATCTTGGGATTGATGAAACCCTTATACGGAGCGAGGTTCAAGTGCTCATATCGTTCCAGTATTTCCTGATGCACTACAGGGTCCACCTTTACGGCATATCGCTCCACCAACTGGCGTGCTGCCTCGTAATCGCCCTCGCTCTTGATGCGTTGTATTTCTGCCAGCAACAGGGCTATCTGCTTCCGCAAGCCCTCATAGTCGTTGACTTGCAGATATGTCTTGCCGTTTCGTTTCACCAGTTCCATCGTATCGCCGTTTTCCAAACACCAGTGGGCTATCAGTGCGCGGTTGCGCATGTGAGCTTCTTCTATCTGATGTCCTGGCTGAATACGAATCAGCTGCGTCAACAGACCGTTCATCATATAGCTATAATACTCGGCTTTATAGGCTTCGCCGTCAGGCAACAGCCCCAGTTCCACCAGTTTTCCGTCAGCCATATAGTAAAGCCCAAACAAGTCTGCACGTGCTTCCTCGATGGTATTTCCATAAGCCTTCAGTGCATCGGGATCGGTACCTGGCAACAATTGTCCGCTTCCGTGTCCCAGACATTCGTGCAAGTCAGTATGCAACACGTCACACAGGTCACCATATTTATTTATATGCGCCAGCGTCTGCCCGTCTATCACGAATTCCTCTTTAAACCCATTCCCGTGGGCTGCTTGGTTGTAGGCATCGGTGATATTACTGATTGTAATACTCTTACTACCATATTCAGCCCTGATCCAGTCGGCATTGGGCAAATTGATACCGATAGCAGTCGAGGGATACTCGTCGCCACCCAGCATAGCGGCACAGATCGCGTTGGCCGTCACCCCCCTTACCTGTTGTTTCCTGAAGCGCTTATCAACAGGCGAATGGTCTTCAAACCACTGTGCATTGCTGCTGATGGTCTGTGTGCGTTTGGTGGCTTCCATGTCTTTGTATTCCACAATTCCTTCCCACGAACCTTTCAATCCCAAGGGGTCACCATACACCTCAATGAATCCGTTCACGAAGTCTATCCTACCCTCGTGTTCACCGACCCATTTCTTGCAATACTCGTTGAAATACTGCAAATCACCTGTTTTGTAATAGCTGACCAAATCAGCTATCACCTGCTGTTGATGCGCGTTTTCGGCATATTGACTGGCTTGTTCCAACCAATACACTATCTTTTCGATAGCCTCCGAGTAACGCCCACCTATCCGCCATACGTCCTCTACCAGTTGCCCGTCTTTCTTTATCAAGGTACTGTTCAGACCGAACGACGGGGGCTCCTTGCCCTCGTAAGCCTCTTTCTGCTTTTGATAGAAATGCTCTGCCTCCTGCTGTGTCACTCCCTGATAGAAGTGACAAGCTGATGTCAGCAGCAAGTCTTCACCATCAGCCTTATTGACACGTTTAGGCTGCACCATTGGGTCGAAAATGACAGCCAGCAGTTCATCATCCACTTGAACTGACTCAAGGACGGAATCCTTGAGAACAGAACGCAGCCACTGTTCGCTGAACCCAGGTTCAAATTTCTCCGTGCCGTAATGATGGTAAATACCATTAGAGAACCACACCCGCTTCAAATAAACCTCCAATGCCTTGAAATCGCTCGTCGTACGGTCTATATCGGGTGCTGTATATACAGCCTCCAGCATTTTTCGAATACGCAGATTGTACCGGCCAAACTGGTCGAACGTGATGTCGCGGCCATACAAAGTGGCTTGCGACAAAGCATATATGTATTGCTTTTGGCGCAAAGTTAACTGCTCAAATCCAGTAAGCTGGTATCTGAGCAGTTGTAAGTCTGCAAAACGTTCGTCTGTAAAACTAAACATTTTTTGATTTACCTTGTCCTTTCTTTTTCTTAGGGACCTTTTGTGATGGGTGAATCTGGTAATGCTGCATGCGATAGTCCCTTGGTGTCATGTTCATGAACTTGTAGAAAGATGCATAGAACGACTGCCTGTTAGCAAATCCTACCATGTCACTAATCTCTTCCATCGTTAAGTCCTGATAACGTTTGTCTACCATTAGGGTCATCGCTTCTTCAATACGGAACTTGTTCACGAATGAAGTGTAGTTCGTGTGGAACTGCACGTTCACAACAGCCGAAATGTAACGGGTGTTCGTTCCCAAGTCTTCCGCGAGCTTTTTTGCAGAATAATCCTTGTCCTTGTACTTCTTTTGCATCACAATGACTTCAAGGATCTTACTCTTTAATTCTTCCATCAACACAGGATTAACCAGCATTCTGTATGCGGCTTCCTTCACCTTCTTTTCTGTAATGTTATACTTTGCCATTTTCGTCAAGGTGTTAAAAGTTGACCTAAAACTACAATTGTTACAAATACATTGCAAAGATAGTAAAAAAAATAATAATTCAATAACATTTCAACATTTTTTTTCCAAAAATGTGTAACTTTGCAACAATTTTATGATTTTTTATGAAAATATGGAAGCCAAAGAGATTTTAAAGAGTTTTTACGGATACGATTCGTTCCGCGACAATCAAGCTGAAATCATTGCGAAAATCTTGCAAAAGCAAGATTGCCTGGTGCTTATGCCCACTGGTGGCGGCAAGAGTATCTGCTACCAGATTCCTGCCATGATGATGCCTGGAACTGCCGTGATTATTTCACCACTCATCAGCTTGATGAAGGACCAAGTGGAGGCTTTGAAATCTAATGGCATTGAAGCAGCGGCTTTAAATAGCGGTAACGACTTCAATATGGACACGATTGTAAGAAGAAAATGCTTAGACGGTTCTTTGAAGCTTCTTTACATCTCTCCCGAGAAACTGTTAACAGAAATTCCGTTTCTGTTAAAACAAATTACCATTTCTCTCTTCGCCATCGACGAGGCTCATTGCATCTCCCAGTGGGGTCATGACTTCCGTCCTGAGTACACTCAGCTTGATGTTCTTCATCGCGAATTTCCCGATGTACCCATCATGGCACTGACAGCTACTGCCGATAAGATTACCCGTCAGGACATCATCCGCCAGTTGCAATTGAAAAATCCACAGATTTTCATCTCCAGTTTCGACCGTCCGAACCTTTCACTGACGGTGAAGCGCGGCTATTCGGGCAAGGAGAAAGACAATTACATTCTGAACTTCATCAAGGCTCGTCCGTTGGAAAGCGGTATCGTGTATTGTCTCAGCAGAAAAACTACAGAAAAAGTATGTAAATTTCTGAACTCCAAAGGTGTACGCTCAGCCGTTTACCATGCAGGACTCACACAGCAGGAGCGTGACAAGTCACAACTCGATTTCCAGCGCGACGATGTGCAGGTGGTGTGTGCCACCATTGCCTTCGGTATGGGTATTGACAAGAGCAACGTGCGCTGGGTTATTCACTACAATATGCCGAAGAGCATCGAGAGCTACTACCAGGAAATCGGTCGTGCCGGACGTGACGGTGCTCCTGCCGATACCGTGTTGTTCTATTCGCTGGCTGATGTGGTTCAACTCTCGCAGTTTGCCAAGGACAGCGGACAGAAGGACATCAATTTCGACAAGCTCCGACAGATGCAGAACTATGCCGAATCGAACGTTTGCCGCCGTCGTATATTGTTAAATTATTTCGGCGAACAGCGCGACCACGACTGCAACAATTGCGACGTCTGCGAGAATCCTCCCCAGCGTTTCGACGGCACCAAGTATATCCAGATGGCTCTGAGTGCCGTGAAGCGCACTGACGAGCAAATCCGCACCGCCACCATCGTAGAAATTCTGAAGGGCATAGCCTCGCCTACCGTTAAGCGCAAGGCGTATGACCAGCTGAAAACATTCGGTGTGGGACGTGATCTCTCCACCAACGATTGGCAGGACTATCTTCTGCAGATGCTCCAAATGGGCTTCATTGAGATAGCCTATGACCAGGGCAATGTGGTGAAGATAACCGAGAGTGGCAACGATGTGCTCTTTGGGCGCAAACAGGCTGAATTGTGTGTGATTGATCATACGGTGAAGGAGACTTCCAAACCGAAGCGTCGGCTGCACTTGGAGATTCCTGCCATCTCGATTCCGGGACTGCCTACCAGCAGTGGTGTCGAGGACAAGCGACTATTCGAAGCCTTGCGCGACCTGCGCCACCAATGTGCCGAGGAAGAAGGTTTCCCTGCCTACATCGTGTTCAGCGATAAGGTGCTCCATTCTTTGGCCACCATCAAGCCTACCACCATTGATGCCTTTGGATTTATTCAGGGTATTGGCGAATACAAGAAACAGAAGTACGGACAGCGTTTCGTGGCGCTTATTCGCCGATTTGTGTAGGACGCAGGTCTTGCAGTCTGATGTCGCGCAAGCTATGCAGATAATCCGAACGCAGTCGGATAGCCTTAGCCCATTCCTTCGTCATCTGACTGCTCACATCGAGATCAATCTTCCAATGTCCCTGAGCCTCCAGACGTTCCACCATTTTGCCCAGTGTCAGATTGTTGATGTCTTCAGCAGGCATGAAGTGAGACGTTTCACTCTTCTCGTCGCTCGTCACCTCTACTACCATTCCTGCCTTTATCAACTGCATCAGCAGGTCGTTCACGATACGGATGGGTATTTTGGTTTCCTTCCTGAGTTTCGATGCTGAATAGGGCTTCTTACCATCAGCAAATCTCTTGCAAATACAGCTCATCAGCATCGCACACAGCATTGTGCGGTAGCGGTAGCTCAGTTCCTCCGTATTCGTGTCGTAATCGTAGTAGTCCAAATGACGGTTGGCATAGCTCAGTTCGGCACCAAACAGACAGATGGTCCACGATATCTGCATCCACAGCATGAACAGCGGCAACGCTGCAAACGAACCATAGATGGCATTATAGCCGGAGAGGAATATCTGTGCGTGGATATAGAACAGTTGTAAGCCCTGCATCGCCACACCAGCCAGTATGCCCGGCACGACCGCATGTTTCACAGGCACGTGGGTGTTGGGCATAAAGATATAGAGTGCTATGAACATACCCGACATCAGTACATAGGGCGTCAGGTCAATCAGGAAACGCAGGAACGGTCCCAGCATCAGATAGTCGGTGAACGTATCTGCCACCGTTGCCATGAAGATGGAAATACCCGTGGTCACCACGATGACGATGGGGAAGCAGAAGAACATGGCCAGATAGTCAGTGAAGGTGCGAAACAGACTTCTGGGCTTCGTCACCTGCCATATTTCATTGAAAGCATCCTCCACATTGCTCACCAGCATCAGCACCGTGTAGAGCATAAACAGCAGACCGATGCCCAGGAACACCCCACTCTGCGTATGCACCAGATAACTGTTCACGAAACCGATAATAATTTCAGCTGCCTGCGGTTGCGCCGTCAGCGCCTCACGAAACCACATCTCGATATACTTGCTGAAACCGAAGCCTCGTGCAATAGCGAACACCACAGCCAGTATGGGCACGATAGCCAGCAGCGTACTGTACGTCAGAGCCGACGCCTTCTGCATCACACGCTTCGTCAGGAAGAAGCGAACGGCTATCATCAGTGTCTTCACTACCTGCACCAGCAGAAATTTCACGGGCGACACATCCTTTGCCGTGATTCGCCAAATGCCGGTATTGAAAAACTCAACCACCTTTTGTATCTTATCTCCCATACGCTACATTGCATTTAAAAAAGAAAGCAGTGGCTCTGTAAGCCGGGTTCTGTTTCCTGTCCTTACGGCAGGACGCCTGTCATTTATCTACTCCGCAAGTCACCCTACGGCTCCAGCATTCTACCCCCCACCGTATTACTCGGGCGGGCAACCCTCAGACGATGGTTTACATGAACTTGCAGCCCCCAGATGGAACAGCCCGCTGATCGCCCAGCGGCTGGTGGTCTCTTACACCACCTTCTCACCCTTACCCTTTGACGGGCGGTTATTTTCTTCTTCCGACACCAGCTGTCGCCAACTGCTTCCATTTTCAGAAGTGGGGCGCCCTGTGCTGCCCGGACTTTCCTCTCGCATCCCTTCCCTCCGAATTTTAGAAGGTGGTTGGACACCAGCGACAAGCCGAGCCACTGCTTTCTAACTGCAAAGGTACTAAAAAATCCCGATAACCACCAAGGATTATCAGAATTATTTTCGATACACCATCTGCCAATATGCTTATTTTGCATTGTACCAAAGTACCAATGTACCATTTGGAATTTTGATTGTCAAAAGTAACTGGGGAAATACCCTTTTTTGATTTATATTATATTATAATATAATATAAATATATAATATATAAAACCTACAATGGTGCAATATCGATTTGCGTAATGGTACTTTGGTACTTTGGTACATTACAGGCGCGATTTTAACATTTGAAATAAAATCAAAGAAAAATCGGAAACACTTGTTTCTCATTTGAAAATTTCGTACCTTTGCATTGTCAAATGAGAGAGGAAGCGGATGTCGCTTGGCGAGGGAAAATTATTTTGTAGGCCTACCAGAAAAATCCACCTCGCCTGCCAGCAAAAACGGAGCCTCGATTTCGGCAAAACGTGAGTGATAAACAATTTTTCATTAACCTTGAAAATTTATTATAATTATGACACTGAAAGTAAAAGCTGTTGAGAAACTGATCAAATTTTCAAAGGACGTCCTTGGTAAGTACCGCTACGTGATGAGTCCTGAACTCTACATCGCACTGTCGAACTGAAATTCGAGAAAATCCAAATAAAATTTGGTTTTCTTCTCATTATTTCGTACCTTTGCACGTCATTTCAAAAAAGAAAGCACAATTATATGTCAAGCGAACGTAAAAGAAACAAGTTTATCGTATCGAAAGCACTGATGAATTTCGTGGCTGCCGCTGTGCTGACAGCAGCTGCTACGCAATTGGCACACACAGCCGACTCGATGATTGTGGGACACATCGTAGGACAGGATGCAGTATCTGCCATCAACATGGTGCTGCCCTTCGTGGAAGTTCTGAACTGTATGGGTTTCCTGATTTGCTTCGGTGCCAACGCTATGTGTGCACAGGCTATCGGTAGCGGCGATAAGAACAAGGTGGCTAAGACATTTACATCGACCATCATCACGGTGATGACACTGGGATTGCTGGTGTCGGCAGTCATCAGCTACTACAGCTACGAGATAGTGGACATCATGTCGGACGAACCGCGACTGGACGGAATGGCATACGACTATATTCACCACTATGCCATGGGCGGATGGTTGCAGATGTTGTCATACGGTCTCTGTCTGTTTGTAGCCACCGACGGACGCCCCCGCATGGTGACGCGTGCCGTGGTAGGCGGAGCACTGATGAACGGTGTGATGGACGTGCTGCTAATCTACGTTCTGGGCATGGGTGTGGAAGGTGCTGCACTGGGTTCGCTCTCCATGTTTGCCATGAACATCATCATTCTGGCATACTATCTTCACAAGCCCGAAAGTTCATATAAGCTGAAATGGCCAGGCAAGGAATTCTTCACCATCTTCAAGCATAACATCAAGGAGGGTGCGCCCGTGACACTGAGCAATTCGCTGATGGCAATAACCATCTTGTTGCTGAACCACATCGTGGTGACGTATCTGGGAGCCGACGGCTTGTTTATATGGTCAGTATGTCTGCAAATGCTGTTGCTGTCGTACGTCTTCATCGACGGCATTATTGAATCGCTGTTTGCCGTAGGCGGTGTGCTGGTGGGCGAACGCGACTTGCGAGGGCTTTCGATACTGGTACGCCAGGCATTGTTGCTGACGGGTACGCTGGTAGCCATACTGATTATATTCATGTATATTCCCGGACTGGTGGGCCATCTGTTCGGTGTACACGACGGAGCACTGGCTGTAGAACTGAACCGCGTATTGCGCATCTTTGCGCTGATGCTCATTCCGTTTGCTACAACACAGATTCTGCTGAGCTGCTATCAGCTGGTGGGTCACGAGAAGACCAGTGTGACGACGGCTACGGCACAGACCTTCTTCATGGTGGTAACGGTGTGGCTGATGGCTGAAATAGAGAATTTTGAACTGTGGTGGGGCTTCGTAGTGGCATGCGTGGGCGTGCTGATACTGCAACTGCTGTTTACCTTCATGCGCAGTAAGATAGCCCACTCACAGATATCGCCACTGACAATGATACCCGAAGAGACGAAGGATTACACCTTCGACCGTTCGGTGAAGTATCAGCGCGAGGATGTGCACCAAGCACTGGACGAGATTGACCAGTTTATGAAGACGGCGGGTGTCAAGCGCGATACGCTGTTCAGTGTGAACCTGTGCTGCGAGGAACTGATGACCAACATTGCCAGATATTCGGAGGGACGGGTCACACAACACTCGTTCGACGTGCACCTTTGTATCAATAAGGAGGGGCTGTACGTCACCCTGAAAGATGCCGGCAAGCCCTTCGACCCCATCAAGTCAGGAAAGATGAGCGATGAGAACATCGGAAAGGAAGAATACAAACATCTGGGACTGCGACTGGTGACGAACATCATTCCCGATATATCGTATAAATATATGTACGGACAGAACACCGTATTTATTCACAAGAATTTCAATAGCGAAAAATAATATATGGAGAAGAATACAAACAATATTCAGGTTTTTATGGATGACAAGAACAAGTCGTTCTCGATGATAGCCGACGTGGAGGCTAACATGAACGACATGGACCACATCAAAGTACCCTCGTCAATACCTATCCTGGCAGTACGCAACATCGTACTGTTTCCCGGTATCATCACCCCTATACTGGTAGGGCGCAGCTCAAGTATTAAACTGGTGAAATGGGCTGAAAAGAACGACGGCATCTTCGGCGTGGTCTGCCAGAAGGACCCTAACGTTGACACCCCCATCCGTTCAGACTTGTACGATTACGGTGTGTTTGCCAAAGTACTGAAACTGCTGACACTGCCCAATGGAAATATTACAGCCATCGTGCAGGGAATAGGCCGCATCTATCTGAAAGAACTGATTGCATACTCGCCCGTCATCGAGGGGCGCATTGATGTGATACCTGAAGAGGCGCCATTGAACCGCGACAAGGAGTTCAAGACGGCTATGGAAGACCTGCGCCAACAGACATCGGAATACATCAAGTTGAGCGACGAAATTCCCGAGGAGGCTTCCTTCGCCCTCAAGAATTTCGACGATGACACGATGATTCTGAACTTCATCTGCACCAACATGCCCTTCAGCGTGAAGGAGAAAATAGCTCTGCTGATGATGAACACACTGAAGGAGCGACTGTTCAACACCCTGAAAATAGTGAACCGCGAACTGGACTTGCAGATGCTGAAAATGGACATCCGCAACAAGACTCGCGACGATATTGACGAACAGCAGCGCAACTACTTCCTGCAACAGCAGATCAAGAACCTGCAGGCAGAAATGGGCAACGAAAGTTCGCCGGAGAAGAAGGAACTGCTGGAGAAAGCCAGCAAGAAGAAATGGGGTGAAGACGTGGAACGCATCTTCCAAAAGGAAATGGACAAGCTGGACCAGTTGAATCCGCAGAGCCCTGACTATAACATACAGCTGACCTACCTGCAGACAATGGTGTCGCTGCCTTGGAACGAATGTACGAAGGACGACCTGAATCTGAAGCGTGCCCAGAAGATTCTGGACAGAGACCACTACGGTATGGAGAAGGTAAAGGAGCGCATACTGGAATACATCGCTGTGCTGTCATTGCGTGGCGACCTGAAATCACCCATCCTCTGTCTGTACGGTCCTCCAGGTGTAGGTAAGACAAGTCTGGGAAAATCCATCGCTGCCTCGCTGAACCGCAAGTATGTTCGAATGTCTCTGGGCGGACTGCACGACGAGGCTGAGATTCGCGGACATCGCAGAACATACATCGGTGCTATGCCTGGACGCATCATCAAGAGCATCCAGAAGGCTGGTTCGAGCAATCCTGTCTTTATACTCGACGAGATAGACAAGGTGACGCAGAACACGCACAACGGCGACCCCGCATCGGCTTTATTGGAGGTGCTGGACCCTGAGCAGAACAATGCCTTCCACGATAACTATCTGGATGTGGACTTTGACCTGTCGAAAGTGCTGTTCATCGCCACTGCCAATAACCTGAGTACCATTCCCAAGCCCCTACTCGACCGTATGGAAATCATCGAGGTTAGCGGCTATATTACTGAAGAGAAATACGAGATTGCCAAGCGTCACCTGATTCCGAAGGAAAAGGATAATACGGGTTTGAATGAGAAGCGTCTGACCTTCAACAAGGCGGCTATCGAGAAAATTATAGAGCAATATACACGCGAAAGCGGTGTGCGCCAGCTGGAAAAGCAAATCAACAAGGCACTGCGCAAAATAGCTCTGCAGAAGGCCAAGGACGGTGATTTGCCTTTCCTGAAGATTACTCCTACAGAACTGGAGGGGCTGTTAGGTAAACCGCCTTTCTATCGCGACATCTATCAGGGCAACAGCTATGCAGGTGTTGTGACGGGACTGGCATGGACAAGTGTGGGAGGCGAAATCCTGTTCATCGAGACATCACTCTCGAAGGGCAAAGGCTCGAAGCTGACACTGACGGGTAATCTGGGCGACGTAATGAAAGAGAGTGCGGTACTGGCACTGGAATACGTGAAGGCTCATGCCGAGAAGCTCAACATCGACTATCGCATCTTCGACCACTGGAACATACATATCCACGTGCCCGAGGGAGCTACACCGAAGGACGGTCCTTCAGCAGGTATCACCATTGCCACATCGATAGCTTCGGCACTTACCCAGCGTAAGGTTCGCAAGAATACGGCTATGACGGGAGAAATCACCCTCAGAGGAAAAGTGCTGCCCGTAGGCGGTATCAAGGAGAAGATTCTGGCTGCCAAGCGTGCCGGTATCACGGATATCGTGATGTGCAAAGAGAACCAGAAGGATATCGATGAAATTCCAGAAATCTATCTGGAGGGGGTAAGTTTCCACTATGTGGAGAACGTACAGGATGTATGGGACTTCGCATTGACGGACGAGATTGTGGATAACCCTCTGGACTTTACCATACCGGAAGAAGAGAAGAAGAATGAAGTTTGAACTGCAACATACTGACCCAGCCAGCGATGCCCGTACTGGTCTGATTACAACGGACCACGGACAGATCAAGACGCCTATCTTCATGCCCGTCGGCACGGTGGGCTCGGTGAAGGGTGTGCACTTTGCCGAACTGCGCCAGCAGGTGAAAGCTCAGATTATTCTGGGCAATACCTACCACCTGTATCTGCGCCCGGGTCTCGATATTCTGAGAAAGGCAGGCGGACTGCACCAGTTTAACACATGGGACCGTCCGATACTGACGGACTCTGGAGGCTTTCAGGTGTTCTCACTGACGGGTATTCGGAAACTAAGAGAGGAAGGTTGCGAGTTTCGTAGCCATATTGATGGTTCAAAACACATTTTCACTCCTGAGAATGTAATGGATACGGAACGCATCATCGGTGCGGACATCATGATGGCGCTCGACGAATGCCCTCCAGGACAGAGCGATTACCAGTATGCGAAGAAATCGCTGGGACTGACACAGCGTTGGCTCGACCGCTGCATCAAGCGATTCAACGAGACGGAACCGCTGTATGGTTATCACCAGAGTCTGTTTCCTATCGTACAGGGATGCACCTATAAAGACCTCAGACAGGAGGCTGCAAAATATGTGGCTGACAAGGGGGCTGACGGGAATGCCATCGGCGGACTGGCTGTGGGCGAACCTACCGAGGTGATGTACGAGATGATTGAGGTGGTGAACGAAATACTGCCGAAAGACAAGCCTCGCTACCTGATGGGAGTGGGTACGCCACAGAATATTCTGGAGGCGATAGAACGCGGCGTGGATATGTTCGACTGTGTGATGCCTACACGCAATGGGCGCAACGCCATGCTGTTTACCTACCAGGGAACCATGAATATGCGCAACAAGAAATGGGAGGACGACTTCTCGCCCATCGACCCAGATGGTTGCGACATCGACCGCATTCACTCGAAGGCATACCTGCACCATCTGTTTAAGGCACAGGAACTGCTGGCTATGCAGATAGCCTCGATTCATAATCTGGCTTTCTATCTGCGACTGGTAACCGATGCCAGAACACATATTGAGCAGGGCGACTTCACAGCGTGGAAGCGCTCAGTCATTGATGATTTAGGACGGAGACGATGAAAGAGAAACTGATAGAAATAAGGGATAAAGCAAGGCAAAGGTGGGAACAGTTGCCTTGGGAACGTTTGGCTTTCCTGAAAGCGTTTGGCAAACGGTTAGCTTTCCTAAAGAAATACAATCCCCTAAAGTATATACAGCTGATGGACTGGTATATCATCAAGAAATTCATTGGCACGTATATCTATTCCATCGCACTGATTATCTCGATATCCATCGTCTTCGACGTGAACGAGAATCTGGCTAAGTTTACGACCTATCATGCACCGTTGAGGGCAATCGTGTTCGACTATTACATGAACTTCGTGCCCTACTTTGCCAATCTGTTCTCACCGTTGTTCGTATTCATTGCCGTTATCTTCTTCACCTCGAAACTGGCTGGCAATTCTGAAATCATCGCCATGCTGGCATGCGGTATGAGTTTCAAAAGGTTGATGCGCCCCTACATTATCTCGGCTGCACTGATAGCTGCACTGAATTTCTATCTGGGTGCCTACGTGATTCCTAAGGGAACCGTGGTGCGACACGATTTCGAATCGCTCTACAAGAACAACAAGAAGAATACTACAGCTTCGAACATCCAGTTGATGGTGGATAAGGGTACGGTGGCATACATCTCGCAATACGATGATATCCGCAAAACGGGATACGGCTTCTCGCTGTATAAATTCGAGAAGAAGAAACTGGTGAGCCACATGACAGCCAGCGTTATTCAATACGACACCATCTCGGATTCGCGCTACCACTGGAAGGCTCGCAGTTATAAGATTCGCGAACTGAAAGGTATGCGCGAAAAGATTACCAGTGGGTCGGAAATCGACACCCTGATACAGATGGAGCCAATGGACTTGATTTTCTCAAAAGGACAGCAGGAAACGTTTACGTCGCCTGAACTCTTGCGTTATATTTCGAAACAACAGGAACGTGGTTCGAGTAACGTGGTGCAATACGAAGTGGAATATCACAAGCGCATAGCCACCTCGTTTGCTTCGTTCATCCTGACAATTATCGGTGTGTCGCTCTCGTCACGTAAGCGCAAGGGCGGCATGGGTATGTATCTGGGTATCGGACTTGCCCTGTCGTTTTCATATATCCTGTTGCAAACGGTGAGCAGTACCTTTGCCATCAATGCCGACACACCACCGATGCTGGCAGCTTGGATTCCAAACATCCTGTATGCTATCATCGCCTATTTCTGTTATAGACAAGCACCCAACTAAATGAATTTTGAAGAAACATATTTGAACGACAATATTCTCGATGCGCTCTACGATATGCGCTTCGAGGAAATGACACCTGTGCAGGAAAAATGTATTCCTGAGATTCTGGACGGCAAAGACTTGATGGGAGTTGCCCAGACGGGTACCGGCAAGACTGCTGCATACCTGTTGCCGATTCTGAGTATGCTGGACGACGGTGGCTATCCGAAGGATGCCGTGAACTGCATCGTGATGGCGCCCACGCGCGAACTGGCTCAGCAGATAGATCAGGCTATGCAGGGTTTCGGCTATTATCTGGACGGGGTGTCAAGTGTTGCAGTATATGGAGGTAATGACGGTACGCGTTTCGATCAGGAAACACGTGGTCTGAAGATGGGAGCTGACGTAATAATTGCCACTCCAGGGCGTTTGCTTTCACACATCAAGATGGGCAATGTGGATTTGTCGCGCCTGTCGTTCTTTGTGTTAGATGAAGCCGACCGTATGTTGGATATGGGTTTCTCGGATGATATCCTACAGATAGCCAAGCTGTTGCCTCAGAATCACCAAACGATTATGTTCTCAGCGACAATGCCCACGAAAATACAGCAGCTCGCGCGAACCTTATTATATAATCCTATAGAGGTGAAAATTGCCGTCAGCAAACCTGCAGAGAAAATACAGCAATCGGCTTACCTTTGTTATGAACCGCAGAAACTGGGTATCATCCGACATTTGTTCAAGGCTGGCGAACTGCAGCGCGTCATCATTTTCTCAGGCAAGAAAGACAAGGTGAAGGACATTACGCGTGAACTGCAACGAATGCACATCAACTGTGCACCGATGCACAGCGACCTGACACAACAGGAACGCGACGACGTGATGTATCGCTTCAAAGCCGGACAGGTGGATGTGCTGGTGGCTACGGACATCGTGGCGCGTGGTATAGACATCGACGATATACTGATGGTGATCAACTATGATGTGCCTCGCGATGTGGAAGACTATGTGCACCGAATAGGACGCACTGCCAGAGCACAACGCGATGGTGTGGCTATCACATTTGTATCGGATGCGGATATGCGTTATTTCTTTAACATCGAACAATTCCTTGCTAAGGAAATTTTAAAACAACCACTGCCTGAGGGACTGGGCGAGGCTCCTGCATACCAAACAGCAGCTCCACGAAAAGCAACACGTGGACGCGGAGGCAAGAATCGTAATGGAAAACGATACGGAGCTAAAAGACACAACAATCGCCACCATAAGGGCAATAACAAGCCCAATGACAACAAATAACAATCGTTTGCGCACCTTTTTTCACAAAAAAATGAAGAAATATTTGATTTGTGTGGGTACACGGACAATTTAATGAAAAATAAATGGTAAAAAGTTTTGTGAATATTAAAAAATGTTGTACTTTTGCAACAGTTATCCTGAAAACAATCTTTTTACCTTAAAAGGACTAATACCTATTGAAGATATGAAGCGATTGCCTGTGAGGGTCATCGCTTTGTTTTTTATCACAATTTTCTTGGTCGTTTCATTTTTTTTTCGTACCTTTGCGCCCGATTTAGTCCGTGGTGGCTCAGTTAAGTCGTGGCACAACGCCATGCGCCATGCGGAAAAACCCGTTTAAACAATATAACAAACAATGTACGCAATTGTAGAAATTAACGGTCAGCAGTTCAAGGCAGAAGAGGGAAAGAAACTCTTCATTAACCACATGAAAGACGTGGAAGCCGGTAAGACTGTTGAATTTGACAAGGTACTGCTTGTCGACAATGAAGGTTCAGTACAGGTAGGTGCACCCACCGTAAGTGGCGCAAAAGTAGTGTGTGAAGTTATCAATCCCCTGGTAAAGGGTGAGAAGGTTATCGTTTTCAAGATGAAGCGTCGTAAGGACTCTCGCAAGATGAACGGTCACCGTCAGCAGTACACACAGGTAGAAGTTAAATCAGTAATCGCTTAAAACGTAGGAGAAACAAGAAATGGCACATAAAAAAGGTGTAGGTAGTTCTAAGAACGGCCGTGAGTCAGCATCACAGCGACTCGGCATTAAGATTTTCGGTGGCCAGAAAGTTGTTGCAGGCAACATTATTGTTCGCCAGCGCGGTTCTAAGCACAACCCAGGCAACAATGTTGGCATTGGTAAGGACGATACGCTCTACGCTCTCGTTGACGGAACAGTACAGTTCCACAAGGGCAAGCGCGATAAGAGTGTTGTATCAGTAATACCCGAAGCATAACGCCGAAGAGAACAACAAACAAATAATTTATTCCAAACAAACACAGAATCCCAAACCTCCAACGGAGATTTGGGATTTCTGCTTTTAGATACTTTATTTATTTCTTTGTTCTGAGTATGTATTCGCGCAAGGCACCTTGATTGACTCCCCTACCCGACAACTCTTCAAGCTCGCGACGGGCTGTCTCTTTTCGTCCCAACCGGATAAGCACATCAATACGCGAGAGTTGATAGTCGGTATTCGCCGGATCAAGACGAATAGCCTGTTCCCAATCGTAAAGGGCTGCATCATAACGTTGCATATCGGTTTCCAAAGCGGCTCTTGCCACAAAACCGGAAACGGAATCAGGATGCTGTTCAACCACTATACTCAGTAAATCGAGCGCATCTTGACGCTTGCCCATCAACTGATAAACATATGCCAATCCCAAGCGAGCTTCCAGATTGGTAGGTTTCACCAACAGGATGTCGTTATAATCGTTTTTGGCCAAGTCGTAACGACGCAGATGCAGATAGGCATAAGCGCGATAGTACAATGCGGTCAGATTTTGTTCATCATGACGAAGCACTGTTTTATATTCATCGACAGCAAACTCCCATTGTTGCAGTTCCAGATTAAAGGCTGCCTTGCGGAGATGCAATGATGTGCTATAGGGCGAACGTGCTATCAATTGGTTAATGGCATTCAGCGAATCGCGCCATTGCTGGTTTGACTGCGCTTGAATGCCAATAGTCAATAGCAAAGTGCCTATAGCCAGTATCAGGCGTTTTTGATATAGTTTACAATCCATTCGCCAACTTCTTTCGTACCATATTTAGCACCACCTTCGACCTGAATCTCCGGGGTACGCACATTGGCATCCAGGGAAGCATTCACCGCCTCACGGATTAACGCACCCTCCTGCTTCAAATCGAAATGTTCCAAAAGCATAGCGGCAGAAAGAATCTCAGCCAAGGGGTTAGCTATATTCTGACCTGCTGCCTGAGGCCAAGAACCATGTACAGGTTCGAACAATGGGGTGTGCTCGCCCAAAGACGAAGAGGGTTGCAGCCCCATAGAACCTGTAATACAAGATGTCTCATCGGTCAAGATATCGCCAAAGGTATTCTCCGTTACAATCACATCGAAGAAACGAGGTTCTGTGAGTACGCGCATAGAAGCATTGTCAATAAACATATAATCAGTATTCACATCGGGATACTGAGACTCCATTTCCTTGGCAATCTGTCGCCATAGACGAGAACTTGCCAGCACGTTTGCCTTGTCGACAACCGTCAGATGCTTCTTACGCTTCTGAGCTGTCTCGAAAGCTACCTTCAGGATACGCTCAATCTCCGGACGTGTATAAATATCAGTATCGTAAGCCTTATCATTATCCTGATATTTCTCACCAAAATACATACCACCCGTCAATTCACGAATGACTACGAAATCAGCACCCTTGAGCAATTCATCTTTCAAAGGCGACTTATGCAACAGACAATCGAATGTGGCTACAGGACGAACGTTGGCAAACAGTCCCAACTTCTTACGCATAGCGAGCAGACCCTGCTCAGGGCGCACCTTAGCTGTAGGGTTGTTATCAAAACGGAGGTCGCCAACAGCAGCAAACAATACGGCATCGGCACGCATACATACATCATGGGTTGCTTCAGGATATGGGTCACCAACAGCATCAATAGCATGAGCACCACAAAGGGCTTCTTCGTAAGTAAACTCGTGTCCGAATTTCTCGGCAATAGCATCCATAACGGCTACACCCTGTTTCATGATCTCTGGTCCGATTCCGTCACCAGGGAGAACGGCAATTTTCAATTTCATATTCTTTTCCTTTTAGTTTAATTCTCGTAAAACAAGCGCAAAAGTAATCAAATTCTTTTAGAAATACTCTATTTTTGCAATAGCTTAACATATCTTATGTAAAACCTTTCTGTAATATTACACTTTTTTGCTAAATAATTCAAAGAAAAAGCGGGAAAATGAAAATAATTGAGTAAATTTGCAAAATGTAATCTAACACAGATCAAGCTATTTAATTTATAAATAAGGTTTATATTATGAACGACAACAAAGTAATGAACATGGCAGCGGACAATATCCGTATTCTTGCTGCCTCAATGGTTGAGAAAGCCAAATCAGGTCACCCAGGTGGTGCCATGGGTGGTGCAGACTTCATCAACACCCTGTACAGTGAATTTCTTGTATATGATCCAGAGCATCCCGAGTGGGAAGGCCGCGACCGTTTCTTCCTGGATCCTGGCCACATGGCTCCTATGCTCTATAGCCAGCTTGCCCTGATTGGTAAGTTCACTTTAGAAGATCTGAAGAACCTGCGTCAGTGGGGTTCTGTAACTCCAGGTCACCCTGAACGTGAAATTGCCCGTGGTATTGAAAACACTTCTGGTCCTCTGGGACAAGGTCATACCTTTGCCGTTGGTGCTGCCATCGCAGCTAAATTCCTGAAGGCTAAATTGGGCGACGTGATGAATCAGACCATCTATGCATACATCTCTGATGGTGGTGTGCAGGAGGAGATTTCTCAGGGTGCTGGTCGTATCGCCGGTAATCTTGGACTTGACAACCTTATCATGTTCTATGACGCTAACGATATTCAGCTGAGTACCAAGACTGAAGTGGTTACTTCCGAGGACACAGCCAAGAAATATGAGGCTTGGGGATGGTATGTTCAGAATATTAACGGAAACGACGTTGATGCTATCCGTGAGGCTATCAAGAATGCACAGAAGGAGCAGAACCGTCCAAGTCTGATTATTGGTCACTGTGTGATGGGTAAGGGTGCCCGCAAGGCAGATAATAGCAGCTATGAAAGCAACTGCGCTACTCATGGCGCTCCTCTTGGCGGTGATGCATACATCAACACCATGAAGAACCTCGGTGCTGATCCTGAAAACCCATTCCAGTTTTTCCCAGAAGTTAAGGAACTGTATGCTAAGCGTGCAGAGGAACTGAAGAAGATTTGTGCTGAGCGCTATGCTGCTAAGGCTGAATGGGCTAAGGCTAATCCAGAAAAGGCTAAGCAGATGGAAGAGTGGTTCAGCGGAAAGGCTCCTGTTATTGACTGGAGCAAGGTAGAACAGAAGGCTGGCGCTGCTACCCGTGGTGCAAGTGCTACTGTACTGAGCGTACTGGCTGAGCAGGTTCCCAATATGATTTGCGCTTCTGCCGACCTGTCTAACTCTGATAAGACTGACGGATTCTTGAAGAAGACACACGACATCGTACGTGGTGACTTCAGCGGAGCTTTCTTCCAGGCTGGTGTAGCTGAGCTCACAATGGCTTGCTGCTGTATCGGTATGGCTCTGCATGGTGGTGTTATTCCTGCATGTGGTACCTTCTTCGTATTCTCTGACTATATGAAACCTGCCGTTCGTATGGCAGCCTTGATGGAACTGCCCGTGAAGTTCATCTGGACACACGATGCATTCCGTGTTGGTGAGGATGGTCCTACACACGAGCCTGTTGAGCAGGAGGCACAGATTCGTCTGATGGAGAAGCTGAAGAATCATCATGGCAAGAACTCCGTACTCGTTGTACGTCCTGCTGATGCTGAAGAGACAACTGTTTGCTGGCGCATGGCAATGGAGAATACAGAAACTCCTACTGCCCTTATCTTCTCTCGTCAGAATATCGAGATGCTGCCTGCCGGCAACGACTACAGTCAGGCTACCAAGGGTGCTTACGTAGTAGCTGGTTCTGATGCTGACTACGATGTCATCCTGTTGGCTTCTGGTTCTGAGGTTTCTACTTTGGAAGCTGGTGCAGAACTCCTGCGCAAGGATGGTGTAAAGGTACGTATCGTGAGCGTTCCTTCAGAGGGTCTGTTCCGCAGTCAGTCTAAGGAATATCAGGAGAGCGTATTACCTGCTGGCAAGAAGAAGTTCGGTCTCACAGCTGGTCTGCCTGTCACACTTGAGGGTCTCGTAGGAGCCGATGGTTGTGTATGGGGATTGAACAGTTTCGGATTCTCTGCCCCTTACAAGGTGCTCGACGAGAAACTGGGTTACACAGGACAGAATGTTTACGAACAAGTTAAAAAACTGCTTGCCTAATGGAGATTAAGACTGTTGGTGTAGCCTGCGACCATGCAGGCTACCCTTTAAAGAAATATGTACTCCAGTATCTGGAGGAGCATGGCTATCCATATAAGGATTATGGCACATGGAGTGATGCCTCTGTTGACTATTCTGACTTTGGTCATGCATTGGCTGAAGGCGTAGAGAGTGGAGAGGTTTATCCAGGTATCGGTATTTGTGGTTCGGGCGAAGGTATCGCTATGACACTCAACAAGCATCAAGGCATACGTGCTGGATTAGCATGGATTCCTGAAATTGCCCACATGATTCGTCAGCACAACGATGCTAACGTACTGGTAATGCCTGGTCGTTTTATCGATAATAAGATGGCTGAGAAGATTATGGATGAATTCTTCAAGACCACCTTTGAAGGTGGACGCCACCAGAAGCGTATCGACAAGATGCCTGTTCAGAAATAATTGAAAGAAAAGTAAATGGAGCGTTCACATGGACGCTCCATTTTTTATATAAGTTGCACACATCTCAGCACATCGCTCACCATCTACACCAGCGGAAACTATTCCACCTGCATAGCCGGCACCTTCACCACATGGGAACAGACCTTGAATGCGGACATGCATCAACGTTTCTGTGTTTCTTAGGATGCGAACTGGCGAGGAAGTGCGAGTCTCTACACCGATCATCACAGCTTCGTTGGTCAGAAAGCCATGTGCATGCTTTCCAAAATACTTAAACCCTTCCTGCAGACGCTTTGTAATCATATCGGGCATCCAAAAATGAAGGGGTGATGAAATCAAACCAGGCGCGTATGAACTTCTGGGCAGATCATAACTCAACCGATTGTTGACAAAATCCGCCATTCGCTGAGCAGGAGCCGTCTGCTTCATATTACCTTGTTGCCAACAATTCTTTTCCAACTCTTCCTGAAAATTCATGATACGCAATGTGTCAGTTCCCGCTATATCTTCAGGACGGAGTTCAACGACCATACCACTATTGCTCCATTGTCCACCACGATTGGAAGGCGACATACCATTGACCACAATCTGTTGTCTATCGGTAGCAGCAGGTATCACGAAGCCACCAGGACACATACAAAAGGAATAGACGCCACGACCTTCTATCTGTGTAACAAAGGAATATTCAGCAGCAGGCAGATACTTTCCCCTGCCCTGTTTGTTGTGATACTGTATCTGGTCAATCAATAATGAAGGGTGTTCCAGACGCACACCAACGGCAATTCCCTTTGCTTCTATCTCTATTTGCTCACTATGCAAATACCGATAAACATCACGGGCAGAATGTCCGGTAGCAAGGATAACAGGACCCATGAAAGTGATTTGCGAGTTACGAGTTGAGAGTTGAGAATTGTTCTCGGCTTCCACACCAACCACAGTATCACCTTTCAACAATAAACAGGTCATCTTGGTTTGGAAATGAACTTCACCACCACAACGCAGTATCGTATTACGCATATTCTCGATAACACGAGGCAATTTATCAGTACCGATATGCGGATGGGCATCACTGAGAATATTCGTGGAAGCCCCATGCTGACAAAACACATTCAGGATTTTAGAAATGTTGCCACGTTTCTTGCTGCGTGTGTAGAGTTTGCCATCTGAATAGGCGCCTGCCCCACCCTCACCAAAACAGTAGTTACTTTCAGCATCCACCTTTTGTGTCTTGGTAATCTGCGACAAATCTTTCTTTCGCTCGTGAACATCCTTTCCACGCTCTATTACTATCGGACGACAGCCTAATTCTATCAACTTCAGTGCTGCAAAGAGTCCACCTGGTCCAGCTCCTACAACAATAACCTGAGAGCGACCTGTTACATCTTGATATTCTGTATGTTCATAGGCGTCGTCTTCTGGAAACTCGTTGATATATACACGTACTCTCAGATTAACGAAGATAGTACGCTGACGAGCATCAATACTTCTACGAAGGGTTCTCAGATGCGTGATGGTACGCGCGTCAAAACCTTTCTCTTCTGCCAGATAATCCTTCAGCAGCTGCTCATTGGCAGCTACTTGTGGCAACACCCTAATATCGTATTCAGCAACCATTAGTCCTGCTTGAAGAGATCATGTATCTCCTCTATTTCGTCTTCATCAAACCACTTAGAGAGTTTTGACTTTGCCTTATCCTGTATCTCTGGATCAATCTCAGTCCATACCTTCTTCAAGACATAAATCAATACAGCTAGGTCATCTGTCAGTCCTACAATGGGGATTGCATCAGGCAGGACGTCAAGCGGACTAATCATATAACCCAAAGCACCAATAATCATGGCCTTATCGGTCTTGCTCACTTTGTCACTTTGCAGGGTGTAATAAAGAATCAGTGCCGCATACACCAATTTAGAACCCGCCCGTTTAGCAATACGTGAAATCTTCTCGACGAAATCCGCCTGAGAAAATTTATTGGCATAACTCATAAAATCAGGTAATTCCATAATCTTCAATATTAAGTTTTTAATTTCTAATTTTCTTTTTCTTATATGGTCCACGAGGTCCGAAGTTGAGTCCCACATAAATACACAAATCACCAAATATATTGTTGGTGGCAAATTGGGATTTATGATAGTTGTAAGCTCTGACTATGGCACTTGCCCCAGCATACCATTTGGTGTTATTCCACACGATGCCAAAGCGGCCGATGCCATCAATGTTGAAGTTCTCAAAATCAAAACCCTCGTTGCGCTCGTTGTGTTGTTCCGTTTCACCGGTTGAGGTCTTATATGCCAAAGCCAGCGACAGACTGGAACACAACAACCAATTACGTGCAAACACCCAGTTATAGGCATAACCTACCGTTGCATTGATATCAGTATATTTCACTCGGTTGAACATCATACCACTGTCAAGTTTCACCTCATGACCTAATTTTTCTTTTGCCAACTGTTCCAGACGTTTATAGTCGAACTCAATATCATTTTTCAGATATCCCATTCCCACCATCCATGATCCGCAGCTGATCTTTTGGCAGGTGCTTTGGGCAAATGCCGCTGGATAGGAGAACCGCTTATGGTTAAAGATATAGTAAAAATTGACACCAGTAATACTCACGTTCAGCCCGTCAAAATCTTCACCCTTCAACGGATCGGTATTAATACCTTCACCCAAATTAACATTACGGATCTTATAGTCATCAACCGAACGGCGATAGAACACATCTGCACCAAAGCGCGAACTATAGATACTGCCGTCAATTTCCAACTTACGCCGACCACTGAAAAAATTGAAGGTGCGTAGGTCTATGGTATAACCCAAGAAAATCCAACGCCATCCGAAATAGGGTCCGATACGGATACCTACGGTCGGCGCAAACGAGATAGACTGAGAGTTCTGCCCGGTCGTACTAAGGCGATAGTAATCGTAGGTGTTAATAGACTGGAGCATCAATGCCCAGTTATAATGCTGCGGTTCCACATAATTGGTGTCAATCTCGCTGAAACTGTCAATTACTCGGGCTAGCCACCCCTTCTTGGGTACTGAATCTACCCCCAAAGAGTCAGCGGCATCAGCACTTAAGCTCAGCATTAACACTACTATAGTCAGAACCTTTCGCATCTTCTTATTGTCAGAATTTTCCCAAAATACGATCAAGCGCCCAGTTGGTAGGGGTTGCAGATACACTAGTACAACTGCACATATCTAATCCCTGTAAATGCTCTATCACCTTTTTAATAATAGGAAATTGCACATAGGGGGGATTTGGTACGCTGATAGTCTCTGTACCCTCGCTCGTATGGAGCTTGATGGGTTTATAGTCGAATACCGAAAAGCTGACCGAACCTCGGTCACCTACCAGTTCTATGCGGTCTTCCTGCGCCGATTCATGAGCCACAAAGCACCAAGAACCACTACCCGGGAGTCCGTTTTCAAACTCAAAACAGGCACTGACAGAGTCTTCGGCTTCATAGAGTCCGCCTCGATTGGCACAAATACCCCGAGCCTCAACAATGACTCCAAACATATCCTGTAACAAATCGAACTGATGCGGAGCCATATCATAAAAATAACCTCCTCCTGCAATATCTGTCTGCAACCTCCAAGGTAGTTTGCCGTCCTTTCCATAGTCCATTTCACGAGGTGGAGTGGCAAAGCGTACATTCACGTTTACCATCTTGCCAATTTGCCCACTATTGACAATATCTTTTACCTTTTGGAAATAAGGCAGATAACGACGATAGTAAGCCACGAAACAAGGCATCCCCGTCTCTTCGCTAACACGATTGACACGGGCACAATCTTCATATGATGAAGCCAGCGGTTTCTCCACATAAACAGGTTTCCCTGCCTTCATGGCCATGATGGCATAGGTGGCATGACTGCTTGGGGGAGTAGCCACATAAACAGCATTCACTTCAGGGTCATTAATTAATTCCTGGGCATCGGTATACCATCTTGGTACTCCATGTTTGATGGCATAGGTGCGGGCACGTTCTTCCGTACGACTCATAACAGCAACTACACTCGAGCCTTCCACTTCCGAAAAAGCTGGACCGCTTTTAAGTTCTGTCACTTCACCGCATCCGATGAATCCCCACTTCAAATAGTTCATAATTCAAACATTATTTTCAAACATCAAAGAGTACCCTTAGTACTGGGCAATTCATAATGATATATATCACGACGTACTGCCATTTTCAGGGCACGAGCCAGAGCCTTAAAGATACCTTCTATCTTATGATGCTCGTTCTGCCCTTCAGCCTTGATATTCAGATTCATCTTGGCAGCATCACTCAGACTCTTAAAGAAATGTAAAAACATCTCTGTAGGCATTTCACCAATCTTCTCACGATGGAACTCAGCATCCCACACCAACCAGGGGCGTCCACCGAAATCAAGCACTACACTACACAGACAGTCGTCCATCGGCAAAGCATATCCATAGCGTTCAATACCACGTTTATCGCCCAATGCTTTCAACAGACATTCACCCAATGCGATGGCGGTATCTTCAATGGTGTGATGCTCGTCCACCTCCAAATCGCCTTTCGTATGAATATACAGGTCCATCATACCATGCTTTCCTATCTGTTCTAACATGTGGTCGAAGAATCCAAGTCCAGTAGAGATATCACATTTCCCCGTTCCGTCGAGACATAATCTGATATCGATATCTGTTTCCTTGGTAGTACGCTTCACTTCGGCATAGCGCTCACCAGCAAATAGTGTTTCTGCTATCTGATCCCAATTGCCCACTTGCAGGAATTTACATCCAATGTTCTTGGCAAACTGACGGTCGGTCTCTCGGTCACCAATCACATAGCTATTAGCAATATCGTATTCAGGATTGTTCATGTATTTCTCAACCAGTCCCGTTTGAGGCTTACGTGTCGGGGCGTTAGCCTCTGGGAAGTTGGGGTCTATCAGTATTTCATCAAACTCCACACCTTCACCTTTCAGGGTTTGTAAGATAAAGTTATGAACAGGCCAGAAAGTATCCTCTGGAAAAGAATCGGTTCCCAGTCCATCCTGATTGCTCACCATCACGAATTCAAAGTCCAATCTCTGACGAATAAATACCAAATTGCGGATGACTCCCTCCACAAATTTCAGTTTTTCAAAGGAATCTATCTGCTCGTCTGCAGGCTCCTCGATAATCGTTCCGTCTCGATCTATAAAGAGTACTCGTTTCATATATCTATTTTAGTTTTTCACGTTCAAATGCAACTTCCGAACCATATACATAGTATATCATCATCAATATCGGCATACAAAGATACACCAACAAAAATCCTGTTATGAAGAAGGTTATGGCAGACAATATAACCATATAATCAGGCATTCCTAACGGATCGCCATTAAGCACGCCCTCTTGTGCCAGAAAATGCACAATGCCCAGAATAATGCCAGGCAGACAGCAGACAGAAATCAGTATGATTAACATCATACCACTCACCAGCAGTGTACTCACGAGTAATCCCCAATGACGGGGTTTTATCAAGTAACCAACTATCTGTCTCCAACTGCGTGGTAAACTTGACGTCGAATCAGACTGTAAGTCATTCATGCATCTTCTCACCTTGACAGCAATCAGACGCCATACAACCAAAGCAAACAGTGCCGTCAATACAATACCACAAGCGACCATCAAATAAGACTGGGCTGTTTCGGTTTGAATTCCCACTCGTTCAACAATCTCTTCGTGCATTAATATTGCTGTAACAGCTGGTAATTGTACAGCCATAAGCATCGCCCAAGCTGCAAAAAACACAGCAAACAAAAGTGCCCACTTCCATGTGGACTTGATAAAGTGTCGAAAATGTGACAGGTAGTAGCCGAGCCCCGTAACTATCACGCTACGATAGCTTCTACTTTTATATAATTCGTATTCCATTCTAATATATCTTCATAATTTGGGTACAAAGATAACAAAAAAAGTTGAATCTGCTAACTATACAAAAATTTTTAAGGAATAAAAACAAGTTTTCCTTTTGCATTTTCCTCATTAATTTGTACCTTTGCAGCCAATTATTAATAAGGTATATGGAATTAGCAAGTAAATACGACCCAAAAGAGGTCGAATCAAAATGGTATCAGTATTGGCTGGACAACAAATTATTTGCCAGCAAACCTGACGGACGCGAACCTTACACAATTGTGATCCCCCCTCCCAACGTAACGGGTGTTTTGCACATGGGACACATGTTGAACAATACCATTCAGGATATTCTTGTGCGCCGAGCTCGCATGGAGGGCAAGAATGCCTGTTGGGTACCAGGAACCGATCACGCTTCAATTGCTACGGAGGCAAAGGTAGTAAAGAAGTTGGCTGAACAAGGAATCAAGAAGCATGACCTCACTCGTGAAGAATTCTTGAAACACGCTTGGGCATGGACTGACGAACACGGAGGTATCATCCTGAAACAGCTACGCCGTTTGGGTGCTTCATGCGATTGGGATCGTACAGCTTTCACAATGGACGAAAAACGTTCGGAGAGTGTCATCAAGGTATTTGTAGATCTTTATAACAAGGGACTCATCTATCGCGGACTGCGCATGGTAAACTGGGACCCCAAGGCACTAACTGCACTCTCTACGGAAGAGGTTATCTATAAGGAGGAGAAAAGCCACCTGTTCCATCTGAAATATTATGTAGCAAATCTGGACAAACTTGATAATCAAGAAGATTTAGAGAGTCAGGGCAATATTATCCATAAGGACGCGAATGGTTATTATGCAGTAGTAGCTACAACACGTCCTGAGACTATCATGGGTGATACAGCTATGTGTATCAACCCCAAAGATCCAAAGAACCAGTGGTTGAAAGGTCGTAAGGTGATTGTACCTCTGGTCGGTCGTGTAATTCCTGTTATCGAAGACCGCTATGTTGACATCGAATTTGGTACAGGATGTCTGAAGGTTACTCCCGCCCACGACACCAACGACTACATGCTGGGGAAGACTCACAATTTGGAAACTATCGATATTTTTAACGCTGATGGTACCATTTCTGAACAGTCTCCCCTCTATGTAGGTATGGACCGTATGGATTGTCGTAAGCAGATTGCCAAGGACCTGCAGGAAGCCGGACTGATGGAGCGTATAGAGGACTATACCAATAAGGTTGGCTATTCGGAGCGCAATCCTGATACGGCTATCGAACCACGCCTCTCTTTGCAATGGTTCCTGAAAATGAAGCACTTTGCAGATATTGCACTGCCTCCTGTTCTTAATGGTGAAATGCATTTCTATCCACAGAAATATGTGAACACCTATAAGAACTGGCTGGAGAATATTCAAGACTGGTGTATCTCCCGACAGCTTTGGTGGGGACACCGTATTCCTGCCTACTACTATAACGAGAATGATGATTATGTAGTAGCTGAAACACGCGAAGCAGCTCTGAAACTGGCTCAGCAGAAAGATCCTAAAGTGACCGATGCCGACCTGCGCCAGGACGAGGATGCACTCGACACTTGGTTCAGCAGTTGGCTATGGCCAATATCACTCTTTGACGGTATTAACAACCCTGGCAACGAAGAGATAAAGTACTACTACCCCACTTCAGACTTGGTGACGGCTCCAGACATCATTTTCTTCTGGGTAGCCCGCATGATTATGGCTGGTGAGGAGTATATGGGCAAGTTCCCCTTCAAAAACGTCTATTTCACCGGTATCGTTCGCGACAAGTTGGGACGCAAGATGTCTAAGTCTCTTGGCAACTCTCCTGACCCCATTGAACTGATCGAGAAGTTCGGTGCCGACGGTGTGCGTATGGGTATGATGCTCTCAGCACCTGCAGGTAACGACATTCTGTTTGATGAGAGTCTTTGTGAACAGGGCCGTAACTTCAATAACAAAATATGGAATGCCTTCCGTCTGGTGAAGAGTTGGAAAGTGGCTGATGTTGCACAGGAAGATGCAAGTAAACTGGCTGTTACTTGGTTTGATGCCAAACTGAAGGAGGCGAACGAAGAATTGAATGATTTGTTCTCAAAATATCGTATCTCTGACGCCTTGATGGTAGTATATAAACTTTTCTGGGATGAGTTCTCAAGTTGGTATCTTGAAATGGTGAAACCAGCATACATCAACGGTGAAGCTCAACCTATAGACAAGACTACCTATGATGCAACGCTGCGCTTCTTCGACATTCTACTGAAGATGCTGCATCCTTTCATGCCATTCATCACGGAGGAACTGTGGCAGGCTCTCTACGAGCGCAAGGCTGGCGACAGCATTATGCGTGAAAGTCTGAAACTGGAAGCTCCCAATGACGATGAAAAAATAATGCTTACCAATGTTGAGACCATCAAACAGGTTATTAGTGGTGTCCGCATGGTACGCAGTCAGAAGAATATCGCCCCTAAGGAGAAACTTACATTACAAGTGGTGGGAAGTACTATTGGAGGCAGATATGGTGCAGCAATAATCAAGATGGCAAATCTGGAGGAAATCGTTGAGGTCAACGAAAAAGACAGCATGGCCAGTGCATTTATGGTTGGTACCCGTGAATATGCAGTACCTCTTGGTAACATGATTGACATCGATGCCGAAATTGAGAAGCAGGAGGCTCAACTGAAACACTTGGAAGGATTCCTTGCTGGTGTGATGAAGAAACTTTCCAATGAACGTTTCGTACAGAATGCTCCTGAACAGGTTGTAGCTTTAGAGCGTAAAAAGCAAAGCGACTCTGAGGAGAAAATTGCAGCTCTAAAGGAATCGTTAGCAGCTCTGAAAGCTCAGAAGCAATAGACGAATTCTGAATACAAAATAAAATGGATGCTCTCTTGTCTGGGAGCATCCATTTTTTATAGAGTGAGATAAAATTATCTGATTCTGTCTGCTGCTTTAACCAATCGCTCGTCAGCAATGATTCCCTTACGAGCCATAAAAAGCAGGATGGCAATTACTGCCGGGAACGACGAGGCAATCTCCAATTGGAAATTAGCGGCATCCGGTGCCAACTGTTTACAGACCACTATCATCGCAATATACCAAAGCAACATGATAAAAATGTTAACCATGCAAAGCTTTGCCTGCAAGGGGCGTCGCTTATAGAGGAAAATGGTACAAACACTAACAGTCGATGCGAGAAGCATCAAAATAAACAGGGGACAGGGAACAAACGAACGTGCCGAACCCTGACCTAAAGCCCAAAGACTGAAAATCCGATAAGTGGTAAGTCCCTCAAAAGAAACTGTTGCCAACTGCATACACATAACGAGTATACCGAAAACAGCAGCTAAAAAGAGAAATACGGTTTGCTTACGCTGTATCATACGAATCTCTTAAAACTCAGCTTGTGCCTGTTGGTCACGAGCAGGATCACGCCAATAGACCTTACCCTCGATGAACTCCTGGGTAGCCAACAATGAAGGCTTAGGGAGTTTCTCGTAATAACGTGAAATTTCTATCTGTTCGCGATTCTCAAATACTTCCTCGAGTGAGTCATTGTAAGAAGCAAACTCAGCCAACTTCTTACTCAGATCGTCCTTAATCTGAATACTAATCTGGTTGGCACGCTTTGAAATAATAGCTACACTCTCATAAATGTTTCCTGTTTCCTCACAGAGATCCATAATATTACGGGTAACTGTGTTAACTGGTGCTTTTGATTTCTTGTAATCCATGTTTATATTTACAATTTTACTTTTACTATTTATTCCTTTATATTAATTGCCGGTTACTCTTTTACATCTGGCAATATACTTTTCTGCTGTAACAATCTCCTTCGACTCAGGATACTCATTGATGAAGCCATAACATTCATCTTCGGCATCGCGATAACGGTCAAGACGACGTTCCTCAGAACTATTCTCTGCTAAGTAGAACTTACTCTTCATAATAAGTACCGAGAACTTCTCACGAATCTTAGAGTAAGGATAATTCTTCAAGGCATTCTGCGCTGTAATGATACAAGCCTCGTAATTACTCTCTGTATTGGCATTGATGTTGCCAAAATAGCCACCCAGATTATAATAAAGCTCAGCCGAGAGATATTCTTTCTGTACCAGATTATCTTGCAACTCAAAAAGACGTTGCTGAGCCACCGGACGTAATTCTGAATCGGGGAAAATATCGAGAAACTGCTGATAGGCATTAATAGCTCCGATGGTTGGCGTCTGGTCCAAACGAGGCTCAGGGGCTCCACGATAGAGTGACTGACCAATGTAGAAACATGCTTGTTCAGCAAAAATGCCCTTAGGATAACTGCTATAATACTTCTTGAAGGTAGTACTAGCCGACTCATAGTCACGATTGCCATATTCAGCCATTCCCAACAGATAAAGACACTCCTGAGCGTTGTCCCTTCCTTTTGAGACCATCACCAAATCCTGAAGCAACGAACTGGCTTGCTGATACTTGCCCATGGCAAAGCACTGCTTGGCATATTCGTACTTATATTCGTTATCCGCAGCCTTATAGACTCTATTGAACTCTGAAGCACAACTGCTGAAGAGAACAGCCATACTGAGTATTAACAGATTGCCTTTTTTCATTCTAATATCAAATTTGACGTGCAAAAGTAGTCATTTTTCCGTTAATTACAAAGGAAAACGAACTATTTTTAGCAAATATCTGAGGATTATAACGTTTTGTTACAAAAAAAATGTACCTTTGCACCTTATGAAATTTCAATTAACATCGAAGTACAAGCCTACGGGCGATCAGCCTGAGGCTATCCGTCAGTTGACGGAAGGTCTGAACCGTGGCGACAAGGCACAGGTTCTCTTAGGCGTGACAGGATCGGGTAAGACGTTTACTATGGCCAATGTAATTGCTAACGTCAACCGACCCACGCTCATTCTATCGCACAACAAGACGTTAGCAGCTCAGTTGTATGAAGAGATGAGAGGCTTCTTTCCTGAGAATGCCGTAGAGTATTATGTTAGTTATTATGACTACTACCAGCCAGAGGCATATCTCCCTACTACCGATACATATATCGAAAAAGACCTTGCAATCAACGAAGAAATCGACAGACTTAGACTAAGCGCAGTAAGTGCTTTATTGTCAGGAAGAAAAGATGTAATCGTTGTATCTTCAGTTAGTTGTATATATGGCATGGGGAGTCCTATTGCCTTGCACGAGAATGTCATAGAAATACATAAGGGGCAAATCTTAGATCGCAACTCCTTGTTAAGAAAATTGGTATCCGCACTTTATACCAGAAACGACATAGAACTCAAGCGTGGCTGTTTCCGTGTAAAGGGCGATACTATTGATATTGCTATGGCTTATAGTGAAGTCATTTTGCGTATCACTTTCTGGGACGACGAGATTGACTGTATTGAGGAACTGGATGCAGTGACAATGGACAGATTGGCTACATTTGAGGAATACAAACTCTATCCTGCCAATCTCTTTATGACCACTCAGGAACAAACAAATATTGCTATCCACCAGATTCAGGACGACTTGGTAAAACAGGTTGCCTACTTCGAAGAACTGGGTGATACTATCAAGGCAAAACGCATCAAGGAGCGCGTAGAATACGACATGGAGATGATCAAGGAGCTTGGGCATTGTTCAGGTATCGAAAACTATTCACGCTACTTTGACGGAAGGAAGGCTGGCGAGCGTCCTTATTGTCTGCTCGATTTCTTTCCAGAAGACTATTTGATGATGATTGACGAGAGTCATGTGAGTGTACCGCAAATCGGTGCTATGTATGGAGGCGACCGTGCCCGCAAGACAAATTTGGTGGAATTCGGTTTCCGTCTTCCTGCAGCATTCGATAACCGCCCACTGACATTTGACGAGTTCCAATCAATGACGAACCAAGTGATATACGTGAGTGCCACACCTGCTGATTTCGAGCTGAATGAGGCGGAGGGTGTAGTCGTAGAACAACTGATTCGTCCGACTGGACTGTTAGACCCAGAGATAGAGGTGCGACCTACTGAACATCAGATTGATGATCTGATGGACGAAATACTCACTCGCAGCCATCGCAAAGAACGTGTTTTGATTACCACACTCACTAAGCGTATGGCAGAAGAACTCAGCGAATACCTATTAAATAATGGTGTTCAGACAGCTTATATCCATAGTGAAGTGACTACCCTGGACCGTGTGAAAATTCTGGAGAATCTGCGCAACGGAACTTACGATGTTCTCGTGGGTGTTAATTTGCTGCGCGAAGGACTGGATTTGCCCGAAGTTTCATTAGTAGCAATTCTGGATGCCGACAAAGAAGGATTCTTGCGTTCCCACCGTTCATTGACCCAGACAGCAGGACGTGCCGCCCGCAATGTAAATGGTAAGGTCATTATGTATGCCGACACTATAACGGCCTCCATGCAATTAACCATTGATGAAACAGCTCGCCAAAGGATGAAGCAGATGAAATACAACGAAGAACATGGCATCACACCCAAACAGATTGAAAAGGCACTCAAACAGAGCGACTTACGCATGTTGACGGAAAGTGGTGACGAAGCTGGAAAGCAGACTCAGACAGCCTATGTAAGTCCGATGGAGCATGGTGCTTTTGCTGCAGACCCCATTGTTCAACGCATGACGAGACCACAGTTGGAAAAGAGTATTGCAGAAACCACCCGACTGATGAAAGAAGCTGCAAAGAAGCTCGATTTCCTACAGGCTGCTCAATACCGGGACGAGATTATCAGACTGCAGAAAGAACTGGAATTAAAATAAATTATCATAATTTATTAGGCTGTTATTCCGATAATTTGTACTTTTGCAACTAAATTATTTAAATAATGACAAAAACTATGAATAAAATTGTGTGTTTCGTGCTTCTCGTAAGCATACCTGTGATTGGTTTCGCCCAGAATACTTGGGAGAAAAAAGAGAAAAAAGAAAATCAAATTGAGGTTGCTAAACCCAATCCTGATGCCAAATATTTAAAGGGGGCTGTTCCCTTGGAAAACGGTAAGGTAGTGTTCAGAAAGACAATTGAGGCTCCAGGTAAGACAGCCTTCCAAATTTACAATATCATCGGACAATTTTTACAGGACGAAACAAAAGAGGATAATCAGTTGAATAGTCATTTCGTTAAAGCTGATACCACAGACTATGAATTAGGAGCTAGTTACGAAGAGTGGCTTGTTTTCCGCAGTAATGCTATTACATTAGATCGTACCCGTTTCTACTATATTCTAAAAGCACAATGTTTTAACGGTAAAGCTGAAGTAGAAATGTCTCATATCAAGTATCTGTATGAAGAGGAACGTGACCCTCAACGAATGAAAGCAGAAGAATGGATTACCGACGAGGAAGCTGTCAATAAGAAGAACACGAAGTTACAACCCATCGTAGGAAAATTCCGTCGTAAGACCATTGACCGTAAGGACTATCTGTTCAATAAACTGGAGAACTTGTTGAAATGAGACTCTTACGCAACATCCTGAACACCATCTTTATCATTGGTGCCTTGGTGGGAATGGCCACCTTCTACCTGGGACATAAGGACTTGGGCACTTATATCATTCTTGCAGCTATGGCCTTCAAATTCATTGAAGTAACCGTACGTCTGTTAAAACTGGAAGACAAAAATTGAAGAATATCCGCTACATCCTGATAGCACTGCTCTGTGCGGCCACTGCCGTGCAGGCGCAAGTGTATAATCAAATCGACGATATGGGTAATATTACCCAGCGCAACGAGCAAAATGGCAATTTCAATCCCAATCGCCGGGATACGGTCAAAAACAAGGAAATACCCCGTGGGGTGCATGTCTGGACTGTGGACAGACATTTTGGTGATGTACGGCCTGCCGAGATGGACACCATGCCTCACCTTTTCCAGAACACCATATTCAATACGGGCATCTACGGTCAATACAATACGGTGGGCAATAACTATACAGCACGCCTGAACCGTATCTTCATTGACAGACCGCTGATGAGCGATTTCTTCTTCACTCAGCCTTACGACTATACGACAAAGGAACCTGATAACTTCCTGTTTGTCAACACCTTGTCGCCCTACACCAACATCAGTTACGAGACTTGTGGCAACAAGCAGAATGGTGAAGACCATATTGATGCCAAGTTTGCCATCAATGCCAACAAACGGTTAGGTATGGGATTCGACCTTGATTACCATTATGCACGAGGTTATTACCAGAATCAGAACATATCGCATTTCAGGGCATCGTTCTTCGCCACTTACATTGGTGACCGCTACCAAATGCATACACTATTCTCGACCTACCACCGAAAAGCATCTGAGAATGGAGGTATTACTGACGATAACTACATCACTCACCCTGAAAGTCTGGAAACGGAATTCAATGAAGAGGAAATCCCTACCGTTCTTTCAAAGAACTGGAACCGTAATAACTCCGTACATTTCTTCCTGACGCACCGCTACAATCTGGGATTCTACCGTAAGGTGAAAATGTCCGACGACGAGATCAAAGCCAGACAATTTGCTGCTGCCTCAGCCAAAGAAAAGAAAGCCAGGGAGAAGAAGGGGAAAATAGAAGAAGACTCTTGGGGGCGCAAAGGCAAGGAGAAAGTCGTTGACGACGTGCCAAGCGGCCGACCAGAGAATGCCCGTATTGCCGGCGATTTACCGAAAGCCGGTGACAAGCCGGAGATGGTTGACTCCACGCGTATTCAGGTGGATTCACAAGCGAAAATGGATAGCTTGATGGCAGAACAAGCACGTCAGGACTCCATTGACGCTACCATGAAAACTGAATATGTACCTGTTACGAGCTTTATTCATACGCTCGACCTGAACAGTCACAGCCGCATTTATCAGGCTTATGCTTCGCCAAGCGACTACTATATGGATACCTTCTATAATTATAATGACGAAGGGAAATACAGCAACGACTCTATCTATGACCAGAATAAGTACCTCTCTATCAAGAACACCTTTGCCATAGCACTGTTAGAAGGTTTCAACAAGTGGGCAAAGGCTGGATTGAAAGGTTTCTTCAGTTACGAGTATCGCCGCTTTAAAATGCCTGCGCTCCAAGAAAATGCTGATTCCTACTATCTCAATTCATGGACAGGACATTGTGTGAGTGTAGGTGGTCAGCTGTCCAAGACGCAAGGTAAGACGCTCCATTATAACCTGTTGGCTGAAACCTGTCTGACGGGTATGGATGCCGGTCGTGTGAATATCGATTTCCATGCTGATGTCAACTTCCCCTTGTTCGGCGATACCGTCCAGTTAGCAGCCAGAGCCTTTTTCCTCCGCAACAAGGCCAGGTTCTTTGCTGAGAAATATCACTCGAAACACCTTTGGTGGGATGAAGACCTCTCGGCAGAAACACGCACACATGTCGAGGGCACCTTCTCCTATCCAAAGACACGCACAAAACTGCGCTTTGCTGTTGAGGCTATCCAGAACTACACCTACTTCGGCATGAAGTATGACGTCACTGAAGATGACGGACGCTCAGGATATACAGCAGGCATCTATCAGGAAAGCGGCAATATCAATGTCATGACAGCCCAGTTGAAACAAGACTTCCGTCTCGGTATTCTCAATTGGGAAAACGTGGTTACTTATCAGCACTCCACCAACAAGGATGCGCTGCCATTGCCTGCCTTGAATATCTTTACGAACCTGTATCTGAAGTTCAAGATTGCACGCGTGCTCAGCGTAGAACTGGGTGGCGATGCCACTTTCTTCACGAAATACTATGCTCCCGACTATATTCCACAGCTGGGCCAGTTTGCTGTTCAGAAGACGGAAAGCAGTAGGATTGAATTGGGAAATTATCCGTTTGTCGATGTCTATGCCAATTTCCACTTGAAGCGTGCGCGTTTCTTCGTGATGATGAGTCATGTCAACAACGCATCGGGTAATAAGATGATGTTCCTGACACCTCACCATCCCGTCAACGGCAATGTGCTCCGCTTCGGTATTTCGTGGAATTTCTATAACTAAAACGCTTGGGAATCCTAAGGAGTCTTCGTTTCTTCGAGATATATTCTATCAAAAACCTTGCGCATTTCGGCAGGTTGAACGATTAGCGAACGCAACATATTCAGGTTGCGTTCGTTTTCTGATCCGTGAAGCCACAGTTTGATATACCCGTTTACCGAATATTTCTCGCTCATGTGCTGGCAGAACCGTTTCCATTGTTCCTCCTTATCCTTCTCCGGATAATTAGCCAGTCCATACTGTATCGTACGGCGTATCACAACTTCAGGTGTCATGTCCCGATCAGCCTCAGCCACTATTTTACCATAGATGCTGCGTGGCGCATGCGATGCCGTTGCCCGATGGTCTTCAATGGCTTCCTTCATAATCTTCAGCTGGTCGGGCGTGAACCATCGCTTCAGTCTTGCATCCGTCATGAGTATCTTCCCGCCTGCAATGTGGTGCATGGCACGTGGCCCACTTAATCCCAAATCATGGTAGGCTGCAATGACATATACCATATTCATATCAGCCCCCGTCTGTTTGGCTAAATGGATCGACCGACGTATTACCTGCGTGACGTGCGTCAGATTATGCGCTTTGTCAAATGCAGCATAACGTGGCAGTATTTGTGTTTCCACAAACTCCACAAGATCAAGACTGGCAGTGTTGTTAATCATTAGAAATATCGGAAATTTTTTGCAAATATACGCAATATTCCTTACTTTTGCAAGAAGTTTTAAAAGAAAAATGACAATGAAAGATACTGAAGTAAAACAAAACTCGCTCAAAGCGTGGATATTAGCAGCCCGTCCCAAGACACTTTCCGGGGCTGCCGTACCTGTGCTAATCGGTCTCTCACTGGCCTATACCGATGCCAAACTATATGCTGACGATGTGTTCAGTTGGACAGCGGCAGCACTCTGTATGCTCTTTGCACTCATCATGCAGATTGATGCCAATTTCATCAACGATTTCTTCGATTATGCCCGTGGCAACGACGATGCCGCCACACGCTTAGGTCCTCTACGCGCTTGTACCCAGGGATGGGTCAGCACCGATGCCATGAAGCGTGCCATTGCAGCTACCACATGCATTGCCTGTCTTGTCGGACTGCCCCTTATTTATTATGGTGGACTGGAAATGATTCTTATCGGTGCACTCTGTGTCCTGTTCTGTTTCCTATACACCACTCACCTCTCCTACCTCGGTTTGGGCGATGTGCTCGTACTCTTGTTTTTCGGTATCGTTCCTGTCAGTATCACTTATTATATCCAGTTACACACCGTCACTACAGAGGTGTTCATTGCCTCTTTGGCGTGCGGACTGGTGATTGACGCACTGCTGATAGTCAATAACTATCGCGACCGAGATAACGACCGAAGAGACGGGAAGAATACACTGGTCGTGAAAATAGGCGAACATGCCACCGAATGGCTATATCTCTCTATCGGTATCGTGGCTTGTCTGATGGGCATCACCTTCGCCATGAACCAACACGTCTTGGCTTTCATCATGCCCTTCATCTATTTGGTGCTTCACCTGTTCACATGGTTGAAGATGAAGCGTATTCACCAAGGCAGACAACTGAACGAGTGCCTTGGTGAGACGGCACGCAACATCCTCATCTACGGCCTTACAGTTTCGGTGGGGTTGCTCCTTCTCTGAGGAAGAACCACCATATAGCCACCATGAGTGCTATCAGTATCAGCGTGAAGATGCTCTTAAACAGGCATCCAGCTACTTTCTTGATAACAATAATGCCGATGATGACCATCAGCAACAGGGCAACATAATAGGTCAAATTCTCCATTGTTGTTTATTTAAATATTTGTCGGAATGCTACGGGTATAGGAGTTTCAAACTCCATGCGCTCATGGGTTACGGGGTGTTCCATACACAACAGGAAGGCATGCAGACACAGACGGTGCAACGGGTCGTTACCATCCCCATACTTCACATCGCCACAAACGGGATGCCCCATATCGGCAGCATGCACACGAATCTGATTCTTGCGCCCAGTCTCGAGTTTGAACTCTACCAGCGAATGGTCGGTCGTACGATGGAGCACATGGAAATGGGTCACAGCATACTTTCCGCCATTATCCACCGGCGACGAATAGGTCACGTAGGCCTTGTTGTCTTTGAGCCAGTTGGCTATGGTACCCTCGTTCTGTTCCATCTCACCACTCAGCACCGCCACGTATCGGCGATCATAGACAATATCGTGCCAGTAATGTTCCAGTGTCTGCTCAGTATCCACATCTTTGGCATACACCATCAGTCCTGAAGTATCCCTGTCCAGACGGTGCACCACATGGGCCGTACATTTCTGATGCGACTTTTTGAAATAATCATCCAGCACGGTTTTCACGTTCAGCGACGAATGACCAGCTGCCATCGACAGGATACCAGTCTGCTTCTCTATCACAATCAGCCAGCGGTCTTCGTACACTATCTTCAGCCAACGGCTTTTGAACTGCGTCTGATTGCGTTTTGTCTTACTGACAGCCACCTTCATGCCCGGCTTCAAGGGGAAGTCAAACTGGCTCACCGTCTTGCCATTCACGCGGATACCCCTACCCTGCAAAGTCTGTTTGATTTTATTGCGACTCTGCTTCACATTTTCCAACAGGAACTCCAGCAGTGGCTGTTCCTTCGTCACCACCAAGTGGTCGTACTCGCCTTGTTGATTATATGGATTATATCTCATAACAGTTTGCAAAATTACGAATAAAAATACATTTCTTGCCATTTATCGCAAAAAAAACAGCTTTTTAGTGAGTGTTTTCGAATATTTCTTTGTAAATTTGCATCGAAACAATCAATCATTAATGTATATTAGGAACTAAAATCGCTCAATAAATGTTACTACAGCACAGATACTTCACCCATGTGCTCCTGATAGCACTTTCATGCATCTGGCTTTTCTCCTGCCAACAAGGTACGGGTGGGAAGTCCAGTTCAGCAGCTAAGTCCATCGATTGGAACGATTCCTGCTATAAACTCCATCAGAAGGCTATGGGATTTTATAATGATGACCAGCTCGACTCTCTTGAGCATTATGTTCCCCAGTACTTGGAAACATGTCGCCAGCATGGTGAGCGCAACCGTTATTATCAGATATGGTCTATACTGGCTCAAACCTATATATGGAGCAATCAGTTTGAAAAAGCCACCGCCGAAGCTACCCGCATGCAGGAGGAAGCCAAACGGAATAACGAGAAATTCGGAATGTTTCTGGCTTACAGGATTTTAGGTGTGGGTTATGCCCATGCCGATAAACACGAGGAAGCAGCCCAGCACCTTCGGAAATCCATTGACTACGTGCCTAAAGACTTGTTGTCAACCGAACTGCAATATAACTATCGTGACCTGTGTGTGGAACTGGAATGCATGAACCGCTACAAGAGCGTTGACAGCACACTGACAGAATGGCGCACCAGTTTGAAAGATTTCCCCATCAATCTGAGCGATGAGGATGTAGATGTCAATGCCAATCTGCATTTCTTTTACCACTCAACGGTTGCCGAATACATGCTCGCCGTCGGTAAATACAAGCAAGCACAGGCTGCTATCGATTCGGCTGCCTACTACGAAGTACTCGACGGCAATCTGCCCATGAACCTCATCTCCATAGAATTACTGCGCAGTCAGTTAGCCAGAGCACAGCATCACACTGCCGATGCCCTCGCCTATAGCGAACACCTGGTGGAGATGGGTAAGCAGAGCGACGACACCAGCAACAAGACTGCCGTACTGGAGGAACGTACGGCAGCTTTGGAAATGGCTGGCCGCTTCGAGGACGCGCTGAAGACACATCAACAGCTCGACTCACTGAAAGATTCGCTCTCCGTCATCGACCAACGCGACCGCCTGAACCATCTGAACAGGCAGTATGCCGTCAGCGAACTGCAGGCAGCCAACCAACAACTCGAACAGCGTTCACGCTTCACCACGGGCAGCATTGCCATGATTATGGGTATCTGCGCTATTCTCGTTTTCCTGGTTTACAACAGCCGTTGGAGCCGCCAGCTGGAAATCAAGAACCAGCAGTTGCAGCGCGAACGCAACTTGGTGGTAGCACAGAATAAGCAGCTTGCCGTTGAGCGCGACCGTGCCGAAGCAGCCTCCAAAGCCAAGACTGCCTTCATACAGAGCATGACGCACGAAATACGCACGCCACTGAATCACATCAGCGGTTTCACACAAGTGCTCGCTATGCCCGACCTCGAACTCTCCGACGAGGAACGCCTCGATGTCAGTCTGCATATTCAGGAAGGCACCCACCATCTCACGACCATCATCGACGACCTCATCCTCATTTCCGACCTTGAGAGCAGTTCCGACCTGCCCCCTGCCAAGAAATGCAGTCCTGCCCTCATCGTTTCGCAGGCACTGGATGAAGTACGTCAGGACATAGCCCCCGAGGTATCGCTCGAAGCCCATTGTCAGGTACCCGACACGCTGGAAGTCAACAATCATCAGCATCTCATACAGGCGGTTCTCAGCCGTCTGCTCAGCAATGCCGCCAAGTTTACCCATCTTGGCAGCATCACCCTCTCGCTGACCCAGGAAGCCGATCAACTACACTTCTCGGTAGCCGATACGGGACCTGGTATCCCTGCCGATAAGCGCGACTTCATCTTCGAGCGTTTTGCCAAGCTCGACAGCTTTGCCCAAGGCACGGGTCTCGGTCTTTCCGTTGCCCGCATGATAGCCGAACGCTTGGGTGGCACGCTGAATCTCGACCCCAATTATACCGGCGGTTCGAAATTCGACTTCATCATCCCCGCATCTTTTGAATCCTAATTATACATCGAAAATATGAAGACGAAACTTCTCTCCCTCGTAGGCTTCTCGCCACTTCGCGACAACCTCAAGACGGAAGTGCTGGCAGGTCTTACCACCTTCGCCACCATGTCATACATTCTGGCGCTGCTGCCTGCCATGTTCGAGCCCATGGCGCAGTACGGTTTCCCCACCCATACGGTGTTCACCGCCACTGCCCTTGCCACCATCGTCGGCACCCTGCTGATGGCTTTTCTTGCCCGCAAGCCATTCGGTCAAGCTCCGGGTTTGTCGCTCAACGTGTTCTTCATCGAAACCGTCTGTATCTCGATGGGGTACTCGTGGCAGTTCGCCCTTACTGCCGTACTCTTAGAAGGTGTGCTCTTCATACTGCTCTGCGTCAGCAACATGCGCCAGATTATTTTCGAAATGGTTCCCCTCTCGCTCAAATATGCCATCGCTGCCGGCATCGGTTTCTTCATCGCCATGATAGGTATGAAGAATAGCGGACTGCTGGCTTCGGGCACCATCTTCAACCACATCGAAACCATCACCAGTCCCTCCTCCCTACTCTTCATACTGGGCATCATCCTCACGGGTATGTTCACCATTATACATTTGAAGGGCGGACTGTTGCTCAGCATCGTCATCGTTACATTGGTGGGCATTCCCATGGGCGTCACCCAATTGCCCGACACCCTCTTCTCACTGCCTGAATCGCCCGCACCGCTTTTCTGCCAATTCTCATGGGCTGACCTCCTGTCGCCCGATCTCTGGGTCTGTGTGCTCACCATGCTTTTCTTCGATGTCTTCGACAGCCTTGGAACCATTGTCGGTGTGATGGCAACCACGGGCGGCATCCGTAAGAACGGACGTATTCCCCACATGCAGCGCATCATGCTCAGCGATGCCATCGGTACCGTTACCGGTGCCTGTCTGGGCTGTAGCACGGTGACCTCGTACGTAGAGAGCGCCACAGGTGTAGCCGAAGGCGGACGCACCGGACTCACTGCCCTCGTCGTAGCATTATGCTTTATGCTGAGTCTGTTTTTTGCCCCACTCTTTCTTGCCATCCCCTCCGCTGCCACTGCACCCATCATGGTGATGGCAGGTTTCTATCTCTTCGGTTCGATACGCCACATCAGCATCTCACGACCCAAAGAGACGCTGCCCGCCTTCCTCTGCATCCTGCTTATGCCCATCACGGGCAGCATCACCGACGGCATCATCTTCGGTCTTGTCACCTATATTATCCTTTCGTTCATCGAAGACTGGACCGCCCGACTGAAGGGCAATCAACAAACAGAAAACCAAGAAATAAAATCATGAATAAAATTGTTTTAATAACCGGTGCAACCAGCGGCATAGGACTGGGATGTGCACGAAAATTTGCCGACAATGGCGACAAACTGATTCTCACAGGACGCAACGAACAGAAACTTTCTGAAATCCAGAAAGAATTATCCGATAAGGGCGCAGAAGTCATCACCTTAGTCTTCGACGTGCGCCAACGCGAACAGGCAAAGCAGGCTATCAGCCAACTGCCTGAGGAATGGCAGGCAATTGATGTGCTGGTCAATAATGCAGGCTTGGCACTGGGTTTGGAACCCGAATACCAAGGCAATCCTGACGAGTGGGAAACCATGATTGACACCAACATCAAGGGACTGCTCACCATGACGCGTCTTATTGTTCCTGGTATGGTTGAGCGCAACAGCGGCCACATTATTAATATAGGTTCCGTGGCTGGCGATGCAGCGTATGCTGGCGGCAACGTCTATTGTGCCACCAAAGCAGCTGTCAAGGCACTGACCGACGGCTTGCGCATCGACGTAGCCGACACAGCTGTTCGTGTTACCAATCTGAAACCCGGTTTGGTAGAAACCAATTTCAGCAACATCCGTTTCCGTGGCGATACCGAGCGTGCATCCAATCTCTATAAAGGCATCAAGCCTCTGACAGGCGACGACATAGCCGATGTAGCCGTCTATGCAGCCAATGCCCCTGCTCACGTCCAGATAGCCGAGGTACTTATCCTGGCTACCCATCAAGCCAGTGGCAGTGTCATTGTAAGGAAATAAATACATCTACTACATGAGAGCCGAAAGCGCAAAACTTTCGGCTCTTATTCTTCTTTACATCATCGTCCATGCCCGCACCACGTAGGGAGCCAGTTCTTCAGGCGCACAGTGCGCACAGTGGGACTGTCCCACTGTGTTTGTGGGCGAAGTTGGTTGTTAGGGTCTCTGTAAGACCCGAGGGAAAAATTTCCCTGGGCTATTTTCTCCCATGCAGGCTAATACTATTTAACATTACTATTCAACAACCATTCCAATGCTAAAATAATATGAAGATAAACAGTGGGGACAGTACCTGTTCTACGGCTACCTTTGACGGCAATTATTATCCAATGTCATTTTACTTTTCATTCAAATCTGATCATTTGAGCGAGTTGCAGGAAATAGTCATTTGACCAGATGCCCATTTCCTTGGGATTGCGGATAAATGGCAGGACGTCTGCCTTTACCTGATTGATATCTGCCGTGGCAAGACGTTCGTTCAGCTTTTCAAGGAATGAATCCTTGGTGATATCCTCATTATTGAATTCTATCGCTCGCTCATGAAGATGTGTGAAGTCAAGTGGGATGTTATGGCGGACGTACCACTCGAAGTCATACCAGTCACGACCCTTTACACGGTTCTTCCATGCTCGATAGACCAGAGCGTGTATCTTACCTGCAAAGAGGTCCGGCAGGGTGAAACAACGCGTCATGAACGACTCTGGCAGCAGGAGCAACTTCTGCTCAGTATTGAACTTCATAGGCGGTTGGGTGTCAACCTCTATTTTGATCTTGATCGATTTCTCGGTCTGGAAGGTAACATCAAACACATCAGTATTGTCCTTTAAGAAAGCGGATTCCACCTTTCCAAAGCTTTTTTTGTCCTTCTTTTTGATTTCAACATCACGACCGACAAGGGCAAACTGGTCAATGATGGGTTGGAAGTACTGAGTGAAGTCAAATCTCTCGTTAGGTGTCAGGAGAGAGAAATCCATATCCTCGGAAAATCGTTGCAATCCATGGAATATGCGTAAGCAGGTGCCGCCATAAAAGGCTGCCTCGTTAAAGAATCCGCCATTATAGAGTCCTGCCAGGATTATCTGCTGGTTGACCTCGAATGTGGCATTGCGTTTCTTCTGTTCTGTCGTCAAATCATAGGCAGACAGCATCTGGTTGAATATTTCGTTTGTACTCATTTCCTAAGATATTTTATAAGGGTAGTAACCGACTTGGCCTTTTTGCCAGCCTGAGCGTAGTGCTCGAAGA
>DEKX01000013.1:0-19878 GCA_002354095.1 Prevotella sp. UBA2711 | reverse complement strand
CAAAGAGCCTTCTCAGGTGTTGCAATCAGAAAAGAATAGCTTTGTTTGTTGATGTATGTGATGCCAATAGAGAAAGCCTCACGTGCTATGCTCTGATATTCGAAGCGTCCGACGGGTGTTTCGAAGTTGCGGGAATGCTTTACGGTCATTGACTGTGTAGTAAATACAGCTTCGGGGATTAGTCCGTAATAACGCAGGGCTGTCTGCTTAGATACATACGAGGGGGCATAGAGATGGTTCGCTATCAACTCGGTTGACAGAGCCACTCGCGACACCTTCGGGCTGACTACATAAAGCCCTTTTTTAAGACGGATGATTTGACCAGCCGCTTCAAGATTACGCACCTTCTGATTTCCAGCTTTCATTTCAGGAAACAAGGATGCTACAGCCGATGTGCTGACAGGAATATTACCAATATGTTCTAAATCCGTAATCATGATGCAAAGATAGCTATTTTTAGAATAACAAACTAATTATTACTTGTTTTTTTATTCCTGTTTTAGCTTTTTTAATACGGTCAACTGCTTTAGGTGCAGTAGTCAACTGAACTCAGTGTGGTGGTTAACTCTGTCAGTGTGTCGAAGCGTCTCAAAATCTCAAATCTCAGATCTCAGTTACTAAATTTGAGATTTTTGGCCGAAACTGAACTTTTACTATATATAATATATATTATATATATAGTAATATATAAATTAACCCATTTTTTATAGCGAATCGCATTTTCATTAACTGAGATTTGAGATTTGAGACGATTGTTAAAATGGGAATTTAGGTGTTCAAAAGTGTAAATTCTGACCCCTCTAAATTTGGTAGGGTCATGAAATTTTCGTACCTTTGCATTGTCAATCGGAAGTGGTAGTGACCACGGGGATTAAGGAGAAAAATTGCGAGTATTAAGTCTTAAATTGCGCGCATTAATGGTAGCAAAAATTTCTTCGAATATCCGCCAGCCGAGCGACAGCAACTAACTTATTATTAACTATCAAAAAACATTACAAACAATGGCAATTAAAGTTATCGCCCAACGCCGTGAGGTTAAAATCAGCAAGAATCCAAAGGAAAGTTTGGAACTTTCGATTATTATTTGTACCTTCGCAACCAAGAAAAGATAGAAATGATGAGAAAACTATTATTCATGGTGGCAACGGCACTACTGGCGGCTGGTTGCTCGAGCAACGATAATGAAGAACCGAAACAACCGGCTAAACGCACGGTGATGGTGTATATGGCGGGGGAAAACAACCTGTCGAGTTATGCCCAACAGGACATCAACGAAATGATTGACGGTGTGAAATCTATTTCGAAATGGGATAATCTGATTGTCTTTGTGGATAGAGCCAGTACAATGGAAAAGCCGTTTATCATCCGACTGAGGTATGATAAGAATGCACCGGCTGACACCATCAGAAAGTATGAACAGGACTTTGTGAGCTCTGACCCTGAGAGGATGAAAGAGGTGCTGTCGTGGATGATGAGTAATTATCCTGCGGACGACTACGGACTGGTGATGTGGGGACATGCCAACGGCTGGGTGATTATGGATGCCAACAGAAGAGCACTCGCCGTTGACACTGGCAATAACTCGACAAGCGGTGCAGGTGTGTGGCTGGAGGTGCCCGACTTCCGAAAAGTGCTGGAGGCTCTGCCCCACCCCTTGAAATTCGTCTTTGCCGACTGCTGTAACGTGCAGAACGTGGAGGTGGCTTACGAACTGAAAGACGTGATACAGTATCTGATAGCTTCACCGGCTGCCATCCCCGGCAGCGGTGCTCCCTACAAGATGATTGTGCCCGACTTGTTTACTTATGACGACGACCAGTTGTGCAACAAGGTTTGCACCGATTATCATGACATTGTGGATAATGAAAACGGACACCTGCCCATGACGGCTATCCGCACATCGGCGATGCCCCAACTGGCTGCGGCTACCAAGAAAATCCTCAAGAGCATCTACGAGACGAATACGCCTATCAATGTCGATGGACTTATTTATTATTACAGATACGGTTATAAACCAGAAGAAAACGTGATGTACGACATCAATGATTTTCTGCTCAGACATGCGCAGGAGGGTGACTATCAGGAATGGCTGACTGCCTTCAACGCGGCTATAGTATGCAAGAAAATGAGTAAGAAATGGGAAGTACAGGGCGGATTGGACTGGGACTTTGGCGAAATCACTGAGGAGCGTTTCGGGGGCGTGAGTATGTTCATCCCCTTGGAGCGTTATGAAAACACAAAGCTGAAATATAACACGCTGATTAAGCAGACGGCTTGGTATCAGGCTGTGGGCTGGTCGGAACTGGGTTGGTGAACCACCACTTTCACCTTCGATATACGACGCTCCTCCATCTCCATGATTTCGAACGTGAAGTTCTGGTAGTCAATTTTCTCGTGCAGCTCAGGGAAATCGCCTTTGATTTCCAGCAGCAGTCCTGCCAGTGAGTCGGCATCGCCCTCTACCTCAGCGAAGATTTCATCGTCGAGCTTCAGAATCTTGTAGAAATCGCTCAGCAGCGTCTTGCCTTCGAACACGAAGGTGTTGCTGTTGATGCGCACGTAACTCTTCTCGTCCTCGTCGTACTCATCATTAATCTCGCCCACTATCTCTTCCAGAATATCCTCTAACGTCACGATACCACTGGTGCCGCCAAACTCATCAACGACGATGGCGATGTGCACCTTGTTCTCTTGGAACTCGCGCAGGAGGTCGTCAATCTTCTTGGTCTCGGGCACAAAGTATGGCGGACGAATCAGTGACTGCCAGCGGAAGGTGGCTGGTTTACGGAGATGCGGCAGCAAGTCCTTGATATAGAGGATGCCGCGCACGTTATCGATGGTGTCCTGATATACGGGGATGCGCGAATAATTGTTCTCGATAATGCACTTCAGCACATCGGTGAACGAAGACTTGAAATCGAGGTCTATCACATCCTGCCGACTGGTCATAATCTCCTTCGCCGTTTCGTCGCCAAAGCGCACGATGCCTTCCAGCATACGCTGTTCCTCCTTGATATCCTCCTTGTCGGTGAGTTCCAATGCCTGTTCGAGATCATCGACACTGAGCACATGATTCTCCTTCTGCAGAACCTTGCCTGCCAGGATGCCCGACTTCATCAGAATGGTTTCCAAGGGCCAGAACAGCTTGCGACAAAACAGGATGCCCCCAGCCACCGTGCGACAAAAGCGCAGGGGTTGCTGACGGGTATAGATTTTCGGCATGATTTCGCCAAAAAGCAACAGCAGGAAAGTGAGCAGAACGGTGATGCAGATAAACTCCACCCAATAGGCATTGCCAAAGTCAACGACCTGGGCAAAGAAATAGTTGCAGAGCATAATGATGGTGACATTCACCAAATTGTTGGTTATCAGGATGGTAGCCAACGTACGTTCAGAATCCTCGCGAAGTTGCAGTATTTGTCGGTCGTGCACGTCACGCTCTTCCTCCAATTCGCTCAAATCAGCTGGCGACAGTGAGAAGAAGGCAATCTCAGAACCGGAGGCGAAGCCCGACAATACCAACAGCACACCAGCCAGAACGATTGCAAAAACAGCTCCGGCATCGGGTGTCATCAGATGTATTTCACTGATTATCTGCTGAAGTTCTACCATTCAACATCTCCATATTATCTGCCCATATCTCGGTGACGTAACGGCGCTGCCCCTGCTTGTCATCGTAGGTTGAATAGCGCAAACGGCCTTCTATATACAGCTTGTCGCCTTTATGGACATACTTTTCAACTACCTCGGCTAACTTACGCCAAAGAATAACATTGTGCCAATCGGTATGGTCAGGAACCTGCGTACCATTTTGCAGCGTATAACCGCGCTCAGTGGTAGCCAGACGAAGACGCGCCACAGCAACCCCCTGTTCGACATAACGAACCTCGGGGTCGGCTCCTACATTGCCAATCAGCATCACCTTATTCATTGACTCAGGGAATTACTTACAGCCACCAAGATAGCTAAACTTGAAATTCTTCCCTTTGGCTGAAGGGAACTGACTGCGATTATCCACGCGACCGCGCAAGTAATCCACTATACGGTTGTAACAATCAATGCCCGACACTGCCTTGCAACGAGCTACAAAATGCGTATCACGATACTGGAACTTGCCCGTTCCAGGCACCATCAGCACACGCTTGAAGTCGAGCGAACCCTCATACCAACCGGGCAACTCTTCGTTCAAACGCATCACGGCTGGAGCTACGGGTTTTTCCACACGTTCCAAAGCAGGATGCACACCACGCTTCTCCTTAAAGTCTTGCATAGATGCAGCGTCGGTTTTTATAACGATAAAATAAACCCGTGGGCGAAGCTTGTAACGCTTAGGATACAACACATCACTTGCACAATAGTTGCGAATGTCGTTCTCAAGTACAGGATTCATTCCTATTTCGTCAATACCAGCTAAAAAAGAAATGGCATCATCAACATTATCAACGAGTATTTCTCTGTCAAAGTAGCGTAAATAAAAATTCATAGAATAGTTAGGACTACAAAAATATGGTTAAAAAAAGAGCGGAAAACGGGACTCGGACCCGCGACCCCAACCTTGGCAAGGTTGTGCTCTACCAACTGAGCTATTTCCGCATTACTTCTTAAAATTTCAAAGAATGGATGTGAAGAGGAGGAGACTCGAACTCCCACGTCGCAATTGACACTACCCCCTCAAAGTAGCGCGTCTACCAATTCCGCCACCTCTCCAACATATAAACATTGAATAAAAAAGAGTGCCCAGAACAGGACTCGAACCTGCACGCCTCGCGGCACACGCACCTGAAACGTGCGCGTCTACCAATTCCGCCACCTGGGCATTTTACTTCGTTAAGGCCATTCCTTAACGCTCTTTTTTGTTCAATATGTGAGCGGAAAACGGGACTCGGACCCGCGACCCCAACCTTGGCAAGGTTGTGCTCTACCAACTGAGCTATTTCCGCTTGTCTTCCTTCGGAAGCCAATCGGCATTCTTGGCTGCGCCTCGGCATAAAAGCAAGCTTTTCTGCTCTCGGCTTGCGCAAGAATTCCGCCTTCTCTGAAGGGCATCTCTCTCGATTGCGGATGCAAAGGTAATGCTTTTTTCGGAATTGACAAACTTTTCGGCAGTTTTTTTCTAAAAAAAATGATAATTTGTTGGCGAAACTGCCCGAAAGATGCTCTACACCTTATTATATTTAAGAGCCACTACCCGTTTCACCGACGTAACCTCGCTTCAACAGGTTAACCTGAGTGACGATACACCAGAACCCGTTGGTGAACATACCAATCTTTCTCAGTTCCTTGACGTCTTTAGCTGAAAGATGGATGCGGAAGATACCGGCATCGCCCACCGAAGCACATCCCCAGTCGTTCAACTGATCGGCATTGCCTTCGAGGGTACGGTCGGTACCGTCATAAATGGTTTTAAACTGCCAATACTCAATCTTCGGGTCGCTGGTGTCAATCGTATAGATGAATTCCAACTGGTCGCCTTCCTGAGCATCGAGAAAATGCTCGGGGGGAATAGTAAAGCCTCGCTCCCAATTGCCGAAAGCGCACTCTCCCGTCCAGATAGGAGTAGAATCCCACACGGATGTTCCTGGCGTGAGATAGACCCTCTTCACGGTAAGGTCACAGGAATCGGCAGTCTGCAGCACCACCTCGCCTATCTGACTCACATCCTGTCCGTCGAAGTAACAACGCAGGGTGGTAATACCGACTCTTCCGAATGTTCTTATATTTCTACCCACCTTTAACTGCGTGCCGACTTTAAGAGGCTGGGCAAACTCGATACTAATCGACTCGTAGCCTGACCAGTCAACAGGCAGGTTGCGCTCACGTACCGAAGCCACCAAACCACTCCAAGGTAAAGCGTGATAGGTAATAGAACCGTCCTTATGCCGTTCTAACGACTCATGAATATTCTGCGTTCCGTCGAATTTCGCCGTAATGTCGTTGGGATCTACATCGGAATTGGTGCATGATGCCAATAACAAGACTGCCAATATTGCTGATATATGTTTCATCATATCGGATTAGTGTAGTAATAACGTTTAAGTTCTGGATGCGAAGTTAAGCATAAAAAATGAAATGACAAAGAAATCGGTAAAGTTTTTTCTGCCAGACGGTCAATCCATCCGGTCACGGTAATCTTTGTAGTCAAACTGACGAAGAATTTCCAACCGCCCGTCGGTATGCAGCAAGCCCAGTGCAGGATGACTGATACCATTGAACATATTGGTCTTGACAGTGGTGTAGTGTATCATGTCTTCAAAGATGATTTCCTGACCTATTTGCAAAGGCTGAGGGAAACGCCAACTGCTCATGAAGTCGCCCGACAAACAGCTATTGCCGCCTAAGCGATACACGTTCTCGCCTTTATCCTGTTCCACATGTTCGGCTCCGCGTACATCGGGGAAATAAGGCATTTCAAGGCAGTCGGGCATGTGACAAGTGAAACTGACATCAAGGATAGCCGTCTGGATTCCACTGTCCTCCACAATATCTACTACGTGCGACACCAAAGGTCCTGTCTGCCAGGCAAATGCGCTTCCTGGTTCAAAGATTACTTTCAGATGGGGATAACGCTGATGGAACCCCTTCATGATGCGAATCAGCAAATCAATATCATAGTCACGGCGGGTTACCAGATGCCCGCCTCCGAAGTTAATCCACTTCAGTTGGGAGAACCAAGGAGCGAACTGTTCTTCTATATGTTGCAGGGTACGCTGGAACACATCTGCCCCACTCTCGCAATGGCAATGGCAATGGAATCCTTCAATATCCCCGGGTAATTGTTGCGGCAACTTATCGGCTGTTACTCCGAAGCGGGTTCCCGGTGCACAAGGATTATAGAGCAAGGTGCCGACTTCGGAATAGCGGGGATTGACGCGAATGCCCAAGGAACAAGCCGATGCACGAAGGTGGAAACGCTCGTACTGGCTCCATGAATTAAAAGTGAGATGCGAGGAGCAACTGACTATCTCATCGAACTCCGCATCGGTATAAGCCGGCGAAAAAGTATGGGCTTTATGACCGAACTCCAGAAAAGCCAACTTGGCTTCAGACAGCGAACTGGCGGTTGTTGACTGGATATACTCGCGGAAGATGGGGAAAGTCTTCCACAAAGCAAAGGCTTTGAATGCCAGAATAAACTCTGAATCGGTCTCACGGGCCACGCGCTGAATCAAGGCAAGATTACGACGCAGCTTCTGCTCCTCCATGATATAAATAGGTGTCTTTATCTCCATTTTATCTGTTAAAAATCAATTTTCATGTGCAAAGATAACTTTTTATTGCGGTTAAATTGCATTATTCCGCTAAAATTATTAATTTTGCAGAAGAATTGAGAAAAAATACAATGAAACTCATCGTAATGACTCAACCCACGTTTTTCGTGGAAGAAGACAAAATACTGACATCGCTCTTCGAAGAAGGGCTTGACTGTCTGCACCTATTTAAACCCGGAGCATCGCCTATGTATGCAGAGCGCCTGCTTACGTTGCTGTCGGGCGATTTCTATTCCAAGATTGTGGTACACGACCATTTCTATCTGAAAGAGGAATACAAACTGAGAGGTATTCATATAGACGATCCGGAAACTCCTATTCCTAACGGATATAAAGGGAAAATCAGCAGGACGTGCAGAAAGATAGAGGATCTGAAAGAAATGAAACGACACTCGGAATATGTGTTCCTGCAAAGAATATTTGACAGCCAGACGTTTGCTGACAAGAAATCTACTTTTACAGCCAACGAACTGGAACAGGCTGCAAAACAGGGATTGATTGACCGTCATGTGTATGCGCTGGGAGGAATGAACATCGATAATATCCGGGTGGCTAAAGAATTAGGCTTCGGTGGTGTGGTCATCTGCGGTGACCTGTGGAACCGGTTTAATATTCACCAGGAACTCGACTACAAGCCACTGATTACTCATTTCGAAAAAATAAGGAAAGTAATTGGATAATAAAACAATCTAAATCAATAATATGAGCAGTAACAAAAACTACATGGTTTTTTCCGGTACAGCTACAAAGTACCTCGCAGAGAAAATCTGCCAAAGTTTGGGATGTCCGCTTGGAGAACTTCAAATCACGACCTTCTCCGACGGTGAGTTTGCCGTTTCTTATGAGGAATCTATCCGCGGTCGCGACATCTTCCTCGTACAGAGCACTTTCCCCAATAGCGACAACCTGATGGAGTTGCTATTGATGATTGATGCAGCCAAGCGTGCATCGGCACGTACCATCAATGCCGTCATACCCTATTTCGGCTGGGCACGTCAGGACCGTAAGGACAAACCACGTGTGAGCATCGGTGCAAAATTGGTAGCCGACTTGTTGTCGGTGGCTGGGGTTGACCGCGTTATCACAATGGATTTACATGCCGACCAGATTCAGGGCTTCTTTGATGTACCTGTTGACCATCTGTATGCCTCTAACGTCATTCTGCCGTATCTGCAGAGCCTGCACTTGGACGACTTAGTGATTGCATCGCCCGATGTTGGCGGTTCAAAGCGAGCTAACACCTATGCCAAATACTTGGGATGCCCATTAGTGCTTTGCAACAAGACCCGTGCACGTGCCAATGTAGTGGCAAGCATGCAGATTATCGGTGATGTGAAGGATAAGAATGTGGTGATTATCGACGATATGGTAGATACTGCCGGCACGATTACGAAGGCTGCCGACATCATGAAGGCTGCCGGTGCAAAGACCGTTAGAGCCTGTGCCTCGCACTGCGTGATGAGTGGTCCTGCCAGCGAGCGCGTACAAGAGTCAGCTTTGGAAGAGATTGTATTTACCGACTCCATCCCCTACACCAAGCGTTGCGACAAGGTGAAACAGCTGAGTGTGGCAGACCTCTTTGCAGAGACCATCCGCCGCGTCATCAACAATGAAAGTATATCAAGCCAATACATTATCTAACATGACAATAAAAACTTTTTTCTTCGTGACAGCAGCAGGCCTATCGCTTGCTGCTTGTCAGTCTAATACGTACCAGATTAAAGGTACGGTAGAGAATGCGACTGAGGGCGATACCCTCTTTCTGACAACCGACCTGCAACAGGGAACTCCGCGCGACACCATGGTGGTGAAGGATGGGAAGTTTGAACTGAGTGGTGAAACAGACTCCACCTACTTCTGTCTGATTTACAGCAAAGGAGAAGAAGGGCTGAACATACCACTGTTTATCGAACCGGGTACCATTAGCGTCAAACTGAGCAGAGAGCCAGGCGAATCGCGCGTAGGCGGAACTGCCATCAACGACGAATGGCAACGCGTCAACGATTCAACAATGGTGATTGGCAAGGAGATTAACCAGATAGCAGAAAAGGTGTATGCCAACCAAGGAGCCAGCCAAGAGGAACAGGCAAAGGCTATGCAGCAGATAGACAAACTGAACCAGCGTTTCAGTAAGATTGTCGTCAACTTTACGGAGCGTAACATTAAGAACGAATTGGGCTACTTCCTGCTGACAGTTTATCCGGAAGAGATTATTCCGAACAAGGACCGTCTGCGCCTGATTAAGATGATGCCTGAGGAATTACGCAAGCGCGAAACGATTCAGCAAATGGAACAGCTGATTGGCAATTCCGAGAAAACGGAAGAAGGAGCCGTAATTCCTGACTTCTCGATGCCTTCGATGGAGGGCGCTCCGATGTCGATCATGAGCCAGGTAAAGAATAATAAAATCACCGTTCTTGATTTCTGGGCAAGCTGGTGTGGTCCTTGCAGACAGGAAACGCCCATCATGATTGAAATCTACAAGAAATACAAGGACAAAGGACTTGGTTTTGTGGGTATTTCGCTTGATGAGGATGCTGACGCATGGAAACAGGCTACCGAACAATTAGGTATAGTATGGCCGCAGATGAGCGATTTGAAGGGCTGGGAATGCGAAGCTGCCCGGTTGTTCAATATAACCAGTATCCCCCACACCATCGTGGTCGATCAGAACGGCAAGATTCTGAAACGGGGACTGCGCGGAGAACAGTTGGAGCAGTTCGTTGCCGAACAATTGCAATAATCCCCGCTTATAAATAAAAAGATGTGCCAGCATGACGTTGGCACATCTTTTTTATCAATTGGAATATGTAGAATTACATATTGGGCAAATCCAACCACTTCACGTAGCAGAAGTCCTGACGGTGAGGCAGGTTCTTGTTCTTAGGATACATGCGGATAGCACTCTTATACTGTCCGAAACGCTGTGGAGCAAGATCAGCCTCGAAAGTGTAGTTGTTACCATCCTTACCAGTCATCTTCAGTGGCTCGACGTTATAGACACGCTCCTCGCCATCCTTGTTAACATAAACATTCACCTTCTCCAAACCGATGGCATCATCGAGTCCCTGCTCATTGATGACATACTTGATGTGATACTTCGTACCAGCCTCCAAACCTGAAGCGGGGAAGTCCCATTCGCAGCTAACCACATTGATGGCATCCCAACGCTCGGCAACAGCCTCTTTCCACTGAGCGATATCCTTAGCCAAACGGTTATCATTCTTAGAAAGCTCCTTGAAGCGCTTAGCTTCCTTCTCATAGAACTTAGAATAATAGTCGTCCAACTGGCGCTTCATAGTGTAGTGAGGAGCAATCTGGGCGATTGAGTTCTTAACAACCTTAATCCAACCCTTGCTGATGCCCTTCTTATCCCTGTCGTAGTACAGAGGTACGATCTCGTTCTCCAGCAAACCATAGATGGTAGCAGCGTCCAACTGATCCTGATAGCCCTGATTCTGGTAGGTACGCTTCTCAGTAAGAGCCCATCCGGCACCCTCACGATAGCCTTCCAACCACCAACCGTCTTTCACTGACAGGTTAACAACACCATTCATCTCAGCCTTCTCGCCTGATGTACCAGAAGCCTCGAGAGGACGTGTTGGAGTATTCATCCAGATATCAACACCCGAAACAAGACGACGAGCCAACAGGAAGTCGTAGTCCTCGAGGAAGATAATCTTACCCAGGAACTCAGGACGCTGTGAGATATCAAAGATTTTCTTGATAAGTCCCTGACCGGCACCATCGGCGGGGTGAGCCTTTCCTGCAAACAGGAAGATGACTGGATGCTCAGGATCGTTCACAATCTTGTTCAGACGATCAAGGTCCGTGAACAACAGGTGAGCACGCTTGTAAGTAGCGAAACGACGGCAGAAACCGATAACCAACGCATCAGGATTCATCTTCCCAAGAAGAGAAACCACACGTGATGGGTCACCCTGGTTCTTCAGCCATGTCTCACGGAACTGTTCCTTAATATAATCGAAGAGCTTGTGCTTCAGCGTCATACGAGTAGCCCAAATCTCCTCATCTGGACAGTTGTAGATGCCTTCCCAAATATTCTGATTCGACTGGTCGCCCATAAATTTCTCATCGAAATACTTGGCATATACAGCACGCCACTCAGCAGCAGCCCATGTGGGGAAGTGAACACCATTCGTCACATAACCAACATGATTCTCCTCAGGATAATAACCATTCCAAATAGGAGCAAACATCTGCTGACTTACCCAACCATGGAGTTTTGATACACCGTTGACTTCCTGACAGGTATTGCAAGCAAAGGTGGACATACAGAACTTCTCTGACTTATCGTTAGGATTAGTACGTCCCATGCCGATAAACTCGTCCCAAGAGATACCGAGTTTTGCAGGATAGCTGCCCATATACTTACCAAACAAGCCTTCATCGAAATAGTCGTGACCTGCAGGAACTGGGGTGTGTACGGTATAAAGTGAAGATGCACGTACCAACTCCATAGCCTGATTGAAGGTCATACCTCCCTCAATATAGTCGCACAGACGCTGGAGGTTGCAAAGTGCAGCATGACCCTCGTTGCAGTGATAGATATCTTTCTTGATACCGAGCTTCTTCAGCAACAGTATACCACCGATACCCAAAAGGATTTCCTGCTTCAGACGGTTCTCCCAGTCACCACCATACAGAGAGTGAGTAATGGGCTTATCGAACTCTGAATTCATCTCATTGTCGGTATCGAGCAGATACAATTTAACGCGACCGACATTTACACGCCATACATAAGCGTGAACCTGATAGTTGGTGTAGGGAACATCAATCACCAGAGGATTGCCATCCTTGTCGAGCTGACGCTCAATAGGCAGAGAACCGAAGTTCTGTGATTCATAGTTGGCAATCTGCTGTCCATCGATAGACAGGCTCTGTGTGAAGTATCCGAAACGATACAGGAAACCAACGGCACACATATCAACATTAGAGTCGGAAGCCTCCTTCACATAGTCGCCTGCCAGCATTCCAAGACCACCAGAGTAAATCTTCAAGGCAGAGTGAATACCATACTCCATACAGAAGTAAGCTACTGAAGGACGAGTGGCATCAGGCTTCACATCCATGTATTTACGGAAAAGATCGTAAACGGTCTTGATACGCTTCATCAGCGCCTTGTCCTTCACAATTTCCTCTTTACGCTCGAAGCTAAGACGCTCCAGCAACATCACAGGATTGTGCTTCACATCATGATAAAGCTCAGGGTCAAGATCACGGAACAAGTCACGTGCCTCATAGTTCCATACCCACCACATGTTATGGGCAATTTCGTCCAAACACTTCAGTTGCTCAGGAAGACTTGACTTTACGGTCAACTCCTTCCATTGTGGAGCATTTGCATAATCTGCTTTAATTTTCATAATTTTGTCAAATTATTGATTACTATTACTTATTTACTTCTTTCATACGGGCATCTGCCTTCTTCAGAGCGATGTCGTAAGCTTCATAATAATACTTGATGAACTCGCTCCAAAGGGCTTTCTTTGAGAGTGCATCAGCATGTTTGCGACATTCGTCCACCTGCTTTTGAGACATGCCAGAGAATTGGGCTACAGTATCCTTGATGGCATCAGCTACCTCGGAATAGTTGTAGTCGGTGCGATGAATCACTTTCACACCGTCTTCTATCTCGCCATAATGACCGATTTCCTTATTAGCCCAAAGGCCAAAACCTGCGAGATCAGTTGTGATACAGGGCACCTTGAAGGCAATAGCCTCCAACGGAGTGTAACCCCAGGGTTCGTAATAGGAAGGATAAATACAAAGGTCATTTCCTAATACAACATCGTAATAGGTCATGTCCATAATACCATCCTTGCTATCCAGATAACAGGGCAGGAATATCACTTTCACCTGGTCTTCCTTACGATTGTGCATGTCGTAGTACTTCATCATACCCAGCACATTGTCGTGACTCATATTGTGAAGCCAGTGCGTAACCTGTGGTACTTCCAATGGGGTATCGAAGGACTTACCACTCGACAGACGCTCCTGCAGGTCCTTACGGGGTTCGCCCACCCAACCTGGAACTTCAATAAAGGCCAACACCTTTTTCTTCAGTTCCTTGTCGCGCAGCAGACGATTCATGGCTTCCACGAATACGTCAATGCCTTTGTTGCGGAACTCGTAACGTCCTGAGGTTGAAACAATGAGGGTATCATCAGTAAGATTTTCACCTAACAAAGCGTTGGCTACTTCCAACAAACGCTTGCGGGCTGCCTTGCGCTTCTTGGCAAAAACAGTGCTCTTAGGAACAAAACTATTGTCAAATCCGTTAGGCAATACTACATCAACGGGTTTGTCAAGCAGTTCCTTACACTCATTTGCAGTGATATCACTGACCGTTGTAAAACAATCTACATGCCAAGCCGTCTGCTTCTCGATAGAATGCTTCGACTGCATGTTCAATTCATCAGCCATCTGGTCGCCATTATAGGCGAAGAGATAGTCGTAAAGGGGCTTTTGATTTCCTGCAATCGAACGACCGATGCTCGTAGCATGGGTGGTGAAGACTGTACCGATTTGGGGCAACACATTATTAATATATAATGCACCCAAGCCGCACATCCATTCGTTTGCATGATAAATCACTCGTTTGTTTGTTTTTAGTAGATAATGGTTGTAGAAACTTTCTACCACCAATGCAGCAGCATACGAGAACATAGAAGCCTCGTCGTAATCGCCATAAGCATGTAGCGAATCCACCTGGTAGTGCTCCCACAACCAGCCATAAATTTCATTCTTCTTTTCAAAGAATGGTTTGAAATCCACTAACACAGCGATTGGTTCACCAGGAATTGTCCAGCGCCCTACTCTAACGGAAATACCATTTTCTTTCGCCTCCCATTGCCACTCTGCAAAAAGAGACTTGTCTTCCTTAAAATATGGGCTTTCTTTTTCCTGCCAAAAATCTGGACCGATAAACACGATACGGTCCTTCATCTCATCTTGTAAAGTCTTCGCGCGCGTAGAGAGAACGGTATAAATACCGCCTACCTTATTACAGACCTCCCAGCTCGACTCAAAGATAAAATCAGGCTTTAATAATTCTTTTCCCATCTTATACTAGTATAACGGGTGCAAAGTTACTTAAAATTTTTCTAAATTTAGAAGGAAAATATTTATATTTTTCTACATGTCTTTAAATAATTGATTTAGATTTAGTATCTTTGCCGCATGATGAAAAAAGTTTTTCTTATATTTTGGATGGGATTACTATGTTCCACTGCCTATGCACAAAGGGACATCAAGCCCTTCAAAGCCTACCTCGTGAACAATGAATACGAGGTTTATCTGCGTATCAACTTCTATGACAAGAATATCAAGATTCCTGGTCAGGAGATTTATGGCGAACTGCCTGGCTATTTAGGCAAGCAACGGCATTCTTTCTGCTGGGTCATGGTGGAAGCTGAGGTCATAGACGACCAAAAAGCCAAAATGACTATGATTAATGACTTTGGCAGTGAAGACTTAGAAGCGTCGCTTACCAAGAAAAATGATTCTATCTATATCTTCAAACAGGAAAAAGGGAGCACTGTCAAAATTCCCAAGAATGGGAAATGGCAGAAACTCCCTAAGACGCTTGAATTCAAAAAACGGTAGGTGTTATAGTGCAATAGGTACTAACACCTTGAAGCCTATATTTCTTCCCATATTACAGATTCCCTGACCGTCTGCGTATTTCAGTCGGCTCAGATGCGATTGGTATGCGCGGTCGAATAGGTTGTTGGCATTCAGGAAGATGGAAGCCACACGACGACCATGCCACTTGATATCGGTACCAGCTGAAAGATGGACCAGTGTATAGGAAGGCGTCGCTGTCTCTGTATCATTGGCGGTACGCACATGACTTTGGCGCAGATAGCACTCCAGGCCGATGCTCAAGTAAGTGTTATTGAACAGCCGCCCGTCGCGTATGATGTCATAACGCAGGTCACTTGTCCAACGAGGTGCCGGTGTAAATGGCAGATAATGACTATCAGACGGCTGATGCAGTTGAACGGCATTAACATACGAGAAACTGTTCTCGAAATGCAGCGGCTCTATCGGATGAAAGTCAACAGATGCTTCCCCACCCCACAGACGGGCATCACCTGACATATATTGGTATTCATTGTTCGTCGCATCAAGTCGCTGCAAGAAGATGTAGTTGTTGACGTGATTGGCAAAGAACGATACCTGAGCAGAAAGAATGCTTGACGAATAGTCAACACCGAGGTCGAATTGCCAACTGTTTTCTGGCGACAGCTCATGATTGCCAATTTCGTAGCGGAACGTACCTTCGTGTTCTCCATTAGAACCCAGTTCACTTAAATTGGGAGCACGGAATCCATGAGAGATGTTCAGACGGGCATTCCATTGAGAACTTATGCGCCAGATAGCACCAATGCTTCCTGTAAGTCCTTTGAAATTACGACTAAAATCCTCAAAACGTTCCTCGCCTTCGTCCATCAGCCCATAGCTGTGCAAGTGGCGATGGTCAAAACGCACACCTCCGCTTAATGTCAGCTGTTCAAAATTGCGAGTGACGGATGCAAATGCACCAATATCAAAGAGCCGGTAAGAGGGTATCAGGAATTCTGTTCCCATATTCTCGGAATGTTGCCACATTCCAGAAATACCGGCAGCCCATTGCCATTGGTCTCGGGTAGATGTATAGTGGACATCATAGTTAACGGTATGGAGCCGGAAGTCAAGCCCTGGCTCTTCTTCACCTTCGAATTCCTTACGACGATTCTGTTGGTAACCTATTACGGCTTTTAACGAACCGTCACCGATAATAAAGGAGTTGTCAAGCACTGCCTTATGGTGGTATATTTTCTGATAGGCCTCAGAAGGTAACAGCTCATTAGTAATCTCGTCACGTTCGCCTTCCACCAAACCGGGTTTGATATAATAAGAGGAGAACTTCAGATGGGAATAGCCCCAACTGCGATTCAGCCCCAGCATACCCGTAAAGGCACGTTCACTGAACTGTGAGCCCCATACTTTTCCGTCGCGTTTATTCTTATATTCATCTGCACTTTTCTGACTCCATCGGGCGTTCCACACTATTCCACCTTTGTTACCGGCAAAATTAACAGTATAATCCCATAAATGATTATTGGTCTGATATTCTCCTCCAAGCGTGGCTGCCATCTGACCTTGAGGCATCACAGGTTGTTCATGGAGAACCAACACACCTGCCATCGCATCAGAACCATACATCAATGAAGCGGGACCCTTCAGAATCTCAACAGAATGAACCGTCTGCGGGTCCACCTCAATTCCATGTTCATCGCCCCATTGCTGCCCTTCCTGTCGGATGCCGTCGTTAACTGTTACTATACGATTATAGCCTAATCCACGAATCACGGGTTTTGAGATACCCGCACCCGTTGTAATCTGGGCAACACCGGGCTGACGGGCTATAGCATCAATGATATTGGTTGAAGTAATTCCTTGCAGAACGCGAGGGGCTACTACTGATACGGGAGCTGGCGAATAATCGGCACGCGCATTACCCGTCAAACCAGTCACTACCACTTCTTTCAGCATGGCATTGTTCTCATGCAACACGAAGTCGCGTTCCCGAACAGTTCGAAGATCTATCGTTTCTACAATGGTCTGATGCCCAACATAACTCACTTGTATCGTGGTACTTACAGACGGTAGTTGATCTAAAAAATAAACACCTTCCGCATTTGTCACTGTCCCTTGTTTAAGCAAAGGGAAATAGATACTGGCACCCACAACAGGGCTACCATCTACAGCATCTGTCACTTTTCCTTGCAACGATGCTTTTTGAGCCAATGGCTCAGCCTTCACAGGTGCATATACGCATACCCATGAAAGCAAAATAATATATAATGATTTCATTTTTGTGTTATCTGAATTGATTACTACTTTGTTAATTCTAGCAACAATCAGATAACAGGGGGCGCTCTTGGAATATGATGACGACAAATTGAAAACAGATAATTTGTCGTCGGATTATTAATAATAAATGAACGGGCTTGCAGTACAGTCGGCAATGTCACAAGTACAGCTACCACAAAAGACAGGGTAACAAACTGACAGAGCACACAGTCATGGAAACTGGCTGTCTGAAGGGAGATATGTCCGCTATGATGCAGATGGTTAGCACATTCATAGCATTCGCCCTCATAGGCGACTGATTCATGAATATGCAGAGAAGAGAACATGAGTATTGGTAAGAATACCAATAATAATAGCCTTGCAGCCCATGTTCTCTTCTGCATCTTCATGTGAACGGTTAAATTACATGTTCATACCACCATCAACCTGAATAACCTGTCCGCTGATATAGCTTGACATGTCTGATGCCAGGAAGGTAGCAACATTGGCGATATCCTCAACCAGGCCACCTCGACGAAGAGGAATCTTATTGATCCACTCCTTACGAATATCATCGGGGAGTGCCTGTGTCATTGCTGTGTCTATGAAACCGGGGGCAATAGCATTAGCTCGAATACCTTTTGGACCCATCTCCTGCCCAATACTCTTGGCAAGAGCAATCAATCCTGCCTTTGATGCAGCATAGTTTGCCTGTCCGGCATTACCATGCACACCTACAACGGATGCCATATTGATGATGGATCCACCACGCTGGCGCATCATCACAGGCACACAAGCATGAATGAAATTGAAAGCAGACTTCAAATTTACTGCAATCACAGCATCCCACTGCTGTTCTGTCATACGAAGCATCAGACCGTCTTTGGTGATACCTGCATTGTTCACCAAAATGTCAATAGAACCAAACTCTTCCTTCACTGCCTTCACAACCTCCTCTGTTTGGGCAAAATCAGCTGCATTTGAGGCATAGCTTTTTGCCTTTACACCTTTAGCAGCAATTTCTTTCTCTGTCTCTTCGTTCACTTCCAAATCAGTGAATGCAACGTTTGCACCTTCTTCGGCAAACTTTAACGCGATAGCTTTTCCGATACCGCGTGCAGCACCTGTAATCAGAGCTGTCTTTCCTTCTAATAATCCCATAATATCTTATTAATTAAAAAAACTATTTTCTGTTTATCTTACCCAGGGCGCCATACACCACTTTTGCGACCTGTGGCTTAGTAGCCTCTTCCGTCATACCATGAGCGATACGTCCATAAATATAAGGTACCTCCAGTCCCTTAATACAATAGTGGGTAATATCCGCCACCAAATCTACATTGTCTATATCAAACTCTCCGTCCTCCTTACCTTCTGAATAGACTTTGCGGAACAGTTCTATTTCATCTTCGTCAAAATTCTTACGCACTTTCTCTACCATCCATATATTTCGAAAGAACTCGGCACGCAAATTACCATTTCGCACCACCGTCTCACGTATCATATTCAGATGAGTGTAAATCAATTCTATAACTTTCTCCTGAGGAGGTATCTTCCTTGAAGCCACTTCATCCAGCTTGTCGGATAAACGTTCCAACTCACCCTCGATGACAGCATAATAAATATCTTCCTTAGACTTAAAATAGGTATACAGCGTACGACGCCCCTTCTTTGACGCTAACGCAATGTCATTCATGGTCGTATTCTCCATCCCATTCTTGGCAAACAATTGACGGGCTACATCCACCAACGTCTGCCTAGTCTTTGATATTGACATCTCTTATCCTCCCAAATTTTAAATTGCACATAGTTTATAGCGTGTGCAAAATTAGGAAATACTTTCCAAACTGCCAAATAATTTCAAGAAAAAACCACTAAAATAGTCAAAATCACAAAAAAACAGGATAAATATTTTGTTTATTCAGAAAATAGTCGTACCTTTGCACCCGCTTAGAAGAAATGATCGCGGAGTGGAGCAGTTGGTAGCTCGCCAGGCTCATAACCTGGAGGTCGCACGTTCGAATCCTGCCTCCGCAACTAAACACAAAAAAAGGAGACGCAATCAATATTTGAATTGCGTCTCTTTTTTGTTTTTAGAATGTTCTTACTTCATGTGTCGCATCACCTTCTCGTAATAGCGCTGTGTAGCGCGTTTGGAGTAATTCTGACCACCGTTCCACGAACGGATTGCGTGTTCGACGTCATTTGCACGATTGTAAAACGATTGCAACAGGAGAAACATCTCCTTCGACTTCTGAACGTCGAAACGGTCGTTTAAGGTGTAGCGCTTCTTGCTCTTTCTCTTCTCCAGTATGATGTTACACTGTTTTACGCATATTGGCGTAATCTGCATCGCACCACACGAGGGTCCACTAACAGCCTGAGGATTACCTCCACTCTCCACCTGAATAATCGCATTGATAACAGGTGTCCAGTCAAAAGAGCTTCCTTTTCCATTTGTTCCCGCAAATACTTCTGCGGAAAATGCCATCAAGATGGCAGCTGTAATTACTACTTTTCTAACAACCTTTACCATAAAATTTCTTTTAAGTATGACCGTCTCACCACGAGACATTCAATCGCCACACTATTGTTATCGCGCACAAAAGTACTGCTTTTTATTGAACCGACCAAATTATACCACAAAATATAACATTGATTATCAATTAATTAACATAAATCAATCCACCGGAATTGTCAGAAAATCAAGATTTTTCGGCATCATACAAACGAAGAAGCCCTGAAG
>DEKX01000041.1:156797-160713 GCA_002354095.1 Prevotella sp. UBA2711 | reverse complement strand
ATCCATTCCTAAATTCCGATTTAGATGTTATTCTTTTCTATATTGCCTGCAACGATATAAGAGCAGTATTTACTGAGCAGGTTGGACAATGGCAAATCGCCTTTCTTATATCGGTCAGCATCAAGTTTCAGGACTCTTTCGCAGATAGGTTTCTTTCCCTTGAACAATGCTTTGATGTATTGAATGCCATTCTCTTCAACAATGTTTACATCCGTGAAGAATTGCGTCAAGTCCTCAGCATCATAGACGATGGAGTAACTTGGACGTTTGGCTCCAGGAATGTCTTCTATCAGGATATTCTTATCCACAAGATCCTGTATGTCACGTATGGCTGTGTCCTTTGAGCACTTTGCCAATGTTGCCCAAGTCTTTGACGTTATCTTAGCCTCATAGCCGTCAAGAAAGAGATTGAGCATCTGGGTCTGACGTTCGGTCATTGGTACTGCCGATGCCTTCTGCCAGAAGAAGCTCTTGTTCAGGATGGTGGTGACAATGGTGTCTGCCTCGTCAAGTGCATCCACCAATTTCTGCATGTACCACACCAACCACTCCGTTATATCGCCATTGCCATGCTGCATACGCTCCAGAATGTCATAGTAGTGATTCTTGTCCTTGTTAATCTGTGATGAAACATTATAGAAACGGAACTCGCTCTTCTCACCACGAGCAAGAAGCATGTCTGAAAGGATGCGGGCCAACCGCCCATTACCATCCTCGAAGGGATGAATGCACACAAACCAGAAATGAGCAATGGCAGAACGGATGACGCTGCTTACTGATTCCTTTCCATCAAACCAGGCGAGGAACTTTTCCATCTCCTTTTCAACACGGTCTGGAGAAGGAGCAATATAGTGGATTTTCTCGCGCCCAAACATTCCACTGACAATATGCTCCTCGTTTGTGCGGTACTGACCTACTTCTATCTGGCTTCCTTCACTATAGCCTGAAGGGAAAAATGCAGCTTGCCACGCACATAGTTTCTCTTTGCTGAGGGTCATGTCATAGTGCTGAACCGCTTCAAGCATTACACCAACAACAGAATCGACATAGTGTGAAGGCGCAGTATCTTTCACGTTCTCAATACCAAGCTTCCGGGCAATGGAAGAACGAACCTGCTCAACGTTCAGTCGTATGCCTTCTATCTCCGAAGAATATACTACATCGTATGTCAAGTTCTCAGTCATTGCACGCAGTTTGCTGTCGAATCCCAGCGAACTCAACCTGCCATAAAGCAACCCCTGCTTACGGAATACTTTTTCCTGAAGGAGTGACACTTGGGACATGTCCCAACGAAAGTCCGTCCAATTATCTCTTTCGTGTATATACATAACGCATTCCTACTTTGTGCGACATAAAACAGCGATTAACGTCGCAAATTCTGCGACAAATATACTGAATTAATGTCGAATAGCCAAAAAAATCTGCAAATTATCGCAAATTTTGCGACGTTTTTAGTCAATAATCGTCGGAAGCCTTCTTCTGAAGACTAAAAAAGGACCTGCCCTAACGGACAGGTCCCTTTATTAAATATGTCAGAGTTATTTTACTCCTCTACGGCTGCCTGTGCGGCGGCTAATGGGAGCTGATTATCAATGACTTACGAAAGGACTGGTCAACATTCCGAATGCAAATCATACACGTTCTGCACGTTCTGCACGTTTCTGACTCGTATTCTTCTGCAAAAATTGTCACTTATGTAATTAATTCTGTCTTCATCTAATCCAATCTTAATCTTTAGAGTTACTTTTCTATTTGGTCAACAATCTGGTCAACATCTTGACTGACCATTTTTACTATAGACGCATCACATACTTTAGATGGGAGATAATCCCAAAAGCACATTCTGCAAACTTTGTTTGCAAAGTTAATGATTTATTCTGACTTTACGTTCATTCTGCACGTTTTTCTTGCAGAACGTGTATGATTTTAATATATATTAAGGTGGAAACGACATTCTGTTACCAAATTTTTGTTTCGATTAAAAGAAAAATGGATGGAATTCAATGCCATAAGTTTAGGTTTAAGTTTAGATATGCTTATATATATAATAAGGTATGGTAAACCTGAAGCAGATGATTGTAGGTTTAATCTTTAAATTTAGAGGTTCATGTATATATACATGGGTAAACGTAAACCTAAACTTTGCAGAATGAAACGACTTGATGTTTCCCAAAATTCACATTTTTCTTTTTACTGAAAAGAATAAATCTATGTACCCTCCCCTTCTCATTCCACTATCTACTATACAGCCAATCTATGACCATCGTTTTGTTATATCTCATTTTGCAAATTATATTACACATGATATTATGTGCAAATACACATATAACAAAATTACTAATCAATTGCTTTGGGGGTATCTTTCGGATTATAGCAAGAAAACTCGCCAATTTGCAGTTATTTTGCATTTTGACGAGTTTTCTTCTTGAATTTAGGAAAATAACTCTGAAAAGTATCTTCTCATTATTTAACATATGTGGCATAAAATTCGCAGAATGCCTTCCTAATATCTTCTCTTACCCGTCGGAACTCAGATATAACGTGTTCCTTACTTCCTACAACATTTGAAGGGTCATCGAAACCGATGTGAATACGTTTGCCAACCTTGCCAACAAAAGTGGGGCATGTCTCATTAGCCCCTCCACAAACAGTTATCACATAGTCCCATTGCTCATTCAGATATTGTTCGACCATCTTAGGAAAATGATGGGATATGTCTATTCCTACTTCGGACATTACCGAAATTGCAATAGGGTGAACATGTTTGGCAGGGGATGTTCCTGCGGAATACACCTCTATGTGTCTATCAAATGACTGAAGAAAGCCATGTGCCATTTGGCTACGGCAACTATTGCCGGTGCATAAAACAAGAATTCTCATAGGAATAAGTTAAAAAGATAGCCCAATAAAATTATAAATAGCGTAATGGTGCCGAAGAAAATACCAATGAGCCGCCATGTCATGACTTTCTTCAGCAACGTGGCTTCAGGTAACGACAAACCCACAACGGCCATCATGAAGGCAATGGCGGTGCCGAGGGAGATCCCTTTGGCCACAAACACTTCAATGATGGGAACGATGCCTGCTGCATTGGCGTACATCGGAACAGCCAGAACGACGGCAAGAGGCACGGCAAACATGTTGTCGCGAGACATGTAGTGCTCAAAGAATCCCTCTGGCACGAAGCCGTGCATCATAGCTCCGATGCCGATACCAATGATGACATAAAGCAGCACACCACGCACGATGCCCCAGGCCTCACGGAGAATGGAGGGCAGACGATCTGCGAAGCTGACATGCTCTGCCTCCCATGCCTCTGTCTGCTGTGTGGACTGCATCTGAATTTGTTTCACCCAGTCACTTAATAGCGGTTCAAGCTGCATTCTTCCTAAAAGGAAGCCGCCAATCATACCGAGCAGGATGCCGCTGGCTACATAGATGGCTGTGACCTTCACTCCGAACGAGCCGAGAAACATGGCTACGGCTACTTCGTTGACCAACGGTGAGGTAATGAGGAAGGCGAAAGTGACACCCAGTGGTATGCCGCCTTTGACAAAGCCGATGAACAAGGGGATTGACGAACAGGAGCAGAACGGGGTAATGGCTCCGAAGACAGAGGCCAACAGGTATTGCAGTCCATAGAGCCGATGCGTCATGAGATAGTTGCGCAGCCGCTCAATGGGGAAATAGGCATTAACCACTCCCATCAACGCGCTGATGACAAAGAGCAGCAGCAGTATCTTCACCGAGTCATAGATGAAGAAGTTGAGGGCAGAGCCGAGACCCGATGTGGCATCGAGTCCCAGCAATCCATAAGTAAGCCAGTCGGCCATTTGCTGTATCATAAGCCAAGTGCCTTTCTGACATCAGCCTCCGTCGGCACGCTGCCCTTGATTTTCACTTCGCCGTCAACGAC
>DEKX01000041.1:98641-156738 GCA_002354095.1 Prevotella sp. UBA2711 | reverse complement strand
ACATACTCTACGTTGGCATCAATGCCACTTTCGCTAACTACCTTGTTTACTACTTCGAGTGCCTTCTTGCAACGGCTGCACCCAGAGCCTAAAACCTTGATTTCCATAATTCTTGAAATTAATTTGTTATGAATAAATGATGTAACATTCGTATAATCCTATAAGGACGAACAACACACCCACAATGATGGTTGTCCACCGTTCAATGCCTTTCATCCAGCCGTAGAACCTGCCAACCTCCTGCATGCTGAACGCCAGCAACCAGGCGACAATGAGTACTGGCAAGGCTGTGGCAAGGGCGAACACTACAGGCAGCAGATAACCCAACGTAGCTGTTGCTGACATGGGAATGAGCATTCCGAAGTAGAACATACCACTTGTCGGGCAGAAGGCCATGGCAAACAATACGCCCAAAAGGAATGCTCCCCAGCCGCCATGCTTTTTTAATCCTTCAGCGTTGCTTCCATTGAAACCGAACTGTGGCAAGTTGAGCCGGTGGCTGAATAGCATCAGCAGTCCGATGACGATTAGTGCCGGGCCAAGCAACAGCTCGCCCCAAGTGCCAATGAACTTCTGGATGCCGAACATGGATGCGCCCTGTCGGATAATCAGTATCAGCACAAGCCCCAACACCGTATAGGCTACTATGCGTCCGGCGGTGTAGAGCAGTCCATTCAGGAACACGCGGCGGCGGTCTTCAATGTCCTTGCCTATGTAGCCGATGGCGGCGATATTCGTTGCCAGCGGACAAGGTGAGATTGCTGTCAACAGACCCAACAGGAAGGCTGTCAGAACGGGCGTTGTACTGCTGTCGAGCAATGTCTGTAACCATTCCATAGACTACTTCAATGCTTGGTTGATTTNNCTTCTGGCTGAGTGCGTGAATGCCCGAAGGCAAACTCTGTCAGGTTCTCAGCCTTCTCCTTTCCGTTCTTGTGCTGAACAAGGAATAATGACGACCAGGTAACTTCGTACTTCTCCGCTATCCGGGCATTCTCCTTCTTTGAAATGTCTATCACGCGAAAAAACACTTTCCCTTCCTTCATTTGCCTTTGGAACTTAGACTCCAGCAGCTCTTTCGTATTCTGCTCGATGGATCGGCACGTCATGCACCGCTGCTTGCCGTGGAAATAGAGTATCTCAACGAAGTCATTCACTTGCCCCGACTGCGCTTTGGCGGTCACAGCGTTTGATTTCTCACCACAGGCCAGCAATATGAAACTGACCATCATTAAAACTAATGTTCTTTTCATTTTAAGTTACATTTATTGTTTGTTGTTTGTAGAACTACGAACATATATTATACAACAATCCCCTATATGATATAATTACATCGTTTATAAATTATAGAATTACTTACTGCAACCGCAGTCGGATTTCGTCATTTCTTGACTGAAGAACTCTTGAAAGAGCATCTTGGCCAGCATCCAGTTGTCGCGGTTGATGCAATATCTCACCTTCGGCATCTCGATGGTTCCTTGTATAAGTCCTGCATCCTTCAGTTCTGTCAGATGTTGTGAGACTGTAGCTTTGGCAATGGGCAGTTCTTCGTGTATGTCACCAAAATAGCATTGTTCCTGCTTCGCTAGAAACTGCATAATAGCAATACGTGCAGGATGTCCCAAAGCTTTGGCAAATCGGGCTATCCGCTCCTGTTTCTCTGTATATACTTTCTTGTTCTCCATACTGAAATGTCTGAATTTGTTCGCAAAGTTACGAACAACAATTCGAATACGCAAACATTTGTTCGTAAATTTGCGAATGATTAACATAATTTTTCAACAAACTAATATTTTTACTCTAAAAAGGATGAAATAACTTTATGTCATTTCAATAAAGTAAGCAATTTAAAAAAATGCATCTTTGTATATACACCAATAATTCTCCTATCACTCCAATAATCTCTGATACAACCGAACCTGCTTCTTGTCGAGATTCGTAATCCTTATCTGAACCTTGGTTGGACGTTCTATATTGTCAGACAAAGACGAAAGGAGTGTCGTTGTAACCTGTTCGACGTTTGTAAATCCAGAGTCCTCAATTACAAATATGCATTCACCGCTGATGAACGCCTCTCCGCGGATAAGATTATACTTCGACATCCTCTCAAAGGATTTACCGGAATCTTCGCGTTTGGTTATATCCTCGTTACTAAAGAAAATATAGTCAATAACTTTTTCGTTTAATTCCCATGCCGGAGAGTAATCTATCTTGGTATATACTCTTGCCATCTTGTATGTAGAGTGGTTGAGTGCAAAGTCAACATCGCCAAGCGATGCACCGCATCCGTTCTGTGCTATCGTTGCCCATGAATGACGGAAGGAATACAGGCTGGCATGGAAGTCTGGCGAGACTTTCTTACAGATTTGGCTGATGCCTGCATTTACATTGGCATTGAATGAGTCTGATGTGCTTAGGCGGTCTTGAAAGTCAAACAGCCAGGGAGATTCCATATCTTTGGACAAGTACTTCTCGAATGTGGGCTTTATAAATTGTGGCACCCTTATCTCAAAGTATGCATTATCTGAACGGGATTTACTTGTTTTTCTTCTGTTATAGTGGAAGATGCCATTGTGATACTGACTCTTCTTCGCAAAGAATAAATCAATGCTATTGATACCACACATGCAGAAACTTATCAGCGCAACATCCTGCCCAAGTTCCTGAAGAGGATGCGTAAATCTACTGAAGTCGGGAACAACGGCGAAGAACCTGCGAAGCATATTGGGGCTTATTGCTCTCTTGTTTGGTGTATCTTCCTTGGGGATTGTAATCTTGGGCCAAGGGTTTGTGATTAACTGAATACCTCTTTCTTCATCGTTGTATTCCAACATAGCAGCTTTGTGAATCTGTCTGATGTTGATTGGGTATTTGTTTTTAGACCTTGCCGTCTGGGAAAGAGAGTCTATCCATCGGGAAAGGAATGAGTAAGTCAACTGTGAGAACATGATTTCATCACCACCTGCAAATTTCTCCAAACTATAAAGTGCCCACTTGTAATCACGTGAAGTCCTTTCCTGGCCTCTAGCTTTCATCTTCTCTATATGCTTACGAGCGTACATTGAGAACGATATACCATCTTTCCCTTTCTGAATATAGTCCACAATTTCCTTAACCGTCCAGTCTTGTGTGTCAATCCTATTCAGAGTGTTGTAGTAGCGGTCAATCAATTTTGAAGTTTGCTGAATGACAAAAGGATCAAGAATATCCTTTTTGTTCCGACTCAGCCCCTTATCGTTAACCATCCATGAAGTCCTTAGATAAGAGACTTTCCGATTGTGGGCAAAACGTATGTATACGACATACATTCCATCTTTTCTCTTTGATTTTACAGTAGCTTTTAATGTTGCCATATCAAATGTATATTATATGATTACACGCAATAGTGCGCATTCATATAATATAACTCGGCTTTATAATGCTCGCTCTAATTTTGGTAAACAGGCTCATTTTTTGGTAAACAAATTTGATGCAGAACTTCCTATTGGCACATAGAATGGTATTTTATGAAAATATAACTAATTGTATATCAGTGATTTGCAATTTCAAAAATGTTTCCCGAAAAAACACGCTTTTAGGGATATATAAAAAACGCAAGTACTTTGCTATCAAGCACTTGCGTTTTTAAGTATCTCAAAAATAAGAAATTTATTCACATTCGAGAGCGCCCTGTGCGGCGGCGAGGCGGGCGATGGGCACACGGAATGGAGAGCAAGATGCGTAGTTCATGCCAATCTTTGCGCAGAACTTCACAGAGCTGGGCTCACCACCATGCTCACCACAGATACCGCAACGCAGTTCAGGACGAATCTCACGGCCCTTCTCTACAGCGTACTTGATGAGCTTACCAACACCCTTCTGGTCGAGAACCTGGAATGGGTCAACCTTCAGAATCTTCTTGTCGAGGTAAACAGGCAAGAAGCTGGCAATATCGTCACGAGAGTAACCGAAGGTCATCTGTGTGAGGTCATTGGTACCGAATGAGAAGTACTGGGCCTCAGTAGCAATACGATCGGCGGTCAGAGCTGCACGAGGAATCTCAATCATCGTACCAATCTCAAACTCTACTTCTGTGCCATACTCGGCAAAGGTCTCCTTGGCAGCCTCCAGAATGACTTCCTTCTGCTGCTTCAACTCATAGAGTGTACCAATCAGTGGAACCATGATCTCTGGCATAGGATTCTTGCCTTCCTTCTTCAGCTCGCAGGCTGCACCAAGGATGGCACGGGTCTGCATAGCGGTGATTTCAGGGAAGGTAATGCCCAGACGGCAACCACGGTGACCCAGCATTGGGTTGTTCTCAGCCAGTGAGTCAACACGACGCTTGATATCCTCTACGCTGACGCCCATCTCCTTAGCCATGGTCTCCTGACCAGCCAAATCGTGGGGAACGAACTCGTGCAATGGGGGATCCAACAGACGGATGTTAACGGGCAGTCCGTCCATAGCCTCAAGAATACCCTTGAAGTCAGCCTTCTGGTAAGGCAGCAGCTTGGCAAGAGCCTTCTCGCGACCGGCAGCATCCTTCGACAGAATCATCTCGCGCATAGCGATAATCTTCTTATCCTCGAAGAACATGTGCTCTGTACGTGTCAGACCGATACCCTTGGCACCGAAGTTGCGAGCAACCTGAGCGTCGTGTGGAGTATCAGCATTGGTGCGAACCTGCAACTTGGTGTACTTGTCGCAGAGGTCCATCAGTTCCTTGAAGTCGCCAGAAAGCTCGGCAGCCTTGGTAGGAACTTCACCAGCATAAACCTGACCAGTGGTACCATTCAGAGAGATATAGTCGCCCTCCTTATATACTACGCCGTCAATCTCAACGGTTTTATCCTTATAGCTAACATTCAGCGAACCAACACCCGATACGCAGCACTTACCCATACCGCGAGCCACAACGGCAGCGTGTGAGGTCATACCACCACGAGCTGTCAGAATACCCTCAGCGGCAGACATACCGGCGAGGTCCTCTGGTGATGTCTCGATACGAACGAGCACAACCTTGTGACCGTCCTTGTGCCACTCCTGAGCATCGTCAGCGTGGAATACAATCTGACCACAGGCTGCACCTGGAGATGCAGGCAGACCCTGAGCAATCACCTTGGCAGATGTCAATGCCTTCTTATCGAATACGGGGTGCAACAGTTCGTCGAGCTTCTGAGGCTCGCAACGCAGAATGGCAGTCTTCTCGTCAATCTTACCCTCGTGGAGCAGGTCGATGGCAATCTTCACCATAGCGGCACCTGTACGCTTACCGTTACGTGTCTGGAGGAACCAGAGTTTGCCCTCCTGTACGGTGAACTCCATATCCTGCATATCGCGATAGTGCTCTTCCAGTTTCTCCTGAATACCGTTCAGCTGAGCATAGATTTCAGGCATTGCCTCCTCCATAGAAGGATACTTAGCTACGCGCTCTTCCTCAGAGATACCGGCACGCTCAGCCCAACGCTGTGAACCCAGCTTGGTAATCTGCTGTGGAGTGCGGATACCGGCAACAACGTCCTCACCCTGAGCATTAACAAGATACTCACCATTGAACACATTCTCACCATTGGCAGCATCGCGGCTGAAGCAAACACCTGTTGCAGAGGTATCGCCCATGTTACCGAATACCATTGCCATTACTGATACGGCAGTACCCCACTCGTCGGGAATTCCTTCCATCTTACGATACAGGATAGCGCGCTCGTTCATCCAAGAACGGAACACGGCGCAGATAGCACCCCACAACTGTTCGATAGGATCGTTGGGGAAGTCCTTGCCTGTGCGCTCCTTGATGGCAGCCTTGAAGAGCTGAACCAACTTCTTGAGGTCTTCAACCGAGAGGTCTTTGTCGAGAACGACACCGCTCTCCTTCTTCACCTTCTCAATAATCTCCTCGAATGGATCGATGTCTTCCTTGTTAACAGGCTTCATCTCCAACACGACATCACCGTACATCTGTACGAAACGACGGTAAGAGTCGTAAACGAAGTGAGGATTATTGGTCTTCTTGGCCATACCTTCAGCCACCTCGTCGTTCAGTCCGAGGTTCAGAATGGTATCCATCATACCAGGCATAGAGGCACGTGCACCCGAACGTACACTGACCAACAGAGGATTAGCAGCATCGCCGAACTTGCAGTTCATCAGGTCTTCAATGTGCTTAACAGCAGCCATCACGTCGTCGTTGAGCAACTCCATGATTTTCTCCTGACCCACCTGATAATATTCGTTACAGCAGTCTGTAGTGATGGTAAAACCTGGAGGAACGGGCACACCGATGTGGTTCATCTCGGCAAGGTTAGCACCCTTGCCACCAAGTTCCTCACGCATTTTTGCATTACCTTCGGCCTTTCCGTTACCGAAGAGGTAAACTCTTTTTTGACTCATAAGATTAACAATGTATTATTATTTAAATTAATATTGAACTTCAATAGTCCTGCAAAGATAATATAAATTTCTGACTTGTGCAAATTTTCGCGCTATTATTTGGAAATTACAAAAAAAGTCGCTATCTTTGCACGACATAAAACAAATCAATTAAACATTATTAATATTATGAAACCGTTAAACAAACAATTTGCGCCTAAGAGCGTTATGCCTGAAAAGGTGATTCAGTTTGGTGAGGGAAATTTCCTCCGTGCTTTTGTTGATTGGATTATCTGGAACATGGACCAGAAGACTGACTTCAATGGTAGTGTCGTTGTGGTACAGCCCATTGAGCGTGGTATGGTTGACTGGCTGAATGCTCAGGACTGTCTGTATCACGTAAACCTGCAAGGTCGTGAGAATGGTAAGCCTGTAAACACACTGGAGCGTATCGACGTCATTAGCCGTGCGCTGAATCCCTATTCACAGAACGATGCCTTCATGGCACTGGCTGAACAGCCCGAAATCCGTTTCGTCATCTCGAATACTACAGAGGCCGGTATCGCTTTCGATCCTGCTTGTAAGTTGGACGACAAACCTGCGTCTTCTTATCCAGGCAAACTGGTACAGCTGCTGTATCGTCGTTACCAGACTTTCAAAGGCGACAAGACAAAGGGTCTGATTATCTTCCCCTGCGAGCTCATCTTCCTGAATGGTCACGTGCTGAAGGATTGCATCTACAAGTATATCGAGCTTTGGAACCTGGGCGACGACTTCAAGAAGTGGTTCGAGGAGGCTTGCGGTGTTTACGCTACCCTCGTTGACCGTATCGTACCAGGATTCCCACGCAATGAGATCAAGGAGATTCAGGAGAAGATTTCGTATCGCGACAACTTGGTAGTACAGGCTGAGACCTTCCACCTCTGGGTGATTGAGGCTCCGAAGGAGGTTGCTCAGGAATTCCCTGCCGACAAGGCCGGACTGCACGTGCTGTTCGTTCCATCAGAAGAGCCGTACCACAAGCGTAAGGTGACGCTGCTGAATGGTCCGCACACCGTACTGTCGCCTGTTGCCTTCCTAAGCGGTGTTAACATCGTTCGCGATGCCTGCAACCACGAGGTTATCGGCAAGTACATCCACAAGGTACAGTTCGACGAGCTGATGCAGACACTCGACCTGCCTATGGACGAGCTGGAGAAGTTTGCCGGTGACGTGCTGGAGCGCTTCGACAACCCATACGTTGACCACCAGGTAACGAGCATCATGCTGAACTCATTCCCCAAATTCCAGGCTCGCGACCTGCCAGGCGTAAAGACTTTCCTGGAGCGCAAGGGCGAACTGCCTAAGGGCTTGGTATTCGGTCTGGCTGCCATCATCACCTACTACAAGGGTGGCAAGCGTGCCGACGGTGTTGAGATTGTGCCTAACGACGACCAGAAGATTATGGACCTGCTGAAGGAGCTTTGGGCTACCGGCGACACCCAGAAGGTGGCTGACGGCGTGCTGGGTGCAGAATTCATCTGGCAGGAAGACCTCAATAAGATTCAGGGTCTGAACGCTATGGTGAAGCAGTTCCTCGACCTGATTCAGGAGAAGGGTATGCTGGAGGCTGTTAAGACTATCCTGTAAGACTACACCTATTTATATATAAAAGTGAGCCAATGTTTGGTTGGCTCACTTTTTTTTCGTACCTTTGCACGCTAAACTTTCAAGGAAAAGTTCATGAGTGATTACATCGAGATAAAAGGAGCCAGGGTGAACAACCTGAAGAACGTGGATGTGAAGATTCCACGCAACAAACTGATTGTAGTGGCAGGTGTGAGTGGCAGCGGCAAGTCGTCGCTCGCATTTGATACGCTGTATGCCGAGGGGCAGCGCCGTTACGTGGAGAGTCTGTCGAGCTATGCCCGCCAGTTTCTGGGGCGTATGAACAAGCCTGAGTGCGACTTTATCAAGGGTATTCCGCCTGCTATCGCCATCGAGCAGCGGGTCATCTCGCGCAATCCCCGATCGACCGTAGGTACTACCACAGAAATCTACGAATACCTGCGATTGCTCTTTGCCCGCATCGGACGTACGTATTCGCCTATCAGCGGACAGGAGGTGAAGAAGCACTCGACGGAGGATATCGTGAAGTGTACGCAACAGTATGCCAAGGGCACTAAATTCGTAGTGATGGCCCCCATCACCCTTCCTGAAGGGCGCACACTGGAGCAGCAGCTCAAGATGTACGTTCAGAATGGCTATGCTCGCATCTTCGTGAATAGCGATTTCCAACGTATCGACGATTACCTCTCAACGCTCAACTCTCAAAGGCTACGGGTAGGTGAGCAAAGCTCGGGAATACTCTCAACTCCCAACTCACAGCTCTACCTCGTCATCGACCGCCTGTCGGTTGACGATGCAAAGGATGTTGTATCACGACTGATTGATTCAACCGAAACAGCATTCTATGAAGGTAATGGCGAGTGCCGGCTGATGTTCCTGCCCTCCATGATCAGTTATGATTTCTCGATGCACTTTGAAGCCGACGGCATGAAGTTTGAGGAGCCCACCGACAATCTGTTCTCGTTTAATTCGCCCGTAGGCGCTTGTCCTGAATGTCAAGGCTTTGGCAAGATTATCGGTATTGACGAACAGCTGGTGATTCCCAATACGACGTTATCGGTATATGACGGCTGCGTAGTGTGCTGGCATGGCGAGAAAATGGGTATGTGGAAGGATGAGTTCTGCAGAAGGGCTGCAAAGGATGATTTCCCTATCTTCGAACCCTATTACAACCTGACGCAGAAGCAGAAGGATATGCTCTGGCATGGACTACCGTCAGAGCGCAACAAGGATATTCACGATCAGGTAAGTATTGACGCTTTCTTCCAAATGGTGAAGGAGAGCCAGTACAAGATTCAATACCGCGTCATGCTGAGCCGCTATCGGGGTAAGACTACGTGTCCGAAATGTCACGGTACCCGACTGAAGCCAGAGGCAGACTACGTAAAGATTGGCGGAAGAAGCATTACCGACTTGGTGCAGATGCCTATCATCAGGCTGAAGCAATGGTTCGACCAGTTGGAACTCTCAGAACAGGAACAGGAGATTGGAAAACGACTGCTGACGGAAATCAATTCGCGTCTGCAATTCCTGTTGGACGTAGGTTTGGGGTATCTGACTCTGAACCGCATGTCGAACTCGCTGAGTGGTGGTGAGAGCCAACGCATCAACCTGACTACCTCGCTGGGGTCGTCGCTCGTAGGTTCCTTATATATATTGGACGAACCAAGCATCGGACTGCATAGTCGCGATACGGACAGGCTGATCAAGGTTCTCAAAGAGTTGCAGGCGTTAGGCAATACGGTGGTAGTGGTGGAACACGACGAGGAAATGATGCGGGCTGCCGACTATCTTATTGATGTAGGACCAGATGCAGGCCGACTGGGTGGCGAAATCGTGTTTGAAGGCCATGCAGAGGACATCAACAAGCAGTCTCTCAAGAAATATCCCAAGAGCTATACCGTAAAATACCTGTTACACCAAGAGGAAATACCCGTACCCAAGAGCCGTCGCCCCTGGAACCGGCAGATTAAGATCATGGGCGCACGCATGAACAATCTGCGCGGCATTGATGTTTCCATACCGCTGAACGTCATGACGGTGGTGACGGGTGTCAGCGGTAGCGGCAAGTCCAGTTTGATTAAGGGCATCCTCTACCCTGCCCTCAAGCGACTGCTGGGAGATGTTTGCGACAATCCCGGCGAATTCAGAGGATTAGAAGGCGATTATAAAGCCGTTAAGCATGTAGAATTCGTAGATCAGAATCCTATCGGTAAATCTACCCGTTCAAATCCTGCCACCTACGTCAAGGCTTATGATGCCATCCGTGATCTCTTTGCTGAACAGCCATTGTCAAAACAACTGGGATTCACGGCGCAGTATTTTTCGTTCAATGCTGACGGTGGCAGATGCGACGAATGTAAAGGTGCTGGCGTTATTACGGTCGAAATGCAGTTCATGGCCGATCTCGTTTTACAATGCGAAGCCTGTCATGGAAAGCGCTTCAAACACGACATCCTGGATGTGCGCTACGAGGGCAAGAACATCGACGATGTACTGAACATGACGATATCGGAGGCTATTCAGTTCTTTGGTGAATACAATCAGAAAACGATTGTGAACCGCCTGAAGCCCCTTGAGGATGTAGGACTGGGATATATCAAACTCGGACAGAACTCATCGACCCTCTCAGGCGGTGAGAACCAACGCGTGAAACTGGCATACTTCATCGGACAAGAGCGACAGGAGCCTTCACTCTTCATCTTCGATGAACCAACCACCGGTCTGCATTTCCACGATATCCAGCGCCTGCTTCATGCTTTCGACGCACTCATCAGCAGAGGCCACACCATCCTTATCATTGAGCACAATATGGAAATCATCAAATGTGCCGACCATGTGATTGACTTAGGACCCGACGGAGGCGACAAAGGCGGCAATCTGGTAGCCTGCGGAACACCCGAGGAAGTGGCTGACTGCAAAGATAGTATCACAGGAAAATTCCTGAAAGAAAAACTTTGTTAGGTAAAAATTTTGCCAAACCGAAATTTTATATTACCTTTGCAGTCGCAAAAAAGCAATGCGGTCTTTTGAATGTTGCCGATATGGCTCAGTTGGTAGAGCAACGCATTCGTAATGCGTGGGTCGCCGGTTCGAGTCCGGCTATCGGCTCTTTCGAGCAAATGGGAGTCAGCACCGTCTGACTCTTTTTCTTGCGGTAGTGGCTCAGTTGGTAGAGCATTGGCTTCCCAAGCCGAGGGTCGCGGGTTCGAGTCCCGTCTACCGCTCTTCTACTAAATAGCAGAAGAAAAGAAAAAAAGTGCAGAAAAATTTGCAGGAGTGAAATAAAAGCATTACCTTTGCACCGCGTTTGAGAGAAAACGTTTAGGTTTTGACAAGAACAACCGGTAAAAGGAAGTTTGGGTGAGTGGCTGAAACCAGCAGTTTGCTAAACTGCCGTGCGGGTTACCGTACCGGGGGTTCGAATCCCCCAGCTTCCGCTGGGTCAAAAAACTTGGAAAAGAAATTAATGGTCGATTGACACGACAACAAATGGTCGATTCATCTAATGGTTAGGATACAAGATTCTCAATCTTGGCATAGGGGTTCGATTCCCCTATCGACTACGAAGAAACATTCGAAATCCTCTGTAAATCAGCGATTTGCAGAGGATTTTTCTTTTCAAGGGCGTTAATTAGGTGTTAATCTTAACCAAGAATAAGAAAAGCGACCAACTGTTAATCTTTTCTTCTTTTTCTCTTGTCTGTTCTTATTCTACTATAATTTGAGTACCTTTGCACTCTAAAAAAATTAAATACAGGATAAGATGGAATCACAGAATTGTTGGGAACCAGTCATACATGAGAAGGAAGGAGTGATTAATGCTTTTGTAAAAGAAGCACTCAATAGTCTTGAAGAACGTCTGACGCGAACAGCCGAGGGTACATCAGACGAATATATGGTTAAGTTGGAAGAGGAAGAATATGCAAAAGCGGTAAAGATCCTTACGGACACCTACGCTGAATGCCCTCATGTGAAGCATATCCAAGACGCTCTCGATAAACCTGATTTCATTTGGGACAGTCTGTTTATAGAGGACATTGGCCCTGATGCTGTTAATAAGTGGTATCGTAATCCGTTAAAAGCAGACATTCAGGCATTCAAGAAAGACAATACCATCTATGATGCCGAGAATCCCTATTTCTCTTATATACATTGTAAAGAAAGAATGTATGGAACATGGGCTTAATGAAGAGCAAACTGATAAACTGGTTCATGGACAGGCATTGAAATTCAGAGGCTATTTGCAGGTCGACAAGCGAAGTCCAAGAGTCTGGGCAGAAAGTGTAACTGCGCACATTGTTAAGATGGCAAAGGACAAGTTGCAACTCACAATTGAGCAGTCACCCATAGCTCTGTGGATCAAGCAGCAAGTAGAACGCACTAAGCAAGAACGGCAAATTGAAGAACAAAAGATGTCAAATCATCATGGTTTTCACCTCTAAAGGTATCGAAACGGCACCAAATGATGCCGTTTCTTCCACTTTTTCTCTTTTCTTTGCTCATTTTCTAAGAAAAATGCCTATATTTGCAACGTGTTTTTGATAGAAACACAAGACATATTGAAACAACGAAGCGTTATGCTCGACTTGCTAATGGAAACGTGAGAAACTTCTATGATATGCAAGGCCAGTGATAACGGTTCGCGCTTATAGCGTGGACTGGTTACTGCATCTACATATCAGGGTAATTCTCACGACCTCCATTAGAAGACGTGGTAAATCAGCTCCACGCTTCTAACATCAACATGCCCTCGTGGTAGCTGGAAGGCGAAAAGAAATGATGCAATATGGCTGATTTTGAAAAAAATAAAGTTGAAGATGTTATTTCTGAAGTTGTGCCTCCCGCAGGAACCCAGTTTAACAAAAATTTCTGTAAATATTGTGGTAAGGAGTTGCAACCTGGTGCTGCATTTTGTTCTTCGTGCGGAAAACCTCAAGGCAATGTTCCTGTTCAACAACCTCCAATTCAGATGGTGCAACAGCCTGTAGTACAACCTTATGTAGCTAGTGCATATCAACATCCTCAGCCTGTTGTTAATCCTAATGTTTTGACCAATAACACAACTACTGTAGTTGTTGAAGGTAGTCACTCAAACAGCATGGGCATTGCGGGTTTTATTATTGCTTTGTTAGGCTTAGTTTTCTGTTGGGTTCCAATTGTCGACTTGATTCTCTGGTTTTTGGGCCTTATTTTTTCCTTAGTTGGTTTGTTTAAAGCTCCGCGTGGTATGGCTATTGCTGGTCTTGTTCTCTCTCTTATTATCATATTTATAATCATTTCCATATGGGGTACTATTTTTAATGCTTTAGATACTTTCTTTAATAAATAGCCTGTGACCAGTCTCATTCCTGAATAATTGTAATTGATAGCCAAATATGGCCAAACAAATAAAATGAAAGTCTTATGAAAAAAGGAAAGAAAAAGTTGTTGAGCAATCTGCTGATTGTGATGGTATTTGTGCTTATTCCTAAGTATAGTTATAGTATAGAGTATGGCAAGCCTCTTAATAGTAAAGATTTTGACTTGAAAGGACCTGTTGTATCTGCAATCATAAAGGATTGTCAGTTTAAAGAAGAATTCGGAGAAATAAAGAAAACAGGTTCGAGTGATACTCGTGTTTATTTTCTTAGTAATGGTCATATCTACAAAGAAATTGTCTCGCCCACATCGTATAAAAAATACGAATATGATAATCATGGCTATTTATTAAGTGAAATGGTGATAAACATCGGTAAAGGAAAACTTTATAAGATAAACAATGAATCAATCTATGACGATGATACGACAAGAATCAAATATAATAATGTATATACTACTGATGGAAGAATAGCAGAAACAAAAGCATTTAGACTTAATAATGGTTCTTCTGAACAGATTGAGCGAGTTGTGTATAATTATACACCTGGCGGGATTAAAATTACTGTTTATGACCTATATGGTGTACAGAAAGAAATAACAAATAACGGTTCTCTTCGTGTCCAAAGAACAGATACAAAAGCGTTTTATTGGGAGGTTTTGACAGACAGGTTGGACAATAAGGGGCTTATCGTTAGGCGCAATAAAACTTATGAGCTTTCGGGTGGAAAGAAACGAAATGTCTCAAACGAAATAAGGGATTATGATGATCATGGAAATGTCATAAAACAAACTATATATTTGGCAAATGATAATAAAAAACCCAATGATATTCTTACTTTAAAATATACTTATGATAATTTTGGAAATTGGAAACAGAAATTGCTCTTCCGAGGGAATAAGTTACTATCATGGGAAGAAAGAAATATAACATATGCAACAGATGAAAATGATTATGATTTTTTTATTCAAGATAATGCAAAACAGGAGGAATTGAGGAAAAAGAAAATTGACCAGATAAAGAAAACCATAGAAATAGAGAAAGAGAAAGAAATTGCAAAAGGTCCCATTGTTTCTTTCCCTGATGAATTTGCTTGTTTTCCTGGAGATTATCCTCGTAGTGCATCAAGTATGGGTAGTTTTGAACGTTTAAATGCATGGATAAATGCCAACAAGCAAGAATCAGATTATTCGGGAAGAGTTGGGATTGAGTTTGTAGTTGAATGCGATGGATCATTATCTGATGTAAGGATTAATAAGAGTTCTGGTGGTAGTTTAGACCAAGAAGCAATTAGATTAGTTAATAAGATGCCTAAATGGAATCCTGCATATAAAGATGGGAAAGTTGTGCGTTCTAAAATTGGTATTAATATTTACCTCTGAATAAAATCCGTCACGTGTTGCTTATTCATTAGAGTTGCAAAATAATGACACAATTTGATTTCTTATAAGGTTTTTATGAATTAATCTGATTTAAAATGAAGAATTGTAAATATTGCGGTGCTCCGCTAGATAATGATTCGCAATTCTGTGCCAATTGTGGAAAGAAGATAGAATCACAAAATAAAAAGTGTCCTCAATGTGGAGCAGAAATTGAGGATGATGCAGCATTCTGCTCAAAATGCGGAATGAGGCTAGATGTCCAAACAGAGCCACCTGCCACAACACCACAAATGGCTATTCCTGAAAACTCCTCTCATGAAGAAATTGTTTATGAATGGGAGGAAGAAAAGGATAGAAAGTGGTGGTATATCATTGCTGGCATTGTAATTGTTGCATTACTTGCTATTGGTTGGTATTTTTACTCACACAACCTTGAATCGTCTAAAGTTGATAATAAAGAGTTAACTCCTGAAAAAGAAACATCTTTTGTTGAACTCATTAAGAAATGGGATGATTTGCATAACAACAAACAATTTGACGATAGTTCGAACTGCCTATATGCTGAAAGTGTCTATTTCTATGGAACGAAAATGAGTGGAACAAAGGCTGCTCAGACAAAGCAGAGAGCAGTAAAGAAAACAGATTATCAACAAGAAAGTACCAATATTAAAGTTACAAGGATTTCGGATAAACTTGTCGTATGTGATTTTGAAAAACAAACACATTCAAATGGGAAATCGAAAATTCATCCTGATTGTTATCTTTATTTCGAAGATGAAGGAGAAGGTATTTGGAAGATTAAGGAAGAAAGTGACGAAATAACTGATAATAACCTTTTGAATAGAGCCAGTGATTCATACGATGAAATAACTGTTCCAATTACATTACAATTCATTAGAAAATATTGTGACCATCTAAAACTACCATATAAGTATTGGACCTGTGTTGAAAATGAGATCAAAGAGCAAAATCTAAATATTTCAACATATTACGAACCTTTATTTAGAGATTCATATACATTAAGAGGACAAATTGCCATGAACTACAATTATCCCAAAGGAAATGACATTCTTAAAAAGAGCTCACACTTTGATTATCTTAATTTTTGTGATGCAATTGGTAGAATAAAAGAAGTCTGGAAAGTAATACCAATTAGGATAGATAGTGATGATAACGAATCCCCATTGCTCCAATTCAGATATGAAGAAGATGGAGCGGGAGATATTATATTCACTGCTCAATATGTCCTAGATGGTGTAGAAGAAATGGATGAAATCCCAATTTACCACTATAGGTATGTTACTGATGATAACAGAGAGGCGAAGTTTGATTTAGTTTCATATTGATTTAAAGAACTCAAAGTAAACTTAATCATTTTGGCGTAACTTCAACAAATCAAAGTACATCAGGCGAGTGTCTAACTTGACTGGAGTATCTTTCTTCCCCATAGTATAGGCAAATTCCTGTTCTTCTGTGGGGAAAAGAGGGCAAAAGTCATTCTTCTCGTAGAACGAAAGAACTTGTGGGTCATTGACTGCGTCAACAATGACAAAACGACAACCTGTCTTATTACTGCTGGAATAAAACCAACCCTTAACGAAGTCAAGTGCTTCGCTACCTACACCCTTTCCAGCAAACTCGCTGCTGACACCAAGGCGACCAATCAGTACGCCTGGATATCTGCGAAGAGGTTTCTCATGATGGGTAAGGCTTTTCATATAGTCACGACGACTACGGGGGAGATCATATATACGGATGCTATCATTGGAAACCGTCAAAGCACAGACAATCTTTGACGGATCGCTATTCAAGCGAAAGCAATATGTCTTTCCCATCAAGTAGTAGGCATAGCGAGTGGCATCGTTCTGAAAGAAATCGTCGAGGTCAGCATTACCACAAGAAAAAGGCTGACAGGTGGCGAGAACGTCCTCTGTCAGTTCAAAGAATGTGCATTGTTCTATCAAGAAAGACATATGCAAATCCGTATATTACAGCATTCCTGCCTTGCTCAGTATCTCATGAGCCATCAGACAGAGAGGATGCTGATCCTTATTCTTATTTCCCTTAAAGTCACGTTCGGCTTCCTCAGCACGACGAAGGAACTCACGTGCTTCTTTGCCTTTCAACGTGGGAATTGCCTTAATTGCTGTTGCCATTGTTGTATCTCCTTTTTTATTTCTTGGTGCAAAGTTACGATATTTTTCTGAATCGGCAATGCCTTTATATCATTATTTCGAGTTTTGTACGCCTCATTACTCAATAAAAGCAACACTAAATGCTCTTTTAGTGACTATTGGCAATATAGCCAGCCACTTCTACTAAAAAGCTGATAAATAGTTGTATATAAGTTGTTTGCATGATAATTTACCTCTACTTTCCTTCTACTAATCCTCTACTTTCCTTCTACCTTACCTCTACCAATCTTCTATACATCAGCAGGAGGATGAGCCATTGTTACCATCAAGGGAAAAAATTATTCCCACCTTGGGAATAAAATGTTCCCACACTGGGAATAAAACATTCCCACCCTGGGAATATTTATTGAGCTTACGGCTCTGTGGTTAAGAGTGCTTGTTGGAAATTAAGCGACTTCTGTTGCAAAATAAGGCACGCTTATTGCAAATTAAGGTAGGCTTATCCAATTGGTAGAATAAAAAACTTTCCCGACCTGTTGCCAAGTCGGGAAGTTAAAAGATGCATATGCCACGCGCTTTGTCTGCATCAACCTTTATCCTCCAACAAGGCTGAAGTGCGGACGCGACTCAGCGTTTCTGGAGTCATCTGAAGATAGCTGGCTATATATACCAACGGAGCACGGAGCACCAGTTGCGGACTGCGCTTTACGAGTTTGGCATAACGGTCCTGGGCTGACTCGAAGCGAAGCATATCGGCATGTATCTGCGAGAAGATGAGGGACTCCTCCAATATCTTACGATAGAGCATCTGGATATTGACATTCTTCATGGCCTCCTGCTCCAAGGCAGCCTTGGGCAGTGCATAAATGATGGTCGGCTCCAACGCCATGATTTGGAGATGAGTAGGCTCCTCCTTAAAGAGACTTTCGATACACATGCAGATGGTATTCTCCGTAGCCATATATTCCGTAAGTTCTTTCCCGTTCTTATAATAGAATTGGCGTACGAGGCCCTTCACAACCCAATAGATATTTTTACATACCTCACCCTCCTTCAGGATGAGTTCGCCCTTCTGGTATTTCAAGGGTACAAGAATACTCTCCAGTACGTCCAGTTCGTCGTGTGTCATCGTACTGTAACGTCTCGCCAATTCGCGTGCAACGTCTCGTGGTGTCAGTCCAAGTGTTGTCATGTCTTCAGTGGATTTTCAGTTTCTATTTATTGTTTGTTTTTAGTCCAATTTCAATACGGCCAGGAATGCTTTCTGCGGCACTTCCACATTACCGATTTGCTTCATGCGTTTCTTGCCCCGCTTCTGTTTCTCCAGCAGTTTGCGCTTACGACTCACGTCACCGCCATAGCATTTGGCAGTCACGTCCTTACGCACCTGTTTTACTGTTTCGCGGGCAATAATCTTTGCCCCGATAGCTGCCTGGATAGCAATGTCGAACTGCTGGCGCGGAATGAGTTCCTTCAACTTCTCACACATACGCCGGCCAAAACTGACGGCATTATCCTGGTGAGTAAGCGTGGAGAGCGCATCAACTGATTCGCCATTCAGCAGTATATCGAGTTTCGCCAGTTTGGAGGGGCGGAAGCAGTCAACATGATAGTCGAACGAGGCATAGCCTTTAGAGATTGACTTCAATTTATCATAGAAGTCAATCACGATTTCGCCCAACGGCAGCATAAAGCGCAATTCTACTCGATTGCCGGAAACATACTGTTGGTCAATCAGTTCGCCACGCTTGTCAAGGCAGAGTGTCATGATGGGACCGATATAATCGGCTGCCGTAATGATGCTGGCCTTGATGTAGGGTTCTTCTATATGATCGATGAGCGTAGGATCAGGCAACCCCGAAGGATTATGCACCTCTTTCACCCCACCCTGCTTATCGTAACACATATATGTTACGTTAGGAACGGTAGTGATAACATCCATATCGAACTCACGGTCCAAGCGTTCCTGCACGATCTCCATGTGGAGCAGGCCGAGGAATCCGCAACGGAAGCCGAAGCCCAGCGCAACGGAAGTCTCCGGCGTAAATGTGAGGGATGCATCATTGAGTTGCAGTTTCTCCAGCGATGCACGAAGATTCTCATAGTCGGTGGGATCGATAGGATATACACCTGCGAACACCATCGGTTTTACTTCCTGGAAACCTTCAATAGCCTTTTCGCACGGATTGGCGACACTCGTGATGGTATCGCCCACCTTCACTTCCTTAGAGTTCTTGATGCCGCTGATGATGTAACCCACATCGCCAGTACGCAATTCCTGACGGGGTATCATGTCCATCTTCAGCACACCCACCTCGTCAGCATCATACTCCATGCCCGTATTAAAGAATTTCACCTTTTCACCCTTGCGTATCGTGCCGTTTTCAATTTTGAAATAGGCAATGATACCACGGAAGGAGTTGAATACGGAATCGAATATCAGAGCTTGAAGCGGGGCTTTCTCATCGCCTTCAGGATGAGGAATGCGTTCAACCACTGCATCGAGAATCTGTTCGACACCTTCGCCCGTCTTTCCACTTGCACGGATAATGTCAGAGGGATCACAACCAATCAGGTCAACGATTTCGTCCTCCACCTCATCGGGCATAGCACTGGGCATATCGATCTTATTAATGACAGGAATAATCTCCAAGTCGTGGTCAATAGCCAAATAAAGGTTCGAAATAGTCTGTGCCTGCACGCCCTGAGTGGCATCAACCACCAAGAGAGCACCCTCGCAAGCGGCAATGGAACGCGACACCTCGTAGGAGAAGTCAACGTGTCCCGGAGTGTCAATCAGGTTGAGAATATACTTTTCACCCTTATACACATACTCCATCTGGATGGCATGACTCTTGATGGTAATGCCTCGTTCCTTCTCCAGATCCATATCATCAAGCATCTGACCCTCAGTTACTTGAATGGTCTTGGTGAACTCAAGCATACGATCAGCCAGCGTCGATTTTCCATGATCGATGTGCGCTATAATACAGAAGTTTCTAATGTGCTCCATAAAGAGATTAGTACAATCTTTTGCAAAATTACGAAAAAAAAATGAGATTGCTACGTTTCTATACCATTTTATTTTATTAATTTTGCAGAAATTACGAACTACAGGTATAAAAGATGATAAAGAAAAAGCTATTTTTTGCCTTTGCAGCGGTCTTACTCTTGTCTGCTTGCCAGGAATCTTTGGAGCAACGTTGTGCCCGCGAAGCAATGGAATATTCAAAGAAAAACTGTCCTGCTCCGATTGCCAAAGGAGTAACGATAGACAGTATGAGTTTCGACGTGGCTACCCACACCTTAATTTATTCTTACACTTTAGACGGCGTGATTGACGACACGGCTACTATCCGCAAGAATAACCCCCGTGAACAGATGTTGCAACAGTTGAAGAATGCCACAGCCATGAAGCCCTACAGAGATGCCGGCTACAATTTCCGCTACACCTATTACTCAACAAAGCACAAGGGGCAGAAACTTTTCGAGGCTACCTTCCAAGAAAAAGATTACCGTTAGAAGCTCTCAGGCTTCTAACGGTTGTTTTTTGAGTTCTTCCAGTGCCCTGCACAATTGGTCAGGACAACTGGTATTCTTCGTACCGCAACGGATACCATTCACTCGTTGGATGACATCGTCAATCTTCTGTCCACGCACCAGTTGGCTGATGCCCTGCAGGTTGCCATTACAACCGCCAAGGAAGAAGACTTGCTGAATAACATCATTCTCGTCACAGGTCACGTCAATCATCTTAGAACACGTGCCGTGAGTCTCATACATGATATGCTTCGTTGCCATTACTCCTCAACCACTTCTGGCTTCATGTTGGTGTAAACAGTCTGCACATCATCGAAGTCTTCCAACTTCTCGATCATCTTGTCGATGGTTTCACGCTCCTCAGGAGTTACGTCCTTCAAATCGTTAGGAATACGGGTGAACTCAGCACCTGTCACCTCGAAACCATTCTCCTCCAGATGCTTCTGAATAGCACCGAACGACTGGGGATCGCCATAGATGGTAATGGAGTTCTCCTCCTCATCCTCATCAAACTCATCCTCTACTCCATAATCAATCAGGTCGAGAATCAGTTCGTCCATATCCAGACCATCCTTTTTCTTGAAGGTGAACACGGCCTTATGGTCAAAAAGGAACGATAAAGATCCCTGAGTACCCAAGTTACCATTGAATTTGTTGAACACTGAACGTACATCACCTACTGTACGTGTAGTGTTGTCAGTCAGGGTATCGACGAAAATGGCAACACCATGAGGGCCATATCCCTCATATGTTACTTCTTTATAATCGCTTTGGTCCTTACCCATAGCATTCTTGATAGCACGCTCAATATTATCCTTTGGCATGTTCTCACGCTTAGCGTTGGCGATGATAGCACGCAGCGCCGGGTTGTTCTCTGGTTCTGGACCACCTGCCTTCACGGCAATGGCAATCTGCTTACCGATTTTGGTAAATGTCTTGGCCATGTGGCCCCATCTCTTCAGCTTGGTAGCTTTACGATATTCAAATGCTCTTCCCATTGTATTTAATTCATAATTAATAATTCCAGTTCATAGTTAGCGGAGCTCAGCACCGAGTTTCTGCTTGAGGTTATTGATGAGTTTCTGCATGATGGCTTCAATCTGCTTGTCGCCCATGGTCTTCTCAGCATCCTGCAGGATGAAGTTCACGGCATAGCTCTTCTTGCCGGCTGGCAGGTTCTTGCCTTCATAGACATCGAACAGTTCAACCTTCTTCAGCAGTTTCTTCTCCGTCTGACGGGCTATCTCCTCAATCTGACTGAACTCTACGTTCTGGTCGATGAGCAGGGCAAGGTCGCGACTGACAGCAGGATACTTGGCAATCTCGGTAAAGAGAACCTGACGATTGCGAATAACCTTCATCAGTGCCGTCCAGTTCATCTCGCAGTAATATACCTGTGTATCGATATCTGCTGCCTTCTGCACCTTCTTGGAGAGCACGCCCATCTCAATGAGTTTCTTGCCACCACGGTTCTCAATGGTAAGACCAGCTGAGAACAGGACATTGTCAGACTTCTTACGGACCAGCATACCCTGCTGCACGCCGATACGTGCCAAGATATTCTCAACGTATGCGCTCAGTTCCGCAAAAGAGGAGTCTTCATTGGCATGAGCCCACGAGCCTTCCACACGCTTACCCGTCAACCAAAGTCCAAGGTGATATTCCTCCTTGTAGGCTTGAATAGGATTCTCGTCGTTCTGCTTCTCAGGCGAGAAGAAGTAAACATTACCGAATTCGAAGAAACGGCAGTTACCATTCTTACGCTTGGCATTATGCTCAATGCTTTCCAATCCGCCATAGAGCAATGTCTGGCGCATCACATTCAAATCGGTTGACAATGGATTCATGATACGAACGAGCGTATCACTTTCACCATAGTAAGCCCCCTTGGTCAGCGAATTGTTCAATATCTCATTGAAGCCCTCGCCCACCAACTGCTCGCTGACAAGATTAGCCAACTTATGCTTCTGGTCTTCATCGCCTTTGATAACCAGCGATGACTTCAACTGGGTAGGAATCTCTACATTATTATATCCATAGATGCGCAGAATATCCTCAACCACATCACATGGACGCTGAACATCCACACGATAGGCTGGAACCTGCAACTTCAATCCTTCGGCATTCTCGTCCAAGACTTTCATCTCCAACGACTGGCAGATATTCTTGATATTGTCAACACCTATCTCTTTGCCGATGAGATTGTGAACATAATCATACTTCAAATCTACAATGGCATCTTCTATCTTCTCAGGATAAACGTCCTGTATCTCCATTGAGACCTTACCGCCAGCCAGTTCCTTACAGAGGATGGCAGCATACTTCAGTGCCTCAATCGTACCATTGGGATCGATACCACGCTCAAAACGGAACGAAGCATCTGTGCTCAAGCCATGACGGCGAGCCGACTTACGAATCCATGTAGGATGGAAATAGGCACTCTCCAACACCACATTCTTCGTTGTCTCATACGTTCCACTACCCTTTCCGCCGAAAACGCCTGCGATACACATGGGTTCTTCAGCGTTGCAGATAGCCAAATCGCGGTCTGACAGTTTGTGTTCTACACCGTCCAATGTCTGGAATGGAGTACCCTCAGGCATCGTCTTCACCACAATCTGATGTCCCTTCACCATATCCGCATCGAAACAATGCAAAGGCTGTCCGAGGGCCATCATCACATAGTTGGTGATATCTACGATATTATTGATTGGACGTAATCCTATCACACTCAGTTTATTCTTCAGCCACTCGGGACTCTCCTTGACATCACAACCGGTGATGCTGACACAAGCATAACGTTTGCAAGCCTCGGTGTTCTCAATCTTAACTTCGATGGGCAAATCGTGATTGTCAACGACGAAATCGTTGACCACGGGTTTGTGAGTAGCTGTTTGGTAGCCATTCTGCTTCAGCCAAGCATACAGATCACGGGCAACACCCCAGTGGCTCAAGGCATCAGCACGGTTAGCGGTGATGTCCACCTCGATGAGCCAATCGCTCTCCAAATGATAATACTCAGCAGCAGGCATACCTACCTGAGCATCCTCGGGCAACACGATAATACCATCATGTGAAGTGCCGATACCAATCTCGTCTTCGGCACAAATCATACCACATGAATCCACACCGCGAAGTTTGGATTTCTTAATCACGAACTCTTTGTCACCGTCATACAACACGCAACCCAGATCGGCTACTATCACCTTCTGGCCGGCTGCTACATTAGGTGCACCGCATACAATCTGAGAAGGCTCACCCTTACCCAAGTCCACTGTTGTTACGTGCAGGTGGTCACTATTGGGATGCATTTCGCAAGTCAGCACCTTACCTACATACAATCCTTTCAGTCCACCTTTGATACTCTGTACTTCTTCGAGTGCGTCGACTTCCAATCCTGTAGATGTCAGGGCGTCACACACCTGCTGTGGTGTGAGATCGAAATCCACGTACTCCTTCAACCATTTATACGATATATTCATTGCAATGATATGTTATTTTCGAAATTGTGTGCAAAGGTACGAATAAGTGAGAAGAAAACCAAATTTTATTTGAGTTTTCTCGAACGAGAGTACCTTCGACGAAGTCAAAGTTACGAAAAATCGGGCAAAGCACAAAGCTTTTGCCCGATTTTATGTTGCCTTACTAAAAAATGTTCTTAGAAGAACAGGTAGCGATTGTCAACTACGTTAGCCTTCAAATAGAGTTCATTCATGAAACGGCTGGCAGCCTGCATAGCCTGCTGCTTCAACTGAGCCTGCTGCTGTTTGGCATCAAACTTAGCAGCCTCACGCTGTTTCTTATTCAGAACCTTAAAGAGGAAGGCACCGCCATTACCTTTGACAGGAGCAGCACTGAACTGACCAGCCTTAGCAGCAGCAACTGCACCGCTCAAAGCAGGCTCGCTGGTTCCTGTAGCCTGTACGAAGACAGGAGCTGAGAAAGTAATCTGACGAACACTGTCAACCACAGCACCCTTCTGCTTGGCAGCATCAATAGAATTGACACCTTTCAGCATCTCGACTGCCTTGTTATATTTCTTGTCACGGATGACTTCCTGCTTCAATTGATCCTCTACAGCAGAGAGGTCACGATAGCCTTCTGGATGAACCTTTGTCAGGGCAATCACCATCAGGTGGTCGTTATTGCCACATTCATAGAGTGGAGAAACGTCACCTTCCTTAGCATCGAATATCCACTTCATGGCATCACGTGTAGAACGCAGGCCAGCCACATAGTGTTCTGAGCTGAAAATATCCTTACGTTCCTGAACGCGGAAGCCAAACTTCTGGGCATTCTTCTCAAGTCCCTCAAGTGTCTTATTTTCGCTGACATACTGGCTGAACTTGTTGTAAGCCTGTGAATAGGTATTCTTCGAGAAATCGATGGTATGCTTGATAACGGCTGCATCATACTTTGTTACCATAGCCTTGCGGTTGGTAACCTGTACTATAATGTTGCCTTGCGAGAATGCTACGTTCTGACTCTCATTGGGAGCCAAAGTGGTAAGGGCTGTAAGATATGCCTTAGAATCAGCATCGACAGAAGGAGCATTCTCATACATGGAAGATGTGAGCCATTGCTTCTCGCCTGTCTGACCATATTTCTTGGCAAGAGCCTCAAAATCAGCGCCGCTCTTCAGTGCAGTAAAGATACTGTCTGCTGTCTTATGGGCAGCTTCAGCGGTTTCGCCGCCAACCTGAATCTGACGATACTCGATAGAATCAGGAGCCTGTACCTTATTGATGAGCTTAACGACATTCACGGTATTGTCATAGGCAGTCTCGAAAGGAGCACTTACCTGACCAACCTGCATAGAGTCGAGCTTTGTAGCAATATCGGGAGCAAAAGCACGCTTGGTAGCTGCAATACCCGTATAGGCAACCTGCGACTGAGCCTTACGAACGATATCGGCAGGAGCTGCACCGCTCTCTAACTTCTGGCGGGCCTCATTGATGGTCTTCATCAGCGCAGCACGGTCGGCAGCTGATGGGAGTACCTGGAAGTCAACATACTTGATGTCGCGGCTCTCCACATACTGACGGAACATTTCCTTCTGCTCGTCGTACTTTGCCTTGAGGTCACTTTCCTTCACCTCTACATCGCTGTCTTTGATTGCTGAGTAAGGAAGAGTAGCCAACTGGATGTCGCTCTCCTGATTCTGTGCTTCGAAAGCTGCCTTAGCAGAAACAGGGTTCGAAATCAAACATTCTGTGAGCAATGTCTGATACTTGGTACCCAGTACGTTCTGACGGAGCTGCTTCTCAATAAACTTCCAGTAATCATAGATTTGCTTATACTGTTCAGCAACCTGAGCCTGCTGGGGCTGGTCCTGAATCTTCTTATAATCTGCCAAGAACTTGGTAAGCTGATTTACATCGAAACGACCAGTCTGCTGATTCACAAACGGAGTCTGCATCAGCATAGGATTCGTACCAGCCTTTAAGATTTCCTGGAGCTCGGCATCTGTTACCGTGAGACCCAGTTTCTTGGCTTCCTCCTCCATAATGGTGTTGTTGACGTACATCTGCCAAACCTGGTCTTTCACCTGATTCAGCTCTTCATCCGTAAGATTGTCACGTCCCTGTGTCATCTTGATGACCGACTGATACTCATCTACCAAAGACTGAAAATCCTGTACGGAGATTTTCTTACCTAACACTTCGCCGACCTGTTGACGCTTCTCGTTAGATGTTGCCTCACAAGAGCGGAACCCCTCCTCGGCAATAAATGCAAACAGGGCTAGACCGATCACGGTTGCGAGAACGGGACCCCAACTTCTGATTTTTCCAATTGCTGCCATTTTTAGCTTTATTATTTTGTTTTTTATTCTTCTTTTTCAGATTCAGCCGACAAAATTACAAAATTTATGTCAAACGGCGAAAGATAAAACGAAAAATTTAATTTATTCCGTCACTTTTAGCCTTACTAATTCTATTTTGGTCATTGTATTCTTGATAATTTTGAACTCGAAACGTCCGATTTTGACCACCTCGTTGAGTTTCGGAAAACTCTGATATTCATGCAGAATCAGTCCGCCGACGGTCATATAATCGTCGCTTTCGGGTAATCCCACGTCGAAGAGTTCATTCACTTTCTCTATTTCCAGACGGGCAGAGAGCATATATTCGCCATCGCCCAGTTCCTTTGCCACGTATTGGGTATTATCGTGTTCATCCTCAATATCGCCGAATATTTCCTCTACAATATCCTCCAGACTCACCAAACCGCTTGTTCCACCGAACTCATCGATGACCACTGCCAGCGATTTCTTTTGCTGCAAAAAGATATGCATCAGTTTGCTGGCTGCCATTGTTTCAGGAACATAAGGCATTTCGCGCACCAGCTGACTATTGTCGTTGAGCTGTTGACCATTGGCTTTCGGCGACAGACGGAAGAGGTCGGAACTATGCACATAACCGATGATATGGTCTATGTCGTCACGATAGACCACCATCTTGGAGTGGCCGCTTTCCACGAAACGATTCTCCAGTTGCTCCATCGTACAGTCTTCCATATCTACGGCTTCTATTTCCGTACGCGGCACCATGCAGTCGCGCACTTTCGTCTCCGAGAAGTCCAAGGCATTATGGAATATTTTCACCTCGTCCTCTATCTCGTCTTCGTTCTTGGCATTGTCAATACTCGACTGCACCAGATAGTCGAGATCGACCTTCGAGAACTCCTTATCCTGTTCCTCTTTGGGAATCTTGACCCCAAACAGACGCATCAAGCCGCGTGACAGTTGGGCGGCAAAACGGGAGATGGGATATAGCAACACGTAACAGATCCATGCCGGTACCGCAAAGAAGGTAAGCATGGAGTTAGGATTCGCCTTGAATATGGTTTTGGGAAGGAATTCACCCGTAAAGAGCACTATCATTGTTGACAGCAACGTGTCAGCCGTCACGCGCAGTCCGGCACTCAGACTACTGAAGAGCGTGGCGTCGAAGATACGGGCGAACAGGATTCCATAGACTACCAAAGCGATGTTATTACCCACCAGCATCGTACTTACGAAGGTATTCGGATGCTGATAGAAATAAGCGATAGCGCGCTGTGACGGTCCGTTTTTCTCGCGATCCATCTCTGCCCGCAGACGATTACTGGACACAAAGGCAATCTCCATTCCCGAGAAGAAAGCGGAGAATACCATGGTGATAATGATTCCTATAATCAATGGTGTCATGGGTGTGATGGTTTTACAGTTGCCTTATGCTTCACGGCAGCAGGACGCATCGGTTTCTCCTGCTTGGCTGTGTCAGCAGCATTCTTGTTCTTGTCCGGTTCCTTTACCGGTTCTTCCGGCTCAGGCTCCAAATCTTCCGACTGGAAGGAGCCCACACTATTCGTCACTTCATAGTGGCGCATGTGTTCATCGCTACGGAAATAAGTACCTTCCAATTCCCGTTCCGGGGTTACCACACGGGAATATTTGTGAGAATAAAATTCATGTTTGAGACCGTCCCAGAAGAGTTCTTCGCTGCGGAACACCAGTCCGTTGACATTACGGATACGCACCCGTCCGCGCAGTTCCCATAGCTTGATTTGGTCGAAATACCATGCCGTGTCGGCATAGATATAGCCCTCGATATGGAATTTCTCATCAAACTGTTCCAGGAAAATGCCACGTTCGAAGGTCCAGCGGGTGGGCTGCTTGATGGTATTCACATCCCATCGCTCGGTCACAATACGGTATTTGATCACACCGGAGTCGGAAATCAGCGTATTGACCCCGTAGGTCGTCATCATCGACACCGAATCGCGTTCGTGAATGGCGGGCGCAGTATGCTCTCGTGGTTGTTCGCAGGCAACCGTCAAGAGACAAATGCCAATAGCCAAAAGCCAGAATCGCATCAATCGACTTTCCATTTAGCAAACCAGCGTTCGTTGAAGGTCAAGCCTATCGTGATACGGAACTGATTCTCCGTTACAAGGTTCTTTGCCGATAGGTTGGTCCACTGAAAACTGACATTCAATACAGAACGATTGTTCCATGAATTGACAAGAGGAATACCGAAGCCGGCACTCAGCGACAATTCCTTGGGGCCGTCCTGTCCCTTTATTTTTAAATAAGGTGTAGCGTAGGATCCGCCAAACCGATAATGCACACGATTCAGGAATCGACGACTCGTGGGAGCAGGTATCCAGTCGATACCTCCTGACAGTTTATGACGGTCTGTGTAATAGTTCTCCTTCAGTATGAACTTATTAGTAGCTTCATCAACTACGGGGAACGGCTCCTTGCTCCAGCGCATCCACTGATAATCAAGACCGAAAATCAGGTTACGGTTATGATTGTACGACACACCGGCACCAATCGTCATAGGAATGGACAGCGCATTGTCTATCGAGTCGCCTGTCAAGGCTATCAGTCCCGTCTGCGTATCGGTATTGGATACTAACAGATTAGCATCGGCATTGATCTTATGACCCAGACCTAAGGTAGCACCCACCGTCAGCCGGTCGTTCTTGCCTATCTTATGCTGATACTGCGCTCCGAAATCCAGTTTATAGCTGCTTGCCTCTGCTTCATATTCCTTGGCTATGGTCTTCACATAAGCATCACTGCTGGTTACGGTAATGTCGCGTTCGTAACTGCCCCAGAAATACGAGATGTTGGCACCCAGCGAGAAGCCCTTGAAGATTTCATAGCCCAATCCCAGATAGACCTGGCGGAAACCTCCAGTACCCTCAAAGCTCGTTGTGGTGGTAGTCGATGAATTACCCACTTTCTGTTTGGTAGAATAGGAATATCCCACGTTTGTATAAGGCACAATACCTACACTCACACCGAATTTAGGGAGCACGCGGAATAAGGCAGTGGCATATTCGAAATTGGCAGTCTTGGCATTGACTTTAGCATCGCCTTCCTTAAAATTGGTCAACGTTCCCGAAACACCCAAATCGAATATCATACTCAGCGAGTCAACGGCTGAATAGGAGGCTGGATTCTGCATATTCACCTGATTTCCGCTACGGAAGCCCTGGAACACGCCACCCATACCACGGTTAAAACCCTGCGATTGATCGGAAAGGACACCTAATCCATACTGGCTATATGGAGATTTCGTACCGCTCTGAGCCATCATCGACAGCACGCTAAAGCCCAGCAGCAGGCCACTTACAAGTAATTTCTTCATTCTATTTTTCGTTTACTATACGATTTCGGGATGCAAAATTATTGAAAAAAAACGAAATAATCGAACGTTAAGTGGAAAATATAGGTTAATTTTGCATCGTGAAACATTTAAAAATTATTTTTAATGCTCTAAAAAGAGGGTTTTTCGGGTTGTTTTTGCTCGCTGCAACCCCTCTGAATGCCCAGCAGGACTCTTTGCGGATGGACTCCGTTGAGATTAGTCTGCTCACCTGTCAGCCGCACGACGAGATATACAGTTTGTATGGTCATACCGCCATCCGCTATCACGATTTGCGGAAGGGCGGACTGGATATAGCCTTCAATTACGGGGTCTTCGACTATCATAAACCGCTTTTCGCCCTTCGTTTCGTATTCGGACTGACGGACTACGAACTGGGTGCCTACCCTTTCCGTCTTTTCCTGGAGGAATACCGACGATTTGGCAGTATGGTGACCGAACAGGTGCTCAATCTGACAGCTGAAGAGAAGATGGCCTTGCAACAGGCACTTGCCGTCAACATGCAGAATGAGAACCGCATCTATCGCTACAATTATTTCTACAGCAACTGCACCACGAAAGCACGCGACATCATCGAACAAAGCATTCAGGGCAAGGTAAACTACGAGAAACGTGAAGGTTATTCCCCCTCTCATCGGGAAATGATTCACGAGATGACGCAGAACAACCCTTGGTCGGCTTTCGGCAACGACCTGCTGCTGGGAATCCTGGCTGATCAGCCTACAGACCAGCGCCAACAGGAGTTCCTGCCCTATCACCTGATGTACGACTTCGACCATGCCTCCATCTATCAGGACGGCAAGTTCCGTCCCTTGGTCAAGGAGCGCCGACAGCCCCTTCCCGCCGGTGTGCAACTGGTGAAAAGCGGATTCCCGCTGTCGCCTCTTGCCTGTGGCATCATCCTGGTAGCCCTTGCCCTTGGGCTCTTCTTTCTGCAAGTGCGGAATAAGTGCATCTACCGTTGGTGGGACGCTCTGCTCATGGTGACCGTCGGCACCTTCGGTATCATTCTCTTCCTGATGCTCTTCTCGCAGCATCCCACGGTGAGTCTCAACCTGCAGATACTCCTGCTGAACCCGCTGCCGTGGTTCTTCCTGTGGAAAGTCGTCCGCCGTCGCCCCACCCGCTATTGGAGCATCACAGCCATCCTGTGCGTTTTATTCCTTATAGGAGGGCTTTTCCAGCATTACGCTGAGGGCATCTGGAGTTTGGCATTATGTTTGCTGTTACAATGCTACCTGCATCTTAAACACCGTTGGGCATGATGATGAAGAATAAATACCTATATATCACCCTTCTCAGTCTGTTGGGACTGAGTGCCGAAGCACAGCAGCAGCTGATAGCTCAGGCGCCGCGACTGGTGGTCAGTATTACCATCGACCAGTTGCGCACCGACTATCTCGAGACCTACGCCCCACTCTATGGTGCTGACGGTCTGCGCCGTCTGTTGGCTGAGGGTAAGGTATTTACCAACGGAGCCTATAGCTTCACGCCCGTTGACCGTGCTTCTGCCATAGCGTCGCTCCATACGGGCACCGTTCCTTATTATAATGGTATAACGGCTGAAGAATGGCTCGACAAGCAAACCCTGCGCCCACAGAACTGCGTGCGCGACCAGAAGATAGGCTACTCGCCGCAGTTTCTCGCCACTTCTACCATCAGCGACGAACTGAAAATGGCCACCAACGGCGTGGCAAAGGTGTTTGCCTTTGCACCTACGGCTGATGCTGCCATTCTGTCGGCAGGACATGCCGCTGACGGGGCTGCTTGGATTAACGGCAGCCAATGGGCCACCACCACTTACTACCGCCCGCTGAATCAGTGGCTGAGCGGCTTCAGCCGCCTCTTCCATCCCGATGCGTCGGACGTCAACAAGAGTGTGACCGATGCCGCTTTGCATTGCATACAGCAGGCAGGTATCGGCAACGACGACAAGACCGACCTCGTCAGTCTCACCTATCAGGCAGGCAGCCAGATGGAGTCGTACGTAGCACTCGACCGCCAGGTAGCGCAACTCCTGAAAGGTATTGAGCGCCAACTCACGCGCGATCGCGTGCTGTTTGTCATCACAGGCACCACCAGCCGCGAAGAGGAGGACGAGGGCAACCAGGAGCGTTTCCGCATTCCTACCGGCACGTTCCACATCAACCGCACCGCCAATCTGCTGAACATGTATCTCGGAGCCGTCTTCGGTTCTGCCAAATACGTGGAGTTCTGTCATCAGAACCATATCTATTTCAACCACCAGCTGCTGCGCCAGAAGAACCTCAATCTGAGCGACGTATGCAGCCGTTCGCAGGAGTTCCTGCTGCAGATTACGGGCGTTCGTAACGTCTATACTGCCAATCAGTTACTCACCAGCGACAGCTATCAGCTGGAGACCATCCGCAACGGCTTCAACGTCGAGAAATGCGGCGACCTCATTGTGGATATTGCACCAGGTTGGAAACTCGTCAACGAAAACAGCCTCAAGCAGTCGTCTTCCCGTTCGGCTCATGTGCCCTTCCCCATCATTGTCTATGGTGCCGGAACGCAAGCCGAGCGCATCCAGACACCCGTCACCGTCGATCGTATAGCACCCGCTATTGCCCGTGCTATCCGCATCCGTGCACCCAATGCCTGCGTGGCTGCACCATTGTTCTAAAGCCATTTTTTCCACCATTTATGCATGATTACGAATTATTTTTCGTAATTTTGCCCCCAATTTTATTTATTAAGGTATAAAAAAGAAGTATTAAGATATGAATTTAACCAAGATTTTGACATCGTTGTTCGGCAACAAGTCATCACGTGACATGAAACTGATTCAGCCTCTCGTAGAGAAGGTAAAGGCCGTCTATCCGGAGATTCAGCAGCTCGACAACGACCAGTTGCGTCAGCGCACCAAGGACATCCAGCAGAAAGTACAGGATTCAGCCAAGACGCAGAAAGAAGAGATTAACCGACTGAAGGCAACCATCGAGGACACGCCCATCGACGAGCGTGCCGAGATATTTGCCAAAATCGACAAGTTGGAGAAGGAAGCCCTCGACATCTATGAGGTAGCCCTCAACGAGGTGATGCCCGAGGTGTTCAGCATCGTAAAGGAGACGGCTCGCCGCTTCGCTGAGAACGAGGAGACCGTTGTGACGGCTACCGATTTCGACCGCGAACTGGCTGCCGACCCCAAGAAAGACTTTATCACCATCGATGGCGACAAGGCCATCTATCATAACCACTGGACGGCTGGCGGCAACGACCTGAAATGGGAGATGGTACACTACGATGTACAGCTCTTCGGCGGTGTCGTACTGCACCAGGGTAAGATTGCCGAGATGGCTACCGGTGAAGGTAAGACGCTGGTGGCTACCCTCCCCGTCTTCCTCAATGCCCTGACGGGTAATGGTGTTCACGTGGTGACCGTCAACGACTATCTGGCTAAGCGTGACTCCGAGTGGATGGGTCCCCTCTATATGTTCCACGGACTCTCTGTGGACTGCATTGACAAGCATCAGCCCAACTCCGAGGCTCGTCGTAAGGCTTACCAGTGCGACATCACCTTCGGTACCAACAACGAGTTCGGTTTCGACTATCTGCGCGACAATATGGCCATTTCGCCGCAGGACCTTGTGCAGCGCGCTCATAACTACGCCATCGTCGATGAGGTTGACTCCGTGTTGATTGACGATGCCCGTACCCCACTCATCATCTCCGGTCCTGTGCCCAAGGGCGACGACCAGATGTTCGAGGAGTATCAGCCCCTGGTTGAGAAGATTGTGGGTGTGCAGCGCCAGTTGGCTACGCAATATCTGGCAGAGGCTAAGCAGAAGATTGCCGAGGGCCGCGAGAAGAACGACAAGAAACTGGAGGAAGAAGGCTTCCTGGCACTCTACCGTTCGCATAAGTGTCTGCCTAAGAACAAGCCCCTCATCAAGTTCCTGTCCGAGGAAGGCATCAAGTCGGGTATGCAGGCCACCGAGAATATCTATATGGAGAACAACAACCGCCGTATGCCCGAGGTGGTGGAGCCCCTCTACTTCGTGGTTGACGAGAAACTGAACTCCTGCGACCTCACCGATAAGGGTACGGCTTGGCTGGCCAAGCAGGTCAACGATGCCGAGCTCTTCGTGCTGCCCGATATTACCAGTCAGCTCTCTGAACTGGAGGCTGACACGAGCCTGTCTGACGAGGAGCGCCTGAACAGGAAAGACGAAATGCTCCAGCACTATGCCGTGCAGTCGGAGCGTGTGCATACCCTGCAGCAGTTGCTGAAGGCCTACACCATGTTCAACAAGGACGACGAGTATGTGGTCATCGACGGCGAAGTGAAGATTGTCGATGAGCAGACGGGTCGTATCATGGAGGGACGCCGCTGGAGCGACGGACTGCACCAGGCTGTCGAAGCCAAGGAGCACGTGAAGGTAGAGGCTGCCACCCAGACCTTTGCCACCATCACCCTTCAGAACTATTTCCGTATGTACCACAAGTTGGCTGGTATGACCGGTACGGCTTCTACCGAGGCTGGCGAGTTCTGGGATATCTATAAGCTCGACGTGGTGGAGATTCCTACCAACCGTCCTGTTATCCGCGACGATATGGACGACCGTGTCTATAAGACAGCCCGCGAAAAGTACCGTGCCGTCATCGACGAGGTGGTTCGCCTGCGCAAGGCTGGTCGCCCGACGCTGATAGGTACTACATCGGTTGAGATTTCTGAATTGCTCAGCCGTATGCTCGATATGTATGTCAACCCCGAGACGGGCAAGCGCGAGGGTATTCCCCACCAGGTGCTGAATGCCAAGCTCCACCAGAAGGAGGCCGACATCGTGGCACTGGCTGGTCAATCGACCAACGGACTGGGTGCCGTCACTATTGCCACCAACATGGCTGGTCGTGGTACGGATATCAAGTTGTCGCCTGAAGTCAAGGAGGCTGGCGGTCTTGCCATCATCGGTACCGAGCGCCATGAGAGCCGTCGTGTCGATCGCCAGTTGCGTGGTCGTGCCGGACGTCAGGGCGACCCAGGTTCATCCCTCTTCTTCGTATCGCTCGAAGACAAGCTGATGCGTCTGTTCGGTTCCGAGCGTATCGCCACCGTCATGGACCGTTTGGGCTTCAAGGAGGGCGAGATGATTGAGAGCCCCATGATTTCCAAGCAGATTGAGCGTGCCCAGAAGAAGGTCGAGGAAAACAACTTTGGCATCCGTAAGCGCCTGTTGGAGTACGACGACGTGATGAACAAGCAGCGTACCGTCATCTACGAGAAGCGCCGCCACGCCCTGATGGGTGAGCGCATTGGCATGGATATTTCCAATATCATGTGGGACCGCGTGGTCAACATCATCGAGAACAACGACTACGAGGGATGTAAGGAGGAATTCCTGCATATCTTCGCCATGGAGGTGCCTTTCACCAACGAGCAGCTCCTCAACGAGCAGCGCGACCAGCTGGAGGAGAATACCTTCCAGCAGGTGATGGATACCTTCAGCCGCAAGACCGAGCACATCCGCGAGGTGGCTCGCCCCATCATCAAGCAGGTATTTGAGACGCAAGGTCAGATGTACGAGCGCATCATGGTGCCACTGACCGACGGCCGCAAGATGTATAACATCCCCTGCAATCTGAAGGAGGCTTACGAGAGCGACAGCAAGTCGATTGTCAAGGAGTTCGAGAAGCAGATGCTGCTGCACATCATCGACGAGTCGTGGAAGGAGAATCTGCGTGCCCTCGACGAGCTGCGCCACTCCGTGCAGAACGCCAGCTACGAACAGAAAGACCCGCTGCTCATCTTCAAACTGGAGAGTGCCAAGGTGTGGGATACCATGATCAACGACATGAACAACCGCATCGTGTCTATCCTGATGCGTGGTGCCATTCCCGAAATGCAGCAGGTACAGGAGGCTGCCCCCGAACAGCGCACCCAGCGCAACCAATACACCGAGAGCAAGCAGAACCTGAACGAGGAGCAGATGACCGACCCCAACCAGGCACGTGCCGCAGCTCAGGACACCCGTGCCCAACAGCCCCGCACCCCGATTGTGAAGGAGAAGCTGCCCGGACGCAACGACCCCTGTCCCTGCGGTTCCGGCAAGAAGTTCAAGAATTGCCACGGAAGGGGGCTGGTTTAAGGGGCGCTATCACGTAATAACGTAATAACGTTATATCGAAATCGAAAAATCGAAAAATTATGATTGAAATCAAAAACCTGAAGAAGCAGTTCGGCGAGACCGTCGCCTGCAACATCGATGCGTTCACCATCAACGATGGCGACATCCTCGGACTCGTAGGCAACAACGGTGCCGGTAAGACCACACTGTTCCGCATGCTGCTCGACCTGCTGCAGGCCGACGAAGGCAGCGTCGTGATTGATGGCATCAATCCGGCTGAATCGGAAGCCTGGAAACAGTTTGTCGGTGCCTATATCGACGAGGGATTCCTCATTGACTTCCTCACCCCTGAGGAGTATTTCGCCTTCCTGGGCAAGATATCAGGCATGACGCAGACGGAGGTCGATGAGCGCCTGAAGGACTTCGAGCAGTTGGCTGCCGGCGAGGTGTTCGGACAGAAGAAACTCATTCGCAATCTCTCTGCGGGCAATAAGCAGAAGGTAGGTATCATCTCTGCCCTCTTCCTCCGTCCGAAGATTGTGATTCTCGACGAGCCTTTCAATTTCCTCGACCCTTCCAGTCAGCTCATACTGAAGCATGTGCTCACCGATTATGCACAGGCTACGGGTGCCACGCTCATTATTTCGAGTCATAACCTGCAGCACACGGTTGATATCTCCAACCGCATCGCCCTGCTGGAGCATGGAGTCGTCATCCGCGACCTGCCCAACAGCCAGGGTAGTGCCAATGCCGAACTCGAAGAATACTTCGGTGGATAAACATCATAGAAAAGCCCCTTCGTCAGTGAAGGGGCTTTTCTTTTATTTCAGCGTCGTAACGGGGAATGTAAAGTAGGTATTGGGGAAGGGTTCGTCCTTCAGCGTGAAGTGCCACCATTCCGTAGGCATCGCCTTGAATCCGTGCGCCAGCATGGCTTTGCGCAGTATCATGCGGTTCTTGAACTGCTGTTCGGTGATGGAGCGTCCCTTCGGCGATTTCGAGTTATCGCCCGTATATTCGCCCGTTTCGGGATTGCCGCAGAAGTCGGGATGACTCTCCGGTCCGAACCAGTCGAACGTACCGCCCATATCCAGTTCCTTCTCCGTAGTCATGTCGAAGAGCGTCAGGTCCAGCGTAGAGCCGCGCGTATGACCGCTTTTCTCCACAATATAGTCCAGCTTGAAGAGCACGCTCTTGTCCAGATCGGGATAGAAGTAAGACTTCATCTTCGTATCCTGCAAATCGGCAGCCCAACGCATGAAGTGATCGACCGCCTTCTGCGGGCGATAGGCATCGTAAATCTTCAGCCGATAGCCCTGAGCCTTCACGTCGTCGCTCACAGCCTTCAGTGCCTCAGCAGCCTTCTTCGTCAGCAGTGCCACCGGCTGTTCATAGCCGTCAACGCGCGCTCCCACGAAGTTATAGGTAGCATAATAGCGAATCTCCAGTATGGCATCGGGCACTGCCTCTGCCAGATTCACAAACTGACTGTTGTCGTCGGTAGCACTCACGGTTGCCTTCTCGTCGTCGTGATGGCTTTTCAGCATCAAGCCTCCGAACATCAACCCGGTTGCCAGCAGAGCAACCAAACAAATCATCAAAAGTCTTTTCATTCCGTTCTATAATTGAATTTACTGGGAGTATTCTCTCTCGGTTTTGTTTATATACTGTTTATCACATATTGCTCTTATTCCGTAGCATCGACCCAACAGAGGAGACCTACGAGGGCAGCATTCCAGTTGATGGCTATCTCATTGGAAGCGTAGGAATCGGCATGATCGACGTAAGACTCATCAGGCAGACTGGAGGGATAGACCAGATTGCTGCCCTTGTCTTGCTGACCAGGATTGGGACCGCCTACCAACATGCCGGGGAAGGGGGCATCGATGCCGTCGGCAGCGGAGGGACGGTGGTGGGGATGCATGGGACTCTTCTGTCCGAAGCCGGTGACGTAGCAATAGCCGAGGGCATTACGACCCAACAGGCAATCGATGTTCTCAAGGGCATAGCGGCGATACTTGCCCTTTGTCACATACTGATCGGCAAAGAGCAGGGCGATGCCCATGCCACAACAACGTTCGGAGAGATGGCCCCAGCCGAAATCGTGGGCATGATTGCCGTAAGGAGCCTGGAAGCACGACTGGTCGGTATCTTTGACGTAAGCGTCGCAACACGCCTGCAGGGCTTGGCGCACTTTATCGGCTTGAACAGCGTCGCCAGCCGACAGCCACGACAACATGCCCAGTCCGCTGACATTGCCCCAGGAGGGCACAAGGAAATCGGAAGGCATCAGGCGGAGGGCATCCTGCTTATAGACGGTTTTGCCCGTGAGCTTATAGAGTTCGGTAGCAGCCCAGAAACGCTCGTCGGTGGCATTGCCGTCGCCATACTCGCCCGTATTGACAGCAGGCTGGAACTGCTTGTTCATGTCGGCCTGACGATAGAACGCATCAGGATGAACGAGCGCCCAGAGATAGGCACGCTCGGCAGCCTCGGCAGCCTTGGCAGAGAAGTCGGGATAGTCGGCATTGCCCTTCATGAGGCGCGCCATCTGTGCCATGACAGCAGCGAAATCGAGTGTGGCAGTAACGCTCTTTGCCACCACATAGCGCGGCTGATGACAGTCTTTCGGCATGACGAAACCTTCGAAATTGGGAGTGGTCAGCTTATGATAGACACCGCCGTCGTCAGGATCCTGCATGGTGAGGAGCCACAGCATGTTGAACATCATCTCGTCGAGGAAATCGGCTGTCTGGTTCTTACTCTCAGGAATATTCGTCTGAAGACGGTCGAAATAGGCTTTATTCTCCTCATAGACACCCAGCATCAGACCGATGGAGAAGGCGGAGTTGACAACATATTTATTATAGTCGCCGGCATCGTACCAACCCAGGGGCGAACTGATGACGGTGCCCTCAGGACGCGACTCAGAGGCTGCCGAGGGGTGTACGAGTACCTGCGTATCGGCGTGGCCCAGCGGACGGGCATACGGACCGGCATACTGAGCCTCAATGGGGACACCCGAACGGATGAGGTAGAAGAGTTTGAGCGAGGCAACGGAAATGTCGTGCAAGGCATGACGGGCGATGCGCAGCGGCGCCTTGGCACCAGCCACACAGACCTCGTAGTCGCCCTCCTTCTTCAGGTCGGAGATATCAACCACGTAGCGCGTCTTATCGCCCCAGGGCGACTGCGCCTGACGGATGTTGCGGGGCTTGAGCACGGTCTTGCCCTGAAGGTTCTTCACTTGTATCTTCCCAGCGGGATTGATACCCTCGATAACCACTACTTTCTCTTCGTTGGGGAAATAACCCACTTGATTGAGACGGATGGCGACGTCGCTCTTAGCCGAGGCGCACACCACCAATGCCAAGGCGGCACTTGACAATAACAGTTTCTTAACCATATCTTTTCCGATGTTAAAATCCTTAACCTTTATTCGACTTATTCTTAAAGATGATCACTCCAAGAACTACCAGTACGACGACTGCGATAATGTGTAACAAGTCCATAATCCGATTGTTTTGACGTTAGTAACAAAAAAATATGTCGCAAATGTACGAATTATCTGCGACATATCCAATCTTTTCACCTAAAAAATCGTTAATCCGTAGGCGGCATCTCCGGACGGGGACCGCGGGGACCACCATGTCCGCGACGGCCTGGACGACCATGATGCTTGCGCATCTGCTTGTATTTCTTATACTGCTCGTCGTTGAGAATCTTCTTCAGTTTGGCATCGTACTCCTTGTCGAGTTCTGCCAGCTGCGTCTTCTGTGCATCGGTGAGCGAGAGTTCCTTCGCCATGCGGTCGGCAGGGTCCTGCTTCTTCATCTCGCACTTGTCGCACTTCTTACCGTCACACTTGGTGTTGTTGTCCTGAGCCTGAGCCATTGTCATCGACAAGAGGGCTACCATTGTTAAAATAAACTTTTTCATTGTCTTCAAATTTGTTATTGTTAAACTTAATTGTTTCTTGACCGAAGTCACCTTTTTGACGCTGTAAAGGTAAGAAAAGTTTAAGCGCGAAGAAAGTACTTTCAGCCAACTGGCAAAAATATTCAGCGAATCGGCATGAATTATTTGCATATCCGAAATAAATTTCGTAATTTCGCATCCGAATTATGAAGAGGAACTATATAATATTAGGTATAGCAGCCCTACTGCTGGCGGCTTGCGGCGGCGGTGAGGGAGGCGGATTCTTCTCCAGTAACAGCTTCGACATGGACGAGGCGAAGGCTGAGAAGGTGGTGAGCATCAGCGACGAAGAGAATGCTCCGAAGTGCAGCATCAGTCTGCAGGTGAAATATGTAAAGGGCGACGACGAGCGTGCCCACAACATTAACAATGCCATCCAGCAGCGGCTGTTCATGTTCGACAGCCTGAAGATGCAGCAGGCGGTCGATTCGTTTGCCCATTTCTACACCTCAGAATACAAGAAGAACATGGCCCCACTCTACCGTGAAGACCGTGGCGACGAACTGAAGCGGGCGTGGTATGAATACACCTACGAAGTGACGACCGACACACGCGAGGGGAAGGACGACTGTCTGGTATATATCATCGACCTGGATATGTATGAAGGCGGCGCACACGGCATCCGCCAACAACTGGTGATGAACTTCGACGCCAAAACAGGACGGCAGATAACCTACGACGATCTCTTCGCACAGGGCTACAGCTACCGCCTGCGCGAAATGCTACTGGACGAGCTGAAGCGGCAGACGGAGACCAACTCGCTGGACGAACTGCACGCCAAGGACTATCTGCTGACGATGGACATCTACGCGCCTCAGAACTTCATCCTGGGCGACGACGAAATCACATTTATCTATAACCCCTACGAGATAGCCCCCTATGCCAAAGGCAACACGGAACTGACGCTGAGCTACGGGAAGCTGAAGGAAATCATGAAGTGACATGGAAGCAATACTGAAATACTTTAAACTGACAACCGAACAGCAGAGGCAGGTGGAGATGCTCGAAGCGCTCTATCGCGAGTGGAACGCGAAAATCAACGTGATATCGCGCAAAGACATCGACAACCTCTATGAACACCACGTGCTGCACTCGATGGCGATTGCCAAACTGATACAGTTCACGCCCAGCACCAGGATTCTCGACTTCGGGACGGGAGGCGGTTTCCCCGGTATTCCGCTGGCCATCCTGTTTCCCGACTGCGACTTCAAACTGATTGACGGGACGGGAAAGAAGATACGCGTGGCACAGGAGGTATGCCAGGCCGTCGGACTGAAGAACTGCCACCCGACACAGCTGCGCGGCGAGGAGGAGAAAGGCAAATTCGACTTCGTGGTGAGCCGTGCCGTGATGCCCCTGCCCGACCTGGTAAAAATCGTGCGCAAGAACATGGCTGCCAAACAGCATAACGCGCTGCCCAACGGCATCATCTGTCTGAAGGGGGGACAGCTGGAGGAGGAGACGCGCCCCTTCAGGAATATCGTAGAAATAAACCCCATCAGCCAATTCTTCGAAGAGGAATGGTTCAAGGAGAAAAACATCATCTATCTGCCATGCTGACCGTCAAGCGATTTATGTGCAATATGTTGCAGGAAAACTGCTACATTGTGAGCGACGAAACCAAGGAGTGCGTCGTCATCGACTGCGGCGCCGCCTATCAGGAGGAACGGGGCGCCATCAGCCACTATATCAAGAACGAAGGGCTGAAACCCGTACACCTGTTGGCGACCCACGGACACCTAGACCACAACTGGGGCAACATAGCCCTATACGACGAGTTCGGGCTGAAGGTGGAGGCAAGGGCGGAGGACGCTTTCCTGATAGAACATCTGGGAAAACAGGCCCGCGAGATGTTCGGCTTCGAGCTCGGCGAGGAGGAAGCGCCCGTGGGGCACTACTTCAGCGAGGGCGAGGCGGTGAGCTTCGGCACGCACCGTCTGCAGACCATCCACACGCCTGGGCACACCCCTGGCGGATGCTGCTACTATTGCGAGGAAGAGAAGCAGATATTCACGGGCGACACCCTGTTCCGCATGAGCATCGGACGCACCGACTTCGAAGGAAGCAGCTGGACGCAAATGGCGGAGAGTCTGCACCTGTTGGCAAAACTCCCCGCCGATACAACCATCTTTAGCGGACACGGACCGCAGAGCACGATAGCCGACGAACTGCGCTTCAATCCTTATATGCGCTGACGCGAATCCAGTCGGCATCCACCCAGCCTTTGTCGGCCTTGGCATCGGTCTCGGCAGCCACGTAACCGAACTTGGCACCTATCCAGCGGCCCTCCTTCATCCGGAAGAGCGGACCGCAATCCTTGAATTTACGGCCATCCTGACTCCAGGAGAATTGTACCTGCGAATCCTTCACGCGGAGGCGCAGATAGATATCCTCGTGTATTCCGGGCTTATAGTCTATCCGGTCTTCGGCGGTAGGCTTGAGCGTGGCGATGAGCTGCTCGGTCTGCGGTTTTCCCTTGTCGGCAGACTTGCAGGTGAGCTGCAGCAGCTGAAATTCGCGCCCCACCCGCTTGACGACGAGCGCACTGTAGTCAAGCCCCATCATGATGAGCCCGCCCATCTGCCCCTCAGCCTTAGCCGTCATGCGCAGCTTGGTGGTGACGCAGAAGGCATCGGCTGGCGTCTTCTGCAACAGCATATTGGGCACCATGAAGAGATTCTTGGCATCGGCATCGAGCTTGTGCGTATAGATGCGCATGGTGCCGAAGGCGGTAGGCATGCCGAAGAACTGATGATAATTGGCATGCCACTGCCACTGAAGCCCCAGCCGCGGCTGGTTGAACTCGTCGTCCTCGACGGGATTGACGACGGGGGAAGGATGGGCCGTCTTCGGTTTTCTATAAACGGTGACGGGCTCGCCTTTCTTTCCCATGACGGGCCAACCCGAAGACCAATCGACCGGATTGAGGTGAACGACGCGGCCGTAGGCTTCCTTGTCCTGGAAATGCATGAACCAGTCTTCGCCGTATTTCGTATGAATCCATCCGCCCTGGTGCGGGCCGTTGATATTCGTCGCGCCCTGCTGGAGCACTATCTTATGCTCGTAGGGACCGTAAGGCGACTTGGCGCGCATCGCCAACTGGAAACCGGTAGGCACGCCGCCCGCAGGACACATAATCCAATACCAGCCGTCGCGCTTGTAGAACTTCGGACCCTCGCAAGTGCGGTTCTCGGTGCCATTGCCGTCGAAAACGATAACGGGGTCGGAAATGGCTTTCGTGCCTTCCTTATTTAACTCACGCACGCATAGCACAGAGGCAAACTTGGAGCGCGAATTAGCCCACCCGTTGACCAGATAGCAACGGCCGTCGTCGTCCCAAAGCGGCGTCGTATCGATAATTCCCTTACCCTTGATGACGCATACGGGAGCCTCCCATTCGCCGGCAGGGTCTTTCGTCTTCACCATATAGCAGCCGAAATCGGGGTCGCCCCAATAAATGTAGTACTCGCCGTCGTGGTAGCGGATAGAAGGTGCCCAGACGCCTGCACCGTGACGGGGCTGACTGAAATGCTTCACGAGGGCATCGTCGCCCGTGTAGAGCTCCTTGAGGGCATATCCTACAATCTCCCAGTTCACCAGATCCTTGCTGTGAAGGATGGGCAGCCCCGGGGTGCACTGGAACGAGGATGCCGTGAGATAATAGTCTTCACCAGAAGCGCCCACGCACACGTCGGGGTCGCTGTAGTCGGCATTAATCACGGGGTTGGTAAACGTGCCGTCGCCATTGTCGGGCGACCATACTTTTGACTGATACTGGGCTTGCACCGATACCGCCGATAGCAGCCACAGAAGTAGAAAAGTTTTTCTCATAGCTTTTGTATTTTAAGTTTGTAATTGTCAGTGTACTGGATGCGCATCACCTTGAGAATATCGTCGTCGGTTGGAGATAAGGCAAGGGCAACATGGCCCATCGTGCGACGCAAATTAATCTCAACACAGGGATGCAGAAGGTGTGGAGAGTGGAGAGTGGAGAGTGGAGAGTTGGCGCGCACTAACATCATATCTACGCCAAACGGTCCCTGATAGTTGGCTACATCTATATTCGCTATAATTTCATCTTTAACACTATCGAGCAATCGCACTGGGATATAGCGACTTATCATTTCGCGCTTTCTCAATTCGGTAGCCAGGATATTCCCCGTATAGGCACCATTGGTGGTATGAAAAAGCGAAAGTCCCAGATAGCGTACGCCTTCAGGCGTTGCCTCGAACTCCATACCAAAATCTTTCACTTTATCGTAATAGGGTTCGACCATCACCCCACCCTGACTGCCTAACAGATTGCGGAGCCAGCCTCGCTGATGATCATTCAGTTCGCCATTGACGAAACGAAGCCCGCGACCACTGGAGCTCCAGGGAGCTTTCAATACGGCATGAGGATGCGAAGCAAGCAACTGCTCAACAGCCTCAAGGGAGTCACAATACCACGACTCACCCACAATGCCATCGCCCTGCAACTGAGGGAGCAGAAGGGAGGATGTCTGACGATGAGACAAGCGGCGGATATCAGCTACCGCCTGCATTGACGGCAGAAGCTGTTCGCTGACACCATGACGCAACAACGACTGGCGCAATGCTGCATCCCACCCCCAAACGGAAACACCGCTGATGGGGAGAGAGGCCAGTTGCTGTCGGGTAACCCACTCGACGGGACACTTTCTACCCCTCATAGACCGTCGCCAGGCACGGGCTGCATAGTCGGCATTTTCCACCCATACATAATCGCCCTTTGCAGCCCAGACCGCAGGCAGAAAGCCTAAATCGGCACGCAACTGCCGCCCGGCATGAGGAGCCGTAAAGTTTGATAAGTTGCTGGCTAAAGCAATATCGTGTTCAGGATTAAAAATATGTAATTTGTTCATTTCTGCTGCAAAGTTAATCATTTTATCTTCAAAACATTTGTATATTTCAAAAAATATCTATAATTTTGTCCCACTAATCAATAAGAATACAAAAACATGAACCCAGTCAAGATACTCAGCGTGGACGACGAGATGGATCTCGAATTGCTTTTGACGCAGTATTTCAGAAGGAAAATCCGTAAAGGCGAATATGAATTCTTCTTTGCCCACAACGGATTGGAGGCGCTCACCGTCCTATTAAAAGAAAAAGACATCAACATCATTCTGTCGGACATCAACATGCCCGAAATGGACGGACTGACGTTGCTGACCAAAATCAACGAGATGCACAACCCTGCCTTGAAATGTATCATGGTGAGCGCCTATGGCGATATGGGGAACATCCGTTCGGCGATGAACAACGGAGCCTTCGATTTTGCCACCAAGCCCATAGACCTGGATGACCTGAGTGTCACCATCGAAAAGGCTATTGAACAGATAGAATATATCAAGAAGGCACAGAAAGAACACTCGCAACTGGAGTCGCTGAAGACCGACCTGGCTGTGGCTCGCGAAATACAGCAGGCCATTCTGCCACGCGTTTTCCCACCCTTCCCAGAGAACGAGAAGGAGTTAGACTTGGCAGCACTGATGACACCTGCCAAAGATGTGGGCGGCGATTTCTATGATTTCTTCCGCATTGACCAGAATCGCATCGGTATTGTGATGGCTGACGTCAGCGGTAAGGGTATTCCTGCGGCGATATTCATGGCTGTAAGCCGTACGCTGATTCGCACGGTAGGACTACAAGACTATGCTCCAGGCAAATGCTTGACCAAATCGAACGAGCTGTTGAGCGCTGAGTCGGTTGACAGTATGTTCGTCACCGTATTCTATGGCATTTACCATATCGATACCGGTGAGCTGCAATATTGCAACGGAGGACACAACTCGCCCTTCCTCTTGCATGCCAACGGATTATCTGAAATGCTGCCAGTGAGCAGGAACCCCATTGTAGGAGCCATTGAAGGATTGGACTTCAAAGACGATTCCATCCAACTGGAAGTGGGCGACACATTGGTATTATACACTGACGGAGTGAACGAGGCAACTAATAGTTCCTTTGAGGAATACGGCGACGACCGTATGGCAGAGACGCTGACGGCTCTCAACGGCAAGAGCTGCAAGGAAATTGTAGATGGGCAGTTGGAGTCTGTCAGAGCTTTTGCTGGCGAAGCAGAACAGAGTGATGATATCACTATATTGGCACTGAAACGCAAAGCATGAGAAAATTATTCAAGATATTAGCTGTTCTTCTGGCCCTTGCCGCTATTATATGTACAGGAGTCACTGCATGGAATATGCATGAAAAGTACACTCAAGAGCAGGCTGTAGTAAATGACTTGAAGTCGCAGATAGCCAACTTGACAAAGAGAGAAAAGGAGTCGGCTGTCATGCAGAGTGTCAATGCCCAACTGGAGGAGATAGCCAACCAGCAGCGTATCGTCAGTGATGAACGACGCGAGGAGGCTGTGGAACAGACGAAGATTGCCAACGAAATGCGCCAACATGCCGAACAGGAGCGCCAAAACGCCCAAATTGCAGAGCGCAGAGCCCTGGAAGCTTCGGAAGTAGCAAAGAAACAGCAGATTATTGCCGAGAAGGAACGTTTACAGGCAGAACACTCAAAACGCGTAGCTGATACCTTGAGTTACATCGCACTATCCAGAACACTGGCTAACACGGCCATCACGCAATATCAAGCTGGCAATCATGAGTTAGCTGACCTGTTGGAATATGCTGTATGCCTATATACGAATAGATATCACGGAGACCTTTCATACCCTGTTATTTATCAGGCACTGGCCCTAACCAGTCAGAACAAGACGGTATGGAACAAACATAAAGGCAGCGTAACGGATATTGCCTTTGGCGACGAGAAACAGGGATTCTTCGTAACATGTAGTACATATGGTGAGGTTATCAAACACACCGTCATGGGCAACAAACTGAATTCTACGATACTTATTAGCAACCCACAATATGACTTCCGCGATGTTTTCATCAACAGGAAGACTAACGCCATCTATGCGCTGAGCCGTACCGGTGAGCTGTTGATATGCAGGGAAAAGACCATCAAGAATATCAATGTCAATGTTGCTAAATTGAAAAGTATGGACACTGCTGGCGACCAGTTCATCCTATTCGGAGAAAAAGGCATGGCACTCTTTGACACTGAAAAGGAAATCATCGTCACAGATAAGCAACTGCCCTTTGTCATTGAATTTGCTACCCGTTTTCAGAACTACCCTGTCATCTTCGACCGTCAGGGCAGAATGCACATCGTCAAGGGATTCGATAAGTTGGAAACAAAGAAAGTGCCCTTTGAAGGCCAGGTAACAGCTTTTGCCGAATCTAAGAATTCTCATACGTTTGCCTATGGAATGAGCAACGGCACCATCTACTTCATCAACGCACAAGGGAAAACAAATAAACTGGTGGGACATCTTTCAAGAATATCAAAATTGAAAATTAACGGTCATAGGCTGTCTTCATCCAGCTATGACGGTGTCTTCAACATGTGGATGACCAATATGTCGAAGATTGAACCAATGTCTTTCTTCAACACCAAAGGATGGATTCTTAATTTTACTTTCGATCTACAGAAAAACAACATCTGGGCAGGCGATCAGAACGGAAACATCATCAGGGCACTGATTTCGTTGCCGATGATGCAACAACAGCTGAAAGCCAAGATTAAGCGCAACTTAACACGAGAGGAATGGAATTACTATATAGGCAAGAACATTCCTTATGAGACATTTATTAGAAAGGAGGCAAGACTATGAAAAGATGGATTTCAGTATGTCTGTTAGCCCTCACAATGGTGCTTTGTGCCAATGCACAGGGTTTGCCTTTCTTCAAAAATATCAGTCCTGCGGAATATCGAGGTCACAAGCAGAACTTTGATGTGGAAATTGATAAGAACGGAATTCTTTATGTGGCTAACTTCGAGGGACTGCTCTATTATGACAATGCAGATTGGCGCATTATCTACACCCCAGGAGTCACCCGTGTCACAGTTGTTAAAAAAGACTCAAAAGGAAAAGTGTGGGTGGGAGGTTACAACTTCTTCGGATATATCACTGTCAACCAAAAAGGTATTATTGAGCTGAAGACACAGGACGAAAAACACGAATTCAAAGGTGAGGTTCAAGACATTTGGGAAACAGGTGGAGAAATTTATTTCTCCGTCAGCAATGGAAAAACCTATACCGCCAAGCAAAACAGCATCTATGAATCATCTGTCGCCAGAGAGAATCCTTACGACTATTCAGAAATAGTGCCAGGCATTACCGTCAACTGGAAAGAGAAGATGGATAACGGTCTGACTGCTGTGGCTACAGAAGGTGCAGGTGTATATTTCGTTGACGAGAATAATAACATATTATTTCATTTGAACGAAGAAAGTGGACTGTGTTCCGACAACGTCCAGAGTTTAGCCTATAACAATCATGGACTGCTGTGGGGCATCACTGACAATGGTATCTTCGTCGTTCAGATTCCATCACCCTTTATGCGTTTCGGTCCCGAGAATGGTCTTCGAGGTGAAGTGCTGTCACTGGCAATATTAGGAGGAAAGATGTATGCCGGCACTCTGGCAGGACTCTTCGTGAGGAATGGCAATTATTTCGAAAGTATTCCACAAGTCAGTTATGCTTGCTGGCAAATCATCAACCATCATGACGGACTGTTGGCAGCCACCTCCAATGGTGTCTATCGCATTCTGCCAAACGGAGCCTCTCAGCAACTGACGAATGAATCCACAACAGCCATCATGGCTGATGAAAAAGGATTCTATGCAGGAGAACTTGATGGTGTGCATTACCATTCTTTTACATCAGGAAAGGCATCTGAGAAAGTTTGCCAGGCTTCACGCGTGGTTAAAATCATAAAAGACAAGCAAGGTGTGATATGGTTCCAGAATCTGTATGGTAGAATATGGAATAACGCAAGTGGTACTTTTACCGTGCAGACAAGTGGAGGCGACAAAGAGGAAATTGCTACCCTCGTTATGTATAATGACAAACCCACCATGATTCCTGCCAGTGCCACACAACCTTTCCCCTACCCGCTTTTCTCCTATGCCGACAAGGACGGATTACTATGGCTGACAAATAGTAAGGGAAGGAGGCTCTACGCTATGAGGAACGGTCAAAATGACAATTCCTGGAACCAGTTCGTGTTCCCACTCATGGACTATACCGTGCGTTCACTGCTCCGTGAGGGTGAGAAAGTATGGCTGGGAAGCTCAACAGGACTGATTGTTGCCGACAGGTCGAAGACTGACCCCTCTAAAATTGCAAGCCCACAGGTGTTCTTCCGTTCGATTATCATCAACGACGACAGCGTGGCATGGGGCGGATTCAACGAACTGGCTGGCAGTATGACTTTCAAGAGCGACGAGCGACAGATACTCATCAACTATTCGACAGACTACCCATCACTGCTCTTAAACACCCTATACCGCTATCGCATCAATGGCGGAAGATGGAGTGCATGGGACACTGACACCTATTCGGAATATAACAACCAGCCCTATGGCAAATACATTTTCGAAGTTCAGGCACGTAATGCCTTTGGACACATGTCGAACATCGCCAGACTAAGCTTCGAAATAGAACGGCCCGTCTATCTGCGCTGGTACATGATATTGTTCTATTTCGCCTGTATAGTATTGGTTATATACGCAACAGTGCTGTGGCGAATCCGCCAACTTAGATTAGATAAGCTAAGACTGGAAAGAGTGGTGCGCGACAGAACTGCAGAGGTGGTAAAACAGAAAGATGAGATTGAGGAGAAGTCAAAGAGCTTGGAACTTGCCCTCAATGAACTGGGTGAAGCACAGCATGAACTGGTGCGCCAGGAAAAGATGGCTACTGTGGGTAAACTGACACAGGGACTAATTGACCGTATCTTGAACCCTCTGAACTACATTAACAATTTCTCGAAACTATCGCAAGGACTGGTTGACGACGTCACGGCTAATATAGAAGACGAGAAAGACAACATGGACCCAGAGAACTATGACGATACTATCGACGTGCTCGGTATGCTGAAGGGCAACCTGGAAAAAGTCAGTGAACATGGTGCCAACACCACCCGCACGCTGAAAGCAATGGAGGAAATGTTGAAAGACCGCTCGGGAGGTATCACCGAGATAGATATCATTGCTGTTATCCGACAGGACAAGGAAATGCTCCTAAAATATTTCGAGCAAGACATTAAAGAGTATCATATCAATGTAGTATTCAACTACCCTGAAACATCCATCATAGTGAATGCGAATGCCGATCAGTTGAGCAAAACTTTCATGAGCTTGTTGGGAAATTCAGTTTACGCTGTGGTTAAAAAAGCACAACGCAGTCATTACTCACCTAAGGTGGAATTCAATGTCGTGCCCAAGGAGAAACAGATAGAAATCCTCATACGTGATAATGGTATCGGTATTGAGAAAACAATCATTGATAAGATATTCGACCCCTTCTTCACTACCAAGACCACTGGTGAGGCTTCCGGTGTGGGACTCTATCTGAGTCGTGAAATTATTCAGAACTATGGGGGCGACATCACTGTGAAATCGCAGAAAGACGAATTTACAGAATTTTCCATTATATTACCAACTCTTAAATAACAGATGGCTATGGAGAAACAGATTGACACTTTACAGCAGCAGCTGAAACAGCAAGAGAAACTGGCATCATTGGGTATGCTGAGTGCTGGTATTGCGCATGAAATTCAGAACCCGCTGAATTTTGTCATTAACTTCAGTAAGATGTCGGACAAATTACTGAAAGACCTGATGGAGATTGTGGAAGACAACGAGGATAATCTCTCGGAGGACGATCGTGAGGAGGTTGAGGACATTGTGGCCGACCTGAAAGAGAACATGGCAAAGATCGTGGAACATGGTGAACGCGCTATCAGTATCATACAAGGTATATTGCTGGTATCGAGAGGCAAGGAGAATGAATTCGTGCCCGCTGATGTGGTACATATAGTCAAAGAATATGTCTGGCTCTCATATCATGCCATGCGTGCCAATTACAAGAACTTCAACATTAGCATCCACGAAGACTACCAGGAGAATTTGCCTCAAATCATGGTAATTCCTCAGGACCTGAGCCGAGCCGTTTTGAATCTGATGAATAATTCATGCTATACGGTATGGAAGAAGAGTCAACGACTGGGAGAAGACTTCAAGCCGGAAATATCAGTAAAAGTAGCTGAAACCAATGGAGAACTTCATATCAGTATTGCTGACAACGGAGAAGGTATGACAGAAGAAGTGAAGCAGCGCCTTTATGAGAATTTCTTTACCACCAAACCAGCAGGACAAGGCACAGGACTGGGCATGGCTATTACAAGGGATATCATAGAAAATAAGCATAATGGCTCGCTGACATTCGAGTCAACAGAAGGCCAGGGCACGATATTCTATATTACAATACCAATTAAGAAATCATGAGAAAGATCATCTTCACCATATTAATAATAATAGGATGTGCTTTACAGGCTCAGGCTCAAAACGAGTATGAACGGTTGCGCAGCATCTATGACAGAGCGGAGGAAAACTATAACATTGGAAGATTGGACGAAGCTGAAAAGGAACTGACTGACAATCTGAAAGATTTCCCTGACAATCTTCGACAGAGTGCCTATAGGCTTCTTGCCCTATGCAATCTAGGAAATGACAAAGAGGAAGTGGCAGAGGAAATTACCAGACTTCTATTGGCAGAGAATCCTTATTTCAGTACTAACGCCAACGACCCACAACGCTTTATCGATATGGTGGAGCGCATCAAGGAAGGACGCTCGGCCACTATCACCACAGCATCAAGCCAAGCTGAGACATTGAACGAGGTTCCTGTGCCTACTACGCTGATTACAGCAGAAATGATTAAGAATTGTGGAGGGCGTAATCTCCAGGAGGTTCTGGCAGCCTTCGTACCAGGAATGAACATTGTAGACTGTAATGATGATATCAATATTGCCATGCGTGGCATCTATAGCAATGGTCAAGAGAAAATCCTCATCATGCTCAACGGTCACCGTCTGAACAGCTATGCCACCAATATCGCCGCCCCCGACTTCAGTATTTCACTCGACAAGGTGAAGCAGATAGAGGTGCTGCGCGGACCTGCCTCATCACTCTACGGTGGTGTGTCGCTTACAGCCGTAGTTAACGTCATCACATGGCAGGGTGCTGATATTGATGGTATCGAGGTACATGCAGGTGCCGGCAGCTACGGACAGTTGAAAGCATCCATGATGCTGGGTAAACGCTATTTCGATCTCGACCTGCTCATCTGGGGAGGCCTCTATAAGGCAAAAGGTCAGAAAATCTATGTACCGGATGAGGAAACTGGTCTTAAGCGGGAAGGTGGCGATGCGCTTGTTGGTGGTATTGGACCCAAACCATCCTACGATGTCGGTGCACAGCTGAAATACAAGAACCTGAGTTTCCTTTACAACGCTCAGTTCTCGCAGATCATCTCGCCCATGACACTCAATCTCCTGTTCACGCCTTATGACTACGACAAATACCGGTCATTCAATAGCATCAAACCCAGTTTCGCCACTCTCTCCCACCATGGTGAACTTAATTACGGACAACAGTTGGGCAACGTTTACCTGAAAGGAACGGTCACCTACGACAACAGTGACTTGACACACTATCAAGTTATCTCTGACAATCCTGCAGCGTCTATCATCCCGTCACTGCCTATTCCCAGTGCTTTGAAGGAAACACTCTACAACAGCGATGGTGGTCTCTCACGCTACATCAACGGACAAGAACATACCATCGGTGGTAAGATTCAAGGTGACTGGAGTTATATCAACAGCAAACATCACAAGGGTATTCTCTCTTTCGGTGCCGAATACAGCTACTTCCAACTCGACGACGTACAATACATGTTTGGCTATAACTTCGATAAACAAGCCACGAGTAACGACAGCATTCCAGAACTTGGCAAGGGACATGAGAGCAATATCAACAGCTACGTACAGCTGAAACACCATTGGGGACCGCTCATCCTCAACGCTGGTCTGCGCTTCGACTATAAGAACCGCTATAACGACACGAAGATTCGCGAGTTCTCACCTCGTGTGGCGCTCATCTTTGTTCAGCCGAAGTGGAACGTCAAACTCAGCTACTCCAAGTCGTTTATTGATGCACCATACATGTATCGCAAGATAAACCTCTTCCTCGCCACCTTTGCAGGATACAAAGACCTTGCTACCGAGCTCGATCCAGAAGCACTTCATTCCTATCAGCTCACCTTCGGTGCCAACCAGTGGCTGCCTGGGCTCGACTTTGAGATCAATGGATTCTATAACCGTGCCAGAAACATCATCTATATGAACATCATTGAGCACGAGAACTCCGGTAGCAGTGATATCTATGGAGTAGAACTCTCCGCCAAATACAAGTATAGCAACTTCACGGCGAACCTCAGTGCCGCTTGGCAGGATGTCAAGAAATCGTCTATTAATAACACAGAGTTCAATTTTGCCTTCTGCACACCCAAGCTCTCGGTCAGTACGGTATTGGCTTGGCAGGCAACCAAATGGCTTAATGTGCATGGGCACATCGACTATTACAGCAGTCAGAAGTCCTGGACGACAGATGCAATTGGATACGCGCTTTACAATTCAGCAGTGAATCATTACGGAGAAATGTATAAACAGTGGATGATAAATCCAACTCCGGAAAACGAAAAGTTAATGAACCAAGCTGAGATGGCAATGTATGAGGCATATCAAAAAGTCAATGTCACCCACGATTTCAGTCCCCGTGTTCTCTTCGACCTCGGTGCTACCTGTAAGTTTGGAAAGCTGACCATCTCCGCTGACGTGAAGAACCTGTTCAACAAGAGCTACAAGCAGAGCGGTCTGAACACAGGACCCATCCCTCAGAAAGGCCGTTGGTTCATGTTTGATATCGCTTATAAATTTTAGGTAAAGGAGCTCAGAAAGCTCCTTTTACTATTTATATAGTATAAAAATAATGCTTTTTCACAAGATTTTGCAATCTCCGCTTTGCAATTCCGAGAAAAAGTATTACCTTTGCATCTGTTTTAAAACAAATCTAATTAGATGGAAGCTTTTTTTCGTACGCATCGTTACTTGGTAGAGCATGTCAATGCCCCGGTTCGTCGCACCTTAATGGATGAGATTGACTGGCGCGATCGTCTCATTGGTATCAAGGGAACGCGTGGCGTAGGAAAGACGACCTTCCTTCTTCAGTATGCTAAGGAGCATTTTGATATTCGCGACAAGCAGTGTCTGTATATCAATATGAACAATTTCTACTTTCAAGGTCGCGGCATTGCTGACTTTGCAGGAGAATTTTACCACAATGGCGGACGCGTCCTGCTGATAGACCAAGTGTTCAAACAGAACGATTGGTCGCAAGAACTACGTCGGTGCTACGATGAACATCCCGGACTGAAGATTGTATTCACAGGGTCAAGTGTGATGCGCTTGAAAGAAGAGAATCCCGAACTGAATGGTATCGTGAAGAGCTATAACCTGCGTGGTTTTTCTTTCCGTGAGTTCATCAATCTCATGACAGATAATGACTTCAAGCCCTATACTCTTGAAGAAATCCTTCATAATCATGAGCACATCATTAAACAGATTCTGCCGAAAGTATCACCCAGCAAGTACTTCCAGGACTACATCCATCATGGTTTTTATCCCTTCTTCCAAGAGCATCGTAACTACTCCGAAAACCTGCTCAAGACCATGAACATGATGACTGAAGTAGATATCTTGCTCATCAAGCAGATTGAACTGAAGTATCTTTCTAAAATTAAGAAACTATTCTACGAGTTGGCAGAAGAAGGTCCAATTGCTCCAAACATCAGCAAATTAGCCAACGACATAGAAACCAGTCGTGCTACCGTCATGAATTATATCAAGTACTTGGCCGATGCACGCCTGCTCAACATTATATACCCCGTAGGGCAGGACTTTCCCAAGAAGCCGTCAAAGGTGATGCTTCACAACTCCAACCTGCTCTATGCCATCTACCCTATTCACGTAGAAAAGCAGACGGCTATGGAGACATTCTTCGTCAATTCTTTATGGAAAGACCACAAGATCAATCAGGGATCACGCGATGCTGTCTATGTCGTTGATGAGAAGATTAAGTTCCGTATCTGCGATGCGGATATACATTACAAATTAAGGTACACACCTGATACCGTCTATGCCCGCTACAATACAGAGGTAGGAAAAGACAATCAGATACCCTTATGGCTCTTAGGATTTTTATACTAAACAAATAAGTTATTCATTTTAATATTTATCAAAAATGGCTAAAGAAAAGAAATTTATCACCTGTGATGGTAACGAGGCTGCGGCTCACGTAAGCTACATGTTCTCGGAGGTAGCAGCTATCTACCCCATCACCCCGAGCTCACCAATGGCTGAGCACGTTGACGAGTGGGCTGCCCGTGGTCGTAAGAACCTGTGGGGACAGACCGTAAGTGTGCAGGAAATGCAGTCTGAGGCTGGTGCTGCCGGTGCCGTTCACGGTTCTCTGCAGGCTGGTGCTCTCACCACTACATTCACTGCTTCTCAGGGCCTGTTGCTGATGATCCCTAACATGTACAAAATAGCAGGTGAGTTGATTCCATGCGTATTCGACGTTTCTGCTCGTACGCTGGCTTCACACTCTCTCTGTATCTTCGGTGACCATCAGGACGTAATGGCTTGCCGCCAGACCGGTTTCGCCATGCTCTGCGAGGGTTCTGTACAGGAGGTTATGGACATGACAGCTGCCGCTCACTTGGCATCTCTCGAGACCTGCGTTCCATTCGTAAACTTCTTCGATGGTTTCCGCACCTCTCACGAGTATCACAAGATTGAGCTGCTCGACCAAGAGGATGTTCGCCCACTGGTGAAGGAAGAGTACATCAAGCGTTTCCGCGATCGTGCTATGTCACCAGAGCGTCCTATTACTCGTGGTACAGCCGAGAATCCTGAGACATTCTTCACACACCGTGAGGCTTGCAACCCCTACTACGATGCAGTGCCTGAGGTTGTTGAGAAGTATTTGGGCGAGCTTTCAAAGATTACTGGTCGTGAGTATCACCTCTTCTCTTACTACGGAGCCGAGGATGCTGACCGCATGATTATCTTGATGGGTTCTGCTACCGATGCAGCCCGCGAGGCTATCGACTATCTGAACGCTAACGGTCAGAAGGTTGGTATGATTTCTGTTCACCTCTATCGTCCTTTCAGCGTGAAGCATCTGCTCGCTGCTGTTCCTAAGTCAGTAAAGCGCATTGCAGTGCTCGACCGCACTAAGGAGCCAGGAGCCAATGGTGAGCCTCTGTATCTCGATGTGAAGGATGCTTACTATGATGTTGAGGATCGTCCTCTCATCGTAGGTGGTCGCTATGGATTGGGTTCTCACGATACCACTCCAGCTCAGATCATCAGCGTGTTCAACAACCTCGCCATGCCAGAGCCAAAGAACCACTTCACCATCGGTATCGTAGATGACGTTACCTTCACCTCTCTGCCTGAGGTTGAGGAGATTGCTCTCGGTGGTGCTGGTATGTTCCAGGCTAAGTTCTACGGTTTGGGTGCCGACGGTACTGTAGGTGCTAACAAGAACAGCGTAAAAATTATTGGTGACAACACCGACAAGTACTGTCAGGCTTACTTCTCATACGACTCTAAGAAGTCGGGAGGTTTCACCTGCTCACACCTGCGTTTCGGTGATACTCCTATCCGTTCTACCTACTTGGTAACCACACCTAACTTCGTGGCTTGCCACGTTCAGGCTTACCTCCACATGTACGATGTAACTCGCGGTCTGCAGAAGAACGGTCAGTTCCTGTTAAACACCATCTTCGATGCTGACGAGCTCGAGAAGTTCATGCCTAACAAGGTAAAGCGCTACTTCGCTCAGAATAACATCACTGTTTACACCATCAACGCTACGAAGATTGCACAGGAGATTGGTCTGGGCAACCGCACCAACACCATCCTGCAGTCTGCATTCTTCCGCATCACTGAGGTGATTCCTGTTGAACTGGCTGTTGAGAAAATGAAGGCTGCTGCCTTGAAGTCTTACGGAGCTAAGGGTCAGGACGTTGTTGATAAGAACTATGCAGCTATCGACCGCGGTGGCGAATATCAGAAACTGACTGTTAAGCCCGAGTGGGCTAACCTGCCCGACGATGAGCCTAAGCAGGATGATGCACCCGCATTCGTTAAGGAACTCGTTCGTCCTATCAATGCTCAGGCTGGTGACCTGCTGAAGGTATCTGACTTCGCTAAGCACGGCACTATCGACGGTTCTTGGGAGGTTGGTACAGCCGCTTATGAGAAGCGTGGTGTTGAAGCCTTCGTTCCCGTTTGGAACAAGGAGAACTGTATCCAGTGTAACCAGTGTGCTTACATCTGTCCTCACGCTGCCATCCGTCCATTCGTGCTCGACGAGAACGAAATCAAGGGCTTCGCTGCTGCTGAGGATACTATCGAGATGAAAGCTCCTGCCGCTATGAAGGGTATGCACTTCCGCATTGAGACATCAGTACTCGACTGTCTTGGCTGCGGCAACTGTGCTGACATCTGCCCAGGCAATCCTAAGACAGGTAAGGCTCTTACCATGGTTGCCTTCAACCCAGATGCTGCCGACATGAAGCAGGAAGCTAAGAACTGGGAGTATCTGGTTAAGGAAGTTAAGTCTAAGCAGGATCTCGTTGACATCCGCAGCAATGTGAAGAACTCACAGTTCGCTCAGCCTCTGTTCGAGTTCTCTGGCGCTTGCTCTGGTTGCGGTGAGACTCCGTATGTGAAGCTCATCTCTCAGCTCTTCGGTGACCGTCAGATGATTGCCAACGCTACCGGTTGCTCTTCTATCTACTCAGCTTCTATTCCTTCAACTCCTTACACCAAGAACGAGAAGGGACAGGGCCCAGTCTTCAACAACTCTCTGTTCGAGGACTTCTGCGAGTTCGGTCTCGGTATGGCTCTCGGTAACAAGAAGATGAAGGAGCGCGTAGCCAAGTTACTGAAGGAAGCAGAGGCCAATGCTCCTGCAGAATTCACCGCCCTCGCTGAGGAGTGGATCGCCAACAAGGACGATGCCGACAAGACCAAGGAGATTGCTCCGAAGTTGCGTGAGGCTATCGCTGCTGGTGCTGCCAACGGTTGCGAGTTCTGCAAGGAACTGAAGACCCTCGACCACTACCTCGTTAAGCGTAGTCAGTGGATTATCGGTGGTGACGGTGCTTCTTACGACATCGGTTACGGCGGTCTCGACCACGTGATTGCTTCTGGTGAAGATGTAAATATCCTCGTGCTCGATACTGAGGTATATTCTAACACTGGTGGTCAGGCTTCTAAGGCTACTCCTCTCGGTGCTATCGCCCAGTTCGCTGCTCAGGGTAAGCGTATCCGCAAAAAGGATCTCGGTATGATTGCCACCACTTATGGATATGTATATGTAGCTCAGATTGCTATGGGTGCTGACCACGCACAGACCCTCAAGGCTATCCGCGAGGCTGAGGCATGGCACGGACCTTCAATCATCATCGCCTACGCTCC
>DEKX01000041.1:7525-98590 GCA_002354095.1 Prevotella sp. UBA2711 | reverse complement strand
GGCTGAGGAGAAGAAGGCTGTTGAGTGCGGCTACTGGCACCTGTGGCGCTTCAACCCAGCACTTGCTGAGGAAGGCAAGAATCCATTCTCTCTCGACTCTAAGGAGCCTAACTGGGAGAACTTCCACGACTTCCTGCTGGGTGAGGTTCGCTATCTGTCTGTTAAGAAGGCTTATCCTAACGAGGCTGAAGAACTCTTCGCCGAGGCACAGAAGATGGCACAGATCCGCTACAAGAGCTATGTTCGCAAGACTCAGGAGAACTGGGAGGACTAATCCCTATCCTATCTATAATCAAAGAGGTGAAACCATTGGTGGTTTCACCTCTTTTTTTCGTCATTATTTTTTTTATTCTCAAAAAACTTTTGTAACTTTGCAGGGTGGTTAGCAATTATCAACGAAAAGTAAACAAAATAAACAAATACGATTATGAAAGAACTGAAAGGAACAAAGACAGAAAAGAATCTGCAAGAAGCGTTTGCAGGAGAGTCAATGGCTCGCAACAAGTACACCTATTGGGCATCGAAAGCAAAGAAAGACGGTTATGTCCAGATAGCAGCCATCTTTGAGGAGACTGCTGCTAACGAGAAAGAGCATGCCAAAATGTGGTTCAAACTCTTGGAAGGCGGAGCCATCAAGGATACTGCCAGCAATCTGGAAGCAGCTGCCGGTGGCGAGAACTTTGAATGGACGGACATGTATGCCCGCATGGCTAAGGAAGCTCGCGAAGAAGGTTTCGACGAGATAGCCGAAAAGTTCGAGGGTGTTGCCGCTATCGAGAAGGCTCACGAAGAGCGCTATCGCAAACTGCTCGACAATGTCAAGAAGGAGCGTGTCTTCTCTAAGGATGGTGATGTCATTTGGCAGTGTGCCAACTGCGGTCATATCGTGGTTGGCAAGAAGGCGCCAGACGAGTGTCCTGTATGCAACCACCCACAGTCTTACTTCCAGGTGAAAGCAGAAAACTACTAAACAATAAGGTCTCTCAGTGTTGAGAGACCTTTATTATTTTATTTCATTTCTTCCTTGAGGAAATGGATGCACTGTCGGAACAGGTGGTTGCGGGTGTTACCGCCAAAGATGCTGTGATTGCGATTGGTATATACCAACTGACGGAAATCCTTGTCGGCCTGCACCAATGCCTCGGTATATTCAGCGGTATTGCGCAGATGCACATTATCATCAGCCGAACCATGACAAAGCAGCAGGGCGCCATGCAACTTCTCTACACGACTGATCGGACAATCGTCATAACCCGTAGGATTCTCCTTGGGCGTACGCATGAAGCGCTCAGTGTAGATTGTATCATAGAAGCGCCACGAGGTGACAGGAGCAATAGCCACCCCTGCACGGAACACGGGGCGACCTTCCGACATCGACATCAAGGTATTGAAACCACCATAGCTCCAACCCCAGATAGCTATGCGGTCCTTATCAACATACGACTGCTTCCCCAGCCAAAGAGCCGCCTCCACTTGGTCTTTCGACTCTAAATCGCCCAGTCGCAGATAGGTGCATTTCTCAAAATCAGCACCACGTCCGCCAGTACCCCGACCATCCACACAGACACAGATGAATCCCTGCTGACAGAGATACTGTTCAAGAATGGCACCTTGATTATTCATACCGATATTCCAGGCATCCTTCACCTGCTGACTGCCAGGACCACTATACTGATACATCAAGACGGGATAACGCTTGCTGGCATCGAAATCGGCAGGTTTAATCATCCATCCGTTCAGTTGGATACCTTCCGATGTCGTGAAGGTAAAGAGTTCCCGTTTCCCCAACTGGACGTTAGCCAGTTTTTCTTTCAGTTTCTGGTTATCCTTCAAGGTTGCCAGCGCTTTACCACTATTGTTGCACAGGCGGACAACAGGAGGAGTATTCAGATTGCTCCAAGTATGAATAAAGTATTTGTAATTACTGCTGAATACGGCACTACTCCACCCTGCCTCTGTCGTAAGGCATTCGCGCTTGCCGTTGGCATGTGCCACATAGACGCGCTGGTCGGTTGCCCCTTGCTCGTGCGAGGCATAATAGACATCACCTGTAGCATCATCTACGCCATAAATGTCGCTCACCTCATAATTACCCTGCTCCACCTGGCGCAACAGCTGCCCATTCAGATTATACAGATACAGATGCATCCATCCATCGCGCTCACTGGGCAGTAGCATATACTTATCGGTGACCTTGAACGAACTGCTACTTTCCTCTTTCACATATTTCGGGGTCTTATCCTCTATCAGCAACTGACTGACGGTGGAGAGCGGGTTAGTCTGATAGACACGCAGACAGTCCTGATGACGGTTGAGCGTGAGCACCAGTATTTTCTGCACTTCTTTAGTGGTAAAGATACGCGAGATATAACCATCCGCATCCAGAGGCACCTGCAACTGTCGTGTCTGCCTGCTGGCTATGTCGAAGCTCCACACACTGCATCGGGCATTCTCTGCACCAGCCACAGGATATTTGTAGGTGTATTCGCCAGGATAGTCGGTGTTTTTCTCCATCTCAGGCGCCAACCCTTTGTACATGGGCATGGCATACTCCTTGACATCCGTCTCGTCGTAGCGCACCCACACCAGTTGTTTGCTGTCGGCACTGAACACCATAGCTCTGTCATTGCCAAACTCCTCTTCGTTCACCCAGTCAGGAATACCGTTGATCACCTCATTGCTCTTGCCGTCTTTCGTCACCTGACTCTCGGCGTTGTCATAGAGCAATTTCACGAGGAATATATTGTTCTGACGCACAAAGGCAATCATCGTTCCGTCTGGCGAGAACAGGGGTGTCTGCTGGGCACCGTTCTTCGAGAGTGGCACCAGTTTCTTATTGGCAATGGTATAGATATAGTATTCCGCCGTAAAGGAATGACGGTAAATCGGTTCAGAATTGGTCTGAATCAGCATACGCTTACCGTCAGGACTCATGATGTAGCCCTCTACGTAATCTATCTTGGCTCCATGAATGGTTGACACATCAAAAAGCGTCTCCGTCTCCTGACCGTTTTTGAACGAGCAACGCACCACGCGCTTCCAGTCGTCGCTCACCTTGGTGTACGACTCGCCGTCGGCTGCCGGAACTACGCCCGATATGCCCTCAGCACGGTAGGCACCTTGGGTAATACGCTTCAAATCCAGATTCTGTCCCAAGCATACGGATGACACTAACAGCCACAGCAGGCCAATCGTTGTTAATTTTCTCATGATGATATGTATGTTAGTATGATACGGAGGCGCGGAGCAACTGTTCCACGCTCATTTGTTCGTTTTGTTTCATAAAACTGTCCACCAATGCCACCTGCTCGTTGTCGAACACACGACGATTCGTCACCCGATTGACCACCCACTGAATCTTGCCACGATGCCAATCGCGCTTATCCTTACTGGTCTCGGTCTCGTTCAACGGATAAAGACTCAACAGATAAAAGCCCAGACAGTCGGGCGTAATCATCGAACGCGTCATCATCTGGCGCTGCACATCAGAGTAATGTGCCACATAGAATGGATAGTCGGCACCCAAATATTTGTCCAGCGAGATGCCCAACGTTTTATTGCCGACAATGATACTCTGGTCAAACGAACCGATTTGGGCATAAACCTGAGGGATTTCAACCGAAGGCACAAACTCCTTCAGTCGGCTGAAAGCCTCTGTCAGCTCCGCATTCAGGTCGTCCATATTGGCAAATTGTTCCTGCACATCGCCTATCATCTGTTGCAGCGTAGTATCGCGGAAAAAGCGCAAGAACTTAGTATTGATTTCAGGATCGTTCACCTGACCAAGTTGCAACACATTCTCAATCAGTGTCCGTGTCTGCATCGGATACGTCTTGTTCATCTGCAACAGTGCCGAATAATCGCCCGTGGTCAGGTATAAACTCTCTATCCGGTCGTAGCGTTCTATCGTCACGTTGTCCTTGTTTGAAGTGTCTTCAGCAGACTTCAAACGCCACTCACAGCCTAAGCAGATGAGCATCAATACAACTAACAGAAAATAGACCTTACGCACTGTTCTGATGGGCTTAAAGATTTATTATTGTTAAAATACGATGCAAATATACTAAAAAGTATTTTAAATTCCAAATTTTAACCTAAAAAAGATAAAAAAAAGTGCAATGCGCTTGCTATTTCGTTTATTTGTGTGAAATTTGCAGGGATAATTCACACCTTATTATATATATAAGAGAATATGAGAAAACTAATCTGCTTCGCTGCTGTGAGTCTGTCGTTCCTAACGGCATCTGCCTCACAAACTTTAAAGATTACGGTCACCAATCCCCTCAACACGGTTCGTACCGACCAACCTGTTGTCATTCCATTGGCAAACTATGGCGAGGTGCGTTCGGCACTCGTGACGGTTGATGGGCAAGAGATACCCTGCCAGTTAGACGACCTCAATCAGGACGAGGTCTTCGATGAACTCTGTTTCTTAGCCGATTTGGGCAAGAAAGAGCAGAAGCAATATACCGTCGAGCTTTTCGACACAGGCGAGCCACGCACCTACCCTGCCCGCGTATATGCCGAAATGCTGCTGAGGAATACCAGCGACAAGAAGTTGAAGAAGAACCAGCAGAATAATTTCATTGAGTCTATCACGGCACGGGGCGACGCTGCCGATGCCTACCACATGCAGCACCACCATGGAGTAGATTTCGAGAGCGAACTGAACGGCATCCGCATCTATTTCGACGCCCGCCAGACCCTCGATCTCTACGGCAAATACAAGAAAGGACTGGAGTTGCAGGCCACTCAGTTTTATACCGATGCCGAACAGAAGGCACAGGGATATGGCGACGATGTGCTATGGGTAGGCCAGACCTTTGGACTGGGTGCCTTCCGCGGTTGGGATGGCAAGAAGCCCACACACGTAGAGCCCGTTCACTCTCGCACGCAACGCATCATTTCCTATGGACCCCTTCGCACCATTGTAGAATTGGTAGATCGTGGTTGGCAAGCTCCTAAGGCGGAAGCCAACTCTCAACTCTCAACTCTCAACTCTCAACTAATAAACATGACCATCCGCTACACCCAATATGCCGGTCATCGTGATACCGATGTGGATGTCTATTTCAATAAAGACGTCAACGATTGCCGGTTCTCCACAGGCATCATCAATGTGAAGGGATCCGAGGAATTCAGCAACAAACACGGATTACGTGCCTGCTGGGGCACCGACTATCCTGCCAGCGACACCACCAAATGGAAGCGCGAGACGGTAGGACTGGCTGTGCTTGTTCCACAAAAATATATCCTCAGCGAGGAACCGGCTAATAAAGACAACTATGCCTATGTGTTGCAAATCAAGGGCAAGCACATGAGCTATAAAGTCAGCTACACGTCAGCCAACGAAACCTTCGGCTATCACTCAGCCCAAGCCTGGTTCGACCATCTGAAGTCGTGGTGCAGGGAAGTGGACAGTCCCATTACAGTTCAAATCAAGTAGGAACTGTCCTTTTCATGCCTATTTGGCGGACTGCAGGCTCAATCGCTTGAATTCCTCACGCGCCTTGCGCATCTGCAACAGGAAAGCCTCGCTTGTATGCAATTTGGCATAAGCTGCTGAAGTAGCTATACGGGCAGCATCGGTGTCGCTCTGCCAATGGGCACCCACCACCACTCGGTTTTCACCATAGCGATAGCCACGGGCCAGAATCTCGTTAGCGCGGTCGGGGTTAATCTCCATCATCAGCAGAGCCGCACTCCACCCCAGTGTGGTGTGTCCGGAAGGAAACGAACCATTCTTGCGCAAAGAGGGTTCATCCTCAGGATAGAGCGTACCCTCGTTGAACACCATAAAGGGGCGTCGGCGCATATACTTCTTTTTGGGCAGCGAACACACCTTGCCACAGGTCTCTGTACCCATATCCAGCACCTTATAGATTTCGGGCGTACCTTCTTTAGTAATCTCCATACCGAAGGCTTCCCTGAACTCGGTGAGAATGGTAGCCAGTCCATATACGGCATCACGTGTAGCCTCAGCAGCACGCACGGAGTCCTTACGCATCTCCTTGCCCCAATAATATCTGCTCACATCGTATGCGAAAGCCGTCGAAGTACTGTCTGGAGGACCAGGCATAAACACCATCATATCCGGCATCTGTTCGGCTGTGAAATACAACTTTTCGTTCTCTTGTGCATGTGTAGCCAATGTCATGCAAAGGCCAACAATCAATACTAATTTCTTTTTCATCTTCAATTCTATCAATAACCAGTCGCAAAGTTACATTTTTTATTCCATACTACCAAATAATTTGCATTTCACTCCCATATTTTCTGCAGTGCACTCGAAAAATTATTGCAGTGCACTACAATTTTTATTGGAATGCACTCGAAAAAAGAACGTTTTTTTAAGAAGTCCAGCCATCTAGAAATTGTGAGATATTGAAACATTGAAGAAAAAGGATCGCGAGTGGCTGGTCGGAAAGCTGATGGAGCCTTCCGCTGATGATTCTAAGACCGCTCAGCAGAAGGCATATATGAAAGAGGTTATTCCGCTTTTTCATCATGAGCACTCATATTCTTGATAAACAGATCGACAAGATGCTTCGTGATGAATGTATGACGAACAGCATGGCGCACCTTTTCTCCGAATGATTTCGTGTTGCCGGATGAGGTAGCCGACTCGGCTTCTGCCACTTGCTGCTCGCGCCGGTCGATCTTAGCACGCAGACTCTCCGGAGCGTGACGATAAAGGAACGTATAGCATGGCACGGCAGCCTTCATAATATAAGGTGTGAGGAAGGTGGTCACCACACTGGACGCCACGATGATAGGATAGACAACTGGATTGAGCACACCCAAGCTGGTGCCCAGTGATGCGATGATGAACGAGAACTCGCCAATCTGGACGAACGAGAAACTGGTGAGCATAGCGTCGCGCATGGTCTGTCCGCCCCACCAGCAACCTAAGGTGCCAAAGAGAATCATTCCGATGATGATGACCAGGCTGACCCAAAGTATGCTGTACCAATATGATGCCAATGTAGCTGGATTGATCAGCATGCCCACCGATATGAAGAAGATAGCAGCAAAGACATTCTTCAAGGGAGTCATCAGTTTTTCGATACGATGCGACTCCACGGTCTCGGCAAGGATAGAACCCATTACGAAAGCACCGAGTGCACTGCTGAAGCCAGCTTCCTCTGCCGTCAGCACCATACCCAAGCACAGACCTAAGGCGAGGATGATAAGCGTCTCGTCATTCAGATGTTTTTTCACTTTGCGTATCAGTGTCGGGATAATCAGTATGCCACAGATAAACCATGCCACGAGCGTAATGGCCAGATCGAGGATTTTGCTGGCTAACTCGGCACCTTCGAACTGATGGCGGATGGCTATGCTGGAGAGCAATACCATCAGTACCACTGCCACCACATCCTCCACGATAAGGATGCTGGTTGCTCCCTTGACGAAACGCTCCTTACTCCATCCTGCCTCGTCAATAGCCTTCATCACGATAGTGGTGCTCGACATGCAAAGCATGCCCGCCAGGAACAGGGAGTTGACCATATCAAAATTGGCATCTACTCCCACGCCGTAGCCAAAGAGCATCATGCCCGCAATGATTGTCAATGCGCCTATTGCCGCCACTTTGCCACTGCTGATGAGGTTCTTCAGGCGGAACTCCAGACCGATGCAGAACAATACAAACAGAACGCCGATGTCGCCCCATTGCTTCACATTGTCTGGATTCACAAGGGTCTTGCCAAACAGATACGGACCCACCAAGACTCCTGCAACGATGTAACCCAACACCACTGGCTGCTTTAAGAACTTAAACAGAATACTGACTACAGCCGCTGTAATCATCAAAATGTATAAATCTTGTACCATGCTTATAAATTAATATATGCATTGGCAAAAATACAAAGAATTTCTAGAAGTACAAAGAAAATGGAAAGAATCTTTTTTATTTTGATAATTTCGAGAATTGTTTGCGGCCCTTGATGTAGTATTGCCACAGAAGGGAGAAGGGACGCTGTTCTGGGATGACGGCGACTTGGCGGGACTGCTGGATAGCCTGACGATCGGCATCAAAATCATGTTTCCAACGGTTGAAGGCGCGACGGGCCCGATAAATGGCACAGAAATCGCCCCAATTGCGATTCATCAACAGCGTCTGCCAGGCAGCTACATAGTCGAGTAGCCAGCGCCAACACATCACGTACGACAGTTCGCTATCGGGCAGACATTTGTAGAGCATGGTGAGGTTATTACGGAAATTGAGGAAGGTCTTCATGGGATTCGATTTGGGCAACGTGCCTCCACCTACATGATAGACATAACTTTCGGGCAGACAGTAAATTTTGCGTCCACGGATGCGCAGACGCCAGCAAAGGTCAATCTCTTCGTTATGCGCAAAGAAACGACCGTCGAGTGCACCAGCCTCCCAATAGTCCTTAGAGCGAATCATGAGGGCTGCACCTGTGGCCCAAAGTATTTCGGTGGCATAGTCGTATTGTCCGTTGTCATCTTCAACAGTATCGAAAATGCGTCCACGACAGAAGGGATAGCCAAAACGATCGAGGAATCCCCCACTCGCCCCTGCATATTCAAATTTGTCCTTATCAAAAATGGACAGCAGTTTGGGCTGACAGGCAGCCACTTCAGGATGGACGTCCATAAACTCAATAAGCGGAGTGAGCCAATGGTGCGTCACCTCAATGTCGCTATTGAGCAGGAGATAATATTCGGCATCTATCTGCCGAAGGGCCTTGTTATAGCCCTCGGCAAAACCCCAGTTCTTCTCCAGCACAATGGTTTTGCACTCAGGAAACTCACTGGCTAACATCTGCAGAGAATCATCGGTTGAGGCATTATCAGCCACATATACCGTGGCTTCATCGCGCGAGTAGTTCAATACGGTAGGCAGATACTGATGTAGCATTTTCTGTCCGTTCCAGTTCAAAATCACAATAGCTACTTTATCCATCGCAGTGCAGTTTTATCATGATTAAATTCGCCCAAGGTGCCAGTGAGCAACTGATTATCATACTCCGGGCGAGCCTCGGCAGCCGGCAGTTCCACGCGGATATAGTTACGTGTAAAACCATGCATCGCCTTGCCACGAGGAGCTTTCTCGAAAAGCACTTCTGCCTCAGTGCCGATATATTGCTGATAGAAGGCATGCGTCTTCTCGTCAGAGAGTTCGAGCAACAACCGACTGCGTTCACGCTTATCGGCATCACTAACCACATAGGGAATCTTCAAAGCAGCAGTACCTGGGCGCTCGGAATATGGGAACACATGAAGCTGGGTGACATCCAAATGGCGAAGGAATTCATAGGTTTCCTCGAAACATTCAGGCGTTTCGCCACGACAGCCCACCATCACATCCACACCAATAAAGGCGTCAGGCATCACGGACTTGATGCGATAAATCTTATCAGCAAACAACTGTCGGTCGTAATGCCGGTGCATCAGTTTCAGCACCGTATCACTCCCACTCTGCAAAGGTATATGGAAATGGGGCATGAATGCCCGACTGTGGGCACAATAGTCAATCAGTTCGTCGCTCATCAAATCAGGCTCCAAACTGCTGATGCGATAGCGGTGAATACCCTCAACGGCATCCAAAGCCTTCACCAAGTCAATAAACTTTTCACCTGTAGTCTTACCAAAGTCACCGATATTTACACCCGTCAGCACAATTTCCTTACCTCCTTCGCGAGCAGCCTGCTCTGCCTGGGCCACCAACGAGGCTATATCAGGATTGCGACTGAAACCTCGGGCATAGGGAATGGTGCAGTAGGTACAGAAGTAATCACAACCATCCTGCACTTTCAGAAAATAGCGAGTGCGATTGCCTCGCGAGCATGAAGGCGCAAAGGTCTTGATATCCTTCGTCTTCACCGTCTGATAGGATGCGAGACCCTCACTGCCACTCAATCCCTCAGCAAGTAATTGGATGAGCTTAGCCTTCTCATTGGCACCCAATACCAGATTGACCCCGTCAATCTTACTCACCTGTTCTGGTTTCAACTGGGCATAACAGCCAGTAACCACCACAAAAGCATTGGGATGCTGACGCACCATGCGATGAATGGCTTGCCGACATTTATGGTCGGCTACTTCGGTAACGGAACAGGTATTGATCAAACAGATGTCTGCCTGCTCACCCTTGGCAGCTGTCTGCACACCCAACTCCTGAAGCATCTTCGCAAAAGTTGATGTCTCAGAAAAGTTCAACTTACACCCCAGGGTGAAATATGCCGCTTTCTTACCTTGAAAAACTGATGAGTCTATCATATATATAATAAGGTGCCACGTTTACGAGCACAAAGGTACACATTATTTGCTAAAAAAGCCACTTTTTTAGCAAATATTCGATTAAGTGTAAAATAGATAACATTTTTAACATTTCGTAATCGGCTGATTTTAAGCACTTTGCGAAAAAGTTACAAAAATGGCTAAAAAAAAGTCACAAAAAAAAGTACAACGTATCAAAAAAATGCCTACCTTTGCATCGTTTTAATAAACAAATGATTGTTTTACAGATTTAAAAAGCTTAGAAAAATGAAAAAATTAGTATTTATGTTCGCTGCTATCGTTGCAGTTTCTTTCGCTTCTTGTGGTAACAAGGCTCAGACCGCTGAGGTTGACACCGATTCAGTTGAGGTTGTTGATAGCGCTGCTGATTCTGTAGCTGTTGCTGACACTGTTGCTGCTGATAGCGTTAAGTAATTCAGAACGACTCGAACAAAAATTGAGAGAGATGCCGCTGGACGATAGTTCAGCGGTTTTTTTATTTCCTAAGGTTGCCCAAGCCAACCTACAACAAAAAAAGAATCCCAAGCACCAAAGTGCTCGGGATTCCCTGTGTATAATAACTATGATTTGCTTTACAGCATGGTTATTCTTCTGTAGCAGGAGTTCCCTCTGCAACTGGAGCCTCAGCAACAGGAGCAGCCTCCTCTTTCTTCTCCTCAGCAGGAGCATTCTCAGCAACTACCTTCACAGGAATAGCTACCTCAACCTCCTTGTGGAAGTGAACAGTTGCAACATAGTCACCAACAGTCTTAGCATCAGTCATCGTGATGATCTTACGATCAATGTCATGACCCAGCTTCTTCAACTCCTCAGCAACGATACCAGCATTCACTGAACCGTAGAGCTGACCTGTAGCGCTTACCTTGGCTGCAATGCACAAAGCAACGTCCTTGATAGCGTCACCCTTCTTCTCAGCCTCAGCTTTCAGAGCAGCCAACTTGTGAGCCTGCTGCTTCAGGTTCTCAGCCAAAATCTTCTTGGCAGAAGGAGAAGCGATAACACCCTTACCCTGAGGAATCAGGTAGTTACGACCGTAACCAGACTTAACGTTTACGATATCGTTCTTATATCCCAGACCGATAATATCTTCTTTCAGTATAATTTCCATATTGTCGTCCTCCTCCTTATTTATTTCAACATATCAGTTACGTAAGGAAGCAGTGCAATCTGGCGAGCACGCTTTACAGCCTGAGCTACACGACGCTGATACTTCAGCGAAGTACCTGTGATACGACGGGGAAGAATCTTACCCTGCTCGTTCAGGAACTTCTTCAGGAACTCGGGATCCTTATAGTCTACATACTTAATACCACTCTTCTTGAAGCGGCAATACTTCTTCTTCTTGGTGTCAATAGAAGGAGCTGTCAAATAGCGAATTTCTGTCTCTTGTGCCATAGTTATGCCTCCTCTTTTTTACCTAATTTGTTACGACGCTTCTCAGCATACTCTGCAGCATACTTGTCGAGCTTCACTGTCTGGAAACGAATGACTTTCTCATCACGACGGAAAGCTGTCTCCAAAGTCTTAATCACTGCTGGCTCTGCACAGAACTCCAACAGGTAGTAGAAACCTGTTGACTTCTTCTGAATAGCATAAGCCATCTTCTTCAATCCCCAGGCCTCTTCATTCACGATCTCAGCACCATTGTCGGTGAGGACCTTCTTGAATTTAGCGACCGTTTCCTTTGTCTGTTCATCAGACAAAACGGGAGTCAAAATGAAAACGGTTTCGTATTTATTCATACTACTTAATTAATAATTATTTGTTATTTTGCAAAATTGCGGGTGCAAAGGTACAAAAAAAAGTGAAAAGAGAAGAGTGAAAACAGGAAAATTCGTATCTTTGCAGCAAATTTTAACGCTTTTATGAAGAAAAATGCGCCGCTGATAGGAATTTTGTTGATAGTAGCAGGCACTTTACTGCTGCTAACAGCCTATCTATTGCACCACACTACCAACCTGCTTCTTTCTGTCGGACTACTGTTGATTATAGGCGGAATCGCAGGATATATACAAGGTGTAAAACTCGGAAACCGTTATTAATTGCCTAACGCTGCAGCCACCTGCTCTGCAATCTGCTGCATTCCTTTTTGCGACGGATGCCCCCATTGTTTGTCAATATCATGCAACTGGATGTAGGAAACATGGTAGTGCTGGCAAATCGTTTTCATCGAAGCTGTTACTTCGTCTGACAGAATATCGTTGATAATGACATAGATACGAACACCCGGATAGCGATTCTGCAAATTCTCAAGCACATAAGCCATCGCCGGACGGAACTTATACAGATCGTTCTTCTGCCAATTGCCATATTGGAAATCACCAATGGGCGACTTGGCCCAGGTGTCGTTAGTACCACCAAAGACCAATATCACATCGGGGGAACCCAAGTTCCACAGACGCGTGCAATAGGAACGGTCGCTATAATCGGCACCATCATAGCCTGTATGACAGATTGTAGCCCCAGAGAATGAGTTGTTCTGGCAAAGACGATATCCCTGATGATTACGTATCAACTGTTGCCACCATAGCTGGCGCACGTCCTGCACGTCATTGTTGGCAGGATTCTCCTGCGGATACCACACATAATTACTGTCAGGTACTACATAGCCTTTGAAAGTACTGTAGGAATCACCAAGAATAGAAATACCAAGTTTCGACTGGGCTTGCAGTCCCATGCAAGTCGCCAAGGAAATCAAAAAGAATAATAACTGTCTCATACCACACGAAGTTAGTTAAACGAAAAGCTCACTGAATCATGATTCAATGAGCTTTCTCTTTTGGCGGTGCGTACGAGGCTCGAACTCGTGACCTCCTGCGTGACAGGCAGGCATTCTAACCAACTGAACTAACGCACCAGTTCCTGTTTTGCGGGTGCAAAGGTATGAAGAAAATCTTATCCAGCAAAACTATTTGTGTTAAAATTTATAAAATTCGTTGCATTAATAGTGCATCGTGATAGTCACGACCATCGAACAGCCAATGCTCCAAACGTGCAGACTCTCTGAAATCCAGACTGTTAAACAGTTTTAGGGCTATTTCGTTGCCACAATCAACAATAACATAGACTTGATGAAGATGAAGGATATGCAAAGAATAGTTCAGCATCTCTTCCATAACAGCGGTGGCATATCCCTGATGGCGATAGGTGGACATAATAACAATTCCCAATTCTGCACGACGATGCTGAGGGTCGAAATTAACCACATCCGCAATACCGACTATCTCTCCATTCATATTTTCGACCATCAAGCGTACCTGTCGGTCGGTGTAAATATCGTCTTTTGAATGGGCGATATAATCGTGAAGGGTATAACGGGAATAAGGCACATTGGTATTGCCAACATTCCAAATGGTCGTGTCATTCTCAATCGCATAAAGCACGTCCAGGTCTTCAGGTTCCAAAGCCCTCAGCCGTATTTGGGGTAACGTATTCATGAGCGTAACAATTCTTGAGGTGTAATCACTGTCTTCACACGGGTACGCACCAAGCGTGACGGCAGAATGCCTATCATTCCCAGCAGTGCCCTGCAATAGATGCCTAACTCAATACCCTTTCTGGCAAAGAAGTTCAGGTGAGCGTAATGCTTGCGGAAGTAGATAATCATGGCCTTATAGAAGATACGAACATAACGGACGGTGGTCTTATCGGTACTTCCACCTTTATAATGTATAATCTTACAAGGCAAGTAACAATTATGCCATCCCGCATTTAACAAACGGCATGAAAGGTCGATGTCCTCGCCATACATGAAGAAAGCTTCATCCAACAAGCCTACTTCGTCAAGAGCCTTGCGACGAATAAAGAAGAAAGCACCGCTGACTACTTCAATCTCTGCAGGTTCGTTCCATGACAACCAGCTCATGTAGTATCGGCCGAAAGTGCGACTTCGAGGGAAAACGTCAGCAAGCCCACACATCTTATAGAAAGATACCATGGGGGTTGGACGCCCTCTTCGTGATTCCAACGCTTTCGTTCCGTCAGCATTCAGCATTTGCACGCCAGCAGCTCCAACGGTGTCGTGTGCATCCATAAATCCGATGACCTCACGGAGGGTGTTTTCTGCTATTACCGTATCAGGATTAAGCAACAGGACATAGTCGCTCTCACTCTGCCGGATGCCGAGATTGTTTGCACGGGAGAAGCCGATATTAGCCCCACTCTCCATGATGCGTACCTGAGGATAATGTTCACGGATAAAGCTCAGCGTATCATCGTGCGACTGATTGTCAACCACGACGATTTCACCATCAATACCTTGCATTGCCTTTTCAACACTCTGCAGGCATGGTCCGATATACTGCCGAACATTATAGCTGACTATGACGATTGTTAACTTCTTCATTTCCATCAATGCTTTCGACTGACACTTCAGACTCGCAACGAGCCATAGAAGGATATACAAAAGGCAGACATATCACAATAATAATAGCCAGATAACCGAAGGTGGGCTTCAAGAACAATTCGTAGAAAAGTACATTTGCCACCAAAGGAATACCCAACAGATAGAGGCGAAGGAAGCCCCATTTTCGCAATGCCCCGATTCCCCTATCGGCTATATCGCGTTTCACCTTTCCTATCTTGAACAGACGCAGCGACAGCCAGATATTGCCCAAGGTCATCAGTTCCATTACCACCTCGGTAATAAATTCCGCCTGACTGTTACCTACGGCTATTCCCGACTCCAGCAGTCCTGTTTCAAATAGCAACAGTTCGACGACTGCAAACGTTAGGAATCCCCAAAAGACGCTCATTAAAAAAGTCTGTATCTTTTTCATATTCTTGTTTGTTTTATTTTCCATCAAAGGGGGTACGGTTCAGAATTGACCGCCCCAATGTTACTTCATCTGCATATTCCAACTCATCACCCACAGGGATACCACGGGCTATAATACTCAGCTTGACATCATAGGAAGCCAGTTTGCGGAAGATATAGAAATTGGTTGTATCACCCTCCATCGTAGAACTGAGTGCCAGTATCACTTCCTGTATATCTTCTTCCTCTACGCGCTTCACCAATGAGTCTATTTCCAAATCAGCAGGCCCTACTCCGTCCATAGGCGATATCACCCCACCCAGTACGTGGTAGAGTCCGTTATACTGCTGGGTATTCTCCACAGCCATTACATCCTGAATATTCTCCACCACACAAATGGTAGAGGCGTCACGACGCTGATTAGAACAGATAGGGCAAAGATCGGAATCACTGATGTTATGACAGCGCTTGCAATAGTGCACCTCCTGTTTCATCTTGGCAATAGCATCCACAAAAGATTGAACATCCTGTGGATCCTGTCGAAGTTGATATAAAACCAACCTCAAAGCAGTTTTCCGTCCGATGCCCGGCAATTTGGAAAATTCTTGCACTGCCCGTTCTAAGAGTTGTGATGGATATTGTTGTGTAATCATTTTTTTAGCTTTCTATTTCCGAGAGTTCCAACCAACGCATACTCTTCGCATCCAGTTCGTCTTTCAACAAAGGCAAACGCTTGCTCTTCTCTGTCAGTTCTTCCACACTGAGTTGTCCGCTACAGAGTTGTTCCTCCAACTGGCGCTGTTCTTCCTCCAAGGAAGCGATTTCTCGTTCCAACTGCTCGAACTCACGCTTTTCCTTAAACGACATCCGACGCCGGTCATCGTGGCGATAGCTCTTGTTAGCATTGACTGAAGTTTTAGAATTTCGGGCACTACTGGAATGATCTGACTCCAAAGCAGCCCATTCCCGATACTGAGTATAGTTACCAGGGAAATCCTGTACTTCGCCTTGTCCCTTAAACACCAGAAGATGGTCAACCACTTTATCCATGAAATAGCGGTCGTGGCTCACCACAATCACACAACCAGGAAAATCCTGCAAATATTCTTCCAGAATCTGTAAGGTGACGATATCCAAATCGTTAGTAGGCTCATCAAGTACCAGGAAATTGGGATTCTTCATCAAAACGGTACAGAGATAGAGCTTGCGACGCTCACCGCCACTCAACTTATATACATAATTATATTGCTGTTCTGGAGTAAACAGAAAATATTGCAGCAATTGGGATGCAGAGAGTTTCCTGCCTCCACCTAAATCCACATAATCAGCTATGGCAGTGATGACATCAATGACTTTCTGTTGGTCATCAAACTGAAGGCCTTCTTGTGAGAAATAGCCAAAACGAATGGTTTCGCCAATGACTATCCGCCCGTCATCAACAGGTTCCAAGCCTAAAAGCATTTTAATAAAGGTGGATTTACCCGTTCCGTTATTCCCCACGATACCCATCTTCTCAAAACGGGAGAAGTTATAGTAGAAGTCCTTGAGAATGACCACAGGCTCATTGCTCATCTGACCAAAGGTCTTGGAGATATACTGGCACTCAAAAATCTTAGAACCAATATAGACATTACTGGCTTTCAAACGTAACTGACGTTCCTCCATACGCTGTTTAGCTACTTTTTCCAGTTCGTAGAAAGCCTCTTCCCGATAACGGGCCTTGTGTCCACGGGCCTGAGGCATGCGGCGCATCCATTCCAATTCGGTGCGATAGAGATTATTAGCGCGGGCGATCTCGGCGCGTTTTGCATCGACACGTTCCTGCCGTTTCTCTAAATAATAGGAGTAATTGCCTCGATAGCTGTAGATGGTATGATCATCTAACTCAAGAATCACAGAACATACACGATCTAAGAAAAAACGGTCGTGAGTTACCATGAGCAAGGTCTTATTACCTCTTGCCAAATAACCTTCCAACCATTCAATCATCTCCAAATCGAGATGGTTAGTAGGCTCATCCAATATCAAAAGGTCGGGCTCCATCAACAGGACATTAGCCAAAGCCACGCGCTTCTGCTGTCCTCCGCTTAATTGCCCCATGGGTTGCTGAAGATTTCGGATCTTCAATTGGGTCAGTACCTGTTTCGCCTTTAGAACCTTTTCCTCTTCACCATGATGATTGAAACAGGCATCAAGCACACTCTCCTGCGGGTCGAACTGCGGTGACTGTTCCAGAAAACCCACAGTCAAGTCGCGACGGAAGATGATGTCGCCAGTATCATGCCCCTCCTTGCCAGCCAATACTGCCAACAAGGTTGATTTCCCCGTGCCGTTTTTTGCTATCAAGCCCACCTTCTGTCCTTCAGCAATACTGAAACTGATATTACTGAACAGATTCAGTGCACCGAAAGACTTCGAGAGGTTCTGAACATCAACGTATGGGGTATCCTTAGCCATTCTTTTCCTTCAATTTTTCAATCTTTCAATCCTTCAATTCTTCAATTTTTCAATTTTTCAATCCTTCAATTCCCTATTTATCTGCTCTATATAATTGAGCACCTCGTCCCTACCTTGTTTCTTTTCAACTGAGGTCAGGAAAATAGGAGGAAGTTCTTCCCACGTCTCCAGCAGTTTCTTCTTATAACCTTCAATACTCTGATTGAGTTTACTGGTTGACAGCTTGTCTGCCTTGGTAAAAACAATGGCGAAAGGAATACTGGACTGCCCCAACCACTCAATGAACTCCAAATCGATCTTCTGAGGTTCCAATCGGGAATCAACCAAAACGAAAACATTAACCAACTGTTCGCGTTGCAGGATATAGCCCCGTATCATCTGGTCAAGTTTTGCAATTTCCTTCTTTGAGCGTTTGGCGTAACCATAACCGGGAAGGTCAACCAGATACCACTCCTTATTAATAATAAAGTGATTGATGAGGAGGGTCTTTCCAGGAGTAGCGGAAGTCTTGGCCAATTTCTTATTATTGGTGAGCATATTAATCAAACTCGACTTGCCAACATTGGAACGACCAATAAAGGCATATTCAGGCTTTGTGTCCTTGGGGCACATACTCACCATCGGTGCACTCAACGAAAATTCAGCAATCTTGATGTCCATTGTTTTGATGCGATTTCTATTTTATGAACTGCAAAGTTAGTCTAAATTAGGCAAAAAACAAAATAAATTGTTCGCAAACTGCACAGATATCGAAAAAATACAGTACCTTTGCTGAAAAATCAAAAGCTACAGCATCAATAATATGGAAAAGCATGACTTTGTGACGATTGCCGATCTCACTCGTGAAAAGATTCTCTACATGATTGAGATGGCACAGGAATTTGAGAAGCATCCCAACCGTGAGTTACTGAAAGGCAAGGTGGTGGCAACTTTGTTCTTTGAACCCTCAACACGTACACGACTCAGTTTTGAAACAGCAGCCAACCGACTGGGGGCCCGCGTGATAGGCTTTGCCGACCCGAAGATTACCAGCGGAACAAAGGGCGAGACGCTGAAGGACACCATCTCGATGGTAGCCAATTATGCCGACGTCATCGTGATGCGTCATTTCATCGAGGGTGCTGCACAATATGCTTCGGAAGTGACCACGGTGCCCATCGTCAACGCCGGCGACGGTGCCCACCAGCACCCCTCGCAATGCATGCTCGACCTTTATAGTATTTATAAGACACAGGGCACGCTGGATAATCTGAACATCTATCTCGTGGGTGATTTGAAATACGGACGCACCGTTCACTCGCTGATTATGGCCATGCGCCACTTCAACCCCACCTTCCATTTCATTGCCCCAAAAGAATTGGCTATGCCCAACGAGTACAAGCTCTACTGCAAGGAGCACGGCATCAAGTTCCAGGAGCATACGGCTTTTAATGAGAAAGTGATTGCTGATGCCGACATTCTGTATATGACCCGCGTGCAGAAGGAGCGATTCTCCGATTTGATGGAGTATGAGCGCGTAAAGAACGTGTATATTCTCAATAACGAGATGCTGCGACTTGCCAAGCCTAACATGAAGATTCTGCACCCGCTGCCACGCGTCAACGAAATAGCTTATGATGTGGACGACAATCCTCACGCCTACTACATCCAGCAGGCCGGCAACGGACTTTTTGCCCGTGAAGCCATCTTCTGTGACGTATTAGGCATCAGTTTAGACGAAGTTAAAAACGATAAAACCATCATACAATGAACAAGAACCAAATGCTTGTTGCCGCCATTGAGAACGGCACCGTAATAGACCACATACCTTCTGAGAAAACCTATCAGGTGGCACAACTGCTGAAGTTGTCTGAACTGGGCACTCCCGTCACTATCGGCTACAATTTCCCATCCAAGAAACTGGGTAAGAAAGGCTTTATCAAGGTGGAGAACAAATGGTTTACTGACGAGGAAATCTCACGTCTGTCAGTGGTTGCCCCCAATGTGGTAATGAATATTATCCACAATTTCGAGGTCGTTGAAAAGAAAACCGTTCGCACTCCCCACGAAATCCGAGGCATCGTGAAGTGCAACAATCCCAAATGTATTACCAATAACGAACCGATGCAGACTCATTTCCACGTTGTAGATGGCATCTTGACGTGCCACTACTGCGAAATGGAACAGGATATAAATAAAGTGGAACTCGTTTAAGGAGTTCCACTTTTTTCTTTTTTACTCAGGAACGGCATATCGCCCGCCTGCTTCCTTCACCAACTTTCGTGCGAAAGGCTGCGGCATTCCAGGACGCTCAACCGTTGCCCCCAATCCATGCTTATTACGATAGAAGCGGCCTTGTGCATCGACAGGACGACGCGCCATATCGTTGTGGCGGACGATGAGGAACGTGGCTAACTGTTTCCATCGGGCCAACATAGCCTGAGCCTGCTCAATACTGTAGTCGTTGAGGAACTTCTGCATCTCGGCTGGCTGCATCGCTTTCGCCTTGTTCTCTACTTCAGGTTGCTGGGCGAAGTAGGATTTCTCCAAAGAATCGCGCACCTGTTTCAAATCAGGGAACATAGCGCTATATCGGGGATAAACCATATTGCTCACCCAGTTGCACACCCAGAAAGCACTCTTATCCGAAAACGTAATATCGTCGGCGCCAGGAGCATTGAAGCACTCAGGACGACGCGTCATCGAACAATAGATGGGCACGTATGCCACCATATTGCCGTCGTCGTTGCCAAACCAGAAACATCCGCCCATCTCACGAGGCAGCCATGAACGCATCTGCGATACAAACGAAAACGCAGTCTGCTGCGTTGAAACAGGGCGTTCGTTGAAGTACTTCTTACCATCCAACTTGAAATACAACGGGGTCACACGATAAGGCATCTGCCAGATACCGCCACCGATGTCGGTAGAGTCTATCTCCAACGGCGTACCCTCGAAATGGTTGCGCATGGCGGTCATCACGTCCTGAACGCTCAACTTCTTGTCGGGCACCACCCACAACGGGAAATCTTCAGCATCTTTGTCTATACCCATAATCCAGGGAATATAGCGGTCCATACCTTTCTTATACATATTAAAGAAGCTCCAGGCACGGGCATCACATATGCGACGACCCGAGAAATCGGGGGCTGCATAAGCCTTCTTCCACGAGAACTCCTCGTCACGGCCCGTAAACCAGCCCTTCTTGCGGGCAAACTTGATGACATTCTTTGAATAGAGAACATTCTGCTTGTCCTTCATGTCGAACTTTCCGATGCGACTTTGGTTGGCGTGTGCACAGATACAGTCGTCGGGCACTCGCATGGCTACCCATACCGTGCGCTCCTTCGACACACTGCGGTTGGGACCGCAACCCTGCATCTCCATAATCCAAGCCTCGTTGGGGTCGCAAATGGTAAATGTCTCGCCCTCCGAGCAATAGCCGTACTGCTCAACCAGAGAAGTCATCACCTGAATAGCCTCACGTGCCGACTTTGAACGCTGAAGTGCGATATAAATCAGTGAACCGTAGTCGATGATACCCGTAGAATCAGCCATCTCTTCACGGCCTCCGTAGGTAGTCTCACCAATGGTCACCTGCCATTCATTGATATTACCTACTACATTATAAGTTTCCAAAGCCTCATCTATCTCACCCAGATACTTATTCGTATCCCACTCATACACCTTCCGCTTGTCACCCTTTTGATGCTTGGCGGCAGGATAGTGATACAAAGGCATGTAGGCTCCATAGGAATCAGCGTTATAGCTGCATATCACAGAGCCGTCAGTGCTGGCTTTCTTGCCCACAATAAAGTTGGTGCAGGCAAAGGCTGATGCAACGATCGTGCAGACAGCCATTGATGTAAAAAATCTCTTCATACTTTATTCTTTGCTTGTTTTTAATTTCAATTCGTAGGTGGCTCCTAATTCACGTATTCGAGTGGTTATCCACCCATTCTGGCAACGGCCACCCATATCGTGACCTCCACTGTCTATATAGAGTAAGGTTGTGTCTGCCCCCTCCGGAATAGCGATGCACAGTTCCGCCCATCTGAACAGCGGACATGCCTCTGTAGCAAATGTATAGCGGGGCAAAGACTTATCCTTTTGCACTTGGGGACACACATTCAATTTCCCCTCCACCGAGCCCGCAGGTATCGTCAGTTGCATACCAGGCAGGGAAATCACCGAGAGTCTGTCGTAACTGACGTTGTACCGTTTCCTTGATACTGCAGGTATCTGACTTTTCTTTCCTATTACTTCAAACTCATAACGCGATTCATTACCCATAAAATCGCGCAGAATATACATGAAGCGATAAGGGCGCTCTTCCTGAAAGTTGACATACCCCCTGTGTTCATCGGTTTGCAGGATGGGAAGAGTCACACCTTGCGGCACATATGAACGCATATACCATGTCTTATGATGCAACCAATGCCGATAGTCGCCCCAAGCATTCACCTGCCGGTTGCTAAAAACTGGAATGCGGTTCACGTTAGAATGAAAAACCTCTTTGTCATCTACCATCAGAATGGTTTCGCGAATGCCGTAATGATTATAGACTCCCTGCATATAGTCATCGGCCCAAAGGGCAAAACCCACTTTCCCCCAGGCTGTGAGCTCCTGACGGGCGGAAATGCCGAAAGTCTGTTTCGAAACGCCACCGTTAAACACCCCTTCCCCCTCCATAGGACAAGCCATTACACTGTGTGCCTGTGGAGCTACAGAGTCGTTTACGAATGGAGCCAAGAAATCTAAGGGATCCATCATATCCCAAGTCTTTGTATCATGAATCTCAAGATGTAAATGGGGACCTGTGCTATGTCCCGTGTTGCCACTTAAAGCGATAAGCTGTCCCTGCGATACAGGTAGTTCAATGGCAGAAAAGCGAAGATCGATTTTCTCATTCTGCCTCCCCGTCCGCTGCACCAACCGTTCCAGTTTTGGAGAGAATCGTTTCAAATGGCAATAAATACTGGTATATCCTTCCGGATGGGTAACATAAACTGCATTACCAAATCCATCAATACCAACAGTCAGACGACTCACATATCCATCACCAATAGAATAGATGTGTTTCCCCTCTACATTATCGGTCTTGATGTCCAATCCACCATGAAAGTGGTTGGGACGGGGTTCACCAAAATTACCCGCCAGCGTGATTTTGTAATCTACTGGCGAGTAATATTGCACATGGGCTTGTGCACCAATGGCTAATAGCCAACAGCCTATAGCTAACAGCCCTCTTAACATGCTTTGAAACTCATATCGAGTCCTTTTACGGAGTGCGTCAAAGCACCTACTGAAATGAAGTCAACGCCCTGTTCAGCATAGTCGCGAATGGTATCAAAGGTGATACCTCCGCTCGACTCCGTCTCGTAGCGACCGGCGATGATGTCAACAGCTTTCTTCGTATCGGGTACGGAGAAATTGTCGAGCATGATGCGATCGACACCTCCGTGATCCAACACCTGTTGCAGTTCGTCGAACGAGCGCACCTCGATTTCTATTTTCAAATCAAGCCCTTTTTCCTTCAAATATTGATGACAACGGTCTATGGCATTGACAATACCACCTGCAAAATCTATATGATTATCCTTCAGTAGTATCATGTCAAAAAGTCCGATACGATGGTTCACTCCACCACCAATCTTGACAGCCTGCTTTTCCAACATACGCATACCGGGAGTGGTTTTTCTGGTGTCAAGCACACGGGTATGAGTTCCCTTCAAACGTTCCACATAACGATTGGTCATGGTAGCAATACCACTCATACGCTGCATGATGTTCAGCATCAGTCGCTCGGTCTGCAACAGCGAGCGCACACGACCAGTCACAATCATAGCTATATCGCCTTTTTTCACCTTAGCACCATCCTGCATCAGTACTTCTACCTGCATCTCTGGGTCAAAACGGCGAAACACTTCCTTAGCCACTTCTACACCAGCAAGGATACCATCTTCCTTAATCAACAAATGTGACTTTCCCATTGCATCCTCAGGAATACAACACAAAGTAGTATGGTCACCATCACCGATGTCCTCTGCAAACGAGAGGTCTATCAATCGGTCAACTAATTCTTCAACACTCAACATAAGCTTATATTTTATTGATGATTTTTCTGATATTTACGATACCACACACAGAACCATATCAAAGCGACGACAACCGAGCAGCAGGCAATGATGTAGGAAACTGTTGCTGAGAAACTGAATATCTGCTCTGAAAAGAGGAATGTGAAACATACTGCCGTCATAAACAGAGCAGGAATCAGGGTAATAATGTAAGGTTTCTTCTGTTGTACGAAATAAACAGTGATAGCCCATAACATGAAGACGGACAACGTTTGGTTAGACCAACCGAACCAGCTCCATATCATATTAAAACCTTCCTTATCGGACATCTGCCAAACAAGCAATGACATCACAACGGCAAACAATGGAATACATACCATCAATCGGTTTTTGATACTATGCTGTTCAAAGTTAATAAAGTCAGCTATAATCAAACGAGCTGAACGCAAGGCTGTATCACCGCTGGTGATAGGTGCTGCAACAACACCTAACAGAGCGAGAATGCCACCGAAGACACCCAGCCAGTCGTTACAAATCAGGTTAACAACTGATGGGGCATCACCTACAGCTGCTGCTCCACCTGCAATCTGATCGTATCCCGGTGTTGGATTATCGTAGAAGAAATACATGGCCACCGTTGCCCAAATGAGTGCTACGATGCCTTCGGTAATCATGGCACCATAGAAAATGGGGCGTCCCTGCTTCTCGTGCTTCATGCAACGAGCCATCAACGGACTCTGCGTAGCATGAAAGCCACTAATAGCACCACAGGCTATCGTAATAAACAAAGCCGGGAAAATATTTTTAGGAGTCAATGCCGGAACACTCAGGCCTTCCCATATTTCTGGGATATTAGGCATCTTCACAAACAGCATAACCAACAAGGCAGCTGCCATAAATAATAAGGAGACAGCAAAGAGGGGATAGATCTTACCGATAATCTTATCAATAGGCAGCAGCGTGGCTATAATGTAATAGATGAATATCATGACAATCCAGAAAGTGTATTGTCCTGCACTTTCCACGACAGCGGCAGGTTCCCACATGTCTCCCAATATCTTGGCAGGACTGAACACAAATACCGTGCCCACCATCATCAACAAGAATACGGAGAATATCAACATGACGTTCTTAGTAGTCTTACCCAAATAGGCGCCTATCAGTTCAGGCTGGTTTGCACCACCATGACGAACAGAGAGCATACCACTCAGATAATCGTGAACAGAACCGGCAAAAACACATCCCAGCACAATCCACAGATAGGCAGCAGGACCAAACTTAGCACCCATAATCGCACCGAATATCGGGCCTGTTCCTGCGATATTCAAGAACTGAATCATGAATATTTTCCAAGGTGGAAGAACAACAAAGTCAACACCATCAGCCTTCGCAACAGCAGGAGTTTCCCGATCATCGGGACCAAACACGTGTTCTACGAATTTTCCATAAACAAAATAACCAATCACAAGGGCTATTAAACAAATTGAAAATGATATCATATTTACTTGATCTTTAAAACTTCGTGCAAAGTTAATAAATAATTAATAATTGTGATTTGAGAATTGAGTTTTTTTTGTAATTTTGCAACCGAAATGAAACGATTAACATTATTTTATATAATTTTTGTGTGTTTTGCCACTCTGCTTGTGGCTCAACCCAAACAAGAATTGCGTGCTGTATGGCTGACAACCCTTGAAGGTCTTGACTGGCCTTCTACAAAAGGTACATCGCAGGCTGTTGAAGAGAAACAGAAGAATGAGTTGCGTCGCATCTTTGACCAATTAAAGCATGCCAATGTCAACACGATTCTTTATCAGGCTCGCATTCGTGGCTCCGTCACCTACCCTTCCAGTATCGAACCGTGGGACGGATGTATCAGCGGACAGTTCGGAACAGCCCCTCACTATGACCCTCTGCAGTTTGCTATTGACGAGGCTCACAAACGGGGTATGGAGTTGCATGCGTGGGTAGTAACGGTTCCTGCAGGTAAATGGAACACCAGTTATGGAGCCAAACAACTCCGAAAGAAATTTCCAACACGGATGCGTCGCGCAGGTGAGGATGCGGTCATGAATCCTGAAGACCCAAATACGGCTGATTATATTGCCTCCATTTGTGAGGAAATTACTCGCCGTTACGATATTGACGGCATCCATCTCGATTATATCCGCTACCATGAATCATGGAGACATAGTGGTAGCCGACAGGAAGCCCGTGACAATATTACCCGCATCGTTCGCACTATTTTCCAGAAAGTCAAAGGCTTGAAGCCTTGGGTAAAACTCAGCTGCTCACCCCTCGGTAAGTATGACGATTTAACACGTTACCCCAGTGGCGGATGGAATGCATATAATAAGGTATGTCAAGATGCACAAGGCTGGCTTCGCGACGGACTGATGGATCAGCTCTATCCGATGATGTACTACGATGGACGCCATTACTATCCCTTTGCGGCAGACTGGAGTGAAAACCGCTATGGACGCGAGATTGCTGCCGGACTGGGAATCTATCGCCTTATTCGCAGTGAAGGAAACTGGTCACTGGATGCCATCAAACGACAGATGTATGTGGCTCGTCAACTGGGCTTAGGCCATTGCTATTTCCGTAGTCGTTTTCTGACTGACAATACCAAGGGACTGTACGATTTCGTATGCGACTTCGATGCTTACCCTGCCGTTGTACCTCCTATGCAGACCCATCAGCCAGCTCCTACTGCCCCTCATCTGCAGGTGGAACGCACCACTCAGGGCGACAATCTTAGCTGGAGTGGCGCTCATGACAACAGTGACGGCGATTATCTTACTTATAATGTCTATGCCTCCACCACCTATCCTGTTGACATCACTCAAGGCAGCAACCTGATTGCTACCCGCCAAATGCAGCAACATATCTCTGTTAAGCACTCGCCAGATGCAGTTCCCATGTATTATGCCGTGACAGCTGTTAATCGCTATGGACAGGAGAGCCCATCCTCTTCTGGCAAAACAGCTGTTACCAATAGTCAACAGCCCACATCCAGTACCCTGGACTTAATACCCAACGATGGCTATTCGCTAAAGATTCCTTCCTTCGAGAACTTACCGCAGACCGACTTATTGGCCATTTTCTCTATGCAGGGGAATTTGGTAGCCAGAAAACCTTATGGTCCAGTAGTTTCCATTGCAGGATTGCCAAAGGGGGCTTACGAACTTCGCACCTATAACAATAATGGTGTCACCCACCATATCGGGTATTTCTTTATCAAGTAACCCATGCAGCAATATTCTGTTTATATTTTTGACCTTGACGGTACACTGTTGGATACGCTTCATGATTTGGCAGCATCTGTCAACTATGCGCTTCGCCAACATGCCATGCCTGAACACAGTATCGACGACATTCGCCAGTTTGTAGGCAACGGTGTACGCCTGTTGATGGAGCGTGCCGTTCCCGAAGGAATCAACAACCCGGAGTTTGAAGCCACCTACGCCACTTTTCGCCAGTATTATATGCAACACTCCTTTGACACTACCCGCCCCTATGAGGGTATTCCGGAATTATTGCATACCCTTAAACAGCGTGGCTGCCTGTTGGCTGTTGTCAGCAATAAGATGATGGCAGCCACCCAAGAACTGGTAGCCCATTTCTTTCCTGAAATTGATGTTGCTATCGGAGAACATGAAGAAAGTGGTATTCGTAAGAAACCGGCACCGGACACCGTCTATGAAGCGCTTCGTCAACTCACTCATCGCCACTCACTATCCACTGCTCAACTCTCATCAGTTTATATTGGCGACAGCGATGTGGATATTGAGACGGCACACAATGCCGGCCTGCCTTGCATCAGTGTTTTATGGGGATTTCGTAGTCGTGAGTTTCTCATGGCTCATGGCGCCACTACTTTTGCTGACAAGCCCTCCGATATATTGTCAGAATAATTCAAATCCTGAACTTTTTCTTTTCATGTGTTGCACGTTGTGGCGTGCCTGAAGGACCATGGGTATGAGGGGTATGCACACCGCGATAACCATTCCAGCGTTGCATGATTTTTTCAACATAGTCGGCTGTCTCCGACCCTCGCATATAGCCATACTTCACCACTGGGTCGTTGTAGTATTCTGGTTGAGATAACAACAAAATGTAATGACTCACATCAACCCATCGCTGAGGATTGCGCCCGTTTTTTTGAGCCAGAGCCATCGCATCGCGAACATGGAAGCCACCACCATTATAGGCAGCCAGCACAAACTTGATACGCTCCTGCTGATTACGGATATCACTGAACGAACGCTCCAGTTCGCCAATGAGTTTGGCAGCGGCAGCAATGCTCTTTTCCGGATTAAACATATCCGACCGAGCCAATCCTAAGTGATCAGCCGTAGCTGGCATTATCTGCATCAGTCCACATGCACCAGCCCATGAGCGAGCCTGTGGGTCGAAAGTAGATTCCTGATAACACTGTGCCGCCATCAGGCGCCAGTCCCAACGAATCTGTCTGCAGTACTGTTGGAAATAAGCATCATAATGCGATATAACTCCACCCTTGGCATTGAGCATCGGAGCGAATACGCGCCGTTTCACGGATCTCGATGACAGCAGATAGTCTTCCTCTTTCTTTACCTCCGCAAGCATCTGCGGGCGATACCACTCTTTTAAAGCTTTGGTCAGTTCGGGTTTATCATCGCCTATTTTCCACGCCAAATGTTTCGATTGCTGATTGTTGCGAAACAGAATTAAATCAGCCTCGCCGTTTTTCAGTCGGCGCAACATCTCTGTTGAGTCACGACACACTTCCACACGCAGACTGACACCTATTTTGTTAGTGAACCGAAGACAAAGCATATATTCCGTTCCTAAGTGCTTGCCCCGATAGTCGTAATAGGTCTCCGGTCCGGTAAGAGTAAGTGCTATCAACTCACCATTGCTCAAAATCTGTTCCAGATCAAAGTCTGATGCAGCTATATTTTCCTCCTCACCTCCCCATGGTGTCATGGGTTCCTCCTGTTGCTTCTGTCCGCATGACGCTAACACAAGCAACAGTACAAAAAGTTGGATATATATGCCTTTTCGAATCAAATTCATCGTAATTTGGGTGCAAAAGTAATCATTTTCTTGCAAATATGATGAGAAATGTGTAATTTTGCACACTAAATTTAGGTAATTAGTGAATATGTTAAGAATTGCAGTACAGTCAAAAGGTCGTCTTTTTGATGACACAATGAATCTGCTGGCAGAAGCAGATATTAAGGTTAGTTCAGGACGACGCACCCTCTTGGTACAGTCGGGCAACTTCCCATTGGAAGTGCTCTATCTGCGTGATGATGATATTCCACAGAGTGTCGCCAGTGGTGTGGCAGACATTGGTGTGGTGGGTGAAAACGAGTTTGTTGAGCGTGGCGAGGATGCTGAGATCATCTCTCGTCTTGGTTTCTCTAAATGCCGTCTTTCCCTTGCTATTCCCAAAGAGATTGATTATCAGGGAGTAGCGTGGTTTAATGGCAAGAAGATAGCCACCTCCTATCCACATATACTCAAACAATTCCTCGATCAGCATGGTATTTCGGCTGAAATCCACGTTATCACGGGTTCTGTTGAAATCAGCCCGGGTATCGGCCTCGCCGATGGTATCTTTGATATCGTGAGCAGCGGTTCTACCCTGGTCAGCAATAATCTCCGTGAAGTCGAGGTGGTGATGCAGAGTGAGGCGCTGTTGATTGGCCATAAGCAGATGTCTCAGGAGAAACGCGACATTCTTGAGCAGATGCTTTTCCGCTTCAAAGCCGTCAAGGATGCAGAGGATAAGAAGTATGTTCGCATGAATGCTCCGAAGGCACGCCTGCAGGAGATTATCAACGTACTACCTGGCTTGAAGAGTCCTACCATCATCCCTTTGGCCGATGAGGAGTGGTGCTCTGTACACACCGTTCTTGACCAGAAACGCTTCTGGGAGATTATCGGTAAGCTGAAGGAGATGGGTGCCCAAGGCATTCTTGTAACCCCAATTGAAAAGATGATATTGTAAATGAAGATATACAGATATCCTGCAAAAGAACAGTGGGCCGATATCATAGCTCGCCCACGTCTTGACCTCTCGCAACTGAATGCGACAGTAGCCTCTGTGTTGGCTGATGTCAAAAAGCGTGGCGATGAGGCTGTCAAGGAGTATGAAGCCAAGTTCGACAAGGCAGAACTCTCGTCATTGGCTGTCACAGAACAAGAGATGGACGAGGCTGAGAATCTGATCAGTAACGATTTGAAGGATGCCATCATTCTGGCTCACCATAACATAAAAGTGTTCCACATCTCTCAGCGTTTTGTCGGTCAGAAAATCAAGACGCAAGAGGGGGTTACCTGCTGGCAGAAGAGTGTAGCCATCGAAAAGGTGGGCCTCTATATACCAGGAGGAACAGCCCCGCTTTTCTCTACTGTTCTGATGCTGGCTACCCCAGCCAAGATAGCCGGTTGCAAGGAAATCGTGCTCTGTACCCCTCCCAACAAGGAAGGCAAGGTGAATCCTGCCATCCTCTATGCCGCCCGTGTGGCTGGTGTCCACAAAATATTCAAGGCTGGCGGTGTTCAGGCTATCGGTGCGATGGCGTATGGAACGGAGTCTGTGCCCAAGGTATTCAAAATCTTCGGACCTGGCAACCAATACGTGATGGCTGCCAAGCAACAGGTGAGTCTGGAGGATGTTGCTATCGACATGCCTGCAGGTCCTTCGGAAGTCTGTGTACTGGCCGATGAGACTGCCAATGCCACCTTCGTGGCAGCCGACTTGCTGTCACAGGCAGAGCATGGTATCGACTCACAAGTATTGCTCATCACAACGTCAGAAAGCAAGCTCAACGAAGTGCAGCAAGAAGTCGAGAAACAACTTGAAGCATTACCACGCAAAGCACTGGCGTCTAAAGCATTAGAAAACAGCAACTACGTGCTCGTCAATTCCGTTGACGAGATGATTTCCCTCTCCAACGCCTATGCTCCCGAACACCTGATCCTGCAGGTCAGCAACTACGAGCAGCTGGCAGAACGCGTCGTGAATGCGGGCAGTGTATTCCTCGGACAGTATGCCTGCGAGAGTGCCGGCGACTATGCCAGCGGCACCAATCACACCCTGCCGACCCACGGATATGCAACTGCTTACAATGGAGTGAATCTCGACAGTTATTGTCGTAAAATCACCTTCCAACATCTCACGGAAGAGGGCATTCGCCACATCGGACGTGCCGTTGAACTGATGGCAGAAGCCGAACAACTCGATGCCCATAAGAATGCGATGACGCTACGCATCAAAGCGGTGAATGGTGAGTGATATTAATCTTGAAACATGATGAAAAGTTTAGAGCAATTAGTAAGACCCAATATTTGGAAGTTAGCGCCCTACTCTTCTGCCCGCGATGAATATTCGGGCAAGGAGGCACACGTATTTCTCGATGCCAACGAGAATCCTTATGGAGCGCCCTATAATCGCTACCCCGACCCCCTGCAGCGCGAACTGAAAAAACAGATTTCCAAGGTGAAGGGCATACCAGAGGATATGATATTCCTGGGTAATGGCAGTGATGAAGCCATCGATCTACCCTATCGTATCTTCTGCCAGCCAGGGCGCGACAATGTGGTGGCTATCGAACCCACCTACGGCATGTATCGTGTCTGTGCCGATATTAACGACGTGGAGTATCGTCCTGTGCTCCTGGATGAGCACTATGACTTCAAGGCTGCCGATTTGCTGGCGGCTTGCGACAGTCACACCAAACTCATTTGGATCTGTTCGCCCAACAACCCTACAGGCAATTCGCTCAATCGCGATGAAATGCTGAAGGTCATTCAGGATTTTGAAGGCATCGTTATTATCGACGAGGCTTATAGCGACTTCTCCAAACAGCAAACTTTCCGATCCGAATTGGCCGCTCATCCCAATCTGATTGTCCTCAATACCATGTCGAAAGCATGGGCGTTGGCAGGCATCCGCCTGGGAATGGCTTTCGCCTCTAAGGATATTATCAGCATTTACAATAAGGTGAAATATCCCTATAATGTCAATATCCTGACGCAACAACAAGCATTGGAGACGCTCAAAGACCCGTTTGAGATTGACCGCTGGGTGAAAACCCTGCTGGGCGAACGCGCTCGGTTGATGCAGGCTTTCCAAGAACTGCCTATCTGCGAGAAAGTATATCCAACCGATGCCAATTTCTTTCTGGCTAAGATGACTGACGCACAAGGCATTTACAATTATCTGGTTGATAAGGGCATCATTGTGCGCAATCGCAGTCGCATACAACTATGCAACAACTGTCTGCGCATTACCATTGGTTTGAAGAGTGAAAACAACGAATTGCTCGCTGCCTTAAGACAGTTTTAGCCTTTCTTCTGGCAGTTATTGAAGGATGGATAAACTTTGGAACAAGAATTACATCAAGGTGATGATAGCCAATTTTTCGCTGTTTTTCGCCTTTTACCTGCTTACCCCCCTACTGCCACTCTATTTGAGTGAAACGTTTGGAGCCACTAAAGATGTAATCGGACTGGTATTGTCAGGCTATACCATCACGGCTCTCGTTTTTCGCCCGTTCAGTGGCTATTTCGTTGATTCCTTCCCTCGCAAAAAAGTCCTGATGTTCTGCTATGCAGCCTTTGCCATCTTCTTTGCGGGCTATCTGGCAGCTGGCACGTTGCTACTCTTTACCATTGTCCGCACCTTACATGGAGGTCCTTTTGGCGCACTGACCGTAGCCAACTCTACTGTTGCTATCGACGTGTTGCCTTCCTCACGTCGCAACGAAGGCATCGGCTACTATGGTCTGTCGAATAATCTCGCTATGGCGATAGCTCCCACGTTCGCCATTTACATCTATTCCATCACCCACAATTTCCAATTTCTCTTCTGGCTTGCTTTCATCATTGCCGTCTTGGGCTGGTTGGTTGACTCGACGGTCACCATCAACCATCAACCGTCAGCCGTCAAACTTCAAAAAATCTCGCTCGACCGTTTCTTCCTGGCACGTGGCTGGCTTTTAGGCGTCAATATGGTATTCTTCGGCTTTTGCTTTGGCGTGCTGAGTAATTATCTTGCCATCTACGGCAAACAGGTGTTGGGAATGACAGGGGGCACGGGCACGTGGTTTATGTTGTGCTCCTTCGGACTCATTCTCTCGCGCCTTCAGGGAGGCAAGGCTTTGCGCCAGGGGCGTCTCACCCACAATGCAGCCGAAGGTATGGTCATTTCGTTGGTGGGCTACACCTTGTTTATTGCCATCCCCAATATGTTCGGCTACTATGCCTCAGCCTTGCTCATCGGTTTGGGCAATGGCCACATGTGGCCTGCCTTCCAGAACATGATGATATCAATGGCTCATCATAACGAGCGAGGCACAGCCAACAGCACTATCCTCATATCGTGGGATGTAGGCATGGGATTAGGCATTTTGGCTGGCGGCGCTATTGCAGAACATTTTGGCTACAGTGCTGCCTTCTGGACAGTCGCTGTAGCCAATGCGATAGGAGTCTTGCTCTATTTCCTCAAGACACAGCGTTTCTTTCTCGTCCGCCGTATCGAATAAAGGAGGAAAGACTTACTGCAGTTTCACGATAGCATACGAAGTAGCAGGCATGTGAACCGTCACATCGCCTGTTTTCTTGTCGTGTCTGATCTCAAACTGATCACCTGCCAGCAGTTTGGTCTTCTTGAACTTCACGTTTACATTGAATGTAGCCTCTTGAGCCTCTGCCTTTGGATTCAGCATGACCAGCACTACATCCTTGCCGGCAGCACGGGCATAAACGAAGGGATAGACTGACGGCGAGGGGTTCTGCTCGTCGGCTGACGGGTAGATGGGCACGAACTCGGCATAATTGGCCAGTGCGGGTTCCTGGTGTCGCAGGGCTATCAGTTGTCGTGTCTTGTTCAGCAACGATTTGGGGTTCTTTTCCTGTGCCTCCACATTGGGCGCATCGGGAGCCGGATCTACAGGCAGATAGAGTTTCGAGGCATCGGCACTCGAGAATCCCAGATTCTTCCCACCCGTCCACTGCATCGGTGTGCGGGCACCGTTACGCGGCTGATAGGCGCCCTCTACCTGTGGCCAGTCTTTGGGCAACTGGCGCATACCTATTTCATTACCATAATAGATGAAAGGCATACCAGGCATGGTGAAACCGAAAGCATAGATAATTTCCAGTTCCTTATCGGTGCGCTGATTGCCCAATCGGGCATTATCGTGGTTGCCCAGCGGTAAACTGATGTAGCCCTTGCCCACCGTCTTCCGGTACTGGTCCATATAGCTCTTGATAAAGTCCACGACGGTTCCCTTGCCTTCCTTATCGAAATAGCTGTGTCCTTCGCTCACTCCGTTCAGGATACGCCAGCTTTCTTTTTGGAAGAGGTCGTTATAACCCTTGAACCAATGGAAGAAGTCAACATGGAAGCAGTCGTCCAACGCATCCGACGGGTACGACCATTCAGCCACCATGAATCCGCGTGGATATTCCTTCTCCAACAGCCGTCGGATTTCACGCCAGAAGAGTTTTGTCTCGTTTTCATTGGTGTTGAAGAACTGCTCGTTACCCCTCACCCTGCGCGTCTTCACCAGAGCTCCCGCCATATCGGCACGGAATCCGTCGGCACCCATATCCATCCAGAAGCGCAGCACGTCCTTCAAGTCTTCCCTCATCGCCATCACGTCTGGATGGTTGGTAGGCAACTGCCAGGGCTGTTCTGGGTCAGGATTGGCAAAACCGAAGTTCAGGGCTGGCTGACACCAATAGAAATTGCGCATAAACTGACCGTTGCGCTGTCCGTAACCCTTGATGAACGAACCGGCAAATTCGCGAGGGGGATCCACCCAGTTGGTCTCTGTCCAGATGTAATAGTTTGAATACTTATTCTTCTCCTGTTTCTGCGATTCCACAAACCAGGGATGGTCAATCGCCGTATAACTGATAACATAGTCGAAAATCACGTGCATACCACGTTTATGAGCCTCTTCAAACAGCCGCTTGGCATCCTCGTTCGTACCATAGCGTGGCGCTATCTTATAGTAGTCGCGCACGTCATAGCCCGCATCCATAAAAGGCGAATCGAAAAACGGATTCAGCCAGATGGCATCTACACCCAGGCTCTTCACATAGTCCAGTTTACTGATGATACCCTGCAGATCACCTATACCATCGCCATCCGAATCGCAGAATGTCTGTGGATAGATTTGATAGAACACGGCGTTCTTCGCCCATTCGGGCATCTTGGGTACTTCATACTTCCCCGTAATGGTCTGTGCCTGAGCATAGCTGGCCAGCATCAAAGCACACATGATGAAAAGTTTTTTCATTTTCATAGTCGTAAATCTATTTGGTTATTGTAGTCAATGTATTTGATTGCGGCTTTCGATTGCAAAGATAATAAAATTTCTCCAAAACACCTCACTTTTCGCAGAGCCAATATTCCGATTCGCTGGCAGGAAAGACGGAAGTCTTAGAATAGAAGCCAAAGATGCGATTGCATATCCACACGCCCATTGGCTTTGAATTTGACGCCTTCTTCCTCTAACAACTGGCGTTGTTTGCTCCACCCTGGAGCCGTGCGTCCCACGGCATTCACTACTCTATGACAGGGCAGCACATCAGCGCCAGGTGTATAGCGCAATGTACGTCCCACCATCCTGGCATGGCTGGGCCATCCCGCCAGAGTAGCTATATGCCCGTAGGTCGTCACCTTCCCTTTCGGTATCTGCGCCACGATATTCAAAACGTCATCGCGAAACGCCCGTGCCTGTTCTACATTCATCTTATCGGGATATTCCTTCATTTCTCTTACTTATGCATCCATGCTTTTTGCAATGATACTGCAAAGATAATGCTAAACTTCGGTATAACAAAAAGAAAGATTACTAAAAATGTGTTAGGAACAATACCTTTCTCTACTAAATAGATTTAAATTAGTCTTATTTTATTTTACACTAAAACTTTATAACGTTTCAGGCAGAACGGGGTTGCTGGAAAAGTTTTACTTTTGCAGGCAAAACAGAAAAGACTGCATCGATGAAACGATTCAATTTAGCATTGCTATGGTTGACATGGGTGATGATGATTCATGCTCAGCGAACCTGTGTGGTCGCTGACATGGAGAGCAGGAAACCTATCAGGAACGCACTGATTATGACTGATACCCACCACGCTGCAAAAACAAATTTATATGGATATTTCGCAATGAAGTACGCTTTCGATAGCGCTACAGTCAGTCATCCTTCTTTTCACAGCACAAGCGTAAAGCGCACTGCCCTTCCCGACACGATTTTCCTGCTAAAGAAAATGAACCTTCTGCAGGAAGTCACCATTTATGGAGTTGATAAACAGAAACGGTCATTGGTTTTTCATAAGGAATCGGCTCGAAATGCAGCTGCCGGTGCTCCACGTCGCTCGTCAGGCACTATTTCTTTGACTTTCGATTTTGCAGACATGTTGGATCGCAGAAAAAGACACGACAAGAAAGTGCTGAAAAAGTTAGAGAGGATTTTTAAAGAGATGGATGCCATGGACGATCCGCTCAAAGTCCTGGAAAAATGATGTATCTTGTGGAGCTGGAGGGAGTCGAACCCTCGTCCAAACAGGGAAACCATACGCTTTCTACATGCTTATCTTGGACTTCATTTTCGAGCTGCAACAAGACCCAAGCCACCAATTACAGCCTTATCTCCTAAAATTTCATCAAGGAGTCGGAGCGCCCCCAAGACTATTTCCGATTTACCTGCACCGCTATACCTTCCTGATTCGGAACAACATCCAGAAGAGCGATGTCTCGTTCTCTCACCTGGTGAGAGAATTAAGCCAGTAAACTACTGTACTTCGTTTAGGCAGCGAGAGCGTACTTGTTTTCGCCAATTAATTTTCTGACCGAATGGATTATGGAGTACACAGTCTTCACTCCGCATGCTTACGTACCATCTCAGCCCGCTGTCAAATCCAGTCAACCCCAAGAATATGTACTTTTGCGCTGCAAAGATAAAGAAAAAAACTGAAAATAGGCACTTTATTTAAAAAAATCTGTATTTTTGCACAATAAATCGTGCTATGCATGAGTTTTTATAATGATTATTTATAAATAAGGTATGAAACGATTTTTCTCTATAATGATATGTTGCCTGTTGCTATCGTCAATGGTATGGGCACAGAGCCGAATGACCGACACACAGGTGATGCAGTTCGTGATGAAGGAACGGGCCAAGGGTACATCGCAGTCGCAAATTGTATCACGGCTGATGCAACGGGGTGTGACGGCATCGCAAATCAGACGGTTGCGCAAGGCTTATCAAGAATCCCAGAAGCACGGGGGCAAAATGCAGGATAGTGACATGACTACCGGCAACTTGGGAATGGACGACCGCATGCGCTATAACAATGGTAACAACAATCAGAGACGTTACCATGCGAACGACGACTTCATGAATGGCATGAATCAGTATTCACAGGGGCGTATCATTGATTACAACTACCAGCACACCTACGATGCGAACGACCCAGAGTACATGGAGATGCAGGAGGCTATGGATGAGTGGATGCCACAGGACACTGCCTCGCTGGTAAAAGCATTGAAAAAAGAATTGGCCAGTTATCGCAATACCAAGAAGGTGTTCGGACGCGACATCTTCAACAAAAAATATCTCACTTTCGAGCCCGAAATGAACATCGCTACCCCACAGAACTACGTGTTGGGACCTGGCGATATGGTAAACATTGACGTATGGGGTGCTTCATCCGATAATATCAGTACAACCATATCGCCCGACGGCACGATTACGGTGGAGAACGGTGGCGTGATAGAACTTAGCGGCCTTACCGTGGCACAGGCCAAGCAACGGCTGAAAAGCCGTCTGGGTGCCTACTATCAAGACTCACAGATACAGATGACATTGGGACAGACACGCACCATCACCGTCAACGTGCTGGGCGAAGTGAAGAAACCAGGCAGCTATACGCTGTCGGCCTTTGCCTCAGTATTCCATGCCCTCCACATGGCTGGCGGCATTGGCGATTTGGGAACACTGCGCAACATCAAGGTATTTCGTGGCGGAAGACTGTTGAGCGTCGTGGATGTCTATGACTACATGCTCAACGGCAAAATGACAGGTAATATCCGTCTTGCCGATAACGATATCATTCAGGTAGGTACTTACGATAATCTGGTGAACATCAGTGGAAAGGTGAAACGCCCTATGTGGTATGAGATGAAGGGCAACGAATCGCTCGCCACCCTACTCCGCTATTCTGGTGGATTCACAGGTGATGCCTTTACGCAGTACACACGTGTCCATCGCAAGGCTGGAGGCAAATATACGGTTTTCAATGTCGAGGAGTTTGACACTAATTCATTCCGCCTTTTCGATCAGGACTCAGTAGCTGTTGACTCCATTATTCCGCGTTACGACAATATGGTGGAATTGAAAGGTGCCGTATTCCGCCCAGGTATGTACCAGTTGGGCGAACAGATTAACAGTGTCCGCACGCTCATCAAGGCAGCATCGGGCGTGACGGAATACGCCTTTGCACAGCATGGCATCATTCAGCGTCTGAAGCCAGACCGCAAATTGGCAACTATCGCTGTAGATATTGAGGGTATCATGAACGAAACTTCGCCCGATGTGCACCTGCAGAGCGAGGATGTGCTGTTTGTACCCACCCGTACGAATGTGCAAGAGCAAGAGACACTGACTATTCAGGGTGAGGTCATGTCGCCTGGTGTCTATACTTATGCAGAAAATACCACTATTGAAGACTTGATACTAATGGCAGGCGGATTGAAGAATTCCGCTTCTACCAGACAAGTGGAAGTGGCTCGCCGACAAGTGAATCCACATGCCTATACCGCTGACTCCATCATTGCAAAGACTTTTACGTTCTCGTTGAAAGACGGATTGCGCATCGAGGAGCATCCTGGTTTTACACTGCAACCCTTCGATGAGGTATATATCCACCAAAGTGCCGGCTATACCAAGCAACAGAGTGTGAAAGTGGAGGGCGAGGTCATGTTTGCAGGTGTTTTCGCTCTTTCGAATCGTGAAACACGTCTGAGCGATGTCATCAAGAAAGCTGGCGGTCCTAATCATGTGGCCTACGTGAAAGGTGCCCGACTTGAACGCCGTTTGAACGCTGAAGAACGTGTCAGACTGGAAGAATCCCTTCGACTGGCAAAGGAACAGCAACACCGCAACATGCTGGAGATGGCGCAGACGAGCGCCAATGCGCTGGCCGTGGTACAACTATCCGATAAGCAGGAACAATACGAACTGGGACGCTTCCACATCACCGATGTCTATACCGTCGGCATCGAACTGGAGAAAGCACTGGCGCACCCTGGCAGCGACGAAGACATCGTGCTGCGTGACGGCGATCGCATCGTAGTGCCTCAATACAACGGGACCGTGAAAATCAACGGAGCCGTGCTCCACCCCAATACGGTAGCCTTCAAGGAGGGCAAGAAAGCCAGTTACTATATCGACCAGGCTGGTGGATACAGCAGCGATGCCAAGAAGCGCCACACCTACATCCTCTACATGAACGGCATGATAGCCAAGGTAGGTCGCAATACGAAAGTAGCTCCCGGTTGCGAAATCGTAGTACCCACCAAGGCCATCCACAAAATGACGGCTGCCGAACGCATCATGATGGCCTCAACAGGCACCAGCATCGGCATGATGGCAGCCACTATTGCAAACCTTCTTAAGAAATGATGATGGAAGCACAGCAGAAATTAATCAATATAGAAATCAGGGAAGTCATCAGACTTCTCATGAACGATCGCAAGAGGATATATTTATATAGTTGTATAGCAGGTATCATTGGTGTAGTCTTAGCTTTTGCCACTCCTAAGATTTATAAATCTACTGTGATGCTGGCCCCAGAAGAATCGGGAAATGGTTTCTCTGGCAGTCTGTCTTCCTTGGCTTCTCTAGTGGGCATGAACATGAAAATAGGGCAATCGGGTGATGCGCTATACCCAGAAATATATCCTGATTTAATGACTTCCACACAATTCTTAGTTGGATTGTTTTCTATTCCTGTCACTACCAGCGATGCTAAGGAACATTATACCTATAGGGACTATCTGGAAAATCATCAGAAAGAAGCTTTATATGATTATCCAATGATAGGTTTGAAACTTTTGGTAGAAAAGTTGCAAAACAAAGATAAAAATTCAACCAATCATCAGCCAGACCCATTTAGACTCACTAAAAAAGAAGAGCGTATCGCAAAATCTATCGCGAAAAAAATCAATTGTTTAGTAGATAAGAAGACCAGTGTCATCACCATCACCGTGACAGATCAAGACCCACTCATTGCTGCTACAATGGCTGACTCTATTCAAGAACACCTTCAGGAAGCCATCACGGTATATCGCACTCAAAAGGCAAAAAATGATCTTAAATACTTGAACCAGCTTTATACCGAAGCGCAACAGCAATACCAGAAAGCCCGTCATGCATACGCTGCCTACTGTGATGCTCACGTCAATGTGACACTCCAGTCCGTACAATCGAAGATTGACGATTTAGAAAGTGATTTACAATTGAAACACAACATCTATAACCAAGTTGTAGAACAACTGCAATTAGCTAAAGCCAAAGTAATAGAACGAACACCTGCCTTTACTATTGTGCAGAATGCTACTGTCCCCAACAAGCATAGCAACATGCCAAAAATAGTAACTCTCATAATATGGATGCTCATCGGTTTCCTATTCCGTTTTGGCATGATTGTATGGAACAATCGTAAATCATTTGTAAATATCTAATCTTTGAAGCAGTATCCGTACATATATGCAACGGGCTTTGCCATACTACTTGCTATCATAGTATGGTGGTTTACTCCTAATGAATATACAGCGATAACCGAAGTTGCTGACGAATATCAGGAAAGTGAACTGTTTGTTGGCATTACCCCATTGGAAGCTCGTATCAAGGAAGCCGTTGACGGATATAACACAGGACTCAATGACATAGAAATCTATTGTCAAGTATTAAAAACAAAAGACTTTGCCAGCGCCATCTCTCACAAACAGGTTCCAGGAAAGTCAATGACTTATGGACAGTATTTAGGAGCACAAGACACTCTTTCTGCCATTCTCGAACATATCAACTACAATCTGAAGCCATCACAGGAAACACTCAAAATTAGCTTTACCGATCGCGATCCTTTAGTGGCCTCACAGATGCTCGACAGTGTGACAGTTCATCTTCAAACGATAGTCACAAGATACCGATCTGCTTTAGCATCTACTGCCTTAGAATATGTTAATCAGGAACGCAATGAGGCTGCCGAAAAGCACCATACAGCCATGAAGAAATATGCCGCCTTTGCAGATGCTCATACATACACGCGTTCAGAATCTGTTGTGAGAGAACTGCAAATGTTGGAAAACGAAGCCGACATGACCTATAAAAACTATAAGAATACGGTCATAAAAAGTGTGCGCATGAAAGCTTTGCAGCAGAAAGCCTATCTTTCTTTTGCTATCATCAAAAACAACACAGTCCCTCTACATACAGACAAACATCTAATGGGCTACCTCATCTGCTTTGTTGTGATAGCACTTTCGTTTGTCAAAGCCTATGTATTATTTCAAAAACGTCGTACAGAGCAATTTTCATTGGATTTCGGTAATATCTTTTCTCCATGGTTTCTCACCATCGGAGTATGGGGTGGCATCATGCTCCTGCTTACACTCTTTTACAACCAAATGGACCCTTTGTCCAATTGCTTCTTTATAGACATCACACTTTGGATAACCATTCTCTGCATTACTTCGTTTTGCACTTTTCATCTCATGTCTGCCAAGCAGGAAAATGCATTTGGAGAAATAGACATCAATATTTATTTCTTTCATTGTCTGTATGCCTTAGGAATGATTCTCACTCCGCTATATATTTATCAAATATACAGATTGGCTTCTATGTTTGGCACAGCAGACCTGATGTATAACCTACGGCAACTGGCATTATACGGAGGAGGATATGGATTTTTAAACTACACCTTTGTTATCAACGAGGTATTACTACTCATTGCCCTCTGGAAATACCCTAAGATACCACTTTGGCAGTTGATGACAATCATATTGGCATGCTTACTATATGCCATTGGCAATATGGAAAAGATTACATTTTTCCTCGTATTTGTCTCTATCGTCTTTATGCTTTACGAGAAAAAAAAGATCAAAATGCGATGGATTATTATTGGCAGTTTGTCGGTCATCATCATCTTTTACTTTTTTAATTTAGCCCGTTCAGGAGATGACAGCGAGTATGCGCAAAATGAGAGTCTCTTCGACTTTATAGCAATGTATATCCTTTCTGGTCCTGTTGCTTACGGACGGCTCCAGCCTACCATCACCGATCAGTTTGGAAGTGACACCTTATGGAGTATCTATCTATACTTTGGCAAATATTTCCAAGGTACTACCGAAACACATCAACCTTTACAAGAGTTTGTCTTTGTACCTATGAGCACGAATGTCTACACCGTGATGAGACCATATTATACAGACTTTGGGCATTGGGGCGTCGCATTTTTTGCCTACCTTTATGGCATCCTATCTGGAGCATGTTACAGGCTTTATAGGAATGGGAATACTTTTGGTACGTGCCTATACACATACCTTACATACATTTTGGTTCTCCAGTTCTTTGACGAATTTATCACCGCAAGCCTTCCACTCATTATCCAAATGCTGATACTGCTGTTCATTGTTACTCAGAATAAGATAAAATTTTCATTCCAACATTCGAAGTCATGATTTCTTATTTCCATACTGACCATCGTTCCACTCTGCTCATGAAGAATGTGATAGCTTCATTCTTGGTGAAGGGATGGTCTGCATTGGTGGTTCTGCTGATGGTTCCCATTACGCTGAAATGTCTCGGAACATACCAAAACGGAGTATGGCTCACCGTCAGCAGTCTGCTGGTTTGGATTGACCAAATGGATATCGGACTGGGTAATGGATTGCGAAATCGGTTGGCTGTCCATATGGCTCATGGCGATACGGACAAGGCTCGCCGCATTGTCAGTTCTACCGTTGCCATGTTGTGTTGCATCGTGCTTCCCGTCATGCTGGTTCTGGGGTTACTTATCTGGTACACCGACGTCTATGGATTTCTGAATGTCTCAGCCAACATTATACCAGCATTACGCATCGCACTGTTAAGCGCTGTTATCTTGGTTTGCATCACTTTCGTTTTGAAATTCATCGGCAATGTCTATATGGGGTTGCAACTGCCTGCTGTCAGTAATCTGCTACTGGCTCTCGGTCAGACTCTTGCCCTCGGTGCCACATGGATTGTATATACTACAGGACAGGCAACCTTCTTCAATATCGTCATCATCAACACAGCCTCACCACTGATAATCTATTTACTGGCGTACCCTTATACTTTCTATGCCCGTTTCCCTCAACTGCGTCCTTCCTTCAGGTTAGTCAATCTGAAATCAGCTGTTGAGATAGGCAATATAGGCTTGAAGTTCTTTTGGCTTCAGATTGCTGCTTTGCTGCAATTCTGGACAGCCAATATTCTTATCTCCAAATTCTTCTCGCCTGCTATGGTCACCCCCTATCAGATAGCTTATCGCTATATCAGTCTGATTCTCGTTGTTTTTTCCGTTGTTTGCATGCCTTTCTGGAATGCTACCACCGATGCGTACGAAAGAGGGGATATGACATGGATTCGCAAGGCTGATAAACGCATGAACCAAGCCATTGCCGTCATGACCATTGCTCTGATATTGATGGTTATCATCTCTCCATGGGTTTACGATATATGGATTGGCAACGATTGTCACGTTCCATTGTCTATGACAGCCATGATGGCTCTTTATATCTTCACACTCCTCGTTAGCATGCGCTATTCCTATTTTCTAAACGGAGTCGGGGCTTTACGCCTACAAATGTATATGACGGTATTTGCTTTCATCTTCATTCCTCTGGCATGGGTTGTCAGCAGTTATACGCAAAGCATTATCTGGTTCATGGCAGTGATGTGCATTTGCAATCTGCCTGGTATCATCATCAACATTCTTCAGTTCTATCGTATCATTAACAACAAAGCTACAGGCCTATGGAGCATATAAAATACTCTACAAAGTTGTTGGGGGTACTGACACTTTACAAACCGGATGTCCGTCAGGTGACAAACAATATCAAGAAATATATTGCACACCTTGACACGCTCATCCTATGGGATAATTCTCCTTCGGATGAATGTGTACAGAATAGTCTGCTACCAGAGCTTACTGACTATCAAGACAAAATACTTTGGAAATCAACTGGCGTAAATCACTATATTGCCCCTGCTATCAATTTTGCCTGGCATTATGCCCAAGAACAAGGATACGACCTCCTGCTTATCATGGACCAAGACAGTCAATGGGTTGACTTTCCCACCTATAGAAAGACTATCGAGCAATCGTTCTGCGCAGGCAATCTACAAGTGTACACTCCATACATTAATGGCTTTGACGAATGGGCTATTGAGAAACCAATTCAGGAGCGATCTGTCTTCATTAACTCAGGCACCATCATCCCCACCACCATACTTGACGCTATTCATGGTGCCGATGAATCATTCCCGCTCGATGCCTTGGATATGGATTTGTCCTATCGCATACGCAAAGCCGGTTATCCAATCAAGTGCTATACTAATTGCCATTTGTCACACACAATAGGACATCCAGTGCACAAAGGTCCCTTCCACCTGTTTACGGATAATTATGGACGTGAACGCACTTATTCGATAACCAAGGGCCACATCATGTGTTACCGACGCCATCGCGATATCATGACTGCCCATGAAAGGCGCAAGTTCTTCAAGGAGATTTTTATGTGGAAATTCATCCGCATTTGTCTTGCAGAGGATGATAAACTGGGGCGATTCCGTATGTTTATCAAGGGCATCATAGATGGTATCAGATAAGTTTCCCGCTCAGTTCTATCAGAAACAATGTAAAATCTTTGCTTATCTCACAGAAAATATATAACTTTGCCCTTGTAAAATGAAGGTATCCATTATCATCGTCAACTATAACACTCTGCATGTCATTCTGCCATGCATTGATAGTATAGTAACCCATACGAAAGATATTGATTACGAGATAATCGTAGTTGATAATGGCTCGACCGATCATTCTATAGAGACACTTCAGAATGATCCACGGCTTACACTTATAGCAGTAGGAAAGAACATAGGATTTGGCAAAGCCAACAATCTCGGACTAACCAAGGCTAAGGGGGAATGTATATTTTTCCTCAATGCCGACACACTTCTTAAGAATAATGCTATCAAACTATTTTACGACTTCGCAAATCAGTATCAAGGACGATTAGGTGCTATCGGGTGCATGCTGGAAGACAAGGAAGGGAACACGATACACTCATACGGTTCTTTTCCAAAAATGAGTCATGCTATCCAGAAACTACTATGGATACCAATTCTCAAAGCCTTACGCCTGTATCACCCACCCCTTCATAACAAGCCTGCCAACTGGATGAAAGTTGATTATATCACTGGGGCTGATTTATTTGTTAGCAAAAAAGTATTAGACGAGTGTGGAGCTTTCCATCCTGCTTTTTTTATGTATTTTGAAGAAGTTGAGATGGAACGGCGCTTCATGCTGCACGGTTATGACAACATTGTGATTAACCGCCCACGAATCATACACTTGGAGGGAGAAAGTTCAAATGACGGCAAGACCTCACGATTCATCCGTGATACCGTACGACAACAATATAGCGAATATCTTTACTTTAAACTGACAGAACCTACATGGAAATACATACTCTATCGCATTCTACATCCTGTTTTGAGACAGACTGTATGGTTTAATCCTAATGTCTCGTTATCGGACAAATGGTTATATGTCAAACAACTTTTCGTGACTGTAAAAACTGAAGACAATGAATATTCTTATTGATGGACGTACATGGTCGGTTTATGCAGCAGGCATTAGCTCTTTTCTCTGTGGGGCACTGCCAGAATGGGCCAGACAAAGAACTCAAGACAGGTTCTATGTCGTACTCCCCAAAGGCATGGACCACAAGACTGGAATCACTGACTTACCCCCGAATATCAGCCTACTCGACTACAGCCAGAGATTCCCCAAATGGTTCCCTAACATCATTATCCTACAGCTGCTGATGCCATGGCTATGTAGAAAATTGAAAATAGATCTTTATTATGCTCCTGTTCCTCATTTGCCATTGTTAATACCTTCAACAACTCAGACAATGGTAACTGTTCACGATGTAGTGAACATTGAGATGGCTGAAACAATGTCATGGACCAACAGACTGGCAACCAAATTAGGATTCAACCGAGCCATTAGGAAATCGGACTATCTTTGGACAAACTCTCAATATACTAAGACCAAAGTAGATACCTACTTCTCAGAACGACATTGCCAAAAGATATTCGTAGGTAATGCTACAGATAGAAATGTGTTTCATGTCAAGTCTTTGACTGAAACAGAGAAGCAAGCTATCAAAAAACGATTTGGTATCAAAAACCGATTTCTTCTTTTCGTTGGATCATTAGAACCACGCAAGAACCTACCTTTCCTATTGAGCTTGATGACCAAACTTTATCAAGAGTATCATGTGCAATTGGTAGTCGTGGGAGGTAACCGATGGAAAGATGAGACCATCACGCGACTCGTAGAATCACCATCATTTCCAAAAGATTCAACCATCTTTACAGGCTATATCGACAACTCTGACCTCACAGACCTTTACAATTGTGCAGACTGCTATGTCTCCGCTGCATTAATGGAAGGTTTTGGAATGCCACAATTGGAAGCCCTATTATGTGGCTGCCGTGTTGTTACTTCTCACAACACAGCCATGATAGAGCTTGCTCAAGGTAAGTCAGGAATTACGACTGTTGAAGGCTATGATGCACCAAAATGGCAGGAAGCGATACTCAAGATGATTGATGAAGGAGAACCTGTCAATCAACAACAACTGGCAGAATACGATTGGGAACTGATTATACATCACTTGATTGAATACATTAACGCACCACGATGATATATATTAACGGACGATTTCTCACACAACCCATGACGGGTGTTGAGCGCTATGCCTACAATATTTGCAAGGCGCTCAGAGACCTGCAACAGCCATTTACCGTGGTCTGTCCGAAGGCGCAGTCCATTTTGCCATGCTATGATGTCAGTGGTTTTCAGATTGTCAGATATGGCATAGGGAGTTCCCACTTCTGGGAGCAATGCATATTGCCTTTCTTCTTGATAGGCAAAAAAGATTATACGCTCTTTAATTTCACAGGATTGGGAACAATTCTGGTCCGTCAGAAGGTGATGATTATTCATGATCTATCGTTTCTGCACAATCCCAAATGGTTCTCAGCGAGCTATTATTGGTGGTATCGGGTCATGATGCCCCTGGCAGCCCGCTCCTCGCGCCATATCATCACTATCAGTGAGTTCTCCAAGCGTGAAATATTGAAGTATTATCCGTTCCTCGATGAAAATCGTGTCAGCGTCATCTACGGGGCTGCCGACGACACGCTGTTTCAACCTCATGCCAACGAGGAACCATCAAGCGTACGTTATGCATTGGCTGTCTCATCGCTCGACCCTCGTAAGAATTTTGAATCACTCATCAAGGCATTTGAAGGCCTCAACGACTGCCAACTCTACATCGTTGGGAGCGCCAATCGGGTTTTCAGTCAGCGAAACAACCTTCAACAACACTCGAACATCAAGTTCTTAGGGCGTGTCAGCGACAACGAACTGGTTCGATTATACCGTCAGGCTGCATGTTTTATTTTCCCGTCGGTTTATGAGGGTTTCGGGCTCCCGCCTTTGGAAGCGATGTGCTGTGGATGTCCCGTTCTGGTATCCGATATTCCAGTTTTGCGTGAGGTCTGTCAAGATGCAGCTATCTATTTCAACCCTTTGGACATCAACGATATACACACTGCTATTGAGCACTTCCTCTGTCTAAAAGATACTGAACGCGCTGCCATGCAAGAACGGGGGCTGGCGCATGCTGCCCATTTTTCATGGGAACAAGCTGCCAAAGCCATTGTGGCGCTTTCTTAATGTTTTTTATCGTGTCCATACAATTTACACCAACTCTGTGCGTTATCATAAATAAATAGTATATACTGACAAAACTACTTGCGGATGAAGAAAACTATACTCCAAATTGGCAAATACTATCATCCTTACGAAGGCGGCATCGAAACCGTCACCAAATATATAGCCGAAGGTCTGACGGACTTCGAGAATGTCGTAGTCTGTTTCAGTCAGGACGGTATCACCCGCATGGATCAGGTTAATGGAATCAATGTGTACCGTATAGCTCCCTCGCTGACCATTTCCAGTCAGGACATCTGCTTTACTTACTATTCATATCTCAAGAAAATCATCAAGGAGGTCATGCCGGATATCATCCTGTTGCATTGTCCTAATCCCTTCCTATACCCTATTACTTCACGACTGACCCCCAAGAGCACCAAGCTCGTGCTCCTTTGGCATTCCGATATTCTGGGCCGCGGGCTGCTCTATCGACTGGTGAGCAGATTCGAACGCAATATCATCAAGAAGGCCGACCTCATTCTGGCCACAAGTCCTAATTACGTTCATCCTTCCAGCCCTATTTATGCCCATCGCGACAAAGTAAAAATTGCCCCTAACGGTATTATCAAGTCCGACCTGTTGTGGCGATTGGGCGACGAGGCTACCGTTGAGAACATCCGCCGTAAGTACGGCCATAAGAAGATTATATTTTTCGTAGGGCGCCACGCTTCCTACAAAGGTATCAATTATCTGCTGGAAGCCGAACGATACATCCAGTCCGATTGTGTCATACTGATAGGTGGACGCGGTCCTGAAACCGATCAACTGCGACAGGCGAACCATTCTGAGCGCATTCATTTCTTAGGCCGTATTCCCAATAATGATTTGCGTTGCTATTACTATGCTTCCGATGTCTTCGCCTTCACTTCGTGCACCAAGCAGGAGGCTTTTGGAATCGCCATGGCAGAAGCGATGTTTTGTGGCAGTGTCCCTGTCACATTCTCCATCGAGGGTTCCGGTGTCAATTGGGTTTCTATCAATGGGCAAACGGGTATAGAAGTACCTTTAGGCGACGTGAAGGCCTACGCAGCTGCCATCGACCGCCTGATAAGCCAGCCTGACCTTTACTATCAGTATGCCAGTGCTGGCAAAGACCGCATTCAGCGTTATTTCACCAGTCAGCAATCTGTTGCTGTCATCAACGAGATATTCCACCAACTGGTGGATGAACCTACCTCCATCTAACTCTTCACACTTATGACGATATATATAATTGGTGCTTTCCTGTTGAGTCTGATATCTGGGTTTATTTTCATTCCCTTGATATTGGATTTCTGTCAACGTAAAGGAATCTACGATATCCCCAACGAACGAAAAGTCCACAAAAACGCCATTCCACGGTTGGGGGGTATCATCTTCATGCCGAATATGCTGTTGGCATTCTCTATTGTCATACTGATGATGAACCCACACATCGGACATCGTTCCATACAACCCAATCTCTGGTCGTTCTATTTCCTCATCAGTCTTACGGTCATCTATTTCACAGGTTTTCTTGATGACCTCATAGGACTCAATGCCATGGCTAAGTTTTGTGCGCAAATCATAGCGGCCACGCTCATCCCAATGGCAGGACTCTGCATCAACACGCTTTATGGCTTCTGCGGTATCCACGACATCAGCTATTGGCCCAGTGCCTTGCTGACCGTATTTGTCATGGTGTTCATCATGAATGCCATTAATATGATTGACGGTATTGATGGTCTTTGTGCCAGTCTTTCGTTCTTGGCTTTGGGTGGCTTCCTTATTTGTTTCTGGCGCGAGGGGCTTGACCTTTATTGCACACTGATTGCCGGTATGATGGGGGTTTTGGTACCCTTCTTCTATCATAATGTATTTGGCAGAGCAGAGCAGAATCGAAAAATATTCATGGGCGATTCAGGCAGTCTGACATTAGGTTTCATCCTCAGTTTCCTGTTCGTGAAGTTTGCCTCTTACAATCCTCATGTAATGCCCTTCCACATCGATGGACTCATTATTCCTTTCACCCTCTTGATTGTGCCTGTCTTTGATACCGTCCGCATCATCATGGTCCGTATCCATCACCATCTTCCGCTCTTCAAAGCCGACAAGAATCACATCCACCACAAACTGATGCGAGCAGGACTGACACAGCGTCAGACACTTGTCATTATTGTTGGCATTTCGCTCAGCTATATCATCTTGAATTATCTGTTATTCCAGTTTATTGACATCACCTATATCCTACTATTGGATATCGTGATATACGTATTGTTGCACTATATCATCAACCTTAGAATCAGACACAGAGAGGAGGTGGTGGTGCTACTATGAAAGATTTTTGCAAGCGGACAACAGACATCATACTGGCACTCATCTGTTTGATGGTGCTTTCACCACTTATTCTCTTCATCTACCTATCCATCAGGATTGCAGGACCGGCCATCTATAAACAGGAGCGTATTGGAAAAGGCGGGAAGCCCTTCTTCATCTATAAGTTCCGCAGTATGAAAGTCAATGCAGAGGAGAATGGCATCGAATTGCTCCAGAGTGAGAACGACCCCCGAATAACCCGCATTGGCAGAATATTACGCATGCATCATCTCGACGAACTGCCCCAACTTTTCAATGTCCTGATAGGCGACATGTCGTTTGTGGGCTATCGCCCAGAACGCCAGCATTATATCAATCAAATCATGCAACAGGACGCACGCTATGAATACCTTTACCAAATCCGTCCTGGTATCACGTCCTACGCCACCCTTTATAATGGGTACACCGATACGATGGAGAAGATGCTCAAGCGACTGGAGATGGATCTTGACTATCTGAAACGCCGTTCTTGGTGGGAAGACCTCAAAATCATGTGTCTCACTGCCTTTTATGTTGCAACAGGTAAGAAATTCTGAATCTTTTATTTCATCAAATATTAAACGACAATGAAAAAGAATTTAATTTGGGCATTTGTTGCCATCCTCGTTATCTGTGGTGTTGTAGTTACCTTTACAACATGTACGGATGCCAAAGCGCAAGACAACAGTTCTGAACAGCAAGTAGTATCTACTGAACTGATACGTACCAGCCAGAGCTGGGACGGTGTAGAGCTGCCCGACTATTTCAAGGGTCGTCCTGAACTGGTAGCTGTAAAGTATATATTTCCTGCAGGAAAGAAGCTGGGCTGGCATCACCACCCCGTCATCAATTACGGTGTTTTGGTACAGGGCGAACTGACCATCATCGGACAGGACGGCAAGGAGAAAGTAGTACATGAAGGCGAGGCAGTCGTAGAGATGGTGAACACCATCCACCACGGTGAGAACCGAGGTACAAAACCTGTTATCCTCTACATGTTCTACCTCTCACAGAAGGATCTTCCCTTAGCTGTTCAGCATCCTGAGATTCCATTGGAATAAAACTTTTATTTCTCTACAACGACCAAGCTGTCGGCATGAATACGAGCCTTAAGCCAATGAGCCAGCTTATTGCGCTCATCGGCACTAAGACTCATGTGTCCATGTGTGCTGACAATCGCTGAAATAAAGTGACTGACGCTATCGTTCTTACTGTTTATCTCAGCAGTTTTAGCTATACCAAGTGTCTTGATGTGCGGAAACAGCACCGACATCTCCCCACGGATCTCGTTGGACATATTTTCGTAGCGCACGTATTCGTTCAGTTGTCGCTCCAATTCTGTGTTCTCTGCCGACAATTCCAGCAACTGATGGTGATTAGCTTCTAAATGACTGCTAACCTGTGCGAGTTCACTGTTCAGATGCGACATACTGTCTGTCTGCGCCTCCTGAATGATGCGTAGCTGAAACTTTTCCAACCCGTAATGGGGCATCCGTTTCCGAGCTTCTTTTTGTTGAGCCTCTGATATTTTCTTTCCGATGGCTACAATGCGCAACAGTTGTTTATCCTTATTGATATCCGATTGGAGTATCAAGGTACCATTCTGCTGCAATTCGGTCGCAACAAACTCCTTCACGTGGTTATTGAGCAGCTCGTTCTTCACAATCTGCCACGTCATCACCGCCGCAGGAATCATGGTCAGGACGACGATGGTCACCAGAACCTTTTTGGCATGCCGTCCACGTTCTGTTGTAATAAACACATGCTGGTGAAACTTCATCAGTCTGACACCGAGCGTGGTGGCAAGGGCAATGAAAACGGTGTTGATAAAGAAAAGATAGAAAGCACCCAAAAAGAAGAGCCAGCGCCCTGTAGCCAGTCCGAAACCAGCCGTACAGAGTGGAGGCATCAGGGCTGTTGCAATGGCTACACCAGGTATCACATTTCCGCCCTTGCCTTTCGTACAAAGAGCTACAATGCCGGCAGCGCCGCCAAAGAATGCAATCATCACATCGTAGAGAGTCGGTGACGTACGGGCGAGTAATTCCGACTGAACCTCCTTGTAGGGTGAAAAGATGAAATAGATGGTAGCCGTAACAACGCTGACCACAGTGGCGACAGCATAGTTACGAAACGAACGTTTCAGCAAGTCGAGGTCGTTGATGCCCACTGCCAGACCCATCCCGATGATAGGTCCCATCAGCGGTGAAATCAGCATGGCACCGATGATGACAGCGGTAGAGTTGACATTCAACCCCAGTGACGCTACAAATATGGCGAAGATGAGTACCCACACGTTAGCCCCATTAAACACGGCATTCCGGCTGATGTCATCAATCACCTGCTGTTCGTCTTCCCTGTCGGCCATCAGGTTAAAGTGATTCCGCACCTTCGCTAACAATTTCTCTAAACTTTCCATCATTCTCTTATCATTTTTCGGGTGAAAAGCTATTAAAAATAAGGACACTCTATTTCACGGTGGCTACGGCAGCATTTCCTGGATTCTGACCAAAGGTGCATTGGAGCATCGCTCCTGTTGTTACAAACTTTCCCATATAACCTTTTTCTTTTAAATATTATTTCACTTTTTCTGATTACTCTTCATTGATACTGACGGATTCAGACTGATTGCCAATAGGGTGAGATCGTCGCTCTGTTCAGTGTCACCTGCGAAGTCACTCACGGCATGAACCATTCTGTCAATCACCTCCTGCGGCTCTGTCCGCGCAGCCTGGATGGCACGATTAGCCTCAGCGAGAATACGCTGACGGCCCAACAGCTCCCTGTTGGCATTCCTCGCCTCAGTCAGTCCGTCGGTATAGAGCAGGAGGGTGGTTTGCGGCTCCATAACAATCTCCTGCGTCTGATAGACCGTAGTGTCAATGATACCCGCAGGGAAGACGCGGGCGAGAGGCAAGAAGGTAGCCTCACTGCCGATGATGATAGGATTTTCGTGACCTGCACTGCTGTAACGCAACAGACCTGAAGCCAAGTCGAGCACACCTACCAAGAGGGTCACGAACATGTTTTTACGATTATTCTCACAGAGGTTTTTGTTGATGAGCGACAAGATACCATCGGGGCGGCTCTCCATCGAAGAACAGGTGCGGAACAGGCTCGTGGTCATCATCATGAACATGGCTGCAGACACTCCCTTTCCACTGACATCGCCGATGCAGAAGAAAAGTTGACCGTCGCGCACGAAGAAGTCGTAGAGGTCGCCGCCGACAATCTTGGCAGGGGTCATACTGCCGTAGATGTTGAGCGCAGGATGCAGCTGGAAGTCTGTGGGCACCGTTGACATCTGGATTTGGTGGGCTATGCGCAGCTCGCTCTCTATGCGCTCTTTCTGAATGGTCACTTCCTCTAACTGGTCATAGGCCTCTCGCAGTGCTCGCATCTGAATGATGCGGCGACGCAGGTAGATGGCCAGGAAGACAGCCAAAAAGACCAGTCCGCACACAATGCCTATAAGCACCATCCTCTGGTTGGTCAGGCGAAGTGTTTCTGTTTCATTCTCGGCACGGGCAGATTCGAGTTGCAGTGCACTCATCTCTGCTTGTTTGCGCGTCTCCACATTGAATTGCTCGTCCATCCATTTATTATAAACCCTAAAGGAGTCGATAGCCTCTCGGTTCATCTCTAATCCGTCGTATGCGATAATCTTGAACTTGAGTCTTTGACCTTTATCTGTAATCTTTTGAGCCGACTCCAAAAGCCGGGAATAGTCATTCATTAACTGAGCGTGATAGCACTCTGTAGATACAGTGGCATTACCATGGTAGCCTATTGCCCTGAGGACGGCGTGCATCTGTTTATAATACTCCATGAACCCTACCGTGTCAACAGGTTCCTGAAAGGTAACTGCATTGCATTTTAATGACCACAGTACAGCAATTTCTTCATTACTCCATCCTGGCAATTTCAAAGCTCTATCCAAGGTCTGGATCAGTTTTTCGCCTTCTTTCCTTTCACCATAGACTCTCGACAGAAAGAAATACAATTGCAGCATTGGTTTGGTGTCGGGCAAATTGCGCTTCTTATACTCGATGGCTTGTTGCACCAGTTCTTCTGCGCGGTCGTTCATCCCAAGGTTTTTCGCAACGTGAGCATTAAGAAAGGTCACAATGATGAAGCCGTATTTGCTCTTATGCTTTTCCACATAGTCTCTCATCTCATCAATCATCTTCAGAGCTTGCCTGCTGCTGACATTGTCGAGGACATAAGCGATCTGTCTATGCCAGGCATCATAGAACAGCTCTTCTTCACCTTCTTCCACCAAGACTTTCTTCAGCCGTTCCGAAACATCCATGAACGTCTGGAGGCTATCCGTATGGTAGAGGACAGCCTGTCGCTCCTTGAGTTTCCGGGCTGCATCGCTCTGAGCCTGCAGGTTTAGCATGCCGCACAGCATCAGAATAAGTACGGATAACAATTTTCTCATATTGTCATTATTTCAATTATTTCTTAGGTCAAAACTCACGGTAAGCACGTTCTCACCACCTTTGTATTCGTAGGCGATATCGTCCGCCTCCTTCCTGACAATACTGCTTGTAATAACGCTTTGTGGAGTTATCACCAAATTCAAGTACTGCTAATAGTGCCATATAATCATATAGGTTTAGTTTTAGTTAATGATTTAATGCTGCAAAAATAAGATTATTTTTCGAATCTACAAAGAAATTGATGATAATTCTGTCACCTTATTCATTTTCTGAGGCCATTTACTTGTTGTTAATTTATGTTAACCCTCTTCCGATTTCAAACAAATTATGGTGGAATAACTTTTTTTTTCGTAAATTTGCACACTAACAAAACAAAGCTACATAATAACATAAAGTATATTTAAGGAATATGAATGATAAACTAAAAACCATCGCCAATTCCTTTGCAGAGGAATACGGTAGTGATGCTATTTATCCTGCGCATCTCTTCAAAGCCATTTTGCACAAAGAAATCGGTTTGGTGAATTTCCTGGAAAAGGAAATGAATAAAGACTACTACTATCTGCAAGACTGGGCTGATGTGCAAATGCAACTGGCTCCACGCGCTGCCAGACCCATGCGTGATTTGGAGTATTCCGATGAATCGGTCAACGTCTTGGAGGAGGCAGAAAACTATAAAGTGAAGTTTAACCTCGACGAATGCACAGATGTCTGTGTACTGGCATCACTGGTCACCCCGGGTGTCGGTTTCCCGTTTGACGTATTGAAGACGCTGCCGCTGACTCCTTCTGAGATTAGTGAGAAGATGGGAGGTGGAGCCAATGTGGAAGCACCCTATATGGAGGGGGCTGAGCTGACAAAGAAAGCTCCGGGTGCAACGGGGAAGGGCAACTTAGGAAAGTATTGTACTGACCTGACCGCCGTAGCCCGTGCCGGCAACATCGACGAGATTATCGGTTTCGAGAACGAGATGTCGGTTATTTTTGAAATCTTGGGACGTAAGACCAAAGCCAATCTGCTCATCACTGGTGAATCAGGTGTAGGTAAGACCTCATTGGTAAACGGTTTCGTGAAGCAGTTGGCTGCCGGCAACGTGCCGGGATTCCTGAGCAATGCGCTGGCATACGAACTGGATACCGCTGCTTTAGGTGGCGATGCTCAATACAAGGGCGAGGTGGAAGACCGCTTCAAAGGTGTCATCAACGAGATTGAGGCACTGCCCAATGCCGTGCTGATTATCGAGAGTGTTGACAAGCTTTTTGACAAGCAGGGTTCGCTGTTCGGCACCTCTGCCCTGCTGAAGAACGATCTCTCGAAGGGCCGCCTGCAGTTGTTGGCTACCTCGAGCATTGACGGATTCACCAAGCACATCGAGACCGACAAGGAGTTAGTATCGAACTTGGAGAAGATTACCGTGGAGGAGCCTACCACCGACCAGACCATGGCTATCTTACAAGGTATCATGCCCGCCTACGAAACCTATCATGGACTGACCATTGCTGAAGGCGTACTGGAAGAATCCATCCGTCTCGCCAAGCGTTATATGACAGAAAAGTCACTGCCTGCATCCGCCATCGACCTGCTCGACCGCACGATGTCGCACGTCAAGGTGGAGAACGATTTGGGCGAGGAAGACAAAAAACATACAGAACTCACCACAGAAGACCTGACTTCGGTTGTTGCCAAGCAGACAGGTATTCCCCTCGGTAAGGTGCAGACCTCAGAGCGCGATCGTCTGTTAGGTGGCGAAGAGACCCTGAAGCAGCGCGTGGTCGGTCAGGACCATGCCGTCAAAAAGGTGCTTGATGCCGTCTTCGAAGCCCGTTCGGGTTTGAACAAGAAGGGACAGCCTATGGGTTCGTTCTTCTTCCTTGGTCCTACCGGTACTGGTAAAACCGAGCTTTCCAAGGCGTTGGCAGCTTTCCTGTTTGGCGACGAGAGTGCTTTGATACGTTTCGATATGTCGGAATTCAAGGAGGAACACTCCGTAGCCCTGCTCTATGGTGCACCTCCGGGCTACGTAGGTTACGAGGAAGGCGGACTGCTGGTGAACAAGATCCGTCAGACCCCCTACTCCGTTGTGTTGTTCGACGAGATTGAGAAAGCCCATAAATCGGTGTTCGACCTCTTCCTGCAGATACTCGACGAGGGTAAGTTGCACGACCGTCTGGGCCGTGTGGGTGATTTCTCTAATGCCCTCATTCTGTTCACATCGAACATCGGTGCCCAGTCCATCGTTGAGAAGTTCAACAGCGGTCAGGTGCCTGAGAATAACGAACTGATGGACATCATGCAAGGCTACTTCCGTCCTGAGTTCCTGGCCCGTCTGACCGAAATCGTGCCCTTCGCACCAATTACCGACAAGACCGTCACCGCTATCTTCGACATCCATCTGAAGGGACTGGAGAAGTTGCTCGACGAGCAGAACATCAAGTTGACGCTGACTCCGGAGGCTCACAAGGTGATTGCCCTCCGCGGCTACAACCAGCAGTATGGTGCCCGTCCCGTATTGGGCATCATCCGCAAGGAACTGCGCAATCCCATCTCGAAGATGCTGATTGCCGGCAAGGTGAAGTCCGGCGATACCATCGAGGTACAGCTTGACGAGAACGGAAACCCCAAATTCGAAGTGAAGAGTTCAAAAACCAAAAGTAAGAAGTAATTAAAGTATTAACAATAAAAAACAACAGAATTATGGCAATGAAAGAGAATTTCATTTCGATGGCTCCAGATGAGGAGAGCAATGCGAAAGTCAGTTTGATTGATCAGAACAAAACCCTGATGATTGATCAGTACACGAGCGATGCCGAAGCCGGAAATCCGGAGTTCGTAGAAGACATCCAGAACATCAACGACGCTTTCGAGCACTTCAAGCCGAAAGTGAACGTCACCTTTACTGATGCTGAGGGCGGTGCTGTGGAAGAGACCCTGAAGTTCGGCGAACTGCGCGACTTCGAGGCACAGGGCGGCAAGGGCCGTCTGGTGCAGAACAGTCCTTTCCTTTCTGAGACCAAGGAGAAGATTGACACCAACGTCAAGATTCGTAAGAGCATTGAGCAGAACCGCAAACTGCGCGACATCCTGAAGGAAGCCGGCAGCCGCGAGGAACTGAAGCAGATGCTGCAGTCTATGTTAGATGAACTGAATGGATAAATTTGAAGTACAAAGCAAGAAGTAATAAAGTATTATGGCAGATACAGAATTGAAGAAAGCACAGAGTGCTGAACAGGCTGGTGCTGAATTACAAGAAAAAGGTAAAGATGTCAGCAAATTGTTGTCATCATTTGGTGGATTTAATGCTATTCGCGGCTTCATGCCCGACGCCGACAATATGAATCCTGCCCGCAAGGCAGCCAAGCAGGTATTCCTGACCGACAAGCGTTTCAAGGACAAGCGCGAAGGACTGAAGAAGGAAATTTCCCGCTGGTTGGAGTTGCTCGACGACACAAGCATCGACAGTGCCACAGGTTTCGCCGATGCCTGCAAGCAGGACGAAGAGAAATATACCACCGTGCTGAAGCAGGGTATCACTGATGCACTCTATGCTACCCAGAATCTGGAGCGTTCTTATCGTGAGCTCGACTCATTCTTCAAGACTTGCGGTACTGACAAGGTGAAGAACCTCCGCATCATCAACGTTGTGAAAGAGGACATCGCTGATGCCGACTCTGGTTTCTACGAGGAGGTAGAGAACCTGTTGCGCGACGGTTTCGATCGTCTGAGTCTGAAGGACGCCTACAGCTTGGTATGTATTCCTGGTGCCGTGCTGACCGACAAGGTTGACTTGCTGCGCTGGGCTAAGATGGCATTCAAGTATAAAGTAATGCTGTTGACCGACCATGCCGACGAGTATTCGTTCGACGATCTGCAAGCCAACACCGAGGGTTATCACGACAGCGACCAGGAACTGATGAACGTAGTGATGTGCGCTAACTGGATTGTCGGTCGTGAAGCCGAGAAAATGTCTGCAGACGAAGAAGATGCCAAGGCTTTCTACATCGCTCCTTCTGCAGCCCTCTGCGGTAAGCTCTACGACGAGACCGCTAACATGGCGCAGGGTGCCGGTGGTAAGAAGTATGGTACACTCGACGGTGTGAAGGGCGTGAAGAGCGACTTGCTGAAGTCGGAGATTGCAGCCCTGATGGACAATCAGGTGATTCCTATGGTATATAGCGAAGGCCGTGTGATGGCATTCAATAATACCACCCTCTACAATGGCGACCTCGATGCCATGAAGGAATATCCTATCGTTCGTGTGTTCGACTGGGTGAAGAAGGTGCTGATGAACTTTGTTCACGAGGTAGCTCTCGAGAACTGGGATCCATACAACAGCCCGAAGAACCTGAAGTCAAAGATTCAGGAGTTCCTTAACCAATATAAGGGTTATGGCAACCTGTTCCAGAACTACGAGATCGGTGAGCCCCGCATGGATCCTGTTACCAAGCGTGTCACCTGCGACATCACCCTGACTCCTTTCTATGCCGCTAAGAACTTCATCATCAAAGTGGCTGCCGACAAGAAGGACAAAGAGGCTGCTATGGAATAAGTGAAATACAATACTTTTTTTATTAACAACAAAAACAAACAATTACAATTATGGCAAAAACTCCAGTTAAAATTGAGATTGACGGTTACAAGGAGAGAGAAGTCCTGATGGTAACTTACGAGTTCGATCAGTCAACTGACGTAGAAGGACAGATGGCAGGTATCCCACGTGGCGGCAAGATAACTGTTCGCGTAAAAGCTCTCAATGACGGAACCCCCGACCTGTTGGCTTGGATGATTGAGCGTAACCTGCCTAAGAACGGCACAATTACCTTCAACGAGACCAAGACAGGTAAGGAGATGAAGACCATCAAGTTCACCAATGGTTACTGCGTCAGCTTCGATGAGAAGTGGGAAGACAAGATGGAGCACTACGAGGAAATCGTTATCACTTGCAAGAAGATTGAGTTCGGTAATGTGGCATACGAGAACGACTGGGCATAAACTCTATTGCTGATTTCAGAGTTAAAAATTAAGAAGTAAAAATTAAAAAAATAAGAAATATTATGGCAGAGAATGTAACACCGGTACAATTGGCCGTTAAAGATTTCGAGAAGCGTGAAGTCATCATGATTGACTATAAGTTTGACCAGACCACCGATCGTGAGGGCCAGATTTCAGGTATTCCCCGTGGTGGAAAGGTGACCATCCGTGTGAAGGCAATGAACGACGGCAACAACCAGTTGCTGCAGTGGATGTTGGCTCCCAACGACCCACGCGACTTCACAGTGACCTACTTCAACACCGTTGACGGTTCAACCATGAAGGAGCTGAAAGGCACAGGTTGCTACTGCGTCCACTACATCGAGAAGTGGGAAGACGGTCAGGAACACTTCGAGGAAATCGAGGTTGTTTGCCAGAAGCTGGAGAACGGCCCCGTAGCTTTCGAAAATCCTTGGAAATAAAGATTCTTTTCGCTAAGAGACTCAGTTCCCTTCGGGGAATTGAGTCTTTGGCATGACTATAAGGTTTATCATAAATTATGGGAAATTTCGTTTGCATGGGGGCTATGCTGCAATGCAGCTTCGGGACGGCGCCATCGTCACTGATGGTGACAGTACCATTACGTCCCAAATGCGGTAACATGCTGATGGCCAATATCATGGATATGATACCGATGACCAATATCATGTCGTTCGGCATGTGTCAGTCGATGTCCAACCCTACTGTAGCCTCAGCCACAGCAGCTGCACAAGGGGTACTCACTCCCATGCCCTGTGCTCCCGTCGTTACTGCTCCCTGGGCTCCCCCGGGACAGGTAAAGGTGATGGACACGCCTGCCTTGATCAACAATGCGAAATGTATGTGCCAGTGGGGTGGCATGATTTCCGTCAATAACCCCAGTGGAAGTATGATGACCCAAGGAAAATAGCTGGAAGATGTTCAGAAAGGCGACGCTGATTATATGGATGTTGGTGACTATGCTACCATTGGCGGCACAGAACATGAGCATCGTAGGATTCGGCAAACAGAAAAAGTCGCTTATCAAGGACATCAAGGTGCCCAGAGACCGCGAAATGGCAACCTTCATCCTGACTACCGACGAAAAGGGATTCACCTTCAAGGCCAATGGCACGACAGAGGTAAAGGCGGAGGAAGGCGAAGGCATGCTGACGCTGAAAGTGCCTCATAAGACATACTATCTCACCGTGACCCATCCTGACTACGGACAGATCACATGGCGAGTACCGTCAGGCAGTCTGCGCAAGAAAAGGATTTACCAAGCCTATCTGCAAACCTACGATCCCAGCAAGGAGTATAAGAAGGAGAAGCAGTGGGTGGTATTCAAGGTCAGTCCTGAAGCGGCTGTCATTTACGTCGATAGTGTGATGGCACGCACGATGAACGGAGAGGCACAGTTCTACGTGGCGGTAGATAAGAAACACCCTTACAAGGTGATATCGCCTTTCTATCAGGAGGTAGAGGACACGCTGGAAGTCCATGCGGAACAGAAACTGATACTGCCCGTCAACCTGCAACCGAAATACTCCTATCTCAGGGTGAAGGCGCCCATTGCCGCCTGTCGCATTCTGGTTGACAACCAGGAGATAGGCTATCAGGAGGCTATGAGCGGACACTTGGCAGAGGGCACGCACCGACTGACGATATTCATCGGGACCTATTGCTGTTACGACGCCCCCATAGCCATCGGAGCCGCAGAGAAAAAGACGGTGGTACTGACCCATGCCGACCTGATACCCCGTCCGTGGAAAGAGCAAGCAAGGGTGATTTCACCCAAAGTGCCCACTGATACGACAAAGGCTCAGAAAGCTGATGCGGTAAATACAACAACGACTGCTGTGAAGGCACCCGTGACGATTATCGCTCCTGACGACGAAACAGAAATCGTTATCAATACGGAGACGGTGGGACACGGACGCTGGGAAGGTAAATTGCCTGAGGGCTTCTACATTGTCAATACGAAGAAAAATGGTGAAGAGTCGCTCGTCAGATACCTCTGGGTGGAGAATGACTTCCCACAGGAAATGAAGATTGGTTCGCCGCAGATAGACAAGGGACTGCTGAATGTGCACAGTAACGTGACAGGAGCACAGGTCTATGTAAACGACAGTTTGAAGGGCACAACGCCTTGCATCATAGAAAACCTGCCAGCAGGAAAGACCTTCACGGTCAGACTGGAAATGCCGGAGTATAAGAAGGTGGAGCGAAAGGTGCTCGTCTTAGGCAACGACATGGTGGATGTGGAATTAATTATGAAGAAAAAGAGAAGATATGACCATCAGTGAGTTCATACAAGACAAGATCAAGTCAGCCCGCATCATGGTAGTGGGTTGCGGTGCCTTGGGTAACGAGGTACTGAAGCATCTTGTATTGTCTGGAGTCAGCCACATCGTTGTTGTGGACTTCGATGTGGTAGAGGCAGATAATCTCGCCCACTCTATCCTGTTTACCCCAGATGATGCCCTGCAGGGGCGGAGGAAGGTGTATGCAGTCGCGGAACGACTGCACACACTCAATAGCGCCGTGCGCGTCACTCCGATTTTCGGTGATGTGGCTTACAATGTGGGATTGGGTATCTTCCGTGAGATGGATGTGGTCATCGGTTGTGTAGATAACCGCTGGGCACGCTATTGCATCAATCGGCTTTGTATGCGAGCCGGCATTCCCTGGGTGGATGGCGGTATCGACGGACTGGAGGGCACCGTACGGGTGTTCCGTCCTGGCGAAAACTGCTATGCCTGCAATTTAGGACCGGAAGGTCTGCGCGACTTGGCTTACAGAATGCCCTGTGCCGGCACCATTCGCCGTAACATAGAGGCTGGCAAGGCTCCTACCACCAGTATCACGGCATCGGTCATCGGCGCTGTTCAGGTACAGGAGGCTTTCAAATTACTGCATCCCGAAGCACTGGCTGAAGGACGTCTGACCTCGTTGACAGGCAGTATGTTCTGCTATGAAGGTCAGCACCTCACCACCCGACTGGTGGCATTCAAAGGGTATGACGACGACTGTCCTGTGCATGAACAATGGACACCCGTTGAGCAAGTACCCGTGACCACAGCGTGGACGACAGCCGACACATTAGCATGGATGAAGAGTCACGCCCAATCGGACGAGGTGAGCATCCAACTCGTCGATGACTGTTTTGTAGATTATGTGGTGAGGCGTTCTAACGATAGTAAGACTACCGTCATGCAAGCAGGCAGAGCCGTTGCCGATGTCGTGGCACAGGATGCACAGCTGGCGGGAATCCCCTTCAGCGAGTTCTACCAGCATGAGTTTCGGGAAATCAACCAGACATTCCCCTATCAGCAACTGACGCTGGGGGCACTGGGTATTCCCCAACGAGAAGTATTACCTGTAACAACAGGTATTAAAACCTATTATTTTGAATTGAGTGCAGCATGAATATCAATAGGAATCTGTCGGAAATCAAAGCAGAGGTACTGCTGAACTATCTCTATCCGGAGATGGACGAGCGATGGGTGGCACAATATGAAGGTGCCTTCTACCGCAACTACAATAACGACCCGATGAATATTGACGAGCAGACGGGCGAGGTCAAACTGTCGCGCGACGGTTTTGTCCGACTCTTGCCGCAGGGGCTGCTCAATAATGAAAACGACCTGATTGGACGCGAGGATAAGACCGAGAAGGTGAAGGAGATAGAGCATCGGCAACGTGTACTGCGTGCTGCCTTCATGCCTTTCGACACCTATGCGTTCCGCAAACGGCTGGTACTGGAACGGCAGGCTTCTGACCTGCTGTCGGAGAAGTTGAATTATGTATTGAAAGCGTACTTCGACTTCGACATGTCCAAAGAGAAAAGTGAACTGGTGAAAGAAACGGCTTGCATGCTGCCGTTCATCTGCCGCTACAAAGGCGATATGAAATTCCTGACCAATCTGCTTGCCACACTGACGGGTTACAGGGTGACCATGCGCACCGGTCGGTATAGCGAGACGGACACTACAGACATGTGGTTGCCGTATGTGAAATATGAAATTTTAATTCCCAGCCTGTCAACCGAAGCGTATCAGGAAAAGTATGAGACGCTCAAGCCCCTGATAGCCTTTCTGAAAGAGTGGTTCATCCCCTTCGATATCCATTGTGATATCGTCATCAAGGAACATGGTATCGCTCAACACATAGGCGAACGGCTGACACTGGACTATAATACAGAACTGAATCAATAAAGAGCAAGTGTGACTATGGATTTGAATTCGAGAATCAACTGGACACCAGGTATGGAAATTACCGCTCAGACCTTCATTGGACTGGAGCAACAGTTAGACCTGCGCCAGCAGTTAGCATTACGTGCAGCCTTGGGAAACAGTCAGATGGGACTATTACCTGGTGCCGTGATGAACTGCAAAGGAATCTTTGCAGGAAGCACTTTCGAAATAGAACGCCTGCAGTGTCTGGCTATCCTTCCCTCCGGACGGATTGTGAATGCCGACGAACGGGTAGCAGTCCCCATTCCCATGTTATTCGGACAACGCTATTACCTGACGCTTGGTTTGGCGGACACAGTGACTGAATTTGAGAAAGAAGGTGTGGGCTACGTGCGTCCCAACTACGTTTACAACATTCAGACACTGGAAGAAGTTGAGGAAGGAGATGTCATGCCACTGGTAAGATTCCAGGTACAAGAAGGCATCTTCTCTATCGACAATGATTTTATCCCACCGTGTCTGGTGATTTCGGGCGATTCAAGGTTTGACACTCATATAGAACGCCTGATCAATGCCGTGGAGACATTGGCACAACACCAGAATCTGGTAGAGGGCGACGGCAAGCGACTCATGTATCGCTACCTCTTCATGCTGAAAGACTACAACCGCCAGAATCTGGTAAAGCAATTGATACACTTGACGCAGGAGATTGTGCAGGCTGTTGACTACTTCATCGTAACGCCCAACGAGAACAGTCAGGTAGAGATACCTCAGCCTTGGAAAGGCGATGTGCAGCTTTGGCTCGACTGGGTGGAGAACTACCTCACCGGTGCTGCCACTATTCTCGACAAGGTGGTACTCGAAGACAATACCATCGATTATGACGCCCTATTGGCTCAGGCCAAGAAAGAGCTCTACGAACGGCTGCATCCCGAACTGCTGGAACAACTGATTCAGCAGACCAAGGAGGAACTGCATCAGGAGATGCAGGAGTTGTCGGACAACATGACGACCTACGTCCGTGAGACGCTGAAGCAGAACCTGTCGGACGAGTTGACGGAAGACATTGACACACGCTCGACAGCACTGAGCAACCGACTGACGGAAGATGTGGACAAGGCAGAACAGAACCTGTCGAAGTCACTCTACGACAAGCTGTTCTCCGATGTCTATCTGGGTGTCTATAATGTACTTCACGAAGAAAATGAGGAACATTTCATTCCTAATATATAATAATGTGAACGACGTGCTGATATGATATCACTCCCATTAAATATCACCCCCAAAGGTCTGAAACAGGAAGACAACATGAAGAGAGCGCTGGATCAGTCGATACAGTTGCTGCTCACCACGCCTCAATTCAGTACACCGGCAGACTTGAACTTCGGGTTTGTGTTCAACAACCTGCGCTTCGAGCTCCTGAACGAGTACGAAGGAGTGGTCTATGATTCCAAGAACCAGGAAGAGCCCCATGGACTCGAAGGACTGTACGACAAGAAAATCTCCGGTTCGTCCAGAAACCTGAACACCTTTGCGGCAGACCTGAGGGACACCCTGAGAAACTATGAGAAGCGTTTGCGGGATGTAGCCGTTACCATGACTTACATCCGCGAAGAGCGTAAGATCTATGTAACCATTAAGGGGGTGATTGACGAGACACAGCAGAAATACGAATACACAACCACCATGAAAGTGTGGAAATAGCATAAAGGAGCAACGATGGTACAGAACATACAGACGGTATTTGAGACCAAACAGAAAGCGGAAGAGCTGTATAATAAAGCCGTAGAAATATGGCGCAACAGCGACCTGAGCGACTATTTGGAAGGCATTGAGAAAGATCCTGTTTTCTCATTGCTCATCACGGCACTTGCCTATCAAGCCAATGAGACGGAAGCCGAAATCCGGCAGCTGAAGATGTCCTTGCTGGAAGAGTTTGCCAGCTTGCAGGCTCCCTTTGAGATAGGACATGCGATCCCTGCAACTGCTGTTGTAGAAACGGGACTACAGGATCATGTGTCGGATATAGAGCTGACGCCTAACCATGTGTTTACACTGGGCTATAACGGGGCTGAATTCATGCCCTTGCTCCAGACACGCGTATTAAATGCTGCCATACAAACTGTCACCCGTCTTGACGGACGACGCTGGCAGGTGGATATCGCTTTCAAATCGCCTATTGACGATTTGTCGGGCTTTACCTTCTCCATCCTTGACCAACACTATCGCGACTTGCGGGTGACATTGGACGGCACCCCTGTGGCACTGACCAATCCATGGGATTATTCTGAACTGCCACTTTCGCCTTGCTTCGCCTTAGACACCATGATTTATAACAAGGCGCAGACTTATACGGCATCGGCACTCTGCCTTGACCTCTTTGCCCGTCAGAACGTCAGAATGTATTGCGTCAAGCCATATCAACCTAAGAAACTGTTGCCGTATGAGACGGAACATCTCGAATTGGTGTTTGAGTTCTTTGGTATCGGTGACGAGTTTGTTCTTGACAAAGACAATCTGTCGCTCAATACCGTGGTACTGGTCAATGCCCGTCAGCAGACCGCTAATCTATCGACTGCTAATCCTATAGTCCGTGCAGTGGGGTACAACCTGCAGGAAGATGATCCAAAAATGGCTGGACAACAATTTCTCCACATGCTCCGCCCGTCGGAAGACCAGCTATACGGCAATATGCAGATAGAGGTGCGCAGAATGTCAGCAGACCGCTACAATCAAGGTCAACTGTTACAAGCACTGAACCACATGCTCAGTAAGTACTATTCTGACTATTACGCTTTCATGCAAATCAATAAGACGGCTACAGATAAGGTGATGAATGCTTTGGCACAGACCTTGCAACGACTGGCGGATGCTGCGAAGGCGCAGGATGTCAACAGCATTCCGGGAGTCTATCTGATGTTACGCCCCACAGACAGTCAACGCCAGGAACAAGCCAGCATGGACCTGACCTACGTCACCACTTCGGGTGCTGCGGTCAACGATGCACTGGACGAAGACGCCCGCTTCATTCCGCCTTCAGGCTTTGATGCGAATGCGACACACCAGATAGCAACTCCTATACCGGGATTTGATGAAATCCGTGACGAGCGTGCCACTGCCCGTATGACGCGCTACTATATGGCGACAAACGATCGGTTAGTGACACCAGCCGACATCAAGTTATTCTGCATCCATCAGCTCACGGCTCATTACGGTATCGTACGCGAGATGGTGAAAAGTCTGACCGTGAGTCATCGCCAACAATTTGACTATCATCAATGCGGCTATGAGATTCTGGTGGAAATCATCATGGCAGATAACTCCTTCGTCAGACGCAGTCTGGAAGAGCATCAGCATTCTGCGGAAATGATGTTGGAAAAGATGATAGAGGTTCGCAGCACGAACATATACCCCGTTAGGGTATCTATTCAAATAGAATCAGGCAATCATTAAATTATTCAATATGGCAAATACAGACGAATATTTTTTGAATATAGTGTATAAGAACACGACCGTGATGTTCAGGGTGATTGACCCTAAGGCTCCGCTTTCCACGCTGATGACCAATCTGCGTCATGCAGTCGGACAGGACGGACGACTGATTTTTGACTTTCCGTCTATCGATGGTTCCGGTGCACCTCTTGACTATTTCTTCGGAAAGGAAGACCCGGAGATACACGAAATCAGGGTGATGCGCCCACGTATTGGCAAGACCGACCAGATACTGGCTGACTATAATGTCAAGAATGGAGATACCATATTCCTCATTCCAGACCCGTTTCCAGGGTGATGAGGTTTTGAGGTTATGAGGTTTTGAGGTTATGAGGTTTTGAGGTTTTGAGGTTATGAGGTTCATGGGTAAGGACTTTGACACCAAGACGCTGAGTGGCAGACAACGCCGTCTGCTGTACGAATGGCAGCAGTTGGAAGACCGGTTGGAAGGTCGTTCCGACATCCGTTTCCATGCCATCAAGTGGGATGCCGTGGGACTGCCTATCGCTTATCTGGTGGAATATCAGATAAGGAGTATCTGCGGTGTGGAACAGGTGGAACGACTGGGTGAACCAGGTATTTCCAACCCTCCCCTGTTTGCCGATGACTACCAGATGTGCATAGAACTGCCCCCTGGTTATCCTTGTGTGGATGCACAGCCAGCGCTCCGTTTCCTGACCCACGATGATGCAGGCAACCCCATCCCCCACCCCTGGCATCCGAATATCCGGTATTTCGGAGATTTCGCTGGACGCGTGTGCATCAATATGGCTGATACCTATACCGACCTCGTATGGGGTGTGGAGCGTGTGGCACAATACTTGCGCTACGAGTGCTATCACGCCATCAATGAGCCTCCCTATCCTGAAGACCAACAGGTGGCAGCCTGGGTTATCCGTCAGGGAGAACCACAAGAGTGGATTTATTTCAGCTGAAACAAAATGTAAGAAAGAAAACAATTGAATATGATAAGAAAACTTTTACTGCTGTTGGCTATCGGCTTTGCCACCTCGCTACAGGCGCAGGCGGTCAAAGAGATTACGGTGTCCAATCTGGCTTCCTATACCGACCATCTGTCGTTGAAAAAGGATACACGCGATATGGATTTGATGGTTAAATTTGTGTTCAGTGAAGAGGCTAACACCTTGGAAGTGAGCCTGATTTCCTATCGCAGCCTGTTCGTATTCTGGGACCAGGTACGCTATAAGGGCACCATCTGTTGGTGGAACAGTAAGATACGTACCAAAAAATTACCGTATATCGTCCAAGCCGACCCCGACGACAAGTTCAAGATTTCCAGGGTTTTCAAGGAGTCTATTCCCAAACCTCGCAGACACCACATCTTCAATAAATGGTTCAGCTGTGATGGACTGCAGCCCGTACAGCAGGACTATAAGATGGTGAACGAGTATATCACCCAGAAGTTTGACATTCCCAACAAGCGTTCGGATGTCATGCTGACGCTTCGCGATGTGTTTGTGATGGACCAGGCATCGAAAAACAAATATGAAATCATATTCGGCAAAGACTTCAATATCAAATATCAAATCCATATCCAGCGCGATCCATGTTTCGGCAAGGAGGAAGAGATGAAGAGTGCGATGGATGCACAGAAAGCCGTTGCTACCGCCTATGCAAAACTTCATAAGAAATATGGTTCAGGCAAGGTGGCGAATGAAGAAAGTCTGAAGATATTCAATGAGATGCATGACCTGTTGGTAGGACAATACCAGCGACATGACTCCATTAGCGACTGTCCTGAGATAAAGAAGTATTGGGACAGCTACAATCTCTACACGGACTCCATCAGTAAGATGACCTGCGTGTTAGCCGGTCAGGGCGAAGGCGGTACTTTAGGTGGACCTTCCACTATACAGCCCAAGGTATTGTTGGCAAGCGTCCGACAGATTGACCAATTGGTAGCCGCCTGGAAGAGCAGTGCGGATATGCAGGAGCGACGCGATCTGGCAGAACAGTGTCGCCAGCTGATAGAGAAGTGTAATAAGGAAATAGGAACACGCCGGACGTACACCCCTGAACAGAAGCAGGCGGTAGATATGTTCCAAAAGGCGGTGCGTTATTTTAATAGTGTATGTAAATGACTATGTCGATGACAGGAAGACAGATAATCCTCAAATTCCTCTGCTTGTCAGCCATCCTGACAGGCACGTTGGGAGGGTATGCTCAGGAGGAGCTTGAAGAGCCTATGGATTCAGTAGAACGCAAACTCCAGATTCTGGATCGCCTGCAGACGATGCTGAATGATGCCAAACAGATTTATGTCACCAGTCTGATACTTCCTCCGACAGGAAAGGAGGGTAAAATCAATCTGTCGGTGGCTAATGCGATGGCGGAACGGGTGAAGACGGCAGAAAAGGCTCTGAAGTCGTTAGACTTTAAGTGGAACACCTACTACCAATCCATCCAGATGGAAGTAGCCGACAATGAGGAACTGATGGACGAAGCCAATACGGTGCAGCAAATCAAACAGAGCGTCAGTGATACCCTGACCGCTATCCATGCCAAAGTAGAACTGCTGCAGGCTTTCTGCAAGGCGGAGGAATATCTGCCCAAACAGGAAAAGACGTACAAAGAACTAAGCGAGAAAGCTACATCACTCTCTATGGCAGCCCAGTTAGGGCCTCAACTGGAAAAGTTGAAAAGCCAAGAGCAACTGACCTTCACACCTATCCAACAACAATATGACAAAGCCAAGGAAGCCGTTCAAGCCATGCCTGGTTTGAAGAAGCGCATGGAAGCGGTCGATCAGGCATACATCGCACTGAAAGCACAGTCGGACAAGATACAGAAAGCGGAATACAAGCCATGGATTGAGCGCATCAAAGACTATCTGATGGGATTTGCCGCTGTTGCCATCTTGTTGATGTTTGCCAATATGGTATCCAGCAAGATACAAGCCATTAAACAGGCACGTGAGAATATGAAAAAAATGAAAGATATGATGAATGGAGGCAACAAATTCTATCCGACGATCTGCCTGTTGCCCTTCTTCCTGTTCCTGCTGACAGGATGTGACGAAAAACCGGAGTGGTTAGGATGGTCTCCTAAAGAAGAGGCGGACACGACCATGTCGATGACGCTTTCTAAGCCGGTCTTCTCTGATGATTGGAAGACGATTACCGTAGATGCCAGCATTGGAGACAGTATCTCCAACTTCACGCTTGCAAATTCCGAACAGGAGCGCTTTGAAGTGACTGAACATATTCATCATCTCAAAAAAAGGCATTATAAGTTGGCACCGAAACTGGTAAAGGTAGAAAACGTAGCCGTTCAACAAGTAAAAAAGATAGGTCTCAAGATGCTGGTACTGGTTGACCTGACGCTACCGCAAGAAGCCATTGTCCAGGAATACCAGGCGGTTGTGGAGATGCGGAATCTCTTCGCCGACCATAATCTGTATGTGGCATTTATCACAGGAACTGAAGTCACAGAGTCGATGCCCGTGAGTGACTATGAGCTGAAGACCTATTTCAAGCAAGAACCGGCTAAGACAAAATATCTGCTGCGTTCCATCGTTACCAAGATCAACGAGATAGTCAGCGGTGCCGACTGGACTGTTGGGGCGAAACACATAGCCATGACCATTCTGTCGGACGGAGAGACCTATCAGGGTGACTTACCCATGGATCCCCAACATTTTGAGTTGGAACACCAATTGGCAGACGACTCTCTGAGTTGCCCTCTGTTTTTTGCCAAATTCCAGCAGGAAAAGGCCGTTCAAGAGCCTGTCATAGACTTTGAGAACTTGTCGGTCATAGAACTTGACGACGATGAAGATGTCGGCATCCTACGCTCTGCCTGTCTGAATTCCAAAGGATTATATCAGCAACACTTCAACTGGGCGGACATCAAGGACAATTTAGGCAAGAAGTACCATGTCAAATTCATTGACTTCCGCTTCACGTTGGAGAACCCCGACAATAAAGTATATAGAGGACGAGACGGACACGACTTGCTGATATCCTGCTATGACGCAGAAACAGATTCGCTACTGGCAAAAGGTGCCGTTTTCTACAAGTTGGGCAGTATTTATGAACCCATCATTGTCAATGGACGCCCCCTCCGAACCATCCTGATAACAGGTATCGTCTATACCCTGTTCCTGATACTGGCAGTCTATCTGATATTACAACTACTGGTACCCTATCTCCAGTATCGGTGGTTCCTGAAGAAACACGTCATTACCTATAAGGGGCCGCTGATGGGTAAAGACGGAGGTATGATTGGTGAATCGTGCTATCTCTGTAAAGCACCCTTTGAAGCGGATGACAAAGTGGTGAAAAAGTGTAAGCACGCTATGCACCTGTCGTGCTGGGAAGAGAACCAGGGACAATGTCCTGAGTATGGACGCCACTGTCAGGAAGGCCGGCATTACTACAACAGGCATCAGCTGTTTGACCCGGATAATGCACCTTTCTATATGCGTTGGATGCTCGTGGCAATCCTTGCGGGGTTGGCATCCTGGATATCCTATCACATCCTGACATTCTTCCATATACCACGCGATCCTTTGGCAGCCTTCGGGCTTTCCATCGGTTTCTTCCTGACCCTGATGCTCAGCTACATGTCGGTACCTCGCCGTGACAGCGTAACACGAGCTATCCGTATCGCTCTTCGGGCAGTCTTAGGCGGTATAGGCGGTCTGCTGTTCTTCCTGTTTGGCAATATGCTGGATATCAAATTAGGACTTCAAGACAACTGGCTCCTGATAGACTGGGTACCTTGGATATTGACAGCCTACTGGATTGTGTTGTGTGTCGTTTGGAAAACCAGTATAAGGGTGCGCCACACCATGTTGATAGCTGCCATCCTCATCGGATTTATATCCACCTATCTATGGGCATGGCTGTATGAAGGTGCAACGGTAGATTACCGAATAACATTGCTGACTAACTTCATCCTGTTTGCCGTGATCATAGCTATCGGTATTGCAAGAGAGGCACCACGTTCTGAACGCTACTTCCTCACAGCGAGTGGCAGCGTCAAACAAATAGACATCGCACTCTATAAATGGTTCAGGACTAATCCTGCGGAGCACGTCACTATTGGTCATTCCGTTGACTGTAACCTCCATCTTTCATGGGATATCCAGAGCAAGATTGCGCCCATGCAGGCAGAAATCTACATGAAGTACGGTACACCTTGGCTTCATACCTTAGAGGACGGCGTCATCGTGGACAATAAGACTTTAGGTACTGGCAAGATGATACGTCTCTATCACGGACGTTCATTCACCATTGGCAAGACGACTTTCACCTACGTTGAAAAAGATAAATAAATGAACTTGAAGCATATCAAATATCAAGAGGATCTACGGTTCAAAGTACTCCTTGCTACTACAGTCATAGCAGGAATACTCATTGGCATCTGTTCCATCGTCCCTTATTGGTATGCTACACAGAGTATCCGCCGTGGAACCAGACGTCACATAGAGACAGAACTGCAAGTAAAGAATCTGCAAATACAGGAAATGATAACGGGTGTAGAGACGGCTATCAACAATTCAGTATGGGCAGTAGAGCACCGACTGCATGAACCCGACTCTATCTATAGTATTCTGGAAGGCTTGGTGAACCAGAACAAATGGTTTGTAGGAGCCACAGCCTCGTTTGAGCCCAACTATTTTCCACAATATGGACGATGGTGCGAACTCTACGTCAAACGTTATCCTGACGGCCATTTAGAAAAAATGCAGTTGGGAAGTGCGGAACACGACTACCTGAAAAGTTCATGGTATCTGGATGGCATGGCAGCAGGTCAAGGACATTGGAGCGAACCCTATTACGACGATTTCGGCGCAGGCACGATGCTATGCACCTACTCCATTCCTGTTCACGATGCCCATGGCCGTAAGGTATGTCTCCTTGATGCCGATATCTCGATTGAGTGGTTGTCTGAACTGGTCAATGCCAACCCCATCTATCCTTCCAGTCACCATATCATCCTTTCGCGCACCGGTAAGATTATCGTCGCCCCTATCGACAGTCTGGTCATGAAGACTATCGCTAATGATATTTCACGTCACGATGGTGAATCCACTTTCTATCAGGTAGCTCAGAATATGCTGAAGAAAGAAAGTGGTTTTATGAGCTTTACGGATTTGGAAGGTAAGGAGCAATACACGTTCTACGAACCCGTCAATAACAATACAGGATGGTCGATAGCCCACATATTCAGCGAAAAAGATATCGTGATCAAGATCTGGCTGACAACGGCTACCTTTTCCGTCCTGCTTCTTATCAGTCTGTTCCTGCTGTGTTTCCTCATCTGGCGCACCATCGTCAGCATGAAGCGCTTGAAAACGACACAAGAGCAGAAAGCTTCCATCCAGAGTGAATTAAAGATAGCCAGAAACATACAGATGTCGCTGTTGCCAAAGGCTTTTCCTGCATATCCCAACCGTGATGATGTGGATATCAGTGCCTCGGTAGTACCTGCCAAGGAAGTCGGAGGCGATTTATACGATTTCTACATACGCGACGAGAAACTGTTCTTCTGTATAGGTGATGTATCAGGAAAGGGGGTTCCGGCTTCTTTGGTGATGGCTATTACACATACAGTGTTCCGCAATGTCTCAGCACATGAATCACGCCCTTATCTCATTGTCTCCGCGATGAATTCCACGCTGGCAGAAGATAATACAGATGCCTCTGATTTATTTGTCACCCTCTTTGTAGGAGTACTTGATTTACCTACAGGCCGCCTGCAATTCTGTAATGCAGGCCACAACGCCCCCTACATTTGCGGAGAAACCATCCAAATGCTGGACGTGGTGCCCAACCTGCCTGCCGGTGCCATTGCAGACTGGCAGTTTGAACAACAGGAAATCATGTTAGACGCTCAGGCGATGATATTCCTCTATACCGACGGATTGTCAGAGGCCATGAATCCCCGGCACGAGTTATTTGGGAAACAGCGCATTCAACAAGTTTTGGAGCAGAACACCAAGCCCACAGACACCATCAAGTCGATGTTCGATGCTGTCCATCAGTTTACCAATGGCGAGATTCAAAACGACGATATTACGATGCTTGCCATACACTATACTAAGCCGCAACGAGTATTCACGCTTAATCGCAGTCTGACACTGACCAATGATATTGAGAATATCCCACAGCTGAACCGATTTATAAGCGATGTCTGCTCTACCCTGCGCCTTCATTACAGTATATCAAAGAAAATACTCCTTGCCGTAGAGGAAATTGTGGTCAACGTGATAGACTATGCTTATCCTCGGGGGAAAACAGGAAACATATACATAGAGGCTGCAGCCAACGACGAGCGACTGAAGGTTACCATTGTTGACAGCGGCAAGTTCTTCGATCCCACGGAACAACCCGAAGTGAATACCAGTGTACCTGGTGAGCAACGGGCAATAGGTGGCTTAGGAATACATCTTGTACGAAAGTTTATGGACTCCATCAACTATAACCGTGTTGATGGGAAAAATATACTCACACTTAGAAAAAAAATCAAATAATAACAAAAGAAAGAAAATATGACACTATCAATTACAAAACAGGAGGATTTAGTCACGATTACACTCGCCGGTGAACTGAACACAGCCGAAAGCAGACAGGCAGAAATGGACCTGGCTCCTGTGTTCTATTATGACAATTGCGATTTCTACGTGGATTGTAAAGACCTTACCTATATAGCATCCAGTGGTCTGAGGCTCCTGCTTTCACTCTATAAGTACACCCGCAAAACAGGGCATCAAATAACGATTGCCCATCCGAATGACGACATCAAGGAGGTGTTCACCATCAGCGGTTTTATGCAACTGTTCAAAATAGAAGATTAAACGACAACAAAATATGGCACTAACAGCAACCTTAGAATTTGGCGACAACAGCATCAAGCGCTACCCCAAGCGTTATCTGATAGCCGACTATCACCTGGTTTTCAACAGGGACTATAATGACTTTGCCCCAGAAGAGACAGCCCGCTGCGAGCGGTTAGAGGTGGTAGCGATAGCACCAGGTAAAGACGACCTCACCCTGTTCGAATGGTTTACGACACAAGGTACTCAGGACGGCAGAATCGTCATCAGCCAAGGCTATGATTCCACTAACAACAACGAAGACAAGCAGGAAATCTATTTCGAAGTAGGCCGTTGTTTCTCTCTCTCCGAGATCTATGACATTGACAATCAGCGACGCCGCTTAGTGAAATTAGCTATTACTGCAGAGAAAATTGAAATCGATGGTATCACCTTTATTTGTAAATAAGAAAGAGCTATGGCAACATTATATTCCAACGAACTGAAAGCAGTAGTGCTGCAGGAAGACTTCTTAGAGAATCCGCTCAACGTGATGAAGGAGAAATGTCAGACGGTGCAGCATTTTGACTACTGCGGCGAGTACCGTCGCAACGAGACAGGCAACCTCTATGGCAAATCAGAACCCACACTGCTGACCTTCACCGTACGTGTCAACTCTATGGGACAGGCCAATAGCTATTTCCGTTCATTGGCCTCCAATGATCATTTCCGTTTCTCGTTTATCTTCAATGCCACTTTTAACGAAAACCAGCGTCTGGCGAGCTATGATGATGGTATGGTGGTTGATGGCTTTATCGTCAATATCGACGAAGTGTCATCAGTAAAAATCGCCGATAAAGGGGAAGCTTCCCAGCCCCTGCTAACCATAAAACTTCTGGTACGCTCCGTCACCTATTTGGGCAATGACCATGATCTTAAATGTACATTCATTCAATAAAATCCACAAACGATATGGCTGACAATACTAACAAAGATTTATACATCTATAGGCTGACCTTTGGTGACAACATCACGAACACCGGCGCCAAAAAGAAACTGGATAATTTGCTCATCGAACAAGGTGTCCGTAAGGAGTTCAAGTATGACAGCAAAACCTATTATGTCACTTTCAAAGGTATTCAGATTAATCGTAAGATTTATCAACCTACCCAAATTGAAGCGGAGTTGGATATCACACAGGCTACAAGTACAGACAGTAAAGAAAGTACCACTCCTGATTTTGATGCCGTCTCTGCGTTGTTCCTGCAACGACAGGTTAAACTTGATATTCTGCAAGTGGAACGCATCATCGACACCACCCGTACACTGAATTACAAAAATAAATGGGAGGTCGCCAGGAATTGCTATGTCTACGAATTAAACCCACAGATCAAGCGCGATACCAACGGCGCAAAGATGTATGTCAAACTGAATATTTTCAGTATGGATAAGCTGATGACGCTCAACAAGTACAGCAAAGCCTATGTTGCTCGCAAGTTGGGTGAGGGTATCCTAAAGGCTGAAAGTATCATCTTTGGAAGGTTTTCTGAAAAAGAGCCATTGGTAATTACCGATGTGGGCAACATGCGCCATCTTGTTTACAAGGACGGAAATGATACACCCGAATTCATCCACCCTTATCTGGTACAGTATAACGAGACTTTCTACGACTTCCTCGTTCGTACAGCCAACCGCTGTGGTGAGTTCCTCTATTTCGAAGACGGCAAACTGACATTAGGCCTGGTAAAAAGTAAGGAAAAAGTAGAAATAAAGGATTACGAGTCTGTGACGGCACAGAACATATCTGCCGACTTGATTACTGTTTCTGATTACAGTCGTGACAGCGTCAAGAGTTCGGGGGAGCTCAAACTCAACCAATCTGTCATCGACCGACAGGATACCCATTATCCGGTAGACGCTTTCCCTGCCAATCTTTCCGGTAATTCAGAAATAGCGTCCGACGATTATTTCTTCCCGCTCTTCAAGGATAAGTTCACCGATTTAGCACGTGAATTGTACTATGATGGTAATGCCAACGATATAGCGATGTCGCATGCCGTTCCATTTTTCAAAACCATGTTGGCGAATGAAAAGAGTTATAAAGAGGGAATACCTGCAAGTTTAGCGAAAGCATTAATTGTAGGTGAAGGTGTTACAGCCGCAAAAGCCTTGCTCCAAGTCAATAGCGTTAATCCTGCTAAATGGAAAACCTATGGAGAACCTTGGAAGACTAAAAAGGAGCAATATAATGGTGATAAAGTGGTGGAGTTTGCTGCGATCAATGAAAAGAGTTGGACTACGCTCAAATACTATAATGACGTTCATCAATACGAGGAATCGCAGGGACGCCAGATTGTCTGCATCAATATGGGTACCACTTTCAAACATGTGAAACTGGGACAGCAGATTACTATTGAAGGACTGACAGGCCCCTATGTGATTATCCAGATACAACAAATTTCAGAAGTGGCATGGAATGCTACTTATGACAAATACAACACGGAGATCTCCGAAAGGTACGCAGGCAAGCGTTCACTGAAAATCTACGCCATCCCTGCATGCAAAGATAAAGGTACTGAGCCTGACGCTTTCTACCCACCCATACAACCTGTACCAGTGATTAGGAAGTCTGGTCCACAGACAGCATTCGTCACAGCCAATGAAGATCCGAAGTTTCAAGGGCGCGTTCGCCTTGCTTTCCCATGGCAGGCAATGGGTGGTGCCGAAAAGGCTCAACTGGCGGAGATTAAACAAAAAATCGAGGAATCGAAAGAGGATAAAAAGGAACTGCTAAAGAAAATTAAAGAACTGGAAATCCGTAAAGCGGAGGCTTCCATTAAACTGGAAGAACTGAAAGCTTATACCAATGCTACACCTGAAGAGCGTAAGACGATGATGGCAAAAAAGACTGCTGAGCGTGATGCTATCAACAGTGAACTCAATAAGATAGAAACTGAACTTCAGGAGAAACGAATCCAGTTGAGCAACACAACGGACGAGGCAAAGAAACAAGAACTTAAAACTGAAATAGAAAAACTCGAAACAGACAAAAAAACTAAACAGGGACAATTGAACAATGCTTCAAACTGCATATCCGACATGGAGAAAGCTGCCCAAGAAAAAGATCAGGGTAAGTCCGACTCTGACAATAGTATCATCAAGACATGTCAGAAAGCTTGCGATGAACTGAATCAGAAACTTCAAGAAGCACGGGCCAATCTGATGCGCGCAGAAGCCAGTGAAAAAGACTTAACAGAAAAACGCGACCAGATAGCAGATATCATCAAGGAGAAAGTCGAAGATATGTCCAGCCCCTGGGTACGTGTTTCCTCACCCTTTGCGACTCCTGGCGGTGGTACATTCTTCCGTCCACGCATCGGTGACGAGGTGCTGGTAAACTTTGAAAACGACAATGTGGAGCGTCCGTATGTGGTGGGTAGTCTCTATTCCAAGAATAATGTAACACCAGACGAGGGACTTTACCGCAAGGCTGCTCCGGAAATGCAGTGGAAAGACATCTCCATGTCGATGATGTCGCCCAACGGTCACCACATCACCTTTACCGATCCATCCGGTGGCGGCAACTTTTTTGGCAATCTGATTTCTCCTGGTATCGGACTATATGGTTCCCTTGCTGGAGCTGGTTCTTTGGTACCAACTGCCAAAGATTTGGCGGGTGGTATTCACATTGGCGACCGCTATGGCATCTACGAGATTGAGATGAAGAGCCACAAGCGCGCTATCGACATTAAGTCGCCCTTCGGAACTGTCAGCATCAATGCCTTCTCAGGCATCACTATCAGTGCACCCAACGGTGATGTTACCATTAAAGGCCAAAACATCAAAATCGAGGCTGGCAACAAACTCACTTTACTTTCCGGTAAAAATATTAGCGATCCTACGCCATCGACAGTAGGTTCAAAAATTCTCGGTGTCGTTGGAACTGTTGCAGGACAGTTAACCGACCAATTCCTTGCATCTGTGGTTGACCTATCACTTATCCGCCAAGTCGTAGAAACCTTCGTCAGACCCGTAGACGGCACATTCCTCATCAAGTCGAAACGCTACCTGAGGTTAGAGGCTGGCCATGGCAAAACCACCATCGCAAGTAACCGCTACAATGCTAATCAAGGCGAGGAAAGTCAACAGGCTTTCTTCATGGCTTTGATAGAATGTATCAATTTCCTTGTCTCGCATTCAGACCAACTATTTGATACATGGGATACGCTATGGGATCAAGCTATGAAAAAGCGTGATGCCTATATGGAAATTGCGAAAGAAGTGCTTATAGATCCGTACAAGCCCGACATTCCGGCTTTAGTCTTTGACTATCAATACCCCGAATGGGATGATTATCAAATCAACATCCAAACTTTCAAGGAACACCTAAAGCACGACCCCGACCCTGCCTACAACGCTGTAAGAGTACTTTTTGGTGATTTGAACGAAGAAGAAGAAGATGAATTAGAAAAAGAAGAGCAGGCCGTACTGGAGGAAGACTACCTCCGTATCAACCCAGCAGCTGTCGAATATGCCCAAAGTCTATTTAAAGTGAAAGAATACGACAAAAACGGGATTGACCAAGTCTATGATGAAAGTCATTTGGAATTATACGACTTCAATTGGTTGCTGCCCTGCATCAAAAAAGCTGCATCCACACTTAAAGATAGGTTAGCTGACTACTCCTTTGCTGCAGATGATTTTAAAGAGAGCGAGAATCTGCCCAATCTCAAATCAAAAGGAAAGTTCACGGCATCAAATGGCTCGAAGTATCTTCGCCGCGTCATAGTACTAATGTTCCTCGACAAAGTAAACCAAAGTGCCCAAAACAAGGAACACAAATACATGAATCTGGGCATGGATTTAAATAAAGCCATCGAAGAAACCTCCAAATCTTCAGAAAGTGGAAAGGAATTTTACTGGTATAATGTCATTCAAAAGATGGACCGAAAGGGTGCAAAGGGCTGGCTACAGAACGATATAGTGCGCACGCTGTGGGACAACACATTAGCCAAAGTAGGGGACAAGATTAAGAGCAACAAGCCTGCTGCCGATAATAAGATGTGGGAGAATACCCCTGACGGTCAGATACTCTTCTCTGATCAAGACAATGCAACACTCAATTTCAACGGTGAAGGTCTGCACAAGGAGGTTAGTGCCAACCAAGGCACCATGGAATATCTGAAGAAAGTGCTACTGAAGGTATAGTCATTTTAACAATAAAAACTCAAGATTATGGACTACATATTCAAGAAATGGGGCGAAATCATCAAACAGCTCGTTGAAAAGACTCCCAAGACGGTGGAGGATATCAAAAAAAGCAAGCTTGATTTTCAAAAGTTGGCCCTTAGTTCAACAGCTGAGATGCAAAAGGGACGCTACATTCGCGACGACCGCCGGTTGATTATCTCTGCCCCTGAAATCATCATCGGTAATGTCGATGCCAGTGGCAATCTCATAGAAGGTGCAACTACCGTCGTTATCCGAGGCACACAGGTCAGCATGCAGGGCGCTGGTAATTCCGGTACTATTGACCTGCGGGCACCTGTCATTCATCAGATTGCCGAAGACCCAGGTATCGACGGCAACGAGCACGTTGTAGGAACCATCTCCGAAGTGGCAAGCCAAGCGCGCAACATCATCATCCAAAGCAACGACAACACCGGGGCTTTTGCCTCACCGATTATCCCTTCTTCAGGCTGTGGTGTTCGCATTCATGCCGATAAAGTCATCGAAGTTGATGCTGCCATGACAGCAGAAAGTCTCGAAAAACGAATAGATCAGCTCATCAGTACAAGAGAGAAAGAGCGCGACGACTATAAAGAGCAGATTAAAAAACTGCAACAATCTTTCGACGACTTGGTCAAAGAGATAGAGAAGAATATGGACGATCGCGACAAGTTGATGGAGAAAGAGGACAGCATACGTACCAATTATCAAGATGTGCGCAACATCAACAGCGATATAGAGGCACTCTCCATGTCCATTACAGAACAGGCCTACGCACTGAATGGACTCGTTGCCCTGCTGTCTGAAACCAACCGCCAGATAGACTGCTACAAGGCAGAAAAATCGAAGATTGTCAAGGGCGAGGATTTCAAGAAGAAAACCACGGGAGCTCGCATCAATCTGACGGGCGAGATCATCAACCTGCTCTCTGCCGACGGCGAAGGCAATTGGCGCGATAACAAAGAATCTGGTATCTCGATGATTGCCAACAGAACGAATCTTTTCGCAATTGAAAAAGACGGCAAACTGAAGAAGAATGGCTCGGTCATCGTCCAAGCCAAGAATTTCGAGGTAACGACAGCAGGTATGACCGACGCACAAGCCGACGACAAGGGAGTGACTACCAAGGCCACCTATACCGCCGAAGGCAATATTAGCCTGACAGCCAAGAACGTCACCGTGGGTGGCATCGACTATGAGATAGCCGACAAGAAGCTGAAGGAGAAAGGACTCACTGCCGACAGTAAAATCAAGCTTCGTGCCAAGACTATCGAGGTGTCAACCGAAGGCTCTGCCAACATTGAGAACGATGAGAAGGGCAAGATCAAAAAAGCCACTATGACTGCCGAGGGCGATATCATTGTCAAGTCGAAGACCTTCACGCTGGAAAGCACCGATACCGATATTGAGGACGGCAAGCCTAAGGAAAAAGCACTCACCAAGGACGGTAAGGTCAGCATCCGTGCCGAGAAGATGGACCTCTCCTCAACCGACACCGAGGGCAAGGCGACAGGCAGCATCCAGGTGAATGCCAAGGCTGTTGCCGTGAAGTCGATGGACGTAGAGAAAGAGAAACGGACCGACGACAAACTGGCCGAAGGTGGTAGCATGACACTTGTTGCTGAGAAGATGTATGTCGGTGCCAAGTCAAAGGATGTCAAGTCGAAGAAGGTACAGGTTGTGTCTGAAGAAATTGGCGGCTTTGCCGACAAGACGCTGGAAATACAGCAGGGCGAGGCTAAGGCAACGGTACAGCTCAGTGACGGCAATGTGGCACTGGGCGGCAGCAAGGCGGAAGTCTATGGTGCTACAACCATCAATGGTGCTACCGAGGTGAAGGGTGAAGTGAAAGCGCCCCAAGCCACCATCGACAACTTGGAGGCCAAGACATCGTTCAAATCTACTAACATCAGCGACGGAGTCGCTGTTTCTGCTCCTGCTGCATCTGCTAGTCTCAGTGCCAAACTCAAGGCTGAGGATGCACCGAAGGAGGAATAACGGTTAAGGGTTAAAGGTTAATGGTTAAAGATTATTATGAATACATATATTACAATAGAATTACAGGATTTCGAACAGCGTTTGGCTGGTTACAACATGCTGTTCAACTATCGAATGGCCAATTTCTGCGTAAAGGCAGATCCGTTGGCATTGCTGTCAATAACGGTGGTAACATCAAATATAGAGTGTAATCTGGAAGAAGTGGCTTACGTGAAAAAGCAAGATGACTACTCATTCGACGTCTGGGCCAAGAATCCCAACTCGTTTAAGGACATCATCAAAGGTGTTTTGGAGGTGCATCCCGAATTTAAGGTGGATGTGGTCAATGTCAAGAACGAAGACGACAAGGATGAGCAACATGCCATCTTCACCATGCCCGATGTCAACAAAGACCGCAGAGACCTGCTCATCGAAATGACCAAGACTTTTTACAACGAGTGCAAGACACAGCGCGATGCGGAATATGTCAAAGTGCAGGAGCGTCTCGTCGAGCCGTTTGCGTCTATGCCACCGCAAGAAGTGGATGAAGCACGCAAGGCCATCGACAAGCTGAAAGACGAATACAAACAAGACGCTGACAAACTGCGCGATGTCAAACTCAAGGAAATTGAAGATGGCTACCAACGTTATCTGCAAGGTAAAACCAATGGAGGTGGTAAACCTGGAACTGGTGCTGCAGGCAAAGCTGGAGCCGGTGATGCTGGCAAGAAGGACGGTGGCTTCGATGTTACTTCTGCCATGAAGTTACCTAAATAACGCTACAAGACAATGGCAAGGAAATTACCTTATAGCAAGCCCAGCGTTCAGATAGTCAGACTTGATGAGCGTATATCGCTCTTAAGTGGAAGTCTCGATGGGTCTAGACAGTCTTATTATAAGGAGGAGGAAACATGGGAATAAACAGAATCTTCCAACAGCTCTTCCTGCTCCTAACGGGCTTCCTGCTCATGGCTTGCTCTGCCAGTGACGAGACGCCCTCGCCTATTCATCGCTATACGCTCAAGGTAGAGGCAACAAAGGGGAGTGAAGAAACTATGCGCACACTTACCGATGACGGTTCATCTTTGACGGCATCATGGCTCACTACGGAGAACGTCTATGTAAAAAAGGGCGGCGCATGGTGCAGTGGTTCACTACAGCCTCAGTCCGATGGCGTCACAGCCAAGTTATCTGGTGACATAACTGGTCAGATAATCAACATTGGAGACGACTTGACCCTCCAGTTTCCCCGTCAAGCTATTGACTATACCGGCCAGTTAGGTACGCTCGCTGACATTGCAGCCAATTTTGACTATGCTACAGCCACAGCCAAAGTCACAAGTGTCGTTGGCAACCAGATATCTGCCGATGCGGTCACATTCGCCAATCAGCAGGCTATCGTGAAGTTTACCCTGACCGACGGAACCGATGCCCTACCCGTCACCAGTCTTACCATTTCTACTGCTGGACTCAAAACCACCGATACCACAACCGGAGATATTACCATCACCCCAGCTTCAGCTACTAACGAAATCTGGGCTGCACTCAGTGGTGTGAATGGGAAAATAACACTCACAGCCATATCTGGAGGGAAGACCTATACTTATACCACCGCTGCATCCAAAACTTTTGCAAATGGCAAATACTATGCTATTACGGTGAAGATGAAGAATGCCATGCTTTCTCAACCACTGACGTTGGAAGCTATTGAGGATGGTAATATCAGTTTTTTTAACAAATCAAACGGTACCGTTTACTTCAAACGTAATGACGGGGAATGGATCAAATTAACAGAAGCGACAATTAATAGTGTTAATGCAGGTACAAAAATCAGTTTCTATGGTACAGGCATCTCTTATTCGCCAGGTTCTGAAGATTCCTACATCAGTTGCACTGGTCAATGCTATGTCTATGGCAACATCATGAGTCTGCTTGGCCTGGAAGGTTTCTCTACGAATACAATTCTAACTGCTGACGATACTTTCCGAGCTCTCTTCAAAGACAACACCCATATCCAAAACCATCCTACCAAGGATTTGCTGCTGCCTGCCACGACGTTGACGCAGTACTGCTATAGTTCCATGTTCAAGGGCTGTACGGGTCTGACACGCGCCCCTGTCCTACCCGCTCAGAAACTTCGAGGAGGTTGCTACCAGTACATGTTCAACGGGTGTACGAAGTTAGCCTACATTAAATGTCTTGCCACTAACATTACTGCCACAGAATGTTTAAACAATTGGGTGGAAGGTGTTAAGAGCAGCGGCACCTTCGTCAAAGCCTCTGGCATGACTGACTGGGGAACTGGCAGCAACGGAATTCCCTCTGGATGGACTATTCCAGAATAAGCATTCGTATCGAGACGAAAACAATAAACGGGAAAAGCGTGCGTTAAAATATTATATATAATGTGAAGCTTATGAAGAATCATCTACTTATGCTGTCGGCAGTTCTGACGATGTTGCCCCTGACCATGGAAGCGCAGGAGGACTCGCTGACTACACACATCACCTACGACCTGACAGCGGAAACGGCTGTAGGAACAGGCGACTATACAGCTTACCAACTGGCGACCAACCGGCATCACACGCTGGGAACGAAAGCTAATACCGCCTATCTGCGAGGAGCCGTAAACATCACCCATGCACTGAGCAAAAACTGGACCTTGTCAGGCGGGATTGACGTGCTTGCAGGAGTGCATGCCGACCACAAGGCTTACTTGCAGCAACTGTTCGTCAACCTGCAATGGAAGAACTTCTTCCTGGAAGTGGGCAGCAGGGAACAACAACAGGTGGTACGCGACAATTTGCTGTCTATAGGGTCGTTCGTCAAAGGAACGAATGCCAAACCCATACCGCAAGTACATGCTGGAACTAACGGTTTCTGGACGGTACCCTTCACCAAAGACTGGGTGCAGATTAACTTCGACTTCGGTTATGGAAAGTTCCTGGACAGCGGCTATATGGAGGATGTATTTAATGGGGCTCCTGGCGTGAACGAATCGTATGTGAAAGGCAGAATCTATCATCAGAAGCACTTGTACATCCGTTCGAACCCTGAAAAGCGTTTCTTCGTCATGGTTGGTATAGAACATGCCGTACAGTTTGGCGGTACACAGTATAAATATGTGGATGGTGTACTGGTGGAGAAAAAGAAGCCTGCCAATCTAAAGGCTTTTTGGCGTGCCATTCTGCCTGGCGGTGACAGCAAATTCTATGAGAATGACGCACTGGAAGACTGGGTGTATGGCAATCATGTGGGTGTGATGACCTATCAAATCGGATGGAACATCAACAAGCAACATCGGTTGCAGGCTTATCTGGACAATCCTTTCGAAGACGGTTCGGGTGTTCGTAAGGGCAACGGATGGGACGGCCTGTGGGGTTTGCAGTACAGCAACAAGACCGCTGGACGACAGTACGTGCGTGGCGCGGTGTTCGAATACTTCCAAAGTACCAACCAATCAGGACCGTTGCACTGGGATAGCGGTGACTACTCCGAACCGATACGCAGTCAGATTACAGAACAGGTGACCGGTAATGATAATTACTATAACCACCCACTATTCTACGTGGCATACAGCCATTATGGTATGACACCAGGTATTGCACTGCTCACTTCACCTATATATAATAAGGATGGCTATCTGCAATTCCACGACAACCGCATCAAGGCATGGCATTTGGGAGTGAATGGTGAAATCACCGACCGCCTGTCGTATGTGGTCAAAGGCTCCTATCGCGAAAGCTTAGGCAGCTATTATGCTCCCTGGCCGACGAAGCACCACTCGTTTGATGCCATGCTGCAAGGCATCTACCAAATGGGACCCTGGCAGTTCTCGGCAGCCTACGCCCTTGATAAGGGTAATATCTATGGTGACAACTCTACGTTTAACTTCAAAATAAATTTCCATGGCAAGATACTTTAAATACATCTTACTTCTTACATCATCCATCTTACTTCTTACATCCTGTCAGGAGGGCGGTGAAGCAGGAGACATGTTGGGACAGTGGCAATTGGCAGGAACCGACAACTGCTATATCGCATTCTCGGGATCACTGACGAACGTGCGTCACACGACTAATGGATATCTGGATACCCAGATAACTGGCAACTACCAGCGTCAGGGCGACAGTCTTTTCATTCAATACTATTCTGAGAAAGCTCAGAAATCGGATACGCTGTTCGTGGAAGAGACGTTTGGAATGAAACCCTTCCAGAATATCCGCGTAAAGATAGAAACACTGAATGGCGATGTGCTCGTACTAAGCAAAGACGGGCAGAAATGGAACTTCCATAAATACTAAAAAGTACCTCTAACATCTTACATCATACATCTTACATCATACACCGCACATCATCAAATATAGGGATTTCCCCCACATGGTTTAGGGGAAATCCTTTTTATATACCTTAAAATATTCCTAATTTTGCATCGTGATCAAGTAACAAAATGTAGAACCACTTAAAATATAAAAGGTATGAAGAAGATGATGATAGCCCTGGTAGCAATGCTGACATTCGCAGCAACGGGCAAGGCAATGAGCTACGAGCAGGCTCGCAACGAAGCACTCTTCCTGACGGACAAGATGGCTTACGAACTGAACCTGACTGAAGAGCAGTATGAAGCTGCTTATGAGATAAACCTCGACTACCTGATGGGAGTGACGAGTTATGACGATGTATATGGCACCTACTGGGAGCGCCGCAATCTGGATCTGAGCTATATCCTACTCGATTGGCAGTTAAGCGCTTTCCGTGCAGCCACCTATTTCTATCGTCCACTCTATTGGGCTGACGGTTACTGGCACTTCGGCATCTATGCCCGCTACCCACATCGTGACTACTTCTACTATGGCCGCCCAGTGTTCTATGCAACCTATCGTGGCGCACATGCATGGCACCGCGTAGGAGGACATGGTTGGTATCACGGTCGTCGCGACCACTTCATCCACCATCACAACACGCGCCATATTGGTATGCGCGACGGATGGCATCGCGGAGATTACCGTCACCATCATAACAGTGGGATGCGCAACAGCTCTACTCGCAGTACGGTGAACCACCGCGACTTCAACCGCAATCGTGGAGGAATGAACAACCGCGACTACAATCGCAATGGAGGCAGTGAGAACCGTCCGACCCGTTCACTGGGTGGATATCGCAGTGGCGGCAATCGTCCTTCCTCACACAGCGGAGGTTCCTTCAACAGAGGTTCTTCCTCGCCCATGAGAAGTGTTGGAGGCGGTAGCTTCAGCCGCGGAGGAGGTAGTTTCAGTCACGGAAGTGCTGGTGGATCATTCAGCAGAGGCGGTGGTCACAGTGCCGGAGGCGGTAGAAGCAGCGGAGGCGGCCACAGCTACGGAGGACGTCGTTAAGACACGCACTTCACAATTCATCATGCGCTGCACTTCCTTCATACTACATGATGCATAAACGGCTAATATCGCTTTATTGATAATACCATGCCCGACAGCCACCACTCGTTTTCCTTCGTAGGTGGCTGTCATTTTTTCCAGAAACTGATGGGCTCTCTGCAGGAGAGCCTCTTCTGTTTCAATATCATCAGGCCAAACCTCGCCTCGCAAATCAGGAATATATCGACCTGTGAAACTGCCCCAGTCGCGTTCGCGAAGTAAAGGAGTAGTCACAACAGGCAGGCGGTGTGGCTGGGCAATGATCTCTGCCGTCTGGATGGAACGATGGAGATCGCTGGCCACAACGGCATCAACAGCTTCGGAAGCAAGACGAGCAGCCACTTGCTGAGCTTGTCGCACACCCTCGGCATTCAGTTCGCCTTGGGTCTGTCCCTGCATGATCTGGCGGGCATTATCAACAGTCTCGCCATGGCGTACCAGAAAAATAGTTGTCATTTTCATGGTTGCAAATATACAACTTTTCAAAATAAATGCGTATATTTGCAGCAAAAAAAGAAATGAAACTACTTCAAAGTTCTATTTTCAGGGCTGTCTGCTCTATCGTTATCGGCTTTTTACTGCTAAAATACCCTGATCATTCTGTAACATGGCTCACGATGGCCATCGGTATATTGTTCCTGCTATCGGGCATCATTGCACTGATATCCTATTGGAATGCCCGTCGCCATGCCAATGAATATACCATTACCGATGCTCATGGCAACGTTATCAATGGCACACAGCCTGGTTTCCCATTGGTGGGTATCGGTAGTCTGCTGCTGGGTCTGACCCTGGTTATCAACCCTACCCTATTTGTTCATTGGCTGATGTATATCCTTGGAGCCATGCTGATTCTTGGCGGCATTAATCAACTGATTATCCTGGTGGCTGCACGCCGCTATGGTTCTATCGGTGCCTTCTTCTGGATAGCTCCCATCCTTATTATCATAGCAGGCATCTTCATTTTCATAAAACCCATGGAGAGTGCCGAACTGCCCATGATTATACTGGGATGGTGTATGTTGTTATACGGTGTGACGGAGATGATCAACAGCATCATGGTATATAGTTTACGCCGCAAACTGAAAAAAATGCAGGAGGCTGCTGAAGCTGGAGTGGTGGCTGAGGAAATCAAGGACGAGCCGCAACAGGAGCAGTCGCAAATTGCCGTCATCGCAGAAAAACAGCCTCAAGAGGAAATCGTGGAAGAGGTATCAGAAACCGACATCATTGTGGAGGAAGAATAAAAAGTTGGAAGAAAATTTGTGTATCTGCAGAATATTTTGTAATTTTGCACCCGCTTTATGCGAAAACATCAAATATTAATTATAATAAGTAACAATTAAAATGAAAAAAGGTATTCATCCAGAAAACTATCGCCCCGTCGTGTTCAAGGACATGTCCAACGGCGATATGTTCCTTTCGCGTTCTACCGCAAAGACAAATGACACCGTAGAATTCGAAGGCGAAACTTACCCAGTGGTTAAAATCGAAATCTCGAGCACCTCTCACCCCTTCTATACTGGTAAGAGCAAGCTTGTGGATACTGCCGGTCGCGTTGACAAGTTCATGAGCCGCTACGGTAAGGCTGCGAAGAAGTAAGATATTTCTCGTACCAAAGAATTAAAGGTGCTGCCTGGTAGTTGCATATGCCGAGGTGAGCACCTTTTTTATATCTCCATTGGACAAACCCTACATAGCTGACTGGGGCTTATAAAAAGAAAAAAAAGTGAAAACATTCGTGCTTTCACTTTTTTTTCTGTATATTTGTACCCAGATATTACAACACTACTAGTTAAAATAAAAAAATGAAGACTATTTACGATTTCTCTGTCAAAGACAGAAAAGGAAAGGACGTTTCGCTGAAAGAGTACGCGAACGAGGTATTACTGATTGTCAATACGGCAACAAAGTGTGGTTTTACTCCCCAGTATGACGAACTGGAAGCCCTTTACAAGAAGTATCATAGTCAAGGGTTTGAGATTTTGGATTTTCCTTGCAACCAGTTCGGACAACAAGCACCTGGCACTGACGAGTCGATTCATGAGTTCTGCAAGCTGAACTTTGGTACAGAATTCCCACGATTCAAGAAAGTAAAGGTAAATGGAGAAGACGCAGATCCTTTGTTTAAGTTCCTGAAGGAACAGAAGGGGTTTGCCGGATGGGATCCTGAGCACGAACTGACGGCTATCCTGGAGGATATGCTGTCGAAGGCTGATCCAGACTATAAGCAGAAGCCCGATATCAAATGGAATTTCACCAAGTTCCTGATTAACAAAAAAGGACAGGTGGTAGCCCGTTTTGAGCCTACTACCAAAATCGAAGTCATTGAAGAGCAAATCAAAGTTCTGCTTGCCTAATCGGACTAAGAAGCTAATAGCAGTATATGGAAACTACAAAATGTTTAATTATAGGCAGTGGACCAGCAGGTTACACTGCCGCCATTTATGCCTCACGCGCCAACCTGAATCCGATTGAGTACTGCGGAATGCAACCTGGTGGACAGCTCACCCAGACTACGGAAGTGGAAAACTTTCCCGGTTACCCACAGGGTGTGGACGGCAATCAGATGATGATGGAACTGCGCGAACAGGCAGAACGCTTCGGTACAGACATCCGTGACGGTGTGATAGCAAAGGTCGATTTCTCAAAGGCTCCCTACCATTGCTGGACAGACGAAGGTGCGGAAATTGTGGCTGATACTGTGATTATTGCCACGGGTGCCTCAGCTAAGTATCTCGGTCTGGACGACGAAAGAAAATACAATGGCCAGGGCGTATCGGCATGTGCTACCTGCGACGGTTTCTTCTATCGCAAGAAAACGGTAGCCGTTGTGGGTGGAGGTGATACTGCCTGCGAGGATGCTCTCTACCTCAGTCACTTGGCTAAAAAGGTGTATATGATTGTACGTAAACCATTCCTCCGTGCATCGAAGGTAATGCAGGAAAGGGTCATGGCTTCTGAGAATATTGAAATTCTCTTCGAACATAACACGCTTGGGCTCTTTGGCGAGAATGGCGTAGAGGGTGCTCACCTTGTAAAACGCAAAGGTGAACCAGACGAAGAGAAAGTGGATATTGCCATCGACGGATTCTTCCTCGCCATCGGTCATAAACCCAACACAGATATCTTCAAGGAGTGGTTAGACACTGACGAGGTGGGCTATCTGAAAAAGATAGACGGAACACCACGCACCAAGGTTCCTGGTGTATTCGTAGCAGGCGACTGTGCTGACCCAACCTACCGTCAAGCCATCTCTGCAGCTGGAACGGGTTGTCAGGCAGCCATTGAAGCAGAACGCTTCCTTTTGGCTAACAGCTGACATCCTGATGAAAAATGTACAAAAAAGAAAACTTTACCACTTTTCTTTGAATATTCAACAAAGTTTCAAATATTATTTGTAACTTTGCACCGAAAATTCAGTAAATGGTTGAAGCGAGAACCTGTTTTTTGCTGATATCAGAACTGAAAAATGCTGCATAGGCAGCACTCACGCCGTACTTGCTCTTAGGGGCAGTGAAGGTGTGGGCTAACATATTAGAACAGCGTCTTACAACGCTTTGTTTTTGGTT
>DEKX01000041.1:0-7449 GCA_002354095.1 Prevotella sp. UBA2711 | reverse complement strand
ATATTGCCCCGTCAGTGTGCTGAGAAGGTACGAGCTACCTTCATACGCACACTTTTGGGTGCATCATATACCAACGGCGTGAGCGTCATTATTCTGTCTGTTTTCAGAAGGGTTTTCCTAGGACCTAAACAACGGACGGGCAGAGTGAGAGTTCACGCTCTTTTTGTATCCTGAGGTCAACTCCGACCAAAAGTTTTCAACTGAGCATCGCTGGTTCTACATCGACAGAGTCGGGCATATTGGATTGATATGAGGATTATCCTTGCAGCCATCTCCTAAACAGTCTGAGAACTGGTGCCCGAGTCATTTGTACAACAACAATAAGTCCAGAGACCACTGGTTGACGGACGAGGAGAGATAGTATCTATGTCAGAAAAAATACATGTAGGAATACAGGAACGATGGTGGCTGTTGAGGCATCCGGATCCGCAATTGATTGATGTGCAACTTTCTCAACTGAATGAGCAGCGGGCAGCCAACGATATGGAGGCACTGGTGTATTTTATTCCCCACCAGTATATCCGCGAAGCTACTTATAAAAAAGAGAATGACAAGGCATATAATAAAAAGGTTAAAGAGAACAACACGCTGCGCAGTTCCCTGCACTACTACCTATTTATAAAGGCCACGGAGCCCGACATTCTTGCACTGATTGGTGGAGAATGGAACCGCTCTTCACGCCAGTATCTTTCGCTGTGCCGCACAAAAAGCGGCAAACCCTTATGGGCAACTGCGAAAGAAATGGACAGCCTCATTGAAATGATGAGCGAATATCGTGAAATGTTCAATCTCGAACCCTCGTCCGACGGCTTTCATGTTGCTGACAAGGTCATGCTGAAGGCCAAGGTATTTAAGGGTTATGAGTTTTATGTCACCAAAGTCAGGAAGAAAGAACAAGGAGTCAGTCTGACTCTGGAATTACCTATCTTCAATGGTCGTTTAATCCTGAAGACCCAAAATGTGGATGTAGAAGAACAGCATCTGCCCATGAAAATTCAGGAATGGCTGTCTCCCGATTATGTAAAGAAAGTTGACCAAGCATTGACTCGCATTGTCCGCCATCGATATGGACGCAGGAAATCGAATGACAATAGCCTGCAAACGGAATCCGATTCTCAAATCCTGCACGATCTCCAGTTCCTGAGTTACATGGAGTTCGATGACAGTCAGATTCACAACCACGCCAAGACCCTGTTGTTGCTTCATGCAGTATTGCGTAAGGACCGCCATTCTACAGAGCACTACATCCCCATCGTACAGGGGATGCTCACGAATCCCGACAAGCCGGAGAATGATGAGGAAGCCTTTATGATGGCAGTACTCTATATGGCAACCCATGACGTGAACTATCGCGATGCAGCCAAACAGTATGAACAGCTCCACAAGACACTTTCAGAACCACTGTCACTGTTGATGCCGGTCATCAAATACATCCGATTTAGGAGTACCTCAGAAAAAAGAACAAGCAAAAAGTTAGAAAAGCAAAAGGCAAAGCAAATAGAAGAGACCTTGCAACAACTCAGGGAATGCGATTACAGCAGTCTCTCCCCGCAGGGAGCAAGTGCAGTCTGGGATATTCTTGCTTTGTCTCCTTACAACACCGAGGAAGGGCACGCCCTTCAGGTCAAGTTGGAAGATGCCGCCCGCCGGTCTATGGCTGAAGTCGAGAAACACCTGCAACAACAAGTAACAGATGATGACCAAGTCGTTCTGGAGGCAGAACTGTTGTCATGGCAAACGGTCATTCACCACTTCTCCGGAATGATTGATACTGATTCAGCCCAAGTCACGCAGCGCGATCTCAATCAGGCGCGAAGCAATCTTCTCCGCACGGTCCATCCCAGTGCCGCCACGTTGGTTGCCTACTACAACCTATTGGTAGCGCTACATCCCGACAGGAATGCCACAGACAGTGCCCCCCTCTATCAAGAGTATATCAAGATTCTGCTTAACGCCTATTCAAATACCCAACAATTCACCACCTCCTGGTGGCAAATGAAATCCATCCTCGAACGCCATTACCATGCCGTTCGATGAAAGAGATGCTTTTGACATGTGTCTTTTGCCACAAAAAGAGTGATAATGAAAGTCAAAATGTACTGCAGGGCAGACAAGACAAGTAATATACAAAAATTGAAAAATAATGGTTCAAAGTGCGATAAGATTCAAATCTTTTTCGTATCTTTGCCCACAAAATAAAAGCAATATTATGATAGTAACCAATCAAACAACAGATACGAAGCGGAATTTCAATGCCACTTCTACCCGAAATAGGATAATGGCCAGTACAATGTCTGTGGACGAATACTTCGATGAACTGATAGACAAGGTGCGCGAGGATGATGCAAATTCAGAACGTCTTCTGGCCGAACAGGATAAGACCAAAGTCCAAAAGACGATGGTTAGAGAAAGTCTGATAAGAGCCTTTGATGAGCTTCATTCAGATAAGGTATATCACGATGTTCGTAAACTCTTTGCAGAGTAGATACTATGACCGATATAGTGAAGAAAGAAGATAAAAGCTTGGCAATAAACATCCAGAAGGTTAAAGACAAGATTGCCGTCATCCGTGATGTGGAGGTAATTGCCGATGCTGACGTGGCAGTACTTTATGGAGTGCAGACGAAGGAGATAAATCAGGCTGTGCGCAATAACCCGGACAAGTTCCCTGCCCGATACATGTTTGAGCTGAGTAAGAGTGAGTTGTGTGATTTGCGGTCAAAAGTTTTGACCACAAATGTGTCACAAAAGAGTCGTAGTACTACAAAAGTATTCACTGATCGTGGTTTATATATGTTAGCCACGATTTTAAAGGGAGAAGCGGCTCGCGATATGACGTTCGCCATCATAGAAACCTTTGCAAAGGTTCGTGAGTTGAAACACGAGTTACTCGACCTCCACAAAGAAACCGATAAGCAAAAGCAGCAGTCGAAGATGCAACACTTTGGTGAGGTCCTGACCGACATCGTAATGCCCGACCTGCAGACCAGTGAGACGGAATCGAGTCTGGAAATCAATTTCCTGATAGGCAAGATCAAACACACGGTAAAGCGTGTGCGCAAAGAAGACCCCAAGAAATAGAAACAGCAATAGAGACTAAAATTCTATAATTCTCAAATTCTTGACAAATACAGATTATATCACTATAAAGAACGCATCGCGCAAAGTCTTGAAGCGCATGCGTCAAATAGGTATTGACAAAGCTCAGCGCCTCCAAGAAGTTCAGGAACGCTGGGACGCAGGCGAGTATCGGAACACGGAAATTGTCCAACTCTAGAAATGGAAGACTATGTTCGGATTTTCCAAACATCGACAGGTGACTGGTAAGAACCTCTCAAAGGCATTTGCCCGTTTGTCTTGCGCTCCAATGAATCCTATATCTCAGTGAACAGCTCCTCAAGCCTGTTAAAATTCTGTTAAAATACGCTTTATTAGAAATAAAAGTCGTACTTTTGCAACCGATTAAAGAATTTACAATTATGGCATACTACATCAAACCCATACCTACACTTACTGGTGAGGCGGCTCAGCGATTCAACGATAGGGCTGCAGAGGTCGAAGCAAACCCAGGTTCCATCGACTTCACAGAACAGGTGAAGATAGCACGTAAGATATTAGCAGAAGCACATTTGGGTTACTAATGGATTCCTATCTCCATCAGAATTTCGTGTTCAAGCTGATGACCGAAGAAGTTGTTTCTTCGTGTCCGCTCTATTCGTGCTCAAAAGACGAACACATTGACAAGTTCTTCCACTCGGAATTCATGGATTATGACAGGCAGATGTTAGGCAAGTCCTATTGTTTTGTTAGCAGACAAGAACCAAGGATAGCTGCCGCATTTACTGTCGCCAACTCCTCAGTACGCGTAGACAATATGCCTAAGTCGAAGCGTAATAAACTTAATCGTAAAATACCCTTTTCGAAGCAGCGTTCTCAATACCCTGCAGTTCTAATAGCTCAATTAGCAGTTTTTGATGATTATCGGGGCAGAAACTTAGGAGAAGAAGTGTTGAACTTCATTAAGTCTTGGTTCATCGACCCATTGAACAAGACAGGCTGTAGATACATAGTTGTTGATGCGGTAAATAATCCAAAGGTTCTACAGTTCTATCTTGATAACGGCTTTGATTTCATTTTCTCGTCAGACTTAGAGGAGATGCAGTATATGTCTAAGGCAGTACAAATTGATGAAGCCGACTTGTATCGTGAGACTCGCCTGATGGTTTTCGATTTGATGTCTATACGTTCAAAAGTATAGATGCGTCCGTAGATAATAATTCAACCTTCTGCTCTCAGCCATCATACTTCAGCCATCAGCCATCTTTACGATTGTACCATCATCGAGAAGTGTTAGTTCTATTTTAGTATAAAATAAAAAAGCCCCGACCAATCGGTCAGGGCTAATTCCTCCCACTAAACAGGGGGACTTAGAGGGGTTCTAAATCCCTATACTCACTAATGACATCATAGCACGGACACTTTTTACCTGGATTCAAGTCACGATGACCGACTATCAGCGCCTTCGGGAATTTCCGGTGCAGCTCTTCAAGGAGTTTTCTCAGCGTGGCTTTCTGCTCCGGCGTTCGAGTGTCCTCTGGTTCACCTGCTGAGTTCAGCCCGCCCTCGTAGCAGATACCGATGGAATGCCTGTTATGCCCCACCACATGAGCCCCGATCATTTCCAATGGCCGTCCCGGCTCTATCGAGCCGTCCCGTCTGACGACATAGTGATAGCCGATACCGTTCTGAAACCCTCTGTCGCGGTGCCAGTCGTTGATTTTCTTGGCACTGCTCCGCTGTCCAGGGCGGACAGCAGAGCAATGAATAACGATTAGAGTAATTGTCCTCACCGCATACAACTTGTTGCGCCAAGTGCCGTCAACACGGCAGCAAGCAGATTAATAACAGTCTGAATAATAAACTTTGCAATTTCTTTCTTCTTCATACTTTTTCACTTTTTAACTATGAATAGATTCTTTAATTTCCCACGGCATAGATTAAGATTTCTGTGAATTTCCGTGATTTCTGTGTGACTATGAACTATGAACTATGAACTCTGAAACTATCCCTCAGCACTCGGTCCGCTGGCATTTCCGCCTGTGGAAGATCCGCCGGAGTTGCCTGAATCCGATGAGTTGTTAGAGTTGGAGCTTACCGTGGTCGTACCGTCTGCATTAATGGTTGTAGTAGTACCGTTCTCAGCCACGATGATAATGATAGTACTGTCGCCGATTTGGGCATTCAGAGTGATGGTAGAAGGCCACTCACCAGTCAGGAACACTTCGTTATAACCACTTTTCGATGCAATCTTGATGCTCTTAGGGTGCTCCTTAGCGTAGTCGCAGATAGCCTGTTCCACATCATCGATAGTCACATCCTCGCCAGCCACATACTGTTCAGCCAATGTCTGGAGTGCCAGTGTCAGAGCCTTCCCGTTCACGCTATAGTAGCGATTCAAGGGCGAGCCGTTACCCTTCGAGGTGAAAGTCTGGCGGATAGTACGATGATGGAATTTCAGGTGCATCTGCACCATCTTGAAGATAGCCTGGCGCTGCTTTGCTGCCGGAGTGTTGTAGGCACTTGCAGGCATGATAGGAGCACTACGGGCATAGGTCACACCGTTACGGGTTACATACGTGATACCGTCGATAGTACCGGTAGTCTTGCGGCCAGGGCCGACTTGAGTTACTTTTGCCATACTTTTTAAATTTTTAATTTGACATAAATTTTTGGAATCCTGTTGGATTTCGCTTGCAAAGTTACGATAGCTAACGACCTGCGGGTTCCACGACATACCGAGGAACCTCAAAGGCCAAATATTAACACAATAAATATTTATTAACAAAAAAAGAGATGAGATTTACATTTTCGAAGAGTTTTGATCTGTCTCTTTACCGAACCTTGTTACAAGATTTAGCAAAGGAGATGGAAGACTATCGCTGCCTCAGCGGCAGTGCGGTCAAGGCGATGAAGGCTGACCTACACGTCAGTCATCAGACAATCAAAAAGAGTGTTTAACGGTGAGGACGTCAGTCCGCTGTATTATGTAGCAGCACTGTTCTACATCATCACCCGCCTGAAGACACATGACCAGATAGACGAATTCTTTGAAACCCTCAAGCGGGTATTTATGGATACCCTTGATGAATCCCATCCTCCCCCTTGCAACCAAGAAATAGCCGTGTTGCATATCCACAGGCAAGCATATAGCAAGCTCAAACAGCTTGCTTGAGCTTGCGAACCCCTTGCTAAGTCCTTGCCTACACCTTGCCTACACCTTGCCAAAGGCTTGCGAAAACAATAATACACAAGCGGTGTCAGATATTAAATAAATAAAAAATCCGTGCAAAATACTGAAAATCTCAAAAACATTTCGTAAATTTGCCCCAAATAAGAAGTATGAAGCAGAATACGACACCTGTAGATATGGCCTCTGAGCCTGTGATGGCCCGCCCCATGACATCCTATAACGATGTGATGGGCTATCTCCATAGCATCCGTATCAGCGAGGAGGTGAAGCGGTCTGTCGCTCAACGGCTGATGGTGGAGGTGACTGGCAAGAACCTCTCAAAGGCATTTGCCCGTTTGGACCATCTCAGCCAGTTGCAGGATGACTGGGACGGCTATGGTGCAGAAAAGATTTCCTATCAGGTGGTAAGCAATCTCAGGCAGGTGTTGCTGATATCAGATGACAAGGACTGGGAGAACTGGATGATTTCTCCTGCACCTAATGGCACGCTGGGCTTGCAGTCAAAATTGAACGTAGCGTCCATCAGTATGGGGGACGAGAAGTACTCTTATTATAGTTGCAGGGATGGCCGTGAGGATTGGGGGGATTTCGTGCCTTTTACTCCTTCTGGCTTTCTTGAGGTAATGCGTAGGATTGTATGAACTCAGTGCGAATAGTGGATGACAATGAAGTGATAGCTCGGATCTTGCACAAGGATTGGGTTGTTGACGGGCAATTGCAGATTTTCGCGTTTGTCTTGCGCTCCAATGAGTCCTATATCTCTGTGAATAGGCCTTCCATAGAAACATTTAAAGAAGATGTTTCAGATTTCGTTGGAAATCATCCTGAGTTCCGTAGTTCTGAAGAGGTTCTAAGCTGCAAGTTGGCAAAGATGAGTGTCAAGGACGTTCGCACTATTCAAGTTGACTTGGGATCCCTGTCCGCAGATGTGTCTGTTGATGTTGAACCTCGAAGTTTGCATTATCATTCCCATGCGGGCATCTTCACCAGAGTTAATGGCAAGAATATCAAGGGTGACCCTCAAACGGCTGACCATGAGGATGAATACAGGATTTTGCCTGTAAGGGCCATTCATCAGAAAGTGCAGCATGCTCTTCTGGCATTGTCCAAGTTGGAGGAGTGCCAATTAGACAGTAAACGTACTATTTTCCGCGTCAAGGAATGAAATATAATGTTTACCTTTGTAACGTGAATAAGGC
>DEKX01000004.1:13964-29380 GCA_002354095.1 Prevotella sp. UBA2711 | reverse complement strand
TGTCAAATCTTTGACGACATTTCCTGTTGATATGTTTTTTTTAGTATATCTTCCCCAAAAAGCCAAAGATACTTCCGCAGGTTTAGAATCACAATTCTTTTCCAATATGAATAGGCATTTATATTTTTCACCTGAATGATATGCTTCAATTTGATATTCAGCATTTGCTTTATACTCATTATCTCCTTCCATCCAATTACAACCTTCCATATCAAATATGTTTTTATTAGTAGGATTGTTAATCGTTTTTTTAGTAACAATGAGCGTATCAAATTCTATATTTTCTCTATTGAAAAAAACAAGAGTATCACCAACTGAATATGGCTTCATCCAATCTAAATCATTGTTTGAAAATGGCGTTTTTTTGCAATACGGTAAACCGCAAGAAGATACAGCCATAAGTATGGACAGTATTAATGCTGTCCATACTTTTGATAAATTCCAATTATTCATAATCCGGGAGTGTTACATTCTGAAACCAATCAATCCCATGGGATGGTTTATAGCTATCGGTTGGCACATAGATTTTCTTTCCAGGAGGAGTCAACAAGACGTTATCCTGAATATTATTCAAGGGATCTCCACCTCCATAAATAGGAGCCCCTTCCCATAATGGTTTACCTAACGTTATATAATTATAAACTTTATTGGCATTCCCTAATCTATGTTTAAGTGCAGTCAAAAAACTTACACCAGCAGGATTAAAGGTGATTGCAAGTTTGCCTGTAGCCATACTTGATGCAGCTGCCTCACCTCCACCCAATGAATGGCCTATAAAGGTCAATTCATTATCTCCTAATTCCTTTGCCAATGTTTTAGCATTTGCTATAGCACTACTATACTGGCTTGATAGACCTTTAACTTGTTGGATGTCCTCATATGCATCTGTAAGAGAATTCGTTCCTGCGAATACATAAGCATACTCGTAATTCCCATCATCTTTTTTACGTTGATACAATTCAGAGTTTAGCCCATTACCATACCAAGGAGCATTCTTTTGTATAGAAGTTTTGAAAGTTGAAACTTCCCAACCGGTTGCTGCTAAAGCCTTTTGAGTAGATGTTGCATCTTTCCCACCATATACATGTTTTGCCATCAATGCAGCTTCTTTCGGGGAAGGTTTTTCTCCATCGAAATCAACCAAATTGACAGGATTATTCTTTGTATAACAATATGAAGAAAAGTTAGAATAATCTTCTTGTGCTATATCCGTTGACATCCACAGACTCAGCCTCGGGTCATAGTATCTCGCCCCATAGTAGTACATGCCCGTCTCCTCGTCAAACTCCTTTGCATTGAAAAGGTAGGGCGTGTTCCATGTATTGTTGCGCTCCTCGATGAACACCTCACCGAAAGGCACGTACTCTATGTGCTGCGCCACCTCACCGTCGAGGTTGGTGATGTAGCTGCTGCTGCCCAGGTGATCCGGATGGTAGTAGAACTGCAGCTTCTCGTAGTCGTCGTTCTCCTTGAAGTTGCCGCTGACGGAGTTGGCCTTGGCCATCGCAGCCATCCTCGCCCTTGCCTGTGCCGCCTCCAGTGAGCCGTCGTTGCAGCAGAAACCCTCGCCGTCCACGTAGTCGTTGTTGTCCTCACCATTGTAGGGTACATCGAACGAGGCATAATTGTCCCTGATGACCTGCTGCTGGCTGGCATACTTGCCCTTGTAGTCCACCGTCACGGCATCGGCCTCGCTGCCGGCATAGGGTATCCTGCGCGGGTCTGAGCCGTAGGAGTCGAAGTCACCCAACTTCGATACAATGCGCTGGCTGCCGATGTAGATATGCTTGGTGTAGCGTCCGCCCTGGTTGGCTACAAGATAGGGAGACACATACAGCGAGAACTTTGCCGTGTTCGTATGTCCTCCGGCAAACACAGAATTGACATATACCTGCTCGCCCTCACCGCTGGTCTTCACCGTGCGCTCGCCGTCGGCATCATACCAGTAGTTAGTCACGAATCCATTGTCGTCAGATGACAGCAGGCGGTTCTCCTCGTCCCAGCGCAATTTGCGTTCACCGGTTTTCTCGTCACTCTCACCGTCCTTTTTCTCACGTGAAGTATTGACGTATATGAGGTTGCCGTTGGCATCATATTCGTAGGCATGGCTGTTCTTGACATTCGCATCCTCACCAGGTGTCTCCTCGGTGCGGTAGTTCACGTCAGCCACATCTGCCAACTGGAATTTCTTTCCCGCATCCGTACCGTAGGTGTATGACAGGTCGTAGCCTACGTTGAGCGTGCCGTTGAACTGCAGGTTCTGCTGGGTCAGATGTTGGCTCTTCGAGGTGATGCGGTGCATGTTATCATAGCCCATCGCAAGGGTGTAACCAGCCGTCTTGCCGTCTGCACCTGTATAGGTGCCAGAAGCACCGGTCAAGCGGTAAAGTGCATCATAGGTGTACTGATGGCTCATCTGACCGCCTGCCTTTCCGCTTTGGGGCAGGGAAGCGCCACTGGCCACGCTGAGCACGTTGCTCACGGCATCATAGGCATATGTATTGTCCATGATGGTGCCGCCTGCCACATTGACCTTCAGGTTCTGCAACCTGCGACGCTGAGGATCGTAGGAGTAGAAAGTCTCTGCTCCGTTGCAGTATTTCAGGTAGGTGCGCTGCTCGAACTTGTCATAGCCTATCCTGTTCACATAGTCATAGCCGTAGGACTTGTAGCCACGCACATGATCAAGCAGTCCGCCGAGGTTGTAGGAGTAGGTGACCTTCTCCTCGTCGGGGTAGGTCATCTCCAACAGGCGGTTATGGCTGTCGTAGGTCCACTGCGTGACATAGGTGGCAATGGCCTGGTTGGGCACGATCATCGTGCGGCGGGTCTTCGTCACCTCGCCCATCTTGCCGTAGAAATACTCGATGGCACCCGTTCCGTCCTCACGGAGCATCAGCCGTCCGATGCGGTTCTGCGAGGCGTTGCGTCCACCGTAGTAGTAGCGCACGTTGTTCTCCGGGTGGTCGGGATAGCTGATGCCGACAAGACGGTAGTAGTCGTAATCGTAAGTAATCTGCTTGCCTTCCTTCGCAAGGTTAGCCGTCTGCTTGGTCAGCACATTGCCCAGAGCATCGTAGGTGAAGGAGGTGACGCCACTTGCTGGATGGCTGACCTCCGTGCGGCGGTCGCCCATGTCATAGACAGAGGTAGTGATGTTGCCCTCCGTGTCAGTCACCTTGACCAGACGCTGGATGCCGTCATACTCAAATGTTGTCGTTATGGTTCCGTCAGGACCACTGAGCTGCTCGGCTTTTACAGTCTTTTCACTTCCATTCGTATAGGTAGCCTGGCTGTTGCCGAGTGCATCGGTGACGGTTGTCACCAAGGCATTGATTCCGCTGTCCGTAGTATATTCGGTCGTGGTCTTGCTGTTGTCCGGCAATGTGACTTCAGTGGCACGATCCAGTACGTCATAGACGGTGACGGTGGGAGACACGTTGTCGAATGCGCTGTTGAAGGCCGTCTTGCTTCCCAATGCCTCAGTTGTGGGATAATAGGTCTTTGCCACACGTCCGAAAGCGTCATAGACATTGCGTCCGCTGACAATCATCACGTTCTGGGCGGCAGATGCACCTCCGTCGTTGACTTCCGTGACGACTCCGTCCTTCTTCACCTGAACAGGTCGTCCGAAGCCGTCCACGAAGGTGACGGTCTCCAGGTCGTCGTCAGGGTGCTGTATGTCATAGTGCCTGGTGACTGCGTATGCAGGTGCCGTTATGCCGCTTTCGCTGAACGCAGCCTTGGGCTGGTACTCAAAGGCGATGGCGTACGGCACGCCTGTTGCCAGTTCGTTGGGACCTCGGACAGCCGTGACACGTCCGATGTTGTCAACGTCGGTCTCATAATAGAAGTTGTTGAGGTCACGGCGTTCCCTGGCGATGCCGTAGCGGTAGTCGAAGTCGCCCTGCTCGCTGCGGTAGCCCCATGCATCGTCGATGCGCTCCACGTACATGTTCATCTCCGGCTCGTAGCGGTACTTGTACCACATGCGCTGTCCCTTGCTGTTGGCAGGCAGGGTCTTCTGGGTGATGTTTCCGTAAGAGTCGTACTTGTAGTCCGTGACTGCCGAGCCGCTTCCGAGTTGCTGCGTTACCTTGGTCAGATGGTTCGGGTAGTTGGTGTTATATACAGCCGAGACGTTGTGATACACCTGACCGTCGCCGCCTGTCACGGTGACATTGGTGGGCAGTCCAAGGATATGCTTTGCGTTGTTGGACGTATAGGTGACAGCCGTCTGGTAATCGTACTGTCCGCTGCCATTGCTTCCCAGCGTACCCTTGTCGCTGTATTTGTATGACTTCAGTTCTCCATGATAGCCGTTGAGATAGTACTCGTTCCATGCCTCTGACATGGTGATGCCTTCCTGGCTGCCTTCATATTGTTTGTTGGCGGTGTAGCGCAAGGGAACGAAAGCCGATGCACGGTCGCTGTAGATCTCATCCTGCTTGGTGAAGGAGTAGCTGTCCGCATTGGCGGTCATGCTGTATGCGTCATACTCGTTGACGGTTTCAGTGAACTTGTTGCCCACTGCGTCGGAAACGTATGAGGCCACGAGGTTGCCGGACTTGTAGTAGTTGTCAACGGCAAATTCCTGAACAGCCTGGCGGTATATGCCGTCTCCGTTCTCTGTGTCGAGGCTCTTGGTGATGACCTTTCCGAAGCCGAGGAAGTCACGCTCATGGCGGTCACGGAAGCCGTCGGCGTATTCGAATGCCGTTTTCATCAGCGGGCCGTCGTCATGAATGCCGTCATCCACGGTCAGTGCCGACATCACCCACTTGCCACCGGGATGCCTGTAGGTCGGGGTCGAGTGTGCGTAATCCAGCTCAAATCGTCCACCGATGGAGTTGGTAACGGACTTCAGCATGTTGGTACGGCCGATAGCCGAATGCCTTACGGTAAGTTCGTTCTCGCTGTCAGAGGTCACGATGTCAAGATAGCCGTCACCGTCAACATCTTGCAAGGAATAATTTGTACGGTTGATGCTGTGGCTCAACGAAACACCGGGATTTGTAGATATTTTCAGAATCGGACCAACGGGTGAAAGAGGAACGGGGATAGACACTGTAAATGCGACATTTCCACCTTCGGATGTAGAAGCAGACTTGCTCAATGCGTTCGCACCTTGCCATACAAATGGAGTGTCGAATCCTACGCCGGTATTCAAAGCGACCATGATGCCATTGCCGGATTTCCAAACCTTGTCGGGTAATCCGTCTGAATTGACATCAGTAAGATTGTATTGTTCCTCATTCGCGGAAGTTACTATATTATATCCGCCGGCGAAGCTACTTGAACCTTGGTTATATCCGCCACCGACATTCGCCGTATATGACTGGCTCTTGCCGCCCTGTATGCGGTCAATATCCCAGTCGATAGGCTCAGTAAATGAATATCCCAAATTTAGCCGAACCTTATTCCCTGATATAATTTTATCAGCAAGGCCATCGCCGTTAACATCAATAAAATTCTCAATATTCCAGTCTTCGTTTGATGGCGGGATGCTGAGAGAAGCGGAAATAGAACCCTTTGCCTTGTTGCTTGACTCCTGATTGGCGGAGGTGTTTTTTCCGTTGGCAATCTGCTTGATTGTTGCTACTGCAGAGAGAATCGGGTCGCTACCGAGTGCAAAGCCTTGTGCCTTACTGCCGCTGCTTACCGTTCCCATACCTTCCAGCACCTCTCCGCTGATACCACCGAGAGTATTTGTATATTGGATTTTTCCACCGGCGACAATATCAGGATAGCCATCACCGTTCAGGTCTATCATCATGGATTTGGTCTTACTGTCACCATTAGCGTCATTGTATGTGAATATGGCACCACCCTGAACAACATTATTGTGGCTTACCATTTCCTGTGAAATTGCCGCAGCACCGGTACCTTGCAGATGCTCGCCCGTCAATCCTGCCACGTTTCCGATATTCTCAAACGGATTGGTAAGCACGACATCCTGTTCCGTCAGGCGTGCTGCGCCCATATGGGTCGCAGTAACATATATTTCCTCGCGTTGCCCACTCCAGCGGTCGAGCTTATTCAAGTCTGCACTTAATGGAGTAAACGCCATTGTCAATGGGTCAGGCTGCTCATTTTCATCTTGAGGCAAAACGAGCAAAGACTCATTGATCGGCTGTGAATAACGGTTTTCTGATGCGTTATAGACGAAGCCTCCCCAGCCACGGTATAACTGTCCGAATCCAGCCTGATTATTAACCGCATAAAGGTTTGCACCGGCAGACTGGTATGTCAGAGCCGTTGGAGAACTTATCTGAACCGATACATCGGAAATGGAATTGCCCACATAGCTGTCGGCCGAGAATAATTCAAACCATATCTTTTCCGTACCAATGTCAGATTTCAAAATGGCAATGGAATCATTCGCCACCGCACCGGCAGTCACAGCAAACTTCTTCTTTCCGAGCAGTCTGTCCACAGTCTTTACCGTGAGTGTCAGTTCTCCGTTATAGAACATATTTGAGAATGTGACAACCGGCTTTACATATATGACGGTATCAGCCGTGCTTGAAACAAACGACGGAGCGTCTTTCAGATGATTTGCATATATGGTATAGTCCGGGGAAACCTGTCTGTTCTGCCGAGTTCCCAAAGAATCAGTAAAAGACAGTATCGGAGACCACTTTACCGCATCCCATCGTACATTGGATTGGGCACTTACCATAAAGCGGAAGTTGGTAAGCCCATCACTGTTGTCGAGCGTGACAGGTAGTTCGCCGTCGTGAATTTCATCCCATGCGAATGTCTTTACAAACACAGTTTTCTCCACATAAGCAGGATTATCGTTGCCATTGCCGTCTTTCTTGTCATTGAATCCGATAATGCTTAATGTGATGTCATCCGTTGTCTGAGGCTTGTTGAAAGTTCCTGTAATTTCTACCGTCTCGTTTCCACCGTCTATACTTAATGATGTGGGAGCAAAGTACAATGCGCCTTCCTCCGGTTTATATACAGTTGTGGAATAGCCATTTGGCATAATTTCTTCCGTACCTGAATATGTAATGACCGGATGCCATGCTACCTCGTCAAATGCACCGTTGCTCATTTCCTCGTTACCGGATTGAACACGGAAATAGATGCGGTCACCCTTGTTTACAGGCACAGGCTGTGCCGTAGCATTATGCGCAGTGGCATCACCTTTGGAAATAGACTGGCTCCACAGTTCGGAACCACCCTTCTGAATGGTCACCCGTACACCGTCGGCCTTGTCATACGCATCTGTATCATAATCACCGGTCGGAACAATCAGAGAAACCGTACCGGATATGTTTACAATACCGTTTCTTGGTGCGACCCATACACGGACGGCATCTTCCATCGGAGACAATCGGATAATTTCAGCCTGTTCTTCCGGATCAACCGCCCCAACGGAAACATCAATCTTGGTGGGGTCATATATAATAGGACTCGGTGTATCGGCACTGCTGAGGGTGAATGTCGGAACAGCATTGCCCTGTGCGTCAAATTCTATATGATTGAAATATACTTTGCCATTTGATACAAGGTCTATCAGGCCATCACCGTTTATATCAGAGAAATAAACAGTCGTTTTTGTCGTGGTTTTAGAAGCATCAGTACCAATGGTGGCTACAACAGAACCCCATCCGGCTTTTACGTCAGCACCGCCGGAGTAAGTATTACTGGTGGAAGATGAAAAGTCGGATATTCCGATTACCTTTATCGGCTCTCCGTATTCAACAGTGTTATTTGTGTTTCTAATCTGCGGACGGTAATAGACTGAACCTCCATCTTTATATACCTTATCGGGCAAACCGTCACCGTTCAAATCCACAAAGGTGGAAAGACCCTTTGAATTGTCATTGGAATAGCTAAAACTACCACCGATAGTGGAAGATGTGGACGAGCTGCCGTCATAAATACCCACACCGGCATAGAAAGAACCTCCGATAGAAGAACTTGTCGTGCCACCGAGTGCGGTAGGTTTGTCGCTGAACATATCCATTCCCTGCAAGGGATTGATAAATCCTGCGTCCAGTCCGTCATTATGCATGTTCCATGTCTCCTCGCCATCCTTGAACGGCACGTATCCGCTTGCCGCCTGCACGTCGTCGTAATAGTCGAATTTCTGGAAGGCGAACTCCTGTCCTTGGTCGTCAAACTGTCGTACTCCCTCAAGCAGGTCCTTGTGGAACGCGCCATCGACGTATGAAAACGTGTAGCTGCGCAGTTCCTCACCCATGAAGCTGACGGAAACCTTCTCAAGCAGCTTGTTCGAGGAGGTCAGATAACCGTAACGTGCATTGTTGGCCTTCTGCCGCTTGGTCTTGTCACCCGTCAGCGTCACCACGGTATGAGGTTCGGTGCTCTCGGCGTTGCCCGCGCTGACCTTGGAAAGATAGACGGCCTTCGCCACCAGTCCTCCGCGCACAGGCTCGTCGGCCGCCGTGTACTCGTATTCTATCCAGTCGCCGTGGGTCTCGACAACCTTCTTTAGCTTCCATTCGGAAATCACCTCGCGCGTGTTGCCGGAGAGGTCGGTAATCGTGCCTTTGAGTACGGCACCCTCGCCGCCGTAGGTATATACCACGCCCTGCTTGTCGGTCACTTCCCAGTAGTAGTTAGCAGGACTGTCGCCCTTGCGGATGATGCGTGAGAAGTCGCCGCCCTGACGGGTGTAGAACTGGCGGTCGGCCTTGCGTGCTATCTTGTCGCCACGGTGTGCGACGCTCATCGCGCCGTTGTCGTCCATCGTGGAGAGCATGGAGCCGGAGAGCGAGTATGTCTCGGTCTCGTTTGCCAGGTCATAACGCGGAACACCCCAGCGGGTATCGAGCGTGATTGACGGTACGGAGAGGTCCCAGCCCTGTCCGAGCCATCCATTGCCGCCGTCGCTGTTGTAGCTTATAGCGAGTGACGGAGCCATGCCGTTGCGTGCGGGAGGCATCTCGAAAGCATACTGCATGTTCGCCGAGCCGCGGTTGTTCGCCGTCGGCGGTGCGATGATGTTGAGTTTCGCCGTCGGGTCTGCCGCCTTGATGTCGTTCATCATGGTCGGCGCGAAGCCGTCGGTCTCAGGAGATTCGGGTGCCTGTATGACACCGTTGATCATGTCGGTGAAGTGGGTGGTCCTGGACTCCACGTATGCCAGTTCCTTGTTGACCCTCACACGGTCAAGAGCCACCCAGTGGCTCTTCTCGGTATCGTAGTAGAACGTGCGGATGTCATCTTCCGTGTAACCGCTCGGAATCCTCGTGCGGTCATATTTCAGCCGCACGGTGGCACCCTCTTCCGTGAAGTGCGTGCCGTGAGGGAGGAAGCGGTAGCCGTCGCTCTCGCCCGTGACATTGCACATGGCGAAGTCAAGTTCCGGCAGCGCCGCACTATCCACCGCACATATTGAAAGGTTAATTGGGCGCAACAGCCGTCCCTCTGGCACGGAAAGAGTGCCTCCGGCTACGGAAATGCTGTCCGACTGTGTCGTGGTGAAATATTTGCGGACGGAGCCGTCGGCATAAATTTCTTCATTTTTTGTCTTAACATGTTCCTGCATGTTATCAGGAGCAGGTTCAATGGTAGCATCTTCCGCTTTTGTCTTGCATGATGTAACCTCTTTCTTCTGTAGCCGAGAGTAATTACCGCTTTTTGCAGTTGCTATACTTGGCGATGTGCTGGAGACATTAGCCACTATGCTGGCACCACTGTCCTTCTGCAAGGGCATGGCATCTGTAGTCGAGCCTGGATACATGAATATCCCTGCCAAAGCTGCCGCCGATAATATGACGGAAACAACAGCTATGATATATGTACGTTTCATAATGTATCAGTTGTATTTGATGTGGATATTTTCTTTATTTTGCTAAGATTTTCTGGGTATGTTCGCCGTTGTCGGTGATGGCCTTTACAATATATACGCCTGAAACAGGTACTCTGAAACGCGATGTTTTAACGACATCACCCTCCATTTGTCCTTCATATATAACTTTGCCAGAAGTGTCAAAAACCATGATGGTTGCCTGTCCGCTCTTTCCACCGTTAAGAACAGCATCATAGATATTGGTAGTTCCGTCCTCATTATGTACAGAGAGCTGGCTGTCCCTCTCAGTCTGACTGGTAGCTTGAACGTCATATTCTGCCTCTCCTATGACGAAATTCTGTTTCGGCTCGATACCGTTGGGGACTGATGGGTCACATTCGTTACCTATATGTATCGAGTAGGCTACCGTGCTGCTCTTTGGAGTTTCTATCTGCACGTTGCCGTTTATGTCGAAATCTTCCACTGGCTGACCGTTAATGGTCAGGTCGGTGATATGTGTCTCACCATGACCGTACTTTATGCAGACTCTCCACAAGCGAAGTGTCCATGCGCTCTTTTTAAGGACTTCCACGCCGTTGTGATACCAGCGTACATATATGCCGCTTATCTTCAATCCGAGTGTGTCGCCAGGCTTGATATTCACTCCCTGTGTCAGGCTTGTATATCCGTCGATGATGAAATACGCTTTGTTGTCACGTACATCGTACCCCCACTGTGTTATATCCTCGGCCATTGATGGCTCTGCTCCGATGCGATACCATGAACCTGTCTCGGTAACTGTCCATTTAATTTCGCCGCCTGTAAATCTGCGGTCGGTGTGCGAATAGGTGGAGTAAAGGAGGTCGCCCTTACCGTGAATGTCATTGCCTCCTCCCTGTGTTAGCGTCAGTGTGTATGTCCCGGATGCCAGATTTTCAATTTTATGGGTTTCGCCCATGAAACTGCCGCTTGCCACGACATCATCTTTTTTCATACCTGTGACGGTATCAACTGTAAGGGCATACTTATATATTGGAGTACCTATATTTATTCCTATGTCTATAGATCCGTCCTTTTGCGGAACGCCGTCAAGACATGTCGAAGGATTCGCCTCCACATCGGCGGATATGCCATCGAAATAGGCGAACGTGAACACATCGGAACCACTGCCGTCTGCATCCCACAGTATGTTATGGAATATCGTCTTGCCTCTGGTGATATCTGGCATAGAGCATTTCACTACAGTGGTTGTACCTGTATCAAAATTCCCTTCCCCAGAAGGGTCTATGAGCATGACTGTACGCTGTCTGCTATAATGGTAGAACGTCTTTTCTGGTGTGAGGTTATGGTTTAGCTCGGCAAAGTAGCCAGTTTCGGCAACCCCGTTAGTGCGGACGGAAGCCAGAACCAGCGGTGACTCGGACGCTTCGGCTTTGATTACTCCGTGCAATGCGGAAGAAGTCTTTTTATCTGGTAAAACAATGCTACATGCTGCATTCCCCTCGCCGTCAATACGCAGATATACCATGCCGTTGGAGAGCATCACTGAGACATCGTTTCCATTGACACCAGTTGCTATGGATGTGGAAGAAACTTCCTCGTTATTGATTGTTCTAACACTGCCGTCATTACCAATACGGAAACCATATGAGCATCCATCATCTCCAGAACTGCCAAAACCGATGTCAAATGTCGGATGGATTGAAGGGCATGTGAACTCTATAAACGCATTGTTCTCTACAACATTTGGTGTCACCACTATGCCTGCTGTACCCGTTTCCTGACTAATTATGTCAATGAAACCTTTTGGAGTGACCGTCATGCCGTTCCCGTTCCAGCGTACCGTTGCACTGTCACCCGTGACAGGATTGTTCGTCTTCACGAGCCACGTACGGTTCATTATATGCCAAAGAGTGTCGTTGGGAGAAGTGTATGTCCCCAGCGATCCTCCATCATCGCCCCAGAAAAGGAAACTTTTGTCTGGCATGATGTTCCCGTATTCGCGTCCCATGACTAACAGGTGTGCTTCTGACGGAAGCCCATATGTGTTTGAATTATGGTAGCTGTCGTTTTCCGGAAGAGATGTGTACAGCGGTCCTTCCTCATAAGAGGTTGTCGAAATCGGTTGATAGAAATTCCATACGCTGTTGCGTGCCACAGATGTCACCCTGTTATGATAAACACCAGCTTCATCCCTATCCCAAACAAGGTTTCCGTCTCCGTCAAGATAGGAATTGTTGAGCGTGACACCATACTTCATTGCGAGATAGCTTTCCACCCTGCGCCTCTCACCAGGAGTGAGCAGGCGGTTGTAGATAAGCAACTCTGGTGTATAGCCCTCAAAGACGTTATTGTCAAAGGTGTTTGTGTTGAACGGACCATTGAAATGTTCGTTTGAGGCGCTGTATGTTCCGCCTATGGTTAATGTTCCGCCAGGGCTGCCCCATACCGATGTATTAGGTGCTGCCGCACGGTAGTATGTCAGTACCTTTGTGGCATGCTCTTTGAAAATGTCCAGAGTCACGGAATCTTTGCTTGTATACTGGAGATCCTCACCGTTGGTATCGCCGTAGTCGAGAGGTGAAATCGAGTTGGGGCGTACTATCTTGTCATTGGTGACAAGGCTACCGCCACCATCGCCGCTTGCAACACCGTATATAACCGATTCTTTTGTGAAAGAATAAGGTGCAAACACTCCGATGATGGTTGCTTGCGTAAGGTTAGAACGGAATAGATTGCCCCATTTCGGGGAATCGCCTTTGGAGAAATCCATTGCTGGATTGAAGTTTAAAAACTTGAGCTGGCTTCTGTCCTGCGTAAAAGTGTAGTTTCCAACATTGCGGTTGTATGCATAAAGTGATAGTGAATCACCAGCAACATCGAACCAGTGGTAGCGACCTTGTAAATTGTTACTGACAGGAACGGTCATGAACCAGACATCTGCGCCATCGTTGAATCCACGGGGTGAACGAGCAGGAAGCATAAGCTCCGATAACATGAAAAGAATGGAAAAGAGAATAGACCTTTTCATAAGCATTGAATATTTGTAATTTTTGTTATGTTCATTGTTAAAATGCTATTGCTAAATCTGTCAGGGTAGAGGTTGAATAGTATATTTTTATGGGTGTACATGTCCCATTAAACCTCTTTTAATCAGAAATGCAAGACAAAAGTATAAAAAATTACACAACGTTCGTTATCTAAACTGAAATTATTTATAAATTTTAATAATTATTAACACAAATCAAACACTCATTGTGTCCTGAATGACAACTAATGAGATATTACGAGTTTAAAAACAAAAAAGCATGCACGAACTATTAAGGTGGTAGCGAGCGCCAATGATTGAAGCATGATTGCGAAAGTTATCGTGCTATCAAAAGTGAGAGATTAAACTTCTTGCACCTTGATTATGTGTTTTTAGTTAAATAGATAACATACGTTATTTTTAATTGTTAAAAAATGAATTGATTATATCATTAAAACAAGAAAATATGTTAATTTATCATTTGTTTTTATTACTTTTGCACTTCCAAAAATTGGAAATGTGTAATCTGTAATGTAAAGATGTTGAATGAGAAATAAGGGCTCTTTGACGCTTTTGCGTCTGAAGATATTGAGTGGATATGCCTCACTTATGGCTCTCTTTGTCGTCACTTCCGTAATCGTTGTCTGCAAGAGCGGTAATCTTGAAGAAAACAGCAAGAGATACAGGGAGAACATAGACCGTCGTGCCTTCTCAGAAGGCGCATTCCTGCAACTTTTCGACCTGACTCAGTTAGGCGGTCAGGCTGCAATATGGGACAGCACGAGGATAGCGGCATACGAAAAGAAGGAGAAGTGTGTCATGATGACGCTCGACTTCATGATTATGACGATACCCGATACGGCACAGGTGAGACGAGTTAAGGAAATCAAGCAGTTGGTCACAGAGAAGAAGGGCTATCTGCTGGCTATCCACCAAGATTTGGAACAACTGAGGGACGTGAGTGGGTTGATGCAGCAGAAGATGCCGCAGATCATCCGACAGGCAAACCGTGCCAACCGGCAACTGACGGACGAGGTAAGCGAGAACCTGAAGGAAAACCGCCACAAGACCACTGGTATGTTCGGCTGGCTGAAGAGCAAAAAGAAAGCCAATGCCGAGACAGAGGCTGAGAACAATCGAGCCTTGCACCGTGCCAAGCAACAGACGGACAGGATTCTGACATCGTTGGCTACTGACATTCAGCAGTCACAGGAACGAAGTGCCAATCAACTGTTCCAGCACATGGAAGACCTTGTAAGGAAAGAAAGCCTAATCAATGAGAAGATAACCCAACTGGCGAGCGAGTTCAATGAAGAGGATTCGCAGATGCGCAAATTAGGCTCCACACATCTCATGTCCCATCAGCGGGAAACCTTGCATCTAGTGATGTGGTTTGGATTTGCTGCATTTCTTCTTGCTGTTTTCTTCTACTGGCTGTTTCACCGTGACGCAAATGAACGGCATAGAAACAAGGTTCAGTTAGAACAAAGCAATCGGCATAACGAGGAACTGCTCACCCTTCGACAGAACATGATGCTCACCGTGAGTCATGACCTGCGCTCGCCATTGACTTCCATCATGGGCTATGCCGACCTGATAGCGGAAACCACCAGAGATGAGAAATGCAAGCAGTATGAAGAGGCCATCAAGCAATCGTCGGACAGAATGCTGACGCTACTGAACACGCTATTGAGTTATTACCGTCTTGATACTGGCAAGGATGAAGTGGATATGATGCCATTCCGTGTAAAGGACGTGCTTCGTGCTCTCATGGCAGAGTATGAGCCATTGGCAACGGTTAAGAACATTGCGATAGAAGGAGCATTTACAGGCAATGACACAGTGGTAATGGGTGACCGCAAGCGCATTATCCAGATAGGCAGTAATCTCATGTCTAATGCCATCAAGTTTACCAGAAAAGGCTCCGTGAACATAGGCGTGGACTACAGGGACAATACGCTAACCATCAAAGTGCAGGATTCCGGTACAGGCATGAGCGAAGATCAGATACAGCGTATCTTTACCCCGTTCAACCGACTGGAGAATGCCGACACACAGGAGGGATTCGGTCTCGGACTGAGTATCGCCAAAGCACTCGTAGAACTGCTGGGTGGCAGGATAGAGGTGGAAAGTCACGTCGGATTCGGCAGTCTCTTCACGGTAACGCTTCCATTGATGGAAGGAGATGAGGAAGTGTTGCAGCGGAGCGTTATAGAGTCAACCGTTCTGCCGGAAGGACTACGGATAGCGATACTGGATGATGACACCGTAGTCTTGAAAATGACCGTTGAGATGCTTGCCAAGAAAAAAGTCCAGGTAGTCGGATGCCATACGGTGGACGAACTGTTTGAGCGGATGAGGAAGAATGACTACGACCTCATCATCACTGACATCATGCTGGGCGGTATGAGCGGTTTCGACCTGCTTGAACTGTTGCGTGGTGCCAACATCGGCAACTCAAAGACCGTTCCCATGCTTGCCATGACAGGCAGGACGGAAAGAAGTGCAGATGACTTTATCAAGGCAGGTTTCCGTGGTTGCCTGCTGAAGCCGTTCTCCTATGCTGAACTGACAAGAGCTATCGCCAACAGCATCAATGAGGAATCCAATAAGGAG
>DEKX01000004.1:0-13928 GCA_002354095.1 Prevotella sp. UBA2711 | reverse complement strand
TAAACGGTATGCTTGCCCTTCTTGTCGAGCAGACAGAGAATGAAATGAGTGAACTGGAGTCCGCATTTGAAACAGGCAATACGGATGCCATATCCTTCCTGCAACACAAGCTGGAATCACGCTGGGAGTTGCTGGGAATCGTGAAACCCATGCTCAAACTGCGCGATGCGCTGAAAGGAAAAGGGTATCTGGATAAAGCCGTTAAGGAAGTCGTGCTTACAGCAGAGCAACTTGTCAATCAGGCAAAGAGAATGATGGAAGGAGGTGCAGCATGACAAGGATTCTTATCATAGAAGACGACACCATCCTAAGCCGTCTTGTCGTGAACTGGTTGGAAGAGGCGGGAATGAAACCAGAATGCGTCACGTCCATACGGGAGGGCTTTACCCGTTTGAACAAGGCTGACTATGACCTGATTCTTAGTGACCTTCGTCTTCCAGATGGAAGCGGCATCAAGATTCTCGACTGGATAAACGAGAACAGGAAGCAGACACCCTTCATCATCATGACCAAATACGGTGACGTGCCGACTGCCGTAGATGCTGTGAAGAGAGGTGCCGTAGAGTTTATCGAAAAGCCCGTCCATGACATTCCGCTTCTAGAGGCGATACAGAAAGCATTAGACGAGAGAGCCAAGAATGGAGGTGACACGAAAATCATCAAACGTGTCAGCAAAGCCTATCAGCAACTTGTGGAAAAAGCTGAGCTTGTTGCGGGCTACGATCTGTCCGTTATGATTCGTGGTGAAAGCGGTGCTGGCAAGGAGCACATAGCCCATATCCTGCACAACAAGAGTACCAGAAGAAACAAGCCTTTCGTCAAGGTGGACTGTGCCACTATCACCAAAGACTTAGCACCTTCCATCCTTTTCGGTCATGAAAAAGGTGCTTTCACGGGTGCAGATACCAACGCGACGGGACTGTTTCATGAGGCAGAGGGCGGTACGCTCTACTTTGATGAGATAGGTAACTTGCCCATCGAGGCGCAACAGGTACTGCTGAGAGTCCTGCAGGAAAGGAAGTATATACCATTAGGCGGGACAAAGGAGGTCAGTTGTGATGTCCGTGTCATTGCAGCCACCAATGAGGACATAGAGAAAGCCGTCAATGAGGGACGCTTCCGCTTTGACCTGTGGCAACGGGTAGACGAGTACACGCTTGAAGTCCCGTCCCTTGGCGACTGCCCTGAAGATGTGCTGCCACTGGCTGAAGAACTGCTGAAAAGGTTCAATACAGAGTTTCACAAGAGCGTTGAGGGTTTTTCCGACGAAGCAAGAGAGAAACTGCAATCCCACAGTTGGCCCGGAAACATACGTGAATTGAAGAACGTCATACGCTGTGCCATAGTGGAGAATACAGGTGGATTGATAGATGCGGGACATCTCAAATTCAAGGCAGTCCCACAGAAAGAGAACACACTTGCTCTCAAAGATGACGAAGAAGAGAGGCACAAGATAGAACAAGCATTGCAGAAGGCTGGTCATAACCTCACGAAAGCGTCAGAGATTCTTGGCATCAGTCGTCCGACTCTCTACAAGAAGATGGAGGCTTACAGTCTGAAATAGTCCAAAAGTGTAAAGTCACTTTACAATGGTGTAAAGGCACTTTACACTTTTTTCTTGCCCTTTTTGATACCCGAATAATTTTCAAAATTTTTATATCATTGTGTATTAGCAGTTTACAAGACTGCTGATACAGATATGTCATGCCGTTGGTATTGGCATTGCTAATAGAAATGATGTGCGCACAGCAAAACATCATTTTCAAACAAGCAAAAGAGAATAGCAATGGACTACTTCATATTGACAGAAACCAGTTTGTTCAGACTGATACAGGGTGAAAAGAAGATTTCTCCGGATGCAGCCTACCAGGACTTTGTTGTGCAAGTCATAGAACTATGTAAACAGTCGGACGATGGCTATAAGGCGGTGGCATTGACCTGTGCAGAGACGGAACTCCAGTTCGTGAGTGGCGTTTCTGAGGATATAGGCATTTGCACGAAGAAAGCGTTAGCCTTTGTGCAGAAGATGCTCAAACTCATTACAGACGATAAGGTAATCACCTTCACGCATGAAGAGAAAAGACAATCATCCGGGCTTCGATGGACAGGGCAGAATACGGACTTCATTGAATTGATCTATGGACTCCATACCAAGAAGTGCATCAACGACGGAGAGGTATCACTGAAGGCCATGCTCACGACCTTCATGCAGTTTCTGGACTTTGAGAAGCCTTTGGCAAACTGCTACATCACCTATCGGGACGTGAAGATGCGCAAACTTGACAATCGAGCCACCTTCCTACAGGAAATGACCAATGAACTGAACTGGCGGATGAAAGAGGATGACCGCAAACAGGCGGCAAGGCGTTAGCATCTATCTTGCCAGTAACTGGCTGGTCTTTGCCCAATAAAAGTAGGCTTCGGGCAGTCCTATACGCAGTTTGTTCAGTTTGTTAGTCAGTACAGACTCAATCTGCAAATCTTCTGTAAATGGAGTGGCAGGGAATCGTTCAATGGTTTCCTGCCCTTTTTCTATCAGGGTGGCAAGATATGCTGCTTTTGATGCATCAATGATGGCTTCCTCAATGCGATAGGCACCCATATACATGAAAGGTTTGATGTTGACGATGCCCTTCTGCAGAAGGGCATACTTTTCCTTATCCACAAATCCCCTTGTACTGATATTGAGTGCTGTCTGGCGTATGTCCTGATAAATCTGAGAAAGGTCGTGCCCCAAGTTGCGGTAGCCAAGTTCCACATCGGCAATCGCCTTGAAAGAACGTGAAGTAATATCTAAGTCCTGCATCCTGTCGAACAGACGGCCAACATCATAGAGTTGTTTGATGACCTCCAGTGTGGAAAGTCTGTCCTTCTTATAGTAAGGAATGCCCGTCGTATCGGGAGCGAAGGCTGTAAGTTTGTCACCCAGAATATCCTCAACGGAAGGAACCGTGACTTTCTGTGGCTCACCGTCCACCTTGATGAACGGGCTGACAATATCAATGATATTGGTCTTATGATAGTGGCAATCTTCGTAGAGAACATCCAGCAAGATGAAGGAAGTCGCATCGGACCGCCCCTTGAAAGCCACCTGATAGAAAAACTTTGAATGGCTCTTCGGCACGTCCTTACCTGCCTGTCGGCGTTCCACAAGTTGGTACTCCAGAAAACCGCTCTGAGCATAGTCCTTCAGATAGTCCTCGATGTTTGTTCCTGGAGGACACATGATGTCGATGTCTATGGAAAGTCGGTGGGAGCCGTCACCAAGTATCAGCATCAGACTGGTGCCGCCTTTGAAGTAAAAGGGACAGCCGGAAGCGGCAAGCATTTCCAATAGAGAGAAAGCGCGTATCACCTTCTCGATGAGGTTCCTGTCATTGTATTTCAGTTCGATGGATTTCTGGGCAATCCATTCGGTTGTAAAACATTCCTTGTTAATCATTTGAATTGATAGATTGGATAATGGTTTCAATTTCTTTTCTGATACCCCGACGGCTGGCATAGCGCAACAGTCGGCTTTCATTGATGGTATATAGTGACAAGGCATTGGAGAATATATTTAATCCCTCTGCCTCCTGCAGATAGAAGAAATCTTGATCCTTCTGCAAGTCCACCAACAGCTTTTCCAGCGTAGGCACCATCACTCCTTCGTTCTGCAGCGTGGGCGACTCTGTAATAAGCGGCTTTACGAAGATAGCAGGTTGCGACAAATCAATATAATTATAAATAAGATCGCGCGTAGGACGTAGATATGCCGTCCGTCCATCATCCCGTAGATGGTTGAAGACTGCGGAAGTGGCTTCCCGCTCTGTTTCAATATAGGTTATATTGTTTGCTGCAAGATGGTGCTGCAGGGGACTGATGACACTGCCATTGTATATGCAGAAGTGGGCAAACGGCCAGAGACGTTTCAGTTCATCATGAAGGGTACGTTCTTCATCTGTAGGGATAATTACAAATTCCTGCTTAGTCGGCTTGGCATATAGACCATGACCGATGCGACGCAAACGACCAGACTCTGTCAGTTTAGTCAGATACCATGAAACCGTCTGACGGGAAATACCTGCCTCCCCGTCAAGATATGCATATAGTTCTTGCAATCCAAAATTTGGATGCAAGGCAGCATAATCCATGATACTCTGGCTATAATTCTTCATATCATCAACTGTTCTTTCGGGTGCAAAGGTACGCAAAATTTCGGCAATAAACGAAAATATTGCCGAAATTTTGCATTTTTGAGGTGTATTTGATGTGATGATCATACAAAACACATAATTCCTCTACCCTTTCTGCTGCAACAGGTGTTGCAGTGTCGGGTCGTTCTTGATGCGCTCCAGTTCATCACGTACAATCTGCTTGACCTCATCCTTGATGCGGTTGTAGTTGTCACGGATAGTCTGCTCCATGATGTCATTGCCGTCGGCATCTGTGAAGTCGGCAATGACGGGGATTGGCTCATAGTGTTTCATCTCGGCATCCACCTTGGCAGAGTCCACCACAATCTCAGCATGGAAAATCTTCTGTTCAATACGCTCGTTGAAGTTGTCGGACACAGAGCCGACAAACATTCCCTGCGTAAGTCCCGAAATCTTGCTGGGCGGGATAAGGCTGTCCATCTGCGTATTGATGGAGGTGGAAACGTCTTGTCTGTTGATGGAAATCGACTGGCGTTTCTGGAGCACTTTTCCAAATCGCTCACTAAGCTGTTTGGCAGTTTCACCAACAACCTGCCCACTGAAGATATTGCCGACGGTGTTCATCACCACCTTTGCCTCCTTGTCGCCATAGTCACGGACAAGTTGGGAAAAGTCCTGAAAGCCGAGACATACCGCCACCTTGTTGCTTCGTGCCGTGGCAATGAGGTTGTCGAGTCCCTTGAAATAGATGGTGGGTAACTCGTCGATGATGACCGACGACTTCAACTTTCCTTTTTTGTTGATGAGTTTCACGATACGGCTGTTATACAGACCGAGGGCTGCACCGTAGATGTTCTGACGGTCGGGATTGTTGCCGACACACAGGATTTTCGGCTCGTCGGGATTATTGATGTCAAGCGTAAACTCGCTGTCAGACATTACCCAATAGAGTTGAGGTGAAATCATACGGGACAGCGGAATCTTGGCAGATGCTATCTGCCCCTGAAGCTGTTCTTGCGCTCCACCGAGCCATGCGTCCATAAAGGGCGAAAGATAATTCTCCAGTTCTGGGTAGGACGTGAGAATCGGAAAAATATCCTCGTACCTGCGATTAAGCAATTCTATCGCATGGGGAAATGTGCAGTATTTTCCACCCTGATAGAGACGTAGGAACCATATCACTGCAGCAAACAGGATGATAGGCGACTCCACGAAGAAGTCACCCTGCTTCTGCACCCATGTACGGTTAAGGTTAAGCATGATGGTGTAGGCGCTCTCGTAGGCATCGGCTATGTCTGTCATGAAGTCGGGGTGAATGGGATTACACCGATGGCTGCGCCGTGGGTCGTCGAAGTTGATGACATAAAACTTCGGCTTGACCTTGTAACCGTCTGAGTGCTTCAGCAGATGGTTGAAGGCAATGGTGGAAAGGTCAGGGTACTTGTAGTCGTAGCAGTAGAGAGAATACCCCTTTTCAATCTGCTGCTTGATGAAATTGTTCACCACGGCATACGACTTGCCGCTGCCCGGTGTACCGAGTACGATAGTGGCACGGAACGGGTTGACCACATTGATCCAACCCTTGTTCCATTTCTTCTTGTAGTAGAAACGTGTGGGCAGGTTGACTGAATACTCGTTCTCCATCAGCCGTGTTTCCTGCTGAAAGCTCTCGTTTTCGTTGTTGAAAACGTCCTCCATCAAATGATGCTTCAACAGTCTGCTCATCCACAGACCAGCCATCATCAGGCAGATGTAGCCAATGGAAATCGTGAGGATGTAGAGTGCCGTCACCACATCTGCGTGGATGGGCAACAGCAGCATCCACCAGTTGATGATGAAGTAGAACACAAAGCCTGCACCGAGGACTGCCCAGATTCTCGACCAGGTAATCTTCTCGTTGATGACTCCCTTCGTGCCGAGACAAGACAAGGCAAGCAGGAGCAGGGCAAGGAGTTTGGTGTAGAGGATGGAGTGAAACAGCCCTGCCTCACGGTTAAAGTTCAGCAGGATGCGGTCAACTACACCGATGTTGATGCCGTGCCCCTCTACGGTGGCATAGCAATACCAATACACATTCATCACCACAAGGATGATACTTACGGCACGGAGAAAGTCCATGATTTTCGCCAGTGCCCTCAAATCGTCTTCTTGTTGCATAGTAAAATGGAATTTGAATTGTGATTAAATTGCATTTGAATAATAGATAATCAGAGTTTCGGACCACGACGTTTCTTCTTCTTTCTCTGCATCCGTCTTCTGAACTCTTCTTCGGCAGGATCGACCGCTGGGTTATCAGTGGTGAACAAGCCGAAGCCGTCGAAGTCGGAATGAGAGTGGTCGTAGTGTGAAACTGGAGTTGACTGGCTCTGCCATTGGTCTGCACCAGTGAACGGACTGCCTCCAGAAGTTTGACCTGCTGTTTGTCCCTGCTGCGTCTGGGTGTGGTCGTGAGGACTGTTAAAGAACTGTTCCAGAGCATTGGCAGAAAGTTCCTTGCACATGCGCGAACCATTCAGTACACTGCGGCTGTCGTGGTCAATGAAGGTTGCACCATAGATGCGTCCCATGTCCGTGTAGCGGAAAACCACGTCCATACCCTGAGCCTGCAAGCGACTCTTGAAATTCTCTGCGTTGGATGATGCCGCCAATATGGGCAGTATTTTTTCTTTCAGCGAAGCGGCTATGCCCTTGTCTGCAACCTGTTTCTTCGACCATGCGAAACGCTTCTGCACTGCCTCGTAGCCGACAGACGGCCCTATCTTGGAAGCCTTGAACGGATTGCCAACCCTATTGCCGTTGTCATCGGTGGCGGAATAGACCAGTCCGTGATACTCACGGTTACGGGCCATGCCCCTTGTTTCCTCCACATCTATATTATATAAGGAGAGAACGGCACGGAGTTCTCCCAATGTCTGATAGTGGTAACCACGGACAACCGCCTTGACCGTGTTTGCTATCTGCTTCTTCACGTCACCCTCACTGGCATTCACCTTGCGGAGAGGAATCTCGGAAATAGCCTGCCCACGTTCAGCCGTGTGAAGGTTGTATTTCTTCTCCAGTTCGCGTGTAGCCCTCTTGCTCTGGTAGAAGTTATTACTGGAACTGATGGCCTTTCCGTCCTCTTTTACGCGGATGGTAACGATGTGCATGTGGTGGCGGTCAATGTCCTCATGTTTATAGACCATGTAGGGCTGTCCGCCAAAGCCAATCTTCTCCATGTACTCACGGGCAATGTTCTCCATGTCCGTGTCCGTCAGCCTGTCGTCAGGATGAGGATTGAGTGAGATATGCACCACTGGATTCTCTGTGCGGCATCGGTCTGGAATGAAGTGCATGAAATCCTCCAGAGCCTTTCGGATGTTCACCTTGCCCGTACCGTCATCAAAGATGCGGTTGGTGGCAAGCAGCTTGCCCTCGTCCTTGTTGATCTTCTCGCCATTGTACGCCAGTGCGCCAAACAGCGAGTTTCCGAAACTTATTTTAGCGACCATTTCTGCTGATACTCATTTGTAAGTTCCACAATCTTCGTAGCAATCTCTACCAACTGCTGCATGTACTTCTCCAGTTTGTAGGTCAGCGCCATTGCCCTGCGCTCGGAAAAGTGGCTTCTCAGTTCCTTCAAAGTCTGGTTGTAATTGTTGCCAACCATGCGAAACTGCGCGTGAAAGTCGCTAAGTTTCGTGTAGTATTCGTGCAGTCCCTTGTCGAAAGTGACCACATGGAATGTCTCACCGAAAAACTGCGACTTGATGAAAACGGACGGATGCGCCATGCCTGAACGCTCGAACATGTGCAGGAACCGCTCATGCTCCTTGCTGTTGAACCGCACATAATAGCGGTAAACCGCCGGATCAATCTTGGGATTTCTCCCTCCTTTATTCTGTTTCTTGTTCATTCTTGATTCTGTTTTGTTTGACAATATTGTTATCACTCACTGCTTGCATGAACTATGTGTGCCTACGGCAGTATCAACGGGCAGTCCGACTTCGGAGGACAGCCCCAGCCCTCGGCAGAGCAAGGGGTTTTGAGCGGCTAACGGAGTTCTGAGCGGCTTAAAACATACCTTGCTATGTTCTTGAGAACATTAAAATCCGCTTGCTAAAGCGGACGTGCTCTGACAGGTCTTAAAGACTGGTCAGATGAATTACTCCCTGCACCGCTGTATGCGGTTGGATTAGTTCTTTCTACCGACCTCGGCGGTTGGACTTCTCTCTGTTCTGTGAAAAGAAAAAGACCGTTTCCGCCTTGCGTGAGAGGTAGGAACCTTCCCGACTGGAAGCAGGATAGATGTGTCAAGTGTCGCTCACCTGCGTATCACGTCTGAATCCGGCTGCAAAATTACAGCGATTTGACGGGCTGCGGAATAGGCGCAAACCGCCACTTGCAGCCAGTTCACCGCCACTTACAGCCAACTGCCCCGTAATCCATCCATGCATGGCTAAATATGTGTTCCTTTGCATACGGAAATAGTTCCGCAAACATCAAAATATGCAATTATGAAAGCAAGTAAAGAATCGAATAATCACATACGTGATCAGACAAGTAAATGAATAGATTGACAACTGTATGAATGCCCACATTGATACACATTCAGATATTGATATATGGATATAATGATATGAATAAATATTGATATGAATATACCATTATCTGATTGGATAAAGACGGCGATAATTATTCAATCGTCTATCCGCATTCATACATAGTCAACGATTCCTTTTGAGGAATAAGTGCGTATTTGAAGCCATAGGCATTCAACTGTGTACTTCCATAGACTGACAAATGAAGCGATATGCGAGTGAATGAAAAAGTTAATCCACACATGTAACATTAAAGAAGTAAAGACATGAGTAAAGAAAAAACTAATGAATTGTATGTAGCCATAGCTACACAGAAAGGCGGTATTGGAAAATCTACAATCACCATGCTGCTTGCTAACTACCTTCACAATATCGAAGGTAAGAATGTGGGCATCGTTGACTGCGACGATCCACAGCACAGCATCAGTGATGCGAGAGAGCGCGAACTGCTGCTTATCAAGAACAACGAGGCGGACAAGGAAGCGGCAAAGGATGTGTTCCGTAAGACAGGTAAGCGTATCTTTCCCGTTGTCGCCACTAATCCCGTTGACGCACTCGACCAGGCTGAGATTCTTATCGAGGACGAGAACCTTGACATCGTGCTGTTCGACCTGCCAGGCACCATCCGCAGCAAGGGTGTGCTGAGCACTCTGTCACAGATGGACTATATCTTTGTCCCCATCAGTGCCGACAGGCTGGTATTGGAGAGTGCGCTCCAGTTCGTTGCCAACTTCAAGGACAATCTTATGACCACTGGTAAGGCGGTCACCAAAGAGATATGCCTGTTCTGGACGATGGTGGACGGTCGTGAGAAGACCGACATCTACAATCTCTATGATGAGGTTATCGGAGAATTAGGCATTTCTGTACTTAATACCCGTATTCCCGACAGCAAGCGTTTCCGTCGTGACTTTTCCGAGCCGGAAAAGGCTGTGTTCCGTTCCACCATATTCCTGCCAGACCAGCACTTGTTGCGTGGAAGCCGTATCAAGGAACTGGCAGATGAAATACTTTCCATTATCAGCAAGTAGCAGACCATGAACAAGAAGAACAAGGCGGACTTCATTGATGAAGAGGAATTTCTGTCAGCCGTCAGCATGAACAAGAAAGGCGGCTGTGTCAGGATGGGAAAACCGCCACAGGAAACAGACAATACACCTCATGAAACAGTACCATCAGAAGACAACGAGACGCTTTCACAGGATCAGAACGATGTTTCCTCACCTCCACAAAGAAGCAAGGAGGCATCGCCGTCAAAGAGGACTGCCAAGCAGAGTGCACAAGGCTCTGCACTTGGTAAGCTGAGAGGCGGCAGTGAGAACATTCAGCGGAAACCTGCATATATCCGTCTTGACAACCATAACCGATTTACGGTTGCAGCGGGTGTGTACAAAGTGACTCTCGGCCAGATAGTTGATTCCATCCTCGATGAATGGTGGGAGAAAAACCGAGATGAGGTGAAGACCCTGTATGACAGGGACAGAAATGTATTTGAAGATAATTAGTAGCTCATTGAAAAGAAAACAGAAATGGACATAGTAATCATCATATTGCTGGTGTGGATGATAGTGTTCTTGCACCTTGTCTGGTTTGACATCAAACCTTTGGAATGGTTTCGAGGAAAGGAATGCAAAGGAGAAAGAGCCGTTCAGGAAACTCCCCAAGGGATACCTGCCCAAGAACATGATTTCATGGGAAAAAGCCTCGTCAGAGCCAGTGCCACTAAGCCACTTGCAGCCAATTCACATCCAGTTACCGCCATTCCGGAAGAAGGTGAGGAAGTGGACGAGAAAGACGTTACTTTTGCACCGCCAAAGCAGGAAAAGACACTCAGACAGATGACTCCAGAAGAGGAAGAAGAGGCTTTCAAGAGTTTCAGTTATTCCAATGAGGAACAGGATGATGAGGATGAATATCCGGCTGAGGGATATGCCACGGGACTTACCAGTGAGGAAATGGAGAAGGCCGTCTCAGTCGCCAACGGAGCGAAAGCCAGCAAGGACGAAGAACTGAAGGCTGGCAGGACGCTCAAAGAGATGGACGGTACGGAACTTCTGGACCTCCTGACGAAGAAGAACCCGGTCTTCAAAGCCAGAGTCCGTGACCTGCTTGACAAGTGTGAGAGGGCAAAGGCAGATGCCGGGGATGAAATACCATCGGCAACCGATAAAGGACGCAAGCCCTTCATGATAGGGAAATCCACGGACATAGACATCCGTGACTTCATTTAATAAACATTATTCATTAACAATTAAAAATCAGTTTTATGACAAAGAACAACAAGAGAATTGGAATGATCGCAGCACTCGTAGTCGCTGCAAGTGTGAACGCAATGGCCCAGGGCAACGGACTGGCAGGCATCAACGAAGCCACGTCAATGGTCAGTTCCTACTTTGAGCCCGCCACGAAACTGGTGTATGCCATCGGTGCCGTCGTGGGACTCATCGGCGGCGTGAAGGTGTACGGCAAGTTCTCGTCTGGTGACCCAGACACCTCGAAGACTGCCGCAAGCTGGTTCGGTGCCTGCATCTTCCTCATCGTGGCTGCAACCATCCTCCGCTCCTTCTTCCTCTAACCCTATACGCATATAACAATAAGGTATAGGAGGAAAAGGAAGATGGCAGAGTACAACATCAACAAGGGTATAGGTCAGTCGGTTGAGTTCAAGGGACTCAAAGCGCAGTACCTGTTTATCTTCGCAGGTGGGCTGCTCGCCATCTTCGTCCTGTTCGTCATCCTCTTCCTCGCTGGAGTAAACCAGTGGGTGTGCATCGGTACGGGTGTAGTGTCTGCCTCGCTGCTTGTGTGGCAGACCTTCGCCCTCAACCGACGCTTCGGGGAGTACGGACTGATGAAGTTGATGGCAAAGAGAAGCAGGCCCCGTTTCCTCATCAACCGCAAGAAACCGTACCAGACCATTAAGAACAAGTTAAACCAAAGAGTGAATGAGAAATATCCTGAAAGCAACGACCGTTGAGAACAAGCTGCCCCTGCTGGCTGTGGAGAATGGCTGCATCGTCTCCAAGGATGCGGACATCACCGTCTGCTATGAGGTGACGCTGCCCGAACTCTACACCGTGACCTCTGCCGAGTACGAGGCCATTCACGGCTGCTGGTGCAAGGCTATCAAGGTGCTGCCCGATTACAGCATCCTGCACAAGCAGGACTGGTTTGTCCGTGAAAGGTACGAGCCGGAACTGCACAAGGACGGCATGAGCTTCCTCTCCCGCAGTTTTGAACGGCACTTCAACGAGCGTCCCTTCCTGAACCATTCATGCTACCTCTACCTGACGAAGACCACGAAGGAGCGTAACCGTATGCAGAGCAACTTTTCAACGCTCTGCCGTGGGCATATCATCCCCAGGGAGGTGAACCGTGAAACGGCTGCACGCTATCTGGAGGCTGTGGATCAGTTTGAGCATATCATGAACGACTCCGGCTTTGTCAGGCTCCGCAGATTGTCGGATGCGGAAATCGTCGGCACACGGCAGAAGGCTGGCATCATCGAGCGCTACCTCTCGCTACAGCCAGAGGGCGACAAGTCCCTGCAGGACATCGACCTCGACCCTGCCGAGATGCGCGTAGGCGACAACCGCCTGTGCCTCTTCACGCTCTCTGACGTGGCAGACCTCCCCGCAAAGGTCGGAACGGACGTCCGCTATGAGCGTCTGAGCACAGACCGTAGCGACTGCCGATTGTCCTTTGCCAGTCCCGTAGGACTGCTGCTGTCCTGCAACCATATCTATAACCAGTATGTGATACTCGACAATAGCGAGGAAAACCTGCAGCGCTTTGAGAAGTCATCAAGAAACATGCAGTCGCTCAGCCGCTACTCCCGTAGCAATGCCATCAACAGCGAGTGGATTGAAGAGTACCTGAATGAAGCGCACTCCAATGGTCTCATCAGCGTCCGTGCCCACTACAACGTCATTGCGTGGAGTGACGACGGAGAGGAACTGAAGCGTGCCAAGAACGACATCGGAAGCCAGTTGGCAAGCATGGAGTGCATGCCGAGGCACAACACCGTGGACTGCCCGACACTCTATTGGGCTGGCATCCCCGGCAATCAGGCGGACTTCCCTGCCGAAGAAAGTTTCTATACCTTCATCGAGCAGGCGACTTGCCTCTTCATCGAGGAAACGAACTACCGCAGTTCGCTCTCGCCCTTCGGCATCAAGATGGTGGACAGGCTGACGGGGAAGCCCCTGCACCTTGACATCAGCGACCTGCCCATGAAGATGGGCATCATCACCAACCGCAACAAGTTCGTATTGGGGCCTTCTGGCAGCGGAAAGAGTTTCTTCATGAACCACATCGTGCGCCAGTACTATGAGCAGGGTGCCCATATCGTGCTGGTAGATACGGGACATTCCTATTCGGGCCTGTGCAGCCTGATCAACCGCAAGACACACGGACAGGACGGCATCTACTACACCTATTCGGATGACAAGCCCATCTCGTTCAACCCGTTCTACGTCGAGGACATGGTTTTCAGCGTGGAGAAGAAGGACAGCATCAAGACGCTGCTGCTGACACTCTGGAAGAGCGACAACGAGAAAGTCACCAAGACGGAATCGGGCGAGCTGGGCAGTGCGCTGAACGCCTACATAGAACTGATACAGACGAACAGGGACATCGTGCCGTGCTTCGACACCTTCTATGAGTATGTGCGCGACGTGTACCGTCAGCAGATGGCAGAGCGCGACATCAAGGTGGAGCGCGACGACTTCAACATCGACAACTTCCTGACGACCCTCCGACAGTACTACAAGGGCGGTCGCTATGACTTCCTGCTGAACTCGAAGGAGAACATCGACCTGCTCAGCAAGCGATTCGTGGTCTTCGACGTGGACACCGTAAAGGACAACAAGGAACTCTTCCCGATAGTGACCATCATCATCATGGAGGCGTTCATCAACAAGATGCGACGGCTGAAGGGCATCCGCAAAGTCCTCATCGTGGAAGAGGCATGGAAGGCGCTGGCATCCGAGAACATGGCGGAGTACATGCTCTATCTCTACAAGACCGTGAGAAAGTATTTCGGCGAGGCCATCGTGGTGACGCAGGAGGTGGACGACATCATATCCTCGCCCATCGTGAAGGAGAGTATCATCAACAACTCCGACTGCAAGATACTCCTTGACCAGCGCAAGTACATGAACAAGTTCGACCAGATCCAGGCACTGCTCGGGCTGACGGACAAGGAGAAGGC
>DEKX01000017.1:586-4023 GCA_002354095.1 Prevotella sp. UBA2711 | reverse complement strand
CGCCCGCATGAAAGATACGTTTACCTTCGGTCTCAACAATCCACGACACGCCGCTGTCTGTGCTGCCTAATGCCCATACGGATATGGTATCGTCAGACCATATACCACCTTTTGCCAACCATACGTCAGCATCATCCTTGCTGGCTCTCCGATGTTTGTAGATGTCCTTGGAGAGAATGTAGGTGACACCCTCACGCTGCTTCTTCCACTCAAAGATATCCTTCGTAAAGTGGTCTTCATGGAAGTGGCTGGAGAAGACATACATGGGCTTCTCGCTCTGTATCACGCTGTCCATCACACCACTGGGATCAAGCCAGTAGTCGAATACCAGGATGGACTGCTCCGCTTCGAGCACAAAACCACTATGGAAGATGTAGGTCAGCGTCATGGAATCCTTAATTGTTGCTTATCAAATATATGAGGGCAATCTGTGCCAACAGAATCAGTGGAAGTCCATACTTGAACTTCTTGTGCATCGTCTTGTGGCGCCACACTTGCATGCCCAGCAAAGCACCGATAGTGCCTCCGATGACTGCAAGCATCAGTAAAGTTGCTTCCGATATGCGCCAGCTTCCTTGCTTCGCTTTCCACTTATCAATACCGTACACGAGAAATGTAACGATATTAATAAATATCAGATAATATGGAAATACGTTGTTAGTCATTTACATGTTCTCGTCTGGCTGCTGGCCGTCGTGAGCCTTCCAGGAGCACTCGGTAATCTTCATGTCGGAGAAGACTGCCGTGAAGGATGACTCCTCGGGCGAACAGGCATAAATGCCAAAACTGATTTCATCGGCACCAGCATACATGTGGCAGATGCGCATCTGGCTGAACTTCTCGCCGTCGGCGGAGCACTCGATGCAGTAGTCATCTTCGCGGCGCGAGAAACGGTACCACATGGTCTTCACATCGGCAGGAATGGCCGTCGTGGCCCAGTCGGAATAACCGTTGTTAGTGGCAACGCTACCCAGGTGTTGAAACTCCTCGTTCTCGTATTCCACCGAACCTTTCAGCCAGTTCTCGCTATCGAGATACATCACGATGCCGCACTGGTCAAAACGATGATGACTCTCGGTGAAGTCGGTTTTCACAACGAAGCTGAAGAACTTCTCGCGCGTCTTCATTTGCAGCACGGGGGCATTGTCGTTCTGGAAGTGATAGTAGGTGCGCTGCCAGAGGTCGGTCTTCGGAGCGGTAGTGATGCGAATGGTATCATCCTTGATTTCACACTTCGCAGGCTCCCGCGTCCACTGGAGGCTGTCCAGATTGATGTGGCCGCTGTCTGAGAGAGCCACCTTTACATTGTCAACAAAATCCATAGTCGTTTCCTGTTTGTTCTGCTGTCCGCATGCCGTGAGCATGAGACCAGCGCAGAGAAATGAGAATAGTTGCTTGTTCATAAATACCTAATTTATCTGTCAGCATTATTAATAATTTGTTGCAAAATTAGTCATTACTGATAAATTTCGGAGATAAATCCGTAACTTTGTGCCTGATTTTAGGATGATTTATGAATAAATGGGAGTATCTCCATAGGAAATAAATAAAACGACAAGCAAAAACGATGAGTGATTTTATACAGCATATCATCATTGACAACACATTAAGGAGGATTGGCGAAACAGCATTTGCCGACTATCTCTGTCATGCCTATTGTTACGGAGGACATTGCACATTTGAACGTAATGGACAGTCGTTCCGTTTTGAGGCAGGTGACTGTCTGATAATTGCCCGTCGGGGCGATTTGGTGAAGAACCTGCAGGAGAGCGAGGATTTCCGTGTGGATGTCATCTATGTGACACAGAAGTTCATCGAACTCAGCACCCCCCAGAGTAACTATGGCATGCGCGGCCAACTCTTTTTATTTCAGAACCCCATCATCAGACTGACACCTGAGCAGCAGGCGGTGTGCCGCATGAATTTCGAGGCCGTGAAGCGCAGGTTGGCACAGACAGAACATTGCTTTCGCCACGATGCACTCAGGAATGCCATTGAATGTATGATCATCGACTTCTTCGATTTCCATGCCCGACTCTATCCGGCAGACAAGATCAGCAGCCAGCAACATCAGTTGATGGAGGAGTTTATGGCGATGCTGGAACGTGGAGACTTCCGTCAGAACCGAGACATCGGCTACTATGCCGACAAACTCTGCATCACATCGAAATACTTGAGCGAGGTCTGCAAGAAGGTGAGCGGGCTGCCTGCAGCCTTCTGGATTACCCGCTACACGTCGCTCGACATCAGCCGATTGTTGCGTGATCGCAGCCTCACGTTTACTGACATCAGCGATATGTTCGGTTTCTCCTCGCTCTCACATTTCAGCCGTTATGTACAGGCGAACTTAGGTGCTAAGCCGTCAGACTTCAGGGAATAGAAGAACGATTATCCGAATTTGGTAAAATCCCCCGAAATTTGTGTTAATGCAGTTTCGGGGAATTGTCGTACCTTTGCACTCGTAAACTTAAATGCATGTAATTATGGCAAAGAAAGTATTGATAGCGTACTACTCTCGTCGCGGAGAGAACTATGTGAACGGAAGCATCAAGAACCTGAAACTGGGTAATACGGAAGTGGTGGCTCAGAAGATTAAGGCATTGCTGCCAGATGCAGATATGTTTCAGATAGATACGACCTATGAGTATTCCAAATCCTACATGACTTGCATTGAGGAAGCCAAGCTGGAACTGCACGACCAGGCTCGTCCTGAGGTGAAGAATCCTTTGGAGTCGATAGATGAGTACGACACCATTATCCTGGGCTATCCCAACTGGTGGGGCACGATGCCGATGGTCTGCTACACTTTCCTGGAATCGTATGACTTTACAGGCAAACGCATTATTCCCTTCTGCACCAACGAGGGCTCGGGCATGGGCAGCAGTGTGCGTTTCATTAAGAAACTCTGCCCTGGGGCAAACGTTGAGGATGGCACGCCCATACATGGAGCAGAGGCTGCCAATGCCGACCGCGAGGCAAGAGAAATAGCAACATTAGCAAAATAAACAATAAGGTATAGCGATGAAAATATTTAAGTACATGATGGCCATTGCCGCCCTGTTGACGGCAACGGCTTGTAACGGGAAGAAAACGGCTCCTGACACGCAGGAGGCAAGTAGCGAACAGACGGCACAACAGATTGATACGAAGAAGAAAGCCCTCGTGGTATTCTTCTCACACGCTGGCGACAACTATGCCGTAGGCAATATCAAGGTGGGCAACACGAAGATAGTGGCCGACTACATTTCTGCCTTCACGGGAGCCGACCAGTTTGAAATCAAGACCTCGAAGTACGACGGCATGGCCTACAAGCCGCTGTGCGACTTGGCTAAGAAGGAGCAACAGAACGGTGAACTGCCTCCGTTTGAGGGCACGGTGGATGTCTCGAAGTATGATGTCATCTTCGTTGGCGGTCCCGTCTGGTGGGGCACTTATCC
>DEKX01000017.1:0-571 GCA_002354095.1 Prevotella sp. UBA2711 | reverse complement strand
TATCCGCAGGTGATGTTCACGTTCTTCAAGAAATATGACCTCTCAGGCAAGACCATCATCCCCTTTACCACTCACGAAGGTTCCGGCCTCGGCAGTTGTGTGAAGGACGTGAAGAAAGTCTATCCGAAGGCCAACGTGCAGCAAGGTTTCTCGATATACGGTCACGATGTCCGCACAGGTAAGGAGCGCGTGGAAAAGTGGCTGAAGAAGTTAGGTTATCAAGGAAAATAATATGGAAACAATCAAACTTACAAACGGAGTAGAGATGCCATTGCTGGGCTACAGTTTGTGAAATACTTAATTCAGAATTACGGATAATAAAAAATACAACTATGCTTGGAAACTTTTCTTATTACAACCCCACCAAACTGTATTTTGGTGATGAGTCCCTAAACTTCCTCAAGGACGAACTGAAGGGCTATGGCCCAGTGGCGCTGCTCAACTATGGTAGCGGCAGTGTGAAACGCAACGGCATCTATGACCAGGTGATTGCCATTCTGAAAGAGGCAGGCAAGACCATCGTGGAGAACCCGGGCGTAATGACCAACCCCACCTTAGAGAAACTGCATGA
>DEKX01000011.1:47179-47759 GCA_002354095.1 Prevotella sp. UBA2711 | reverse complement strand
CATCTGACGGATATATTATCTGCATAGGCCAGTATCTCAACATTGGGATTCTGACGCAACTCCCGATAAACTGCTTTCTTTGAAGAGGTGGCAAAGTAGAGGACATGCCCTTCCTGCTTCATAATCTGGAAAATGCGCAACTTAGGAAGATTGCCCTCGCTGGTGGCAAGGGCAATCTCCTTGTGGTCTTTCAGGAACTGAATAGCTTTGTCGAACATCTCGCTTACCATTTCAGTTCTTCCTGTAGGATTGTGCCGTCAGTCATGGGACTGTCAGCCTCGGTGAAGGCATTGGCCTTGTACTGGATGCAGAGCATGGTCAGATTCTCGTTGCCAGTGTTCTTCAGCGCACGCTTGCCATCGGGAGCGACGCGGATAATGGTGCCTTCGCTGACTGGAAAAATCTCACCATCCACCTGATACTGACCTTCGCCCTTCAGGATGAAGTAAAGTTCCTCGTGAGTCTTGTGGGTGTGCAAGAAACCGCTGTCCTGACCAGGAACGAGTGTCTGGAACGAGAACTCGCTTCCTGTAGCACCTATGGCCTGACCTGCGAACACCTTGCCCTGAATGGTTACGTT
>DEKX01000011.1:0-47138 GCA_002354095.1 Prevotella sp. UBA2711 | reverse complement strand
TCAATCTGTTTCATAATTCTTATAAGTTTTTAATATTAATATTCGGTGCAATGATGCGATTAAGCGAGGGCAGAATGAAGCTTGCTTCAGTTATGCCGAGCGTGAGCATCTTCGCGGTGTGATTTCTGAATCACGCTGCAAAGGTACGGCAACTTTTTCAATCCCACAAGAAGGCACCAAAAGGTGACATAGTTACCAAAAAGTAGGAATTGTGATGTTATCGGACTTCTGCGAAAGTGACGTTAACTTAGATTAACTAAGTATAATGACGTTACTTGGTAACTATTTGTTACCTTTGCCGCAAAATCTATAGTTATGGCAGATATTAAAGCAGAGTATTTAGCCTGTCCTCACAGCCCTCATCGATTGGGGTAAGGAACATTTTGATGAGGTAGTAACGGACTGAATTTTATATCTTGTAGCCTATAGTTTCATTGAAAAAGCCTCCCTATTCTGTAAGGGCAAAATTAACCCCCAGAATCACCATTTTTGGGGGTAATTTTGGGGGTAGCTTCCTAACTTACTGATTTTCAGCAGTGTTGGCGGAGAGAGAGGGATTCGAACCCCCGGTGCCTCTCAGCACGACGGTTTTCAAGACCGTTGTAATCGACCACTCTACCATCTCTCCAGTGCTCGAAACTTCTCGAAAGCGGGTGCAAAGGTAAGGAGTTTTCTGCAATTAACCAAATTTTAAACGAACTTTTTGCAAGATAACAATAAAATAACTACCTTTGCAGTATGATTTACCCAAAGAATTTTGAAGCTAAAATAGGTTTCGACGAGATACGCACACTCCTGAAAGCCCAATGTCTCAGCACCTTGGGCAAGGAAAAGGTGGACGAAATGGACTTCACTGACGATGCCCAGCAGATTAACGAATGGCTACAGCAGATTCGTGAATTCCGTCGGCTGCAGGCTGAAGCAGAGAGTTTCCCCCTTAATTACTTCTTCGACGTGCGTGAATCGATTACCAGAATCCGACTGGAGAACACCCACTTGGAGGAGGACGAACTCTTTGACCTGCGTCGCTCATTGGAGACCATAGCCAACATCGTGAAGTTTCTCAATGATGCTGATGAGACGATTGGCGACTCCATTGCCCACATGGCACTGAAGGAGTATAAATATCCTGCCCTGCAGAAACTGGCACAGGACGTGCAGACATTCCCTGCCATGATACGCCGTATAGACTCCATTCTCGACAAGTTCGGACATATCAAAGACTCTGCCACGATGACCTTGGCTGGCATCCGTCATGAAATCTCACAGACCGAGGGCAGTATATCGCGAACATTATATACTATATTGCATGCTGCCCAAAGAGACGGACTGGTTGACAAGGATGTAGCGCCCACCATGCGCGACGGCAGACTGGTGATTCCTGTAGCTCCTGGACTGAAACGTCGCATTAAGGGTATTGTGCATGATGAGTCAGCCACGGGTAAAACGGTATTTATCGAACCTACTGAAGTAGTGGAAGCTAATAACAAGGTGCGCGAACTGGAAGCAGCTGAGCGCCGTGAGATTATCCGCATTCTGACAGTTTTCTCCGACGAGGTGCGCCCTCATGTTCAGGAGATTCTCAATTCCTACCAGTTCCTTGCCCAGATTGACTTTATACATGCCAAAGCGGAGTTAGCCACAGAGATGCAGGCTTTCGAGCCCCAAGTATTCGGAATACCGTATCTTGACTGGATTCGGGCTATCCATCCCCTACTCCAGCGTTCACTCGCCAAGCAAGACAAGAAAGCTATTCCACTGGACATCACCCTGACAGAGGATAAGCGCCTGCTCATCATTTCCGGTCCTAATGCCGGTGGTAAGTCAGTTTGTTTGAAGACGGTAGGACTCTTGCAGTATATGTTGCAGTGCGGACTGTCTATCCCCATAGGAGACCGTTCCAGCTGCGGCGTATTCCAGAACATCATGATTGACATCGGCGACGAGCAGTCGATAGCCGACGATCTGAGTACCTATTCGAGTCATCTGCTCAACATGAAAAACATGATGAAGCAGTCTAACGAACGTACCTTATTATTAATAGATGAGTTTGGCGGTGGTACGGAGCCTACCATTGGCGGAGCCATTGCCGAGGCGGTACTGAAACAATTTTGGCAGAAAAAGACCTTCGGTGTCATTACCACCCACTATCAGAATTTGAAACACTTCGCTGAAGACCATGAGGGAGTGGTGAACGGCGCGATGCTCTACGACCGACACCAGATGCAGGCACTCTTCCAACTGGCCATCGGTCAACCTGGCAGTTCTTTTGCCATTGAGATAGCCCGCAAGACGGGTATCCCTGAGGAAGTCATCAAAGACGCTTCCGACATTGTGGGTTCCGACTATATCCAAAGTGACAAATATCTCCAGGATATTGTTCGTGACAAGCGCTACTGGGAGGGTAAACGCCAGACCATCCACCAACATGAGAAATCGCTCGAAGGACATATCCAGCGTTATGAGAGTAATCTGGAAGAGATAGAACGTGAGCGCAAAGCCATTCTGAAGCGCGCCCAGCAACAGGCTGACGAACTGATACGCGAAGCCAATCGCCAGATTGAGAACACCATTCGTGAAATCAAGGAGTCGCAGGCAGAGAAAGAACATACCCGCATTGCCCGTGAAGAATTACAACAATTCCGCGAGCAGGTGGTCAACGACGATACCCGTGGCCTGATGAGCGAGGAAGACTTTGCCAAGAAACTCCGCCAGATGGAGGAGCGCAAAGCCAGAAAGGAGAAGCGCAAACAGGATAAGGCAAAAGACGAACAGAAAGCAGCCGCACACCTTCATGAAGTCGCCAAGACCGTCGTCAACGAGACAGCTATCACCGTTGGTTCTACCGTTCGCATGAAGGGCCTCAACACCATCGGCAAAGTGGAAAGTATCAGTGGCAAACAGGCTACTGTAGTTTTCGGTGATGTGCGTACCAAGGTGAAACTGGAACAGCTGGAACATGCAGAGAAGGCAAAGGAGGAGAAGAAGAAAAACGACCATTCCGACCTCGCCATACAGACCACCCGTATTACGAGTGCCACCATCGAGGACCGCAAGCACAACTTCCATCAGGACTTGGATGTCAGAGGCTTGCGAGGTGACGAGGCGATAGACACCGTGATGCACTTTATCGACGATGCCATCTTGGTGGGAATGAGCAGGGTACGTATCCTGCACGGAACAGGTTCGGGTATCCTGCGCCAGCTCATCCGACAATATCTGAACACGGTTCCCAATGTCAAGAAAGCCAAGGACGAACATGTGCAATTCGGTGGAGCCGGTATTACCGTTGTAGATTTAGACTAAAACATTAACAATATGAAAACCAAAACTATTTTAATGACAATGCTGATGGCATTCACTTTGAATGCTGAAGCCAAAGACTATCGGGTAACTTCGCCCGACGGCCAACTGGTGATAACAATACATGCAGACCAGCAACTGACCTGGGAAGTCAAGCACGGAGAGACCACCGTTCTGACACCTTCGGAAATCGGACTGAACGGTGCTTTCCAGAAAATGACGGGTAAGGTCGTTGCACATACTGCCACGGTGGGCAACAAGCAGTTTAGCGTAGAGTTCCGTGCCGACAATGACGCCGCAGCCTACCGCATCAACGTGCTCAACAAGAAAGGCATCACGGTTCATGAGGAGACTGCCGAATTCAACTTTGCCGGCGACTACCAAGCCTTCATTCCCTATGTGAACGACAACCGAGGCGGCGAACGCTATTCGTTCAGTTTTGAGTCGTATTATGACGAGCAACCTCTCTCGAAGATGTTCAAGGACTCGCTGAGCATCAATCCCTTGGCTGTCCGCCTTCCTGAAGGCAAGCTCGCCGTCATTGCCGACATGGGAGCCACTGACTATCCCGGCATGTTCGTACAGAAAAATGGTGAGCACGGACTGAAAGCCGCCTTTGCGCCCTATCCTACCAAGGAAGTGATTGGCGGACATGCCCGATTGAACCTCGTACCCACGGAGCGTGCCAACTATATTGCCAAAGAGGTAAAAGGTGCACTGCCTTGGCGCATCGTATTGGTGACCACCCACGACAAGCAGTTACTGACAGCCCGGTTGCCCCAACGTTTCGGTCCTAAATGCCAAATCAGCGACACCTCATGGATTCGGCCGGGCAAGGTGGCGTGGGACTGGTGGAATGCCACCATGCTGACCGGTGTACCTTTCCGTGCAGGTATGAATACCGACACCTATAAGTATTATATCGACTTTGCCGCCAAGAACCATCTGGAATACATCATCATCGACGAAGGATGGAGCACCGACGAGAGTCTTCGCTCAGAACTGAACCCTGAAATCGACCTGCTCAGTCTGCTGCCATACGCAGAGAAGAAGGGTGTGGGCATCATCCTGTGGAGCTCATGGCGCAACTGCATCAATAATACCGAGGAAGACTTTAAGTATTATGCGTCATTAGGTGTAAAAGGTTTCAAGGTAGATTTCTTCGACAGAGACGACCAAGCCGTGATGCGTTCGGCATGGAAAATAGCCGACTGTGCTGCCCGCCACCATTTGTTGCTCGACTATCATGGCTACCGCCCAACGGGCATACAGGTTGCTTTCCCTAATATTGTCAACTTCGAAGGTGTGAAAGGCTTGGAGAACTCCAAGTGGGAACCACGTGTAGGCGACGGACCGCTACACGACCAGCCCCGCTACGACGTATCAATACCCTACCTGCGCCAGTTAGTAGGTCCACTGGACTACACCCCCGGTGCTATGACAAACGCCACTCGTGCTGAGTTCTTTGGCAACAACGACCACCCCATGAGTCAGGGCACCCGTGCCCATCAGGTAGCGATGTATACCATCTTTGACGCCCCCTTACAGATGTTGGCAGATGCTCCCACCAAATACGAACGCGAGCAACCCACCACCGACTTCATCCGTCAGATACCTACCGTATTCGACGAGGTCGTTGCCTTGGACGGACAAATCGGTGAATACGTGGTGCTGGCTAAGCGCAAAGGTTCCACATGGTTTGTGGCAGCTATGACCAACTGGACGCCTCGCGACCTGACCATTTCGCTCGATATGCTCAGCGAGGGCAGCCATCAGGCAGAGCTTTTTGCCGATGGTGTCAATGCCGACCGCGATGCCACTGACTATATCAAGTCCACACAGACCGTCAAGAAAGGTGATACGCTGAAGATTCATCTGGCCCCAGGCGGAGGCTGGAGTGCCATCATAAAATAAGTAAGGGAGTCCGTCGGACTCCCTTACTTTCTCTTTGAGCCTCTTGTCGGATTAAATATCCGAAAGGCCTGCTGGCGGCAGGCCTACAAAGAAGAATCCCAGCATTCATCTGAAAGCAAGCTTTCGCTGACTGCTGGGACTCTTCTTTGAGCCTCTTGTCGGATTCGAACCAACGACCCCGAGATTACAAATCACGTGCTCTGGCCAACTGAGCTAAAGAGGCGGGTGGGCAAGCTGACTGTATCGCGCCGCTACAACCAAGTACCTTTGCTACGTTCCCGTCCTGGAGGATTCCGAGGGAGCTGGCCGTACAGGACTTGCCCATTTTGCGGGTGCAAAGGTAATAAGAAAAATGTAAAACACAAAGAAAAACGCTATTTTTCTTTGCATTTTACTCACTTATTCGTAACTTTGCACCCAATTATGACACCACAAGAATACGTACAACTAAAAGCATTTGCGCGACAAGACGGCGTTTTGCTCGCTTTGTTGCTTATAGGAGGTTTCGCCCTTTACATCTCCGGGCTCACCAATCCTATACTGGGAGTGATGGCTATGATTGTCATACTCTCCTCCCCTTTCTATGCAGCCAGCCGACTGCGTCATTTCCGTGATTACGGACGCGAAGGAATCATATCCTTTTCGCGCAGTTACGCCTACACCATCCTGCTGTTCTTCTATGCAGGGGTGTTGCTGGCTATTGCTGTCTATCTCTATTTTGCCTTTCTGGACAAGGGGTTCCTGCTCAGTAAGATGATGGAGATATTGCAGTCGCCTGAAGGCAAACAGGCTATTCAGACTTATGGCCTTGGGGCACAGATGGACGAGAACATCAGGTTTATTTCCGAGATGCGTCCCATCGACTTTGCCCTGAACATACTGACCATTAACATCATCTCTGGCATCATGTTGGGAATCCCCATCGCTGCCATCACGCAGCGCACCATTGCCAAGTCTGATTCCCTCAACTCTCAACGCTAAACATTCAATTCTCAACTTCACAATGGATATATCAGTTGTAATACCTTTATATAACGAAGACGAGTCACTGCCCGAGCTCTACGAATGGATAGAGCGCGTGATGGCAGCCAATAACTTCAGTTTCGAAGTGATTTTTGTGAACGACGGTTCTACCGACCAGTCGTGGGAGGTGATCAGCAAACTCGCTGAGCGCTCAGAACACGTGAAGGGCATCAAGTTCCGTCGCAACTACGGCAAGAGCCCTGCCCTCTATTGCGGATTCAAGGAGGCACAGGGCGATGTGGTAATTACGATGGATGCCGACCTGCAAGACTCGCCCGACGAGATACCTGAACTCTACCGGATGATTAAGGAAGAGGGTTACGACTTGGTGAGCGGCTATAAGCAGAAGCGCCACGACCCACTGTCGAAGACCATTCCCACCAAGCTTTTCAATGCCACAGCCCGCAAAGTCAGCGGTATCAAGAATCTGCACGACTTCAACTGCGGTCTGAAGGCCTATCGCCGTGAGGTGGTGAAGAATATCGAGGTGTTTGGCGAGATGCACCGTTTCATCCCCTATTTGGCTAAGAATGCCGGATTCAGCAAAATCGGCGAAAAGGTGGTTCACCACCAGAAGCGCCAGTACGGCAAATCGAAGTTCATGGGTTGGAACCGTTTCGTGAATGGCTATCTCGACCTGCTGACACTGTGGTTCCTCGGTACCTTCGGCAAGAAACCGATGCACGTCTTCGGTTTCCTCGGCACCCTGGTATTCATCGTAGGTTTCTGCGCAGCAGTATTCCTGGGCGCAGAGAAGGCATGGGCACTCTATCATCACATTCCCATGCGACTGGTTACCGATTCGCCTTATTTCTATATCGCCCTGACCATGATGATGATTGGTACCCAACTGTTCCTGGCAGGTTTCTTGGGCGACCTCATCAGTCGCAACAGTGCCGGGCGCAACGACTATCAGATTGAGGAGGAAATCAGATGCGGAAAATAGTTGTCTATATCCTGACACTGATGTTGGTGGCAGCCGCTTGCACCAGCATCGACTGCCCTGTTCAAAACAAGGTCAGTACGCTATACGTCCTGCATAAGGCGAATGGCAATGCCGATACGCTGAAGGTTGACACACTGTTTGTCTCCATCGAACGCGCCAATGGCTCCGACACGCTCCTGTTGAACGGCATTACGGGCGTCAGCTCGTTCGAACTGCCCATCAGTCACACCCAGCCCGAGGACGTGTTCTGCCTCACGCTGTGCGACACACTGGGCAACGAATACGAAGACACCATCTGGGTTCAGAAAGAAGACTACGCCCATTTCGAGTCGGTAGATTGTCATGCCACTTATTTCCATAAGATAACCGACATACGCCACACCGACAATATCATCGAATCCGTGGACATCAATAACTCAAATGTCAATTATGATCCAAAGACCGAACATTTCTACATTGTGTTCAAGGCTCGCTATTAGTCTTGCTTTGCTTCTGGTAGCATCCACCGCCCATGCGCAGAAACTGTTTCGCATGGAGAAGGACTCTATACCCATCTTCCGAGGCTTCCAGATTTCTTTCGACTTGGTAGGTCCCGCCCGTTTGATGTTGAGCGACCGCGGTGAGATAGAAGGAGCCCTGCGTGTCAATCTGCACGACCAGTGGTTCCCCGTGGTGGAAATCGGTATTGGTAAAGCGAATCACGAGAATGACGCGGTGACGGGTATTACCTATAAGACTACTGCCCCCTACTTCCGTTTGGGTATCGACCTCAATCTGCTGAAGAACAAGCACCAGTCCAACCGCATCTACGGTGGCATCCGCTATGCCTTTACCTCATACAAAGCCGACATCATCCGCAAAGCACTGCTCGACCCTACGTGGAAGACCAAAACAGATTTCGGTGTCGAGGGCATGAAGTGCAATATGCATTGGCTGGAACTGGTAGTGGGCATCGATGCCAAGATATTCGGACCGCTGCACTTAGGATGGAGCGTGCGCTATAAACGGCGCCTCAGCCATAAGGAGGGCGACATCGGACAGACGTGGTATGTGCCGGGCTTCGGCGTGAACGACCAAAACAGCGTCGGTCTTAATTTCAACGCTATTATTGATATCTGATGATGGATGCTACGCGCAAGAAACGGCTCATCTGGCAGTTGCCCTTCCTCGTCCTGTTGATTGTAGGAACCATACTGATTATCCGCCAGCAGCGGAACATGCCTTACAAAACCAATCAAGGCACCATTTTCGGCACGTTCTATACCATTACCTATCAGTCTGACAAGGATTATCATGCTGACATCAAGGCTGCCCTGCTGCAGGTTGACTCAGCCCTTTCCATGTTTAATGAGAAATCCGTTATTTCGCGTATTAATCAAAGCTATGGAGGTCCCGTCAATCAGATGTTTCTCGATGTTTATGAGAAAGCCGTTCAGATTTCAAAGGAGACCGACGGCGCCTTCGATATTACCGTTGCTCCTTTGGTCAATGCCTGGGGCTTCGGCTTCAAGAGTGGGGCTATGCCCACCCGCCAGCAAGTCGATTCCATCCGCCAGTTTGTGGGATGGCAGAAAGTCAGTCTGAAAGGCCATACCATACAGAAGTCCGACCGCCGCACGATGCTCGACTGTTCAGCTATCGCCAAGGGCTACGGTGTCGATGTAGTAGCCCAGGTATTGAAGCAACAGGGCATCACCAACTATATGGTGGAGATAGGAGGCGAAATCATCACCCACGGCATCAGTCCCAGGCGACTGCCTTGGCGTGTGGGGGTCATCAAACCCACAGACGACTCACTCTCTGCCCATAACGAGTATCAGACCATTCTCAATGTCACCGACAAGGCAATGGCTACCAGTGGCAATTATCGCAACTTCTATTACAAAGGCGGCAAGCGCTATGCCCACACCATCGACCCCCATACGGGCTACCCCGTTCAGCATAACATCCTGTCGGCTACCGTTCTGGCTGGTGATTGCGCTACTGCCGATGCCTACGCCACCTCGTTTATGGTCATGGGACTGGAGGGTGCCCAGCGTATTCTGGAGCGTCACCCCGAACTGATGGCATACCTCATCTATACCGACAAAAACAATGAGTATGCCGTCTGGTTCTCGCCCTCCCTCAAAGACAAAATAGAACCTTAAAGTAGTTCATAGTTCATAGTTTAGATGTCCGCACCACTTCATTTATATGACAAGCTGCTGCAGTTCACGCTCTTTCAGGGCATGAGCCATGCCGACCTCATGGAGGTGGTGACACATACCAAAATCGGATTCCATAAACTGACTAAGGGCAAGTGCATAGCCACTGCCGGTGACCCATGCACACGGCTGACGTTTCTGATTAATGGCAGCATACAAGCCGAACACACGGCAGACAATCGTGCCTATCGGGTGGTAGAAGTGCTTCAGGCGCCCTATCTTCCTGAACCCGAGCGACTCTTCGGTATTCAGCAGCGCTACACCCACACCTACACCACCCTGTCGGATGCCAATCTCATCACCATCGACAAGCAGGAAGTGTTGCTACTGCTGGAAACCCAGTTGGTGTTCCGTCTGAACATGCTCAATATGATGGCTACGGAGACCCACCGCCTTCTGCATCATCCCTGGCGCCCCTGTCCTAAGAGTTTGCGCGAACGCCTCACCCATTTCTTCTTTGCCCATTGTCAATATCCGGCAGGTGCCAAGACCTTCTACATTCTCATGCGCCAATTAGCCGACCTTTTGAACGACAGCCGTCTCGACATTTCCGATGCCCTCAACGCCATGCAGTCCGACGGTCTGCTCACCCTCCACCGCGGTCGCATCGAAATCCCCATGCTCGAACGCCTGCTGATGTAATCATCGGCAATGATTATTTTCTTCCCCCAAAGTTACATTACGAGAAACCAGCAGTTTCATTACGAGTTTCCGACCGCTGTTTCGAGTGTACTCCCCAAAAGTCGAGAAAATGCAAAGAAAAACTCGCTTTTTCTTTGCATTTTACTCACTTATTCGTACCTTTGCAGGTCGTATGGAATACATGTCACAAGAGGGCTACGATAAACTGGTGGCCGAATTGAAACAATTGGAGAACGTGGAACTGCCAAGGGTCAGGGAAGCGATAGCGGAGGCTCGCGACAAGGGTGACCTGAGCGAGAACTTCGAATACCATGCCGCCAAGCGCGAACAGGGACGACTGCTGGGCCAGATACGCTTTAAGCAGCGTGTGCTGGAGTTTGCAAGAGTCATTGACACCAAGCGACTGGGCACGGATGCGGTGGGACTGCTGTCGAAAGTGGAAATCACCAATCTGGGCAACCAGAACCGCATGACCTATATGCTGGTGAACCCGCACGAGGCTAATCTGCGCGAAGGCAAAATCTCCATTAAATCGCCTATCGGACAGGCGTTGCTCAACAAGAAAGTGGGCGACGAGGTGGAAGTGCGCGTGCCTGCCGGTATGCTGAAACTGAGAATAGAAAGTATTACGTTGTGAAAAAGACAATGAGCGAACATAAGAACCCCTTTTTAGAACCTTACGGTACACTGCACGACACGGTGCCCTTTGACCGCATCCGACTGGAAGACTACGAGGAGGCGTTCATGGAGGGTATCCGCCGCGACAATGAGTACCTGGAAAAGACTATCAATAATCCTGAGAAACCTACTTTCGACAATACCATTCTGAACCCCTTCGACGAGGGTGATGGCTACTACGACTTGTTGGACAGGGTTTCGACGGTATTCTTCAACCTGCTGTCGGCTGAGACCAACGACGACATGGACGCGTTGGCACAGAAGATGCAGCCGATACTGACCAAACACGCCAACGACATGCGGCTGAACCCACAGCTGTTTGAGCGCATCCGCAAGGTGCACCTGCATCACCGCCGGCTGACACCAGAGGAACAGATGCTGCTCAACAACTGCTACGAGGGTTTCGTGAGAAGCGGTGCACTGCTCGACGAGGAAGGGAAAGCCCGTCTGCGCCAACTGACTGAGGAGGCTTCGATGCTGTCGCTGCAATTCTCACAGAATCTGCTGAAAGAGAATAAGGCTTTCACACTGGAAATCACGGACGAGGCACAGTTGGACGGACTGCCCGACACGGCACGCGAGGCTGCCCGACAGACGGCGAAGGAACAGGACAAGGAGGGCTGGGTCTTCACACTGGATATGCCCAGTTATTCGCCCTTCATGACTTACTCCACCCAGCGCGAACTGCGCAAGCAGATGTATATGGCACGCAATACGGTTTGTACGCACGACAACAGTGAGAACAACATAGCCATCTGCAAACGGCTGATTAATCTGCGACGCGAGATAGCCCAGCTGTTGGGTTATAAGACCTACGCCGACTATGTGCTGAAGCGCCGTATGGCAACGAATGTCCGCCATGTTTACCGACTGCTGGACGACCTTGTGGATGCCTATAAGCCCACAGCCGTCAAGGAGCAGGAGGAGCTGAAGAAAATGTTCAAAAAAGACAACTCTCAACTCAAAATGCAGCCTTGGGATGCAGGATTCTATACGCACAAGTTGCAGATGAAGAAATACAACCTGGATGCCGAGATGCTGCGCCCCTATTTTGAGCTGTCGAAAGTGATAGACGGTGTGTTCGGATTGGCCAACCGCCTGTATGGCATCACGTTCAAGGAGAACAAGGATATCCCTGTGTATCATCCCGACGTGAAAGCCTACGAGGTGTTCGACAAGGACGGAAGCTATCTGGCTGTGTTCTACGCCGATTTCCATCCCCGCAAAGGTAAACAGGGCGGTGCCTGGATGACGGAGTATCAGGGCCAGTGGATTACCAAGAAGGGCGAAAACGTACGCCCGCACGTCAGTGTGGTGATGAACCTGACGAAACCGACCGACGAGAAGCCGGCACTGCTGACACTGGGCGAGGTGGAAACCTTCCTGCACGAGTTCGGACACTCGCTGCACGGCATGTTTGCCAACACCCGCTTTGAATCGCTGTCGGGCACCAACGTATGGTGGGACTTCGTGGAACTGCCTTCGCAGTTTATGGAGAACTTCGCCGTGGAGAAGGACTTCCTCAGAACCTTCGCCTTCCATTATGAGACAGGCGAGCCACTGCCCGACGAACTGATACGCCGCATCGTGAAGAGCCGCAACTTCATGGCAGCTACCGCCTGTCTGCGACAGGTGAGTTTTGGTCTGCTGGATATGGCTTATTACACACAGCGTGAGGAGTTCACCGCCGACATCCCGACTTTCGAGAAACGTGCGTGGAAGAAAGCCATCCTGGGCGAACAACTGAAGGACACCTGTATGACGGTGCAGTTCTCGCACATCATGGCAGGAGGCTATGCTGCAGGCTACTACAGCTACAAATGGGCAGAAGTGCTGGATGCCGATGCCTTCAGCGTCTTCAAGCGCCACGGCATCTTCGACCGGAAGACGGCACAGAGTTTCAGAGACAATATACTCAGCAAGGGAGGCACGGAGCACCCGATGACGCTCTATAAGCGCTTCCGAGGCGGAGAACCAACTATTGATGCTTTGCTCAAACGCAATGGCATCAAACGAGGTAAGATGTAAGATGTAAGAAGTATGGATACTGACAAACAAAAAAGGTTTGACCTGCGCTACTTGCAGATGGCAAAGATATGGGCGCAGAACTCCTACTGCCAGCGCCGACAGGTGGGTGCACTGGTGGTGAAGGAAGGTATGATTATCAGCGACGGCTATAACGGTACGCCAAGCGGTTTCGAGAATGTCTGCGAAGACGACAACAACGTGACGAAACCCTACGTGCTGCACGCCGAAGCCAATGCCATCACCAAGTTGGCACGCTCGTCGAACAATTCCGACGGTGCCACCATTTATATCACGGCATCGCCCTGCATCGAGTGTGCCAAACTGATTATCCAGGCGGGCATCAAGCGGGTGGTCTATGGCGAGCAGTACAGACTCACCGACGGTATCGACCTGCTGAAGCGTGCCGGCATCGAAACTATTTACATGAATCCTGACGAAGTATGAACCAGAAGAAGAACAACAGATACATGCCCATACTGATGGCTGTCAGTGTGGTGGTAGGCATATTGATTGGTACATTCTATGCCAACCATTTCTCAGGCAACCGCCTGAGCATCATCAATTCGGGCAGTAATAAACTGAACAACCTGCTGCGACTGGTGGACGACCAGTATGTGGATACGGTGAACGTGAACGACCTGGTGGAGAAGGCCATGCCCCAGATATTAGCCGAGCTGGACCCCCACTCCGTCTATATCTCTGCCAAGGATATGCAGATAGCCAACGACGACCTGAAGGGTTCGTTCTCGGGCGTGGGCATCGAGTTCACCATCCGACAGGACACCCTGCATGTGCAGAACGTCATCAAGAACGGACCTGCAGAGCGTGCAGGCCTGATAGCCGGCGATAAGATTGTGAAGGTGGACGACAAGGAGTTTACGGGTAAGACACTGACCAACGAAGAAGCCATGCACCGGCTGAAAGGTCCAAAGGACACGAAAGTGAAACTGGGTGTGCTGCGCAACCACGAAAAGACGCTCCGCAACTTTGTGGTGACCCGTGGCGACATCCCGACCAAGAGTGTGACGGCTGCCTATATGCTTGACGACAAGACGGGCTATATCCGCATCAAGAACTTCGGCGAGAACACGTATCCGGAACTGCTGATAGCACTGGCACAGCTGTCGCAACAGGACTTCGAGAACCTGACCATCGACCTGCGCGGCAATACGGGCGGTTACCTGGAGTCGGCAGTACAGATAGCCAACGAATTTCTGCCTAAGGGCAACCTGATAGTCTATACCCAGGGACGCAAGTCGCCACGACAGGAGTATCGCAGTGACGGACGCGGTTCGTACCAGCGCATCCCACTGGTGGTACTGATTGACGAAGGGTCGGCATCAGCCAGCGAGATTCTGGCAGGTGCTATTCAGGACAACGACCGAGGTACGATTATCGGGCGACGCAGTTTCGGAAAGGGACTGGTACAGAAACCGATGGCGTTCAACGACGGTTCGATGATTCGTCTGACCATTGCCCGCTACTATTCGCCCTCAGGACGCTGTATCCAGAAGCCCTATGTATCGGGCGACAATAGGGACTATGAGGAAGACCTGCTGGTGCGTTATCAGCATGGTGAGTTCTTCTCGCAAGACAGTATCAAGCACAAAGGTCCTGCCTACAAGACCCGCATCGGACGCGAGGTATTCGGCGGCGGCGGTATCACCCCCGACATCTTCGTGGCAGAAGACACGACCGACGTGACCTCTTACTATAAGCAGGCTTCGATGAGTGGTCTGATTATCCAGTTTGCCTACGATTACACCGACAATAACCGCGAGAAACTGAGTGACTACAAGACGATGAAGGAGTTAGGAACATACCTGAAGAAGCAAAACATCGTTGAGAAGTTTGCAGCGTATGGTGAGAAGAACGGACTGAAACGCCGCAACCTGATGATACAGCGTTCGCACAAGCTGTTGGAGCGCTACCTCATCAGCCGAATCGTCTATAACATGATGAGCGAAGAGGCGTGGTTGCAATATATCAACGAAGACGACCCCGCCATCGAGCAGACGCTGAAAGTATTCCGCGAAGGCAAGGCGACCCCGGAACTTCCACAAAAGGCGAAAGTCAAGAAGACGGCATATCACCGTGACATACGAAGTAATCAGTTAAAACGGATATCCACAATAATCTGCTGACCTGCCACATCGTTCAGCTTCTTCACCAGTTCGGTGCGCATCATCGACAGGTCGGAGCGCAGGGCAGGATTAGACAGGCGGACAAAAAGTGTCTGGTTGTAGATATAGGTATTGAGCGTGTAACGGGCTATCACCGGACCAACCACCTGGGGCCATGCCTCCACCAAGCGCTTCTGAAGAAGCGGCGTTTCCAGTCCCTGTTCACGCAGATTACGCAACAGGACATCTCTGAGCGATTCTACTTTCTGTCTAAACATCTTTCTCCGTAATTTCTCCGTTATCTACGTAGAATATCTTATAGTCGAGTGCGCTGCCTCGCAGAATCTGGTCAAGATGGTCGCGGTTGGTATCGGTAATGAAAATCTGACCGAAGGCATCGCCTGAAACGAGGCGCACGATTTGCTCTACGCGCTGGGCATCCAACTTATCAAAGATATCGTCAAGCAGCAAGAGGGGCGTTGTCTGAGAAGACGTGCGCTTGAGGAAATCAAACTGTGCCAGTTTCAGGGCAATGGCAAAAGTCTTGTTCTGTCCTTGCGACCCTTCGCGCTTCATGAGATGCCCATCCAAGGTAAACTCCAAATCGTCGCGATGCACCCCATGCAGAGAAAAGCCCACAGCCAAGTCTTTATGGCGGTCGCGCTGGATGACCTCCAACAACGGACCCCGCTGACAATGAGAGACGTAGTGAAGCCCCACCCTTTCACGACCCGACGAAATCCGGTCGTAGAACTGTTGGAAGAGGGGTATCAATTCCTGTACGAAAGCATCGCGCTTGCGGTAGATTTCCTCGCCCGATTCCGCCATCTGCTCCTCCCAGATTTGCAGAAGCATAGGGTCAGGAGCAGGGTCTTCCTGTTTCAGCAGGGTGTTGCGCTGCTGGTGGGCATTATTATAACGGGCAAGCGCCTCGATATAGGAACGGTCGTACTGCGAAATCACCATATCCATCAGTCGGCGGCGCTCCTCACTGCTGCCTTCTATCAACAGCGTGTCGGAAGGAGAAACGACGACCAGGGGAATGAGACCGATGTGTTCAGAAAGGCGCTTATACTCCTTCTTGTTGCGCTTGAAGTGCTTCTTGGTGCCCCGTTTCATGCCAACCGAGATAATATCGGAGTATTCAGGATCCTCAGCATTATCTGAATAAGAACCTTCAATCATACAGAAAGGCTCGTCGTGACGGATCACCTGAGAATCTATGGGGTTGGAAGCCGAGCGACAGAACGACAGATAATAGACCGCATCGAGCACATTGGTCTTGCCGACCCCATTGTGACCGATGAAGCAATTGATTTTCGGCGATAACTCCAAAGAGGCTTCGCGAATATTCTTATAATTGAGTATAGAAAGCTTTCTAAGTAACATTTGCGTGCAAAGGTACAAAAAAAAAATTATAATTCATAATTCATAATTCATAATTATTTTGTAACTTTGCAGCCGATTTATGTGCGAACTATAATAAAGAAACAAAAATAATGGCAAACAAAAACCAAAATGCTGCTCCCGAAATAGAGGAGCAGGTAACCAAAGCGGAAGCTTTCTTCGAGAAATACAAGAAAGCTATTATCATCGGCGTCGTTGCACTGATTGTCATCGTGGTAGGCGCTATTCTTTGTAACAATTATTACCTTCAGCCCCGTGAGGCAGAAGCCAGTACAGAACTCGCCAAGAGTCAGGAACTGTTCGGTCAGGCACAATACGACAAGGCCCTTGCAGGTTTCCAGAAGGTTGCCAGTGACTACAGCTCAACAGATGCCGGCAATCTGGCTCAGCTCTACATCGGTCTCTGCCAGGCTAACTTGGGCAAGTGGCAGGAAGCCGTCAATGCGCTGGAGAGCTTCAGCGGAAAGGACGATGCTATGATTTCGCCTGCTGCCGAGGGTGCTTTAGGCAATGCATACGCCAACCTCAACCAGTTGGACAAGGCTGTTGAGCACCTGAAGAAGGCTGCCAAGATGGCTGACAACAACTCGCTGTCGCCCACCTTCCTGATTCAGGCTGGTGAGATTCTGGAAAGCCAGGGTAAGAAAGACGAGGCTCTGAAACTCTATCAGGAGGTGAAGGAGAAATACTTCAACTCGATGCAGTATCAGACCATTGACGAGTATATTGAGCGCGCATCTGCTAAGTAAATGGCTACCAAGAATCTTTCTGAATACAACGCAGCCAAAGTGCCCGATGCCTCGAATATGATTTTCGGCATTGTGGTATCTGAATGGAATCCTGAAGTGACAGGCGCCCTGTTGGAAGGCTGTGTCAACACTTTGGAGAAACATGGTGCACTGCCTGAGAATATCCATGTAAAGACGGTGCCCGGTTCGTTTGAACTCATTTACGGTGCCCGCCAGATGACGCTGAACGACGGTTACGATGCCGTGATTATCCTGGGATGCGTCATTCGCGGAGAGACTCCCCACTTCGACTATATCTGTCAGGGAGTGACACAGGGTATAGCCCGTCTGAATGCCACCAACAACATTCCCGTTGTCTATGGACTGCTGACTACGGAAAACATGCAGCAGGCTTTGGACCGTGCCGGTGGCCGTTTAGGCAATAAAGGCGACGAGTGTGCCGTAGTAGCCATTAAGATGGCTAAATTCTAAAGCAGCTATGAAACGTAGCATATATACCAATGCTACACTGGCTATGATAGCCGGTGTAGCATTTATCATTTAATATATAATAAGGTATGAAATTCATCAGTTGGAACGTAAATGGACTGAGAGCCTGTGAAGGAAAGGGCTTCAGTGCTATCTTCAAGGAGTTGGATGCAGATTTCTTCTGTCTGCAGGAGACCAAGATGCAGGCAGGACAGCTCGACTTGCAGTTTGAAGGCTACCAGTCGTATTGGAACTATGCCGAGAAGAAAGGCTACTCTGGCACCGCCATCTTCACCAAGCATCAACCCCTGAATGTGACGTATGGCATCGGCATCGATGCACACGATCATGAAGGCAGAGTGATAACGCTGGAGATGGAGTCATTCTATTTGGTGTGCTGCTATACCCCTAACTCGCAGGACGGACTGAAGAGACTGGACTATCGCATGACATGGGAAGACGACTTCCGACAGTATCTGAAGAAACTGGACGGGCAAAAGCCTGTGATACTGTGTGGCGACCTGAACGTAGCCCATGAGGAGATAGACCTGAAGAACCCCAAGACCAATCGTATGAATGCCGGTTTCACCGATGAGGAGCGCCAGAAGTTCAGCGAACTGTTGTCGGCAGGCTTTATCGATTCGTTCCGTACGCTCTACCCTGAGCAAGTCACCTATTCCTGGTGGTCGTATCGTTTCCAAGCCCGCCAGAAGAATGCAGGATGGCGTATCGACTATTTCGTAACCAGTCAACGCCTGCAGAACCAGATAGAAGATGCAAAAATTCACACAGAAATCATGGGTTCCGACCACTGTCCTGTTGAATTAACGTTAAAAGATTAAAAAGAAAAGTACCACGAAACGAAAATCGTTGTATATTTGTCACGGTTTTAGAAACCACTAAACATGTTTTACGGTAATAAAAAAGGAGAAAGTTATGAAAAAGATTCTTTTTGCAGTGATGGCTGTTGCTGCCATCGGATTTACAGCTTGTGGTAATAAGGCTCAGCAGGGCGAAGCTACTGACAGTACTGCCGTTGAGGTGAACGTTGCTGACGAGGAGGCTGATGCTTCTATCGCTATGCTGACTTCAAACCTGGAGACCAAGGATGCCAGCAAGTTCCAGCAGGCTCTTGACGCTGTCAAGGAAAAGATTGCTGAACTCATCAAGACCAACCCAGAGGCTGCCAAGCAGTATGTTACCCGCGTTCAGGAATTCCTGAAGGCCAATGCCGACAAGATTAAGAGCGTTGTAGGCGACAATGCCACTGTAGCTGCTGCTGTTTCAGCTATCACAGACGTAGAGCCCGACAAGGTTGTAAGCGGTCTGCTGGATCAGGTAAGCGATGCTGCCACCGATGCTAAGGACGCTGCCAAGGAAGCCGTTAACGAGAAAGTTGACGCTGCCAAGGAAGCTGCTTCCAACAAGGCTCAGGAGGTAAAGGACGCTGCCAAGGAGAAGGCTTCTGGTGCCATCGACGATGCTGCTAATGCAGCTAAAAAGGGTCTGGGACTCTAAGAGATAATCATTTCGCTGAATAAAACAGCCGGTTCGTTGAAGATTTTTCGCGAGCCGGCTCTTTTTATCTACATTTGCATCATCTAAATCATAGGTAATAACAACTAAAACAAAAAAGGATATGAAAAAGATGATGACAAGTTTGCTCCTTGCAGCAGCAATGATGACCATGACGACAGCATGTTCGTCGGACGATCCACTGACAACAAGCGGTGGCACAACAATTCTTAATGGTGGTGACGAGGGAGATAACAGCGGCAGCACCGGTGGCAGTAGCACCATTACCGGCGGTGGCAGCTCGACGGGTTCTTACAGTGAGATGTCCACCTTCACCATTGCTATCGACAAGACAACAGCAGAGCCTACGGATGTGGCTGCTGCACAATACCCTGAGGATGGCGACGCTCCAAGCGCCAACACGTTCGCTACCACTGTCAATATCGACATGACAAGTCCGGCAGACCCGGGTGTTGCCGGAGTTACGGTGACTATCGCGGGCAACGACGTCACCGTCGATCATGGCAGCACGGAGGGTATCAACTACGTTGTGACAGGTACGACGACGGACGGTTCACTCATTATCAACGGTAAGACCAACTTCGGTCTGACCCTGAACGGAGTAAATATTACCAGTGCATCGAAAACAGCACTCGACATTGAGTGTTCGGGCAATGCATACCTTTACGCCACAGGCAGCAATAAGCTGAATGATGGTACCACAGAAGACCACAAGGGTGCTATTTTCGCTAAAGGCAAACTGCTGATTAGCGGTGACGGTTCGCTGGAGGTTTACGGCAACTACAAGAACGGTATTCACGGCAAGAACAGTATCGTGATTGAAAAGGGCGTCAACCTGTATGTGAAATCGACAGAGAACAATGGTATCAAGTCGGGTGGCGACATGTTCATCAATGGCGGTATCATCAACGTGGAGGTTTCGGCTGACGGCGGTAAGGCTATCAACGGCGATGCCAACGTAACCATCAATGGTGGACGTACTACGGTGATAGCAACAGGTAACGGCACCTGGGAAGCCGACGAGACACTGACCTACGGTGGCGACACCAAGGCGGCAGCAGGTATCGGCAGTGACGGCAATTTCTATATGAACGGCGGCGAGCTGTATGCCAAGGCTACCGGCAGTGGCGGTAAGGGTGTCAAAGCCGACTATGAAGGCTATATCACCGGTGGTAAAATCCGCATCGTCACGGAGGGTAATCTATACTATAGCAATGGTACGTCTGAAAGTCATAACTACACGGGCAACACCGATAACCTGCCCAGTGCCTACACCTCATCGCCAAAGGGTATGAAGATGGGCGGTAAGGACGAGAACGAAGTGGCTTATGGCGGTCCACTGGTTATCTCAGGCGGCGACATCATGATTCGTACCAGCGGCAATAACGCTGAGGGTATGGAAAGTAAGGGAACTCTCGAAATTTCGGGTGGCTCGGTATTGGTTTACGCTCACGACGATGCCATCAACTCTACAGGCGACATGACCATCTCAGGCGGTACGGTGGTAGCAGTAGGTACCAATAACGATGCTATCGACGCCAACGGCAACATGTATCTGAAAGGTGGAACGATTATCGCTTGCGGAGCCAATGGTGCAGAGGCAGGTATCGACATTGAGGAACAGCACAAGCTCTACATCACCGGTGGTTACATCTTCGCTATAGGCGGACGTGTAGATGGTAATCTGGGAAGCACCTCACAGGGTATCGTCAGCGCTTCAGGTTCCGTATCAGCCAACGGCAGTATCAGCATCGGCGACGGCAGCACTACCTACTGCACCTTCGTGATGCCTCCGGTGAACTACGGCAGTAGCAACACTATCATAATCAGCACACCGGAGCTGAAGAGCGGTAGCAGCTATACACTGACATCAGGCAGCAGTTCGGTGAGTGTAACCGCCTCGAATACCATCAGCAGCGGAATGGGTGGCGGAATGCCTGGCGGTGGCGGAATGCCTGGCGGCGGTCCCGGTGGAAGATAAATAACACAATAAATCTTTAAGCCTTGCGTTATATGTATTGGATGCAAGAACAAAAAAGACACGAGAATCTGACCTATCTGGCACTGTGGAGTATGCTCTTCGCAGTGCCAGTACTCAGCCTCTATCTCCGCAGTGTCAACGACGAGCACTTCAGTTTCCGCTGGGAGGAAGTATTCATGATATGGCAGTTGTTTGGAGTGTATTTGCTACTGTTCCTCATTCACAATTTCCTGATAGCACCCTTATTAGTGTACCGTCAGAAGCGTGTGCTTTATTTCTGTGCCGTTGCCGCCATGGTGGGAGTATTCTTTGTCTATCAATGCAGCAACCGTCCCGAAAGACGACACAGAGGCATGCACAAGGGAGCCCCCCAAGAGATGGTGGAGCATCGTACGCATGAATTCGGAACGCCACCCGACTTCAACCACGAGCCCCCACCCCATGAGAGGCATGACACATTCAGAGGTCCGAGGGGCCACCGCCCACCAGCCTTCATTGGCGAACACGACATCATCGCACTGATTGTGCTGGTATTGATGTTGGGCATGAACATCGGCATCAAACTCTATTTCAAGTCGCGCCATGACGCCAAACAAATGATAGCCCTGGAAAAGGAGAATCTGGAACAGCAGCTGGAATATCTGAAGTATCAGATCAACCCCCACTTCTTCATGAATACGCTCAACAACATCCATGCCCTGGTGGACATCGATTCCGAGAAGGCGAAAGACACCATCGTGGAACTGTCGAAGATGATGCGCTTCATCCTGTATGAAGGAGACAAGAAGGGCGTACCCCTCACCCGCGAGTTTGAGTTTATCCGACACTACGTGACGTTGATGAGCCTGCGCTATACCGACAAGGTGGAAGTGACGGTCGATTTGCCCACTGAGACGCCTGATTACGAGTTACCGCCCCTGATGCTGATTACGTTTATTGAAAATGCCTTCAAACACGGCATCAGCTATCAGCACGAGTCGTTTGTGCATATCAAGGCGACGGTGGATGATCATCAACTCCACTTCACATGCGCCAACAGCAAGGCAGACAAGCCAAACGACGAAAGGGTACGGGAAGGCGGTGTAGGCCTTGCCAACGTGAAACAACGCTTAAACTTAATTTATGGAAAGAACTATACACTGAATATACAGGACAACCCTGAAACTTATCTTGTAGAACTTAAAATACCACTCGCATGATCAAATGTTTGGCTATTGACGACGAACCACTTGCCCTCCAACAGTTGGCAGCATATATTCAAAAGGTTCCCTATCTGGAACTGGCAGCCCAATGCCAAAGTGCACTGGAGGCACGCCAGTTCCTGGAACAGGACACCGTGGATGCTATCTTTTGCGATATCAACATGCCCGACCTGAACGGCATGGACTTCGTGAAATCACTACAGGCTCCGCCACTCGTTGTCTTCACCACGGCTTATGCCGAATATGCCGTAGAGGGATTTAAGGTCAATGCCGTTGACTATCTGCTGAAGCCCTTCGGACTACAGGACTTCCAAAGGGCAGCTTCGCGCCTCAAGGAACGCTTGGAGGGACAAGCAGCTACCCCCCAACAGCCAACGCCCAACAGCCAAGCCGAAGACACTATCTTCGTCAAAACCGAATATCGCATCGTGAAAGTCAGTATTGCCGACATCCGCTATATCGAGGGCATGAGCGAATACTTGAAAATCTATCTTGACAGCGAGGCGAAACCCATCATCACCCTCCTCTCGATGAAGAAGATGGAAGAGCGACTGCCTGCCAACTTCATGCGCATTCACCGCTCGTACATCGTCAACCTTGACAAGATACAGGAAGTCAACAAAAACCGCGTTATTATGGATGCTGACATCTATCTTCCTATCGGAGATATATACAAAGAGGCGTTCCAAAGTTATCTTGATGCCAAATTTCTTGGCAAATAAAGAAATTTTGTGTACCTTTGGCCTCGAAATGAAGAGATTATACACCATACTGCTCACTTTTCTGATTGTGTGCTCAGCGAGTGCACAGATGGTTGACCCTGTGCATTTCACTGCACAGCTGAAAGAACTTGCCAACGGTGAAGCTGAAATCATTTTTACCGGTAAGATAGATGCCGGATGGCATGTGTACTCCACCGACTTGGATGGCGGACCTATTGCCGCTAACTTCAACAAGGTGAAGATGGACGGTGCAGAAACCGTAGGAAAGTTGAAGCCCCGAGGCAACGAACTGAAGAAGTTTGATAAGCTCTTCGGTATGGATGTGCGCTACTTTGAAGGCGTAGCCACGTTCGTTCAGAAAATCAAGTTCACCAAAGAGAAATATACCATCGACTGCTATTTGGAGTATGGCGCCTGCAACGACGAAATGTGTATGCCCCCATCCTCCGTTGAGTTCAAGAAGAGTGGTATAGCAGCTATCAAGCAGGAAAAGGAAGAGGAGAAAAAGACAGAGGAGTCAAAGGATGCCCCCGCTGTCCCTGACACCGCTCAACTCTCAACTCCCAACTCTCAACTCTCAACTGACAACTCTCAACTGTCAACTGACCTCTGGCAACCCATTACCAAAGAACTGCAGGCTTTCCATGACACCCCTCAGGACAATTCCCTTTGGTATATTTTCTTTGCCGGTCTGCTGGGTGGTTTCTTAGCCTTGCTGACGCCCTGCGTATGGCCTATCATCCCGATGACGGTATCGTTCTTCCTGAAGCGTAACAAGGAGCGTTCGAAAGCTATTCGGGAAGCTGTGACGTATGGGCTGAGCATCATCGTCATATACGTATTCCTGGGACTGCTGGTAACCCTGCTCTTTGGTGCCAACGCCCTGAATGCGCTGTCCACGAATGCGTGGTTCAATATCTTATTTGCCCTGCTGCTCATAGTCTTTGCAGCATCTTTCTTCGGGGCTTTCGAGTTGACGCTACCCTCCTCGTGGTCAACCAAGATTGACGAGAAGTCGGAAAAGGCAACTGGATTGCTATCCATTTTCCTCATGGCATTCACCCTGGTGCTGGTCAGTTTCTCGTGCACGGGTCCTATCATCGGATTCCTGCTCGTCGCCGTATCTACGCAAGGCAATATCCTCGGTCCTACCATCGGCATGTTAGGATTCTCCATCGGACTGGCTATCCCCTTTGCGCTCTTTGCCCTCTTCCCCACACTATTGAAGTCGGCACCGAAGTCGGGCGGATGGATGAATACCATCAAGGTGGTACTGGGATTCATCGAACTGGCTTTTGCGCTCAAATTCCTGAGCGTAGCCGATTTGGCATACGGCTGGCGACTGCTCGACCGCGAGGTGTTCCTATCCATTTGGATTGCCCTCTTCGGCTTGTTAGGTGCCTATCTCATGGGGTGGCTCCGCTTCCCTCATGATGACGACGGGCATCGTACAAACGTGCCACAATTCTTCCTCGGCCTCATCTCGTTTGCATTCACCATCTATATGATTCCCGGTCTTTGGGGCGCGCCGCTGAAGGCTATCAGTGCCTTTACGCCTCCTATGTACACGCAGGATTACAAGATGGTGCAGACGACCATCGTCGAAGCGAAGTTCAAGGATTACGAACAGGGAATGGCATACGCCCGCGAGCAAGGCAAACCCGTTATCATCGACTTTACAGGCTTCGGTTGCGTGAACTGCCGTAAAATGGAGGCTGCCGTCTGGACGGACAGCGAGGTGGCACGCCGACTGACCGACGACTATGTGCTCATCTCTCTGTATGTGGATGACAAGACTCCACTCTCCGAGCCCATCGAAGTGGAGGTGAACGGACAGAAGCGCACCCTGCGCACCATAGGCGACAAGTGGAGCCACTTCCAGGCTGTGAAGTTCGGCGCCAACACCCAGCCGTTCTATGTGTTGCTCGACGCTGAGGGAAAGCCCCTTGGTCCTTCGCGCTCCTACAACGAAGATATTCAAGAATACATCGACTGGCTGGATGCCGGTCTTCAGCATACGAAACCATAAAACATTCATATAATCATGAAAAGAATCTTCACGCTCATCATGGTCATAGCACTGGCTATACCGACCTTTGCACAGTATCAAACCAACAGAGAACGCAGCCGCTACAATCGCGACGACACGGAACGCTACTACGGTCTGCGTCTCGGTATGAATATCGCCAGCACCAGCAGCGAGTCAACCAACTTCGATACCAATCCCCGTACCGGTCTCGTCATCGGCGGTGTGTTTGGCATGCAGCTCTCGCGCCAACATCCCGTATGGCTGGAAATGGGGCTGATGTATTCAGAGAAGGGTGGCAAGACTCATTTGAACGATGCAAAGGTGACCTACCGTCTGGGCTATCTGCAACTGCCTATCGTGGCGAAATACAACTTCAACGTTGACGACGATCTATTTATTTCGCCCTTCCTCGGCGGCTATTTTGCCGTCGGCATCACGGGTAAGGTCAAGAATTATGAAACGCGCGAATCAGTCAGTGTTTTCGACAGCATGAAGCGTTTCGACGGCGGTCTGCGTGGCGGTTGCTGTCTGGAATATAAGATGATGTATGTAGAAGTGGGTTACGACCTCGGATTGGCCAATATTGCCAGAGACGAATTCGATGCAGCCCACACGCGCAGCCTCTTCGCTAATCTCGGTATTAATTTTTAAAACTATATATGGAAAAGCTTTATCCTCAGATGATAGTAGAAGCCCTGCAGACCGTAACCTATGCAGGCACCAAGAAAAACATCATAGAAAGCGGTATGCTGGCTGACCAGCCTGCCGTGGACAACGTGCACAACAAGGTGACGGTAGTGCTGGAATTTCCCCGCGACACAGACCCGTTCCTCAAATCGACCGTCAAGGCTGCCGAGGCTGCCATCAAATACCATTGCGGCAAGGAAGTGGAGGTGGAGATTCTGACGGAATTCAAGTCGAAGCCCCGTCCTGAGGCTGGTAAGATGTTGCCACAGGTCAAGAACGTGATAGCCGTCAGCTCCGGCAAGGGCGGCGTCGGCAAAAGCACCGTTTCCGCCAACCTCGCTATTGCTCTGGCCCGTTTAGGCTACAAGGTGGGACTGCTGGATACCGATATTTTCGGTCCGTCCATGCCTAAGATGTTCAAATGCGAGGATGCCCGTCCTTACGCCGTCAACGTAGATGGACGCGACCTGATAGAACCCATTGAGGCTTACGGTGTCAAACTGCTCTCCATCGGATTCTTCGTATCGCCTGATACGGCTACACTATGGCGTGGCGGAATGGCTTCCAATGCCTTGAAACAGCTCATTGGCGATGCCGATTGGGGCGAGCTCGACTATCTGATTCTCGACACGCCCCCAGGCACCAGCGACATTCATCTGACGCTGCTGCAGACGCTGGCCATCACCGGTGCGATTATCGTCAGCACCCCTCAGCAGGTAGCCCTTGCCGACGCCCGCAAGGGTATCGACATGTATCGCAATGAGAAGGTGAACGTGCCCATCCTCGGTTTGGTGGAGAATATGGCATGGTTCACGCCTGCCGAACTGCCAGAGAATCGCTACTACATCTTCGGCAAGGAGGGCTGCAAACAGCTGGCAGAGGAAATGAATGTCCCCCTGCTCGCCCAGATTCCCCTCGTGCAGAGCATCTGCGACAACGGCGACCAAGGCACTCCAGCCGCCCTCAACAGCGACACCGCCACAGGCTTAGCCTTCATCAATCTCGCCCAAGCCGTCGTCACGGTGGTCAACAAGCGCAACCGCGAACTGCCCAAAACAGAAGTTGTTGGAGTAAAATAAAAAAAGGGGTTATACCTTTGCTTTTTTCGAGCGCACTCCAAAAAGTTTTTCACTGCACTCCAATTTTTACTGGAGTGCACTCGAAAAACAGAAAGTCGTAATGAAACTCATGTATTGCCTTATGGTTCTTCATCATCAGGAGCACCCTCCCCCATCATCTTGGCTACTCGCTTATGCCGCAGGAAGTGCAGGCGCTCCAACGCACGCTTACGAGCCTGGTAAATCTGGAAGCGGTAGAGAGCGATGGTCAGAACGAAATAACTGATGGCTTGTATCCACAGGATGCGAATCTCGGGCACTACATCGCTGAGGTCGGCTCCCATGGAGTTCAGACGGATATAGGCACGGGCTCCAAACGTAGAGGGGAACAGCCACGAAACACCCTGCCAATAGCTGGGGATGCTGGACTGAGGCCAACTGACACCTGTGAGAAACAACAGGGGGATGGAGACGAAGACCACCAGCAGCATGACATTCTCACGATACTTGACCGTACACGACACGAGCATACCGAAGAAGATGCTGGCGATGATGAAGGGAAGCATCATGTGGAACAAAGACCAGAACGTGGCTAACTGAGGAAAGTGGAACATGCGAGGAACAGCCATCGACAGCCAAGCCCCCATCACCATGAATATCATGAAATAACAGAATGCCTTTCCCAAGACGATGGGGATGGTACTGCTGTACTTCGTATAGCCTACCGGCACCAGATTGCGGAAAGGATTCTCGTCGCGTGCCGTACCCGCCGACATACCGATTCCCAACACGAGCGCCTGTTGTAATATCAACATCAATACGGCAGGAAGAATGGACGAGCCATAACCGCCGTTAGGAGTAAAGAGAGGAACATCCTCATAGTCAAGCGGACGCGTGGCAATAGCCTCTTCACGAGCCGTATAGCGCCCACCCAGTTTCGTCTTCAATTCATTGCCCATCTCCATCGTCACCAACTGGGCTGTCTGGAAAATGGCTTTATAGGTGAGCATCAGACTCATATCGCAATAGACACTGACCACCCCCTGCTTCAGGGCATAGGTGTCAGCCTCAAACGAACTGGGAATGAGATAGACGCCCTTTACCAACTGACGACTGACCAATGATTTGGCCTCGTCGAGATCCTGCGCATAGAACATGACATGCACATCGGGAGAGGCATCGCACTTACGGATGAATTCGCGCGACAGTTGGCTGTGAGACTGGTCAACCACACAGACGGGTACATCGCGCACCACCTCATTGTTGTAAATCCATGAATATAATAAAGGATAGCCCAATGGAACCAAGACGAGGAAGATAAGCACGCCCTCATCCTTCACCACCTGTTGCAGCTCCTTACGCCAGAAGGAAAGCGTCTCGAAGAGTCCCTGATATAAATTATGGAATATAGACATAGGTCAGCATTGCATTCTTAATTTTCTTAATGACAAGCCAAGGCAACAGCATGAAAGCAGCCAAGGCGGAGAAATGGAACCACGACTCAACGAGCGAGAATCCATTGAACACACACGTCTGATACATCATCCAGTAATGACGCAGAGGGAACAGCCATGAGAGCGACTGCAACGCGCCATCCATACCCATCACAGGGAAAGCACTGCCCGCCATGGAGATACTGAGCACTGCCCAGAGTGACGAGATACTCATCGACATACGCAAAGAGGGCATCAGTCCAAAGGCAAAGATACCAAACCCTTGCGATGCCAACACCTGCATCAGTCCCAGCAACACCAGTATCCAAGGACTGCCCAGATGGGGGAAACCCAAATGACAGAACACATACCACTCATAGCCATAGACGATGGCCAACCAGATGACGGTCTGGGGCAAGAACTTGCCTATCATGGCTACCATGATATTATTGTCTGCCATCTCAAGCCATTTCTTACTTGTTGCAAACTTCAGCTCCGTGCCTAACGAATAAGTAGAAATCAGCAAGATAAACAGCATGATGACACCAGGCACTATCATCGTAGAGAGATATACATTATAGTTGGTCCAAGGATTGGCTATCTGATGGAGGTCAACCCGGATGGGCTGCAGCATGGCCTGTATCTGTCGGTCGGTTGCTCCCTTAGCACGCATAGTGGCTTGTCCGAATGCCGCAGAGCCGAGTGTCGAAATCGTCTTCATCTCCTTCATCACCATCGAACCCGCAGCTATCGACGTGTACGTATAATAGTAGGATATCTTGGGCTGACGACCGGCTATCAGTTTCTCGGAGGTTCCTTTGGGAATATACAGGAAACCATAAATCTCGTTGCGCTGGATAGCACGGCGAGCCTCCGTCAGACTGGGATAGCGCGCCACCACCTTCGACATCTGGAATCCATCCAGTCGGCGCGACAGGGCACGTGTGGTGGTGGTATTGTCAAGGTCAACCACGCCCACAGGCAGTTGGGTTGGCACCCCCTTGTCCATCAAACTTGTAAAGAAGAAGATTACAAAGATGGGAAACAGTACCATACAGAAGCGGTAGATGTGATTCAAGCGCAGAATCGACAACTCACGCAACATGATGTTATATATCTGTCGGATATACTTCATTTAATAATAAGTGACATTCCAGGACGCAGTCCTTCCATTTTCTCCACGGGGCGGGCCTTTACCTCAAAGGTCTTGAGGTCGTACTGCCCATTCGCCTTAGTGGCTTTCCACACCGCATACGAACCTTGGTCTTTCATATAATAGACCTTCATCTGAATGTTCTTGTTGAAGGCTGGAACGAAAGCAGTAAAGGTCTTGCCGACTGCCAAGTCGCCAAGCTGGTCTTCACGCACATTGAAAGTGCCCCACATATCCTTCATGATAGAGATGTTCATGATGGGAGAACCCGTACCAATCAGTTCGCCGACCTTCGGGAAGATATCACTTACCTCACCCTCCATCTGGGCTATCTGAACGGTCTCGTGGATATAGCTGGTTACTTCCTGCACGGCACCCTTGGCACGACCTACCTGGGCAGCTGCTGCCAGTTTGTCCTCACGACGGGCACCATTGCGAGCCATGTCATACTGACTCTCAGCGGCTTTGCACTGGGCTTCCATTGCCTTATAGCTGGCATATACCTCATCACGCTTCTGGGCGCTTACCACACCTTCGTCGTACAGACGCTGAATACGCTGATACGACTTCTCGGCAATCTCCAGTCCTGCCTTTGCCTGTTGCAGCAAGTTATAGGCGCCACGAATCTGTTCTTCACGAGCACCATTCTGTGCTTTCATCTCCAAGGCGGCAGCTGCATTCTCAGCACTCTGAGCCTGTTCCATCTTGGCACGAACCTCAGGGGCATCAAGGATAGCGAGCGTATCGCCCACTTTCACGAAATCGCCCTCTTTGACTCTGATTTCCAAAATACGGCCAGGCACCTTGCTGGATACTCTGTACTCACTCACTTCCACCTGTCCCTGAATGAATTCGGGGTCACGACCCAAGGTAAAGAAACCGATGAGGGCCACGATGGCTACTGCTGCTGCAAATCCGAGGATGGCAAGCAGGATGTTGTTATGTTGCGTTTTTGCTGACATAAATATATTATTGTAATGTGCCAAGGGCCTTCTGCAGGTTTACTTGGCTGAGTTTAACATCAATTTCTGCATCTATCTTCTGCGACTGGGCCTGAAGCCAGGCTGTCTGCGCTTCCATCACGGTAGTGGACGAAATCACCCCTTCACGGAATCCGAGGTTGGCGGTACGAAGATTCTCGTTGGCTTTCTCGGTATTCTTCTTAGCCATTTCCAACTTCTTGAAGGCTTCGTTCACGTGGAAGTTGCTCTGGTTAACCTGCAACTCAATCTTCTCACGAGCCTCGGCTAATTCCAGGTTGGCTATGGCTGTAGCACCTTTTGAGGCGCGCACCTTATAGGCAACATCGCCCCAATTCCAAATGGGAACATGCACCAAGACACCAACGTTCCACACACCGGCAAATTTCTTCTCGAAGCCGTTGAAGACATTGGGATTCGACACCATATAGCCGCCCGTCAGTGCCACCTTAGGCAGATTGCCAGACTTAAGGATATTGGTAAGCTGGCGACTCATATCGACCAAATTCTGCAACTGACGGAGTTCCGGGCGCATCAGTGCCACCTGCTCCATATCCACTTGCTGAGGAATCTGCGTAGTAGTCAGTTCCTCGCTTTCCTCATCCACCAATGTCACTTGCTCGTTGAGGGGAAGTCCGCAGAGCTGGCAGAGCAGCATCTTCGAGAGTGTCAGTCCGTCGTCAACCTTCATCAGCGTCATCTCGGCTTCGTTCACCTTCACGCTGACGCTCAGTCCCTCGGAACGGGTGGCAACACCCTCGGTAATCATTTTCTGCACATCGCCATCCAGTTTCTTCACCAAATCAAGATAGCCCTGCGCCAGTTTCTGCTTATGCTTGAGCGATACCACTTGCCAATAAGCCTGGTCAATTTGATACAGGGTCTGTTGGCGTTGAGCTTCCGATGAATTTGCCGCCATCTTCTCACCAATATCTGCCATTTTATTCATGGCCACAATAGCACCGCCCATAAATACGGGTTGCACCACCATGACGGCACCGGCAAACATGTTACGAGTATCGGTTCGGAAGGCATCGACAATACGCTGGCCTCTTGAATCGAGCATTCCAGCAAACGTATTCTGACCAATGCCAATGTTCTGCTGAACCTGCTCAGGAGAAATGCCCATCTGGCCCAACATCTGCCAGACGCCCTGAGGCATGTCAGCCATACCTTGCTGGACGGTCTTTCCAAGGTCAGACGCCATGTTGGTCCCTAAATTCGACAGCGAAGACTTCTGATGGTCGTTCAAAATAGAAATTTCCTTGCTGGTCCACTCGTAGCCTCCCAACGCATTGACTTGCGGCAGGTATTTGGTACGTGCAGACTTACGCAGATTAGCTGCTACTTCCTGTTTGACTTTAGCTACGCTCATCTGCTTGTTGTTGCGCAGAGCCATGGCCCGACAACTGTCCAGCGACAGTGTCTTTTGCGCCCCAACAGGTAGCGTAACCCAAAGCGTCAGGGAAAAGATAATGTTTTTATTCATAGTTTATTTCTCAAGTTCGATACTACGTGCTCCAATCTCATGTCCATCGGCAATCACCTGCACCCTGTAGTCGCCAGGTATCAGCGTTTCTTTCTTTGCCACATAGAGTTCCATCGGAGTTTCTTCTCCCGTATATTCTATGGCCTTCATTGCAGTGTAAGCCACTTCTTTATCCTCGAAAGGACACTGACCAGCAGCATTCAGCACGCTACCTGTAGGCGTGAGGATGCGTACATAGATTTTACGCATGCCATTCGATGCAGTAACATTACGCGAGAGCGTGAAGCGCACCTTCATCTCGTTGGTAGAACCACCGATTTTATGAGGATGCTTGGTGCGGTCCTTCGTCTTCGACGAGAAAGCCCCCTTCACAATCATCATGATATCAATATTGACGGCATTCAATTGAGCAGCAATGGCTACTTTCTCGGAGAGAGTAGCATTATCAGTGGTCAGTGCAAGGTTCTGCTGGTTGCTTTCCTCCAGCTCCGTCCGCATCTGACTGTTCTCGTCCTGCAAAGCCTGATTGAGACGATTCAGCGAGTCGATTTCCAACACGTAACTGCGTAAGACGGCACGCACAGAAGCCAATTCTTTCTTCAAGCGTGTGATTTCAGCAGCATCGGTCGCTTTAGTATTCTTCAACTCCTGCAGAAGCTGTTCGGTACGTTCCTGTTCGCGCGTCAATTGTGCAATGATGGAGTCGTTGTTGATGCGAGTTTTCATCTCGCTATATTGGTCAGCAAACTGGCGATACTCCCCTTCCATCTCCTGTTTGTCAAGGGTCGCCAATTCCTCCATATCCTTGTTGGCTTGCGTTTGCTCATAAAGGCTATAGCCCAGGTAAGCCACACCTACCAACAGCAAAACTATTGCAGCAATCAAGGCTGAATTTATCTTTTTATCCATTACATTCTTATAATAATTGTGCAAAGATAGGGTATTTCGGAGGAATGACAAAGCTTTTTTTACTTTTTATGTTGCAAGTTTAAGATTTATTTTATATATTTGCAAAATAATACTGGATTTTGCCTATGGAGAGACGAGGATTTTTGTACAGGACTTTCGATCTATACTATGAGGGTTTTCGCAATATGCGATTAGGGAAAACGCTATGGGCGATTATCCTCATCAAGCTTTTCATTATGTTTGCCATTCTGAAAGTTTTCTTCTTTCCCAACTACCTCAAGGAACACGCCCCCAAAGGTGGCGAGTCTGACTACGTAGCCAGCGAGTTCATTGAGCGAGCCACCCCAACGGATATTAATTAAAACCTAAACAATATGAACGACTTATTATTAAACATCGACGCAGGAGCCATTAACTGGGCAAGAGCACAATTCGCACTGACAGCCATTTACCACTGGTTGTTTGTACCACTCACCTTAGGATTGGCTGTCATCATGGGTATTTGCGAGACGTACTATTATCGCACTCAGGATGTTTTCTGGAAAGACACTGCCAAGTTTTGGCAGAAACTCTTCGGCATCAATTTCGCCATGGGTGTTGCGACGGGTATCATTCTCGAATTTGAGTTTGGTACCAACTGGTCGAACTATTCATGGTTTGTAGGTGACATTTTCGGAGCACCTTTGGCTATCGAAGGTATTCTGGCTTTCTTCATGGAGTCCACCTTTGTAGCAGTGATGTACTTCGGATGGAACAAGATATCAAAGGGATTCCATCTCGCCTCTACATGGCTCACAGGCTTAGGAGCCACGATTTCAGCATGGTGGATTCTTGTTGCCAACGCCTGGATGCAGAATCCCGTTGGTTGCGAGTTCAATCCTGACACCATGCGCAATGAGATGGTTGATTTCTTTGCAGTAGCCTTCTCGCCCTTTGCCGTAGGGAAATTCTTCCATACAGTTATTTCGGCATGGATTATCGGGGCAGTCTTTGTAGTTGCCGTTTCTTGCTGGTATCTGATGAAGAAGCGCGAAATCAAACTCGCTAAGGAGAGCATCAAGATTGCCGCGGTAGTGGGACTTATCGCTTCTTTGGGCGCAGCATTTACCGGCCATATCAGTGGACAGCAGGTTGCTAAATATCAGCCTATGAAGCTGGCTGCGGTAGAGGGACTCGCAGATGGTGGAAAGGCACAGGGACTTACCCTTATACCTGGCATCGAAGTGCCCTACGCACTGAGCATCATGGCAACTGACGATCCGCAGGGCTTTGTACCAGGCATCAACGACATTCTGAACGGCTACACCACACCAGACGGAAAGACGGAACCTTCTGTCGAAGAGAAGATAGAACGCGGCAAACAAGCTATCACCGCATTAGCTGCCTATCGGAAAGCCAAGAAAGAGGGAGCAAGCGAGGCAACTCTCAACTCTCAACTTTCAATTATCAAGTCAAATATGAAGTATTTCGGCTATGGCTATGTGAAGGAAAGGAAAGACGTGGTACCTCCTGTACTTGTTAATTTCTGGGCTTTCCGCGTGATGGTCGGTATGGGCTGTTTGTTTATTCTTTTCTTCGGAATACTGACACTCGTGTCGTATCGCATTCCCTATATCTCTATTATTACACGCCGACTGCTGGCTACCTTAGGAATTATTCCTGAAACGGAAGCCGACAGCAATGATATTGCCACCCTTCCAGCTTGGCACTATTGGGCAGCTATAGCACTGGTACCGTTGGCATACATTGCCTCGGAGAGCGGTTGGCTGGTTGCCGAGTTTGGACGCCAGCCCTGGACCATTCAGGACATGTTGCCTACCTGGGCAGCTGTCAGCGACATCGGCGGCAGTGCCGTAGCACTCACTTTCTTTATCTTCCTGTTCCTTTTCACCTTGATGCTGGCAGTGGAAATCAGCATCCTGCTCAAGCAGATCAAGAAAGGACCAGAGTATTCGAATGAATGAGTAATTAGTAATGAGTAATTAAAGTTATGACATATACATTTCTTCAGCACTATTGGTGTTTCGTTGTTGCACTGCTGGGTGCACTGTTAGTATTTCTGCTCTTCGTACAGGGTGCCAACTCTGTAGCAAGAAGTATCGGCTGGACGGAAGAAGGCCGCCGACTGGTATATAACTCCACTGGCCGTAAATGGGAGTTCACGTTCACGACGCTCGTCACCTTCGGAGGAGCCTTCTTTGCCTCTTTCCCTCTTTTCTATTCCACTTCGTTCGGCGGAGCCTATTGGCTGTGGATGATTATCCTCTTCACCTTCGTCCTACAGGCCGTGAGCTATGAATTCCAAAACAAGATAGGTAATTTCCTTGGTCCTAAGACTTTTCAGTTCTGTCTCACGCTGAACGGCATTCTGGGTCCACTGCTTTTAGGAGGTGCCGTAGCCACTTTCTTTGAAGGGTCGAACTTCATTGTCGAGAAGAACAATATGATTGACGCCACATCGCTCACTCCTATTATTTCGCGCTGGGCAAATGCCTCGCACGGTCTCGACGCCCTGCTCAATCCCTGGGTATTGGTATTCGGATTTGCCGTTGTTTTCCTTGCCAGAGTATTGGGCATTCTCTACGTTATCAACAATGTTGACGACGAAGACATACGGAGTCGTGGCAGTGTACGACTGGTAGGTGCTGCAATTCCTTTTGTCATCCTTTTCGTTGCCTATCTGGTACACCTCCTCACCAAAGACGGCTTTGCCTGGCATCCTGACACAGGCGTCATCTTCATGGAGCCGTATAAGTACCTCCATAACTTCATCGACATGTGGTATCTTCTCATCGTATTACTTATAGGTGTGGTGTTGGTGCTCTATGGTATCGGCAAGACGGTTTGGTCGAAGACCTATATCAGCGGCATCTGGCCTGCCGGCATCGGAACCGTGCTCACCGTACTGGCGCTGCTGCTCTGTTCGGCATGGAACCACACAGCCTACTATCCTTCTACTGCCGACCTGCAGTCGTCGCTGACGTTGGCTAATTCCTGTTCGTCGGAGTTCACGCTTCGCACCATGTTCTATGTTTCCCTGCTCGTACCTTTCGTATTGGCCTATATCGTCTATGCGTGGCGAGCTATTGACAAGAAGAAACTCACCAAAGAGGAAATCAATACAGACCACTCTTATTAAAAAAAATGAGCCGTCCTTCTTGGTCGGCTCACTTTTTTATAGTAACTTTGTCGCTCAATTATGATAGTTTGTATTGCAGAGAAACCCAGTGTGGCAAAAGATATCGCCCGTATTATCGGGGCTACGAGTGCCCACGAGGGATATATGGAAGGTAACGGTTATCAGGTGACTTGGACATTCGGTCATCTGTGTACACTGAAAGAGCCACACGATTATACACCGATGTGGAAAACGTGGAGTCTCACTTCCCTCCCCATGATTCCTGAGCGCTTTGGTATTAAACTCATCGACCAACCGAGTATCAAGAAACAGTTTGCCATCATCGAAGGACTGATGCAGAAAGCCGACCGTATCATCAACTGCGGTGACGCCGGACAGGAAGGTGAACTCATACAACGATGGGTGATGCAAAAGGCTGGCGCTAAATGTCCTGTCAGCCGATTGTGGATATCCTCTATGACGGACGAAGCTATCAGTGAAGGTTTCTCGCAACTGAAAGACCAAGCCGACTATCAGCCACTTTATCTGGCAGGTCTCTCCCGTGCTATCGGCGATTGGCTCTTAGGAATGAATGCCACTCGTCTCTATACCCTCAAATATGGACAGAACCGACAGGTGCTCTCCATCGGACGCGTACAAACTCCGACACTCGCCCTGATAGTCAATCGACAGAAAGAAATAGAGAATTTCAAGCCCGAGCCTTATTGGGTATTGGCTACCGTCTATCGTGCTACCACCTTTACGGCTACCAAAGGAAAATTCACGTCGAAGGAAGAAGGCGAAGAAGCATTCAAGACCATTGAAGGCAAACCCTTCACCGTTACAAAAGTAGAGAAGAAGGAAGGAAAGGAACAACCTCCACAGCTCTACGACCTTACCTCCCTGCAAGTAGATTGCAACAAGAAGTTTGGGTATTCCGCCGAGATGACGCTCAACCTCATACAGGCTCTCTACGAAAAGAAATATACCACCTACCCTCGTGTAGATACCCAATATCTGTCTGACGACATCTATCCCAAATGTCCACAGACTCTCAACGGGCTCTATCAGACCAAGTTTGGTGGACAGGCCGTTTATGCGCCATTTATCAAACCCATTGGCGGCAAACCGCTGAAGAAGACAAAACGCGTTTTCGACTCTTCCAAGGTGACCGACCACCATGCCATCATCCCCACGGGTGTCGTGCCCCAAAATCTGAGCGATGCCGAGCGCAACGTATTTGATTTAATAGCCCGCCGCTTCATTGGTGTCTTCCTGCCTGACTGTAAGTTCTCCACCACGACCGTACTTGGTGAGGTGGATGGCGTTGAGTTTAAAGTAACCGGTAAGGAGATTCTGGAACCAGGTTGGCGAGTAGTGAGAGAGAAATCATCAGAGAGTTCTGAAAATTCTGACAATTCCGAAAACTCCGAAAAGGAAGATAAAGAAGAGAAAACGCTTCCCACCTTCGTAAAAGGTGAGAGTGGCGACCACCAACCAACCCTTACAGAGAAATGGACCACTCCCCCACCTTATTATACTGAAGCCACCCTGCTTCGTGCTATGGAGACAGCAGGCAAGTTTGTGGAGGACGAAGCACTGCGTGCCGCCATGAAAGAGAATGGCATCGGCAGACCGTCAAGTCGTGCCGGTATTATCGAGACGCTTTTCAAGCGCCACTACATCAAGCGCGAGCGCAAACGACTGGTGGCCACTCCCACGGGAATCGAACTCATTGACCTGATTCGCGAGGAACTGCTCAAAAGTTGTGAGCTCACAGGTATCTGGGAAAAGAAATTGCGCGATATTGAACATAAGAAGTATGATCCTCAGCAATTTATCAACGAACTGAAAGAGCAAATCACAGAAATTGTGAATGACGTCATGCGCGATTCCACCAACCGCCGCATCACCATCGCACAATAAAACCCTAAAGGCATACGTTATTAATGAGGTATGCGTAATGTTGTATATATACTGCTGGCTTGTATCGCGCTCGTAGGATGCAGCGCAGAACACGCCATGAAGAAAGGTGATAAGTATTATGCCTTGGGCGAATATTTCGACGCCGCGGCACAATACAGGAAGGCGTATGCACAGACACCCGTGAAAGAACGGAAGTTGCGTGGCCAACGAGCCTTAAAACTGGCTGACTGCTACCGACGCATCAACTATACCCAAAGGGCTATTGCTGCCTATCGCAATGCTTTGCGCTATGGGGTGGAAGACTCCCTTACCCAACTTTATCTGGGACAGCAATTGCTGAAGAATGCTAATTACAAGGAGGCTGGGCAGTTGTTTAACAACATGCTCATCGACTCCGTAGCTGCCCAAAGTCCTGCCTTTGTCAAGCTACTGGCGCAGAACGGCAGACGCTCAGCCACACAGGCACCCGTCTGGAAACAAGAAGGGTCGCGCTATACGGTTAAAAGGGAAAACATCTTCAACTCCCGCCGTTCGGAATATTCTCCCGTGCTGGGAGGCGAGGATTTCGACCGCCTCTACTTTACGTCAACACGCAACGATGCTACCGGTGACGAACTGAGCGGTATCACCGGTACGAAGAATGCGGATATTTTCGTAGCACAGAAAGACGAACAGGGCAAATGGCAACGTCCACAAGTCATTGACTCAGATCTGAATACCCCTGACGATGAGGGCGCCTGCTGTCTGACTCCCGATGGGCACACCATGTATCTCACCATTTGCCAAACCGACAACAACTATCCCCGCTATGCCAAAATAGCCTCGTCGCGCCGTTCAGATGCCGCTTGGTCGAAGGCACAGGAAGTGGAAATTTCTCGTGATACACTCTCCCTTTACGCCCACCCGGCAGTGAGTCCCGATGGCAAGTGGCTTTATTTCGTCAGCGATATGCCTGGCGGCGAAGGTGGAAAGGATATTTGGCGCGTACGTCTGGCGGAATCCGGTATGGGAGGTGCAGAGAACTTGGGAGCACCCATCAACACCCCTGGCGACGAACTGTTTCCCACCTTCCGCCCGAATGGCGATCTTTATTTCTCCAGCAACGGACACGAAGGAATGGGCGGCTTGGATATTTTCATTGCCAAGCCTAATGCATTCGGGTGGCAGATGGAACATCCTGGTTTCCCGCTTAACTCACAGGGTGACGATTTTGGAATGACGTTTGAGGGCGTGTTCAATCGCGGCTTTTTCTCTTCCAATCGTGGCGATGCCCATGGATGGGACCATATTTATTCATTTGAGAATCCTGAAATCACCCAGACCATCAAGGGTTGGGTCTATGAACAAGACGGCTACGAACTGCCCCAGGCTCTGGTCTATCTCGTAGGCAATGACGGTACAAACCTCAAGCTCAGCGTCAAGGGCGACGGCTCGTTTACCTACCAAATGAAGCCCCATGTAGATTATGTCTTGTTAGGAACCTGTCCCGGTTACCTGAACCATAAGGAGGAGATACGTGTTGAACCCGCTGAGGATTCAGAGGAATACGTGCTACAATTCCCACTTGCCAGCATTACGGCTCCAGTACTGATTGACAATATATTCTATGATTTCGATCGCGCCACCCTGCGCCCTGAGTCAACCGAAGCGCTTGACAAACTGGTGGTCTTGCTGAACGAGAATCCGCATGTAGCCATTGAACTGGCTGCCCACTGCGACTATAAAGGCAGTGCAGAATATAACGTGCGACTCTCCCAGCGCCGTGCAGAATCGGTGGTCAACTATCTCATCAGCAAAGGAATCCACAAGAATCGCTTAACCCCCAGAGGTTACGGCAAGACCAGTCCTAAGAAAATTCGTCGTAAGCTAACCGAGAAGTATTCCTTCCTGAAAGAAAATGACGTTCTGACCGAAGACTACGTCAGAACGTTCACACCCGAAGAACAAGACATCTGCAACCAACTCAATCGCAGAACGGAATTCAAAGTGACCAGTACTACCTACGGCATGTTCGACAAGCAGGGACGCCTCATCGAACAACCCGTTCGTAATTGATCAGTTCGTAAGCCCCTATCAGCAACAGACTAAACAATGCAAAGACTGCCATCAGCGGGCTTACCTGCGGCACTTCTGCCAAAGTAGTGCGGAGCCACACCTCAGCCTGCACTATCAGCAACTCCCATCCGTGGAAGAAGGTGAACAGCATAGCCGCAATGACGATACAGCCAGCCGTCCAAATACGTTCGAAACGCAGCATTCTACCGGGCAATTGGTTCATCACCCGCTCCGTAAAACCATTGTCTTCTATCGTCCTTTGTGCTGCTTCACTGAAGAACTGTTGCAGCAACGCATCATTCTGTTTATCCATAACCATTCTGCTTTAAATAGTTTGCCAATTTCTCTTTGCCCCTTGAGAGGTGCGACTTCACGGTACCCTCCTTCATCCCTGTAATTTTCGCAATTCCGACAATATCATATCCATCAATCAACTGGAGTGTGATACATGTTCGCTCTTCAGACTTCAGCTGTCGCAACGCTGCATAGACATCCATACCGACCGCAGTACTCGCCTGTAGCGATGGGTGCTGAATACCGTCAATATCGTCGGTCTGCTTTTTCGACCTGGTATAGTCGTAAAACACGTTATAGGCTATTCGCATCAACCACGTCTGGAAAGAAGCCAGACCACGGAACTTAGCGATGTTGGTATAAGCCTTGATAAAGGTATCTTGTGCCAAGTCGTCGCTCAACTGCTCATCTCCCAGCGTCTGATGCAAGAAGAAACGGCGCACCGGTGACTGATATCGGCGTACGAGCTCATCGAAAGCCCTTTTATTGCCTAACACAGCCACCTGCGCTACAAGAGAGATGTCAGTTGGGTTTATCATTTACTGTTGTGGTGGTAGGATTCTATTCTTTTCAGGCATCACGATCCATGCCACAATATAGAACAATACTCCTGAGAAGCATGTAGCCAGTGTCAGGAAAGCATATCCCAAGCGCACAGCCACTGGGTCAAAATCCAAATACTCTGCAATACCTGAACATACGCCTGCTATCACACGGTCGTCTGAACGATACAGTCTCTTAGTCATAATCTTGTTGATTTAAGTCGTTATTATAATTGTTTCTATTTAAGTCATTTTCTCTTGCATTCTTCTTCCCGGCTGTCTTGGCAGCAATCACCTTACCCAGTCCGATAAAGAAGACCAGTGCACCGATGCCGAAACCGATTCCATCAGCTGCTATCCCCAGGAATATAGCCAATCCGACACCTACGAAGCACTGTCGCAATCCCTTCTGATACTCGTCGGTGATTTCGCCCTCAGGTTGCTGCAATACCTGGTTAGGAATAGGTTGTCCGTTTTCCATAGCCATCTGTGCCATCTTCATCTTCTGCTTCCTATTCCTATTGACGAAATAGATGAGCAGCAATATAATGATAATGGGCGAGAACACGAGCAGGAATATGAAGATGACAAAGACGACAGCGAGAATCCAAGCTAACCACGTATGCTTCTCTAAAAAATTATCTAAATACGAGAAAGCCTTTTCTACATCCTCGTCATTATCACTATCCCACTGGAAATTAGCACTGCTCGTGTTAGAAGCGTCAAAAACCGAATCTACCGAAGTAGTGTCCGAGAAGGCGTCAATAGCAGAGCTTTGCTTTGTTGTATCCACCAGTTCTGTACCCCGCGGGGTGTGACGGTGCTTTTGTGCTAACGTTGGGACACACATTCCAAGTGTCAGCAACAGTGTCAAAACGATTATACCTTTTTTCATGTTCATTTGTCTTTTAAAATTGTTTTGTTTACTCGTTAGACGTGACATTCTTCCAATTAGTTGCAAAAGTACAAAAAAAAATTAGTAACTTTGCGACCAAGATGGCAGAATTACCTATCGCATTCATGGAAACCACCCGCCGATTGATGGGTGAGCAGCGCTTCGAACAGTACCTTCACTCGTTCGAGGAGGAGGCTCCTGTGAGTATTCGGCTGAACCCGAAGAAGACTGCAACTGGCGAAGGGCAGTTAGCCGTCAGCCATCAACCAGTGCCTTGGTGCCGACATGGGTTCTATTTGGAAAGCAGACCTAACTTTACGTTCGACCCGCTCTTCCATGCAGGGTGCTACTACGTGCAGGAAGCCTCATCGATGTTCTTAGACGAAGTACTCCGCCAACAGCCCATAGCCAACAGCCGACAGCTGACGGTCCTCGACCTCTGTGCGGCACCTGGCGGCAAGTCAACACTGCTCCGTTCGGCTTTGCCTGAGGATGCTGTTCTCTACAGCAACGAACCGATTCACAATCGCGCCAATATTCTTTCGGAGAACGTGCAAAAGTGGGGGTATGCCCGCCATATCGTCACCAACAACTATCCTCGCGACTACCGCAAGTCGAAGATGAAGTTCGACCTCATTCTTTGCGATGTGCCCTGTTCTGGCGAGGGAATGTTCCGCAAAGACGAAGCAACCATCCGTGAATGGAGCCCCCAGAACGTGGAAAAGTGCTGGCAATTGCAACGCGAGATAGTGAGCGATGCCTGGGAGTGTCTGAACGCTGGAGGCTTATTTATATATAGTACGTGTACCTTTAATACAAAGGAGAACGAGGAAAACATCCGTTGGATTCTCGACACTTACGATGCCGAGGTCATTCAGATAGACGTACGTCCCGAATGGAATATCACCGGTTCGCTGCTCCCCGACTTCCACGAACCCGTCTATCGCTTTATCCCTGGCATTACCCGTGGCGAAGGATTGTTTATGTGCGTATTGAGGAAAAAGGGGGCTGATTTTCCGAGTGCACTCGAAAAGAAATCCGAGTGCAGTGGAAAAAAATCCCGAGTGCAGTCGAAAAATTTCTGCATCATGAATGCGGAAAACGAGCCAACCGACTATCCGCAAGTCGCCCTTTCCTACACCCAAGCGATGGCGTATCTGAGGCGCGAAGCACTGGCACTGTCTCCCGACGCTCCGCGCGGCATGGTGAATGTCACCTTCATGGGACAGGTGTTGGGTCCCGCAAAGAATATAGGTACGCGAGCCAACAATCTCTATCCTAAAGAGTGGAAAATAAAAACGACGCACATCCCAACGGAATATGCGCCTATTCTTAGTCTCAAGGATTGACGACCTACCGAACGTATTCTACGAAAGTATAGTCGAAGTCATGCTTTTCATCCTTTGAATGTACTTCTTGTTTTGAGAACAGCCAATCGCCGTAATCGGGGAAGAAGGCATCTGCCTTTTGGGGCTCATCATCAATCTCCGTCAGACAGAGCCGATCGGCTTTATCCATCAAGTCGTGATATACGCGTGCACCACCGATGATATAGATTTCCTCGTCATCACTGCAGGTCTTGATGAAATCATCCCACGATGCGAAGCACTCACAACCGGGCAGTTCCTTCACCGTACGCGTCAGCACGCAGTTTCGGCGGTTGGGCAGCGCGCCCTTAGGCAGACTCTCAAAAGTTTTGCGCCCCATCAGGATGGTATGTCCTGTGGTGAGGGCCTTGAAATGCTTCAGGTCGTTGGGCAACCAATACAACAGTTTATTCTTATAGCCAATAGCATTGTTGCGAGCTACAGCCGCAATGATGGATATCCTCATACTAATTACTCATTACTAATTATTACTCATTTAAACACTTACCTCCGCTTTAATATGCGGCCAAGGGTCGTAGCCCTCCAACTGGAAGTCTTCGTACTGGAAGTCGAAAATACTCTTCACGTCGGGGTTGATTTTCATCACGGGCAACGGACGCGGCTCACGGGTGAGTTGGAGTTTTGCCTGCTCAATGTGATTCAGGTAGAGGTGCGTATCGCCGGTGGTATGTATAAACTCGCCTGCCTTCAACCCAGTCACCTGCGCCATCATCTGCAGCAACAAGGCGTACGACGCAATATTGAAAGGCACACCCAGGAAGGTGTCAGCCGAGCGCTGATAGAGTTGCAGCGACAGGCGTCCGTCAGCCACGTAGAACTGGAAGATGGTATGACAGGGAGGCAGCGCCATCTTATTCACCTCAGCCACGTTCCACGCCGACACAATCATGCGTCGTGAATTAGGATTGTTCTTAATCTGGTCAACCACATACTGAATCTGGTCAATAGTGCCCTTGTCGTAGTCGGGCCATGAGCGCCACTGGTGCCCATAGACAGGCCCCAGGTCACCGTTCTCGTCAGCCCATTCGTCCCAAATGCTTACCCCGTGTTCCTTGAGCCAGTGGATGTTGGTATCGCCACGCAGGAACCAGAGCAGTTCGTAGATAATCGACTTCAAGTGCAGTTTCTTGGTGGTCAGCAAGGGGAACCCGTCGGCGAGATTATAGCGCGACTGTGTTCCGAAAATACTGATCGTACCAGTTCCTGTACGGTCGCCCTTCTGGGTGCCTTCCGTCAGAATACGGTTCAGAATATCTAAATACTGTTTCATATACTTTTTCCTTTTTATTTATTCGTCCAACAACGGCGAGTCAACCACAGGCAACTGCCTGTTGAATGCCGAGTGGAACGAGATAAGTGTCTCACTGCTTGCCAATCCCAGAGGTTGCAGTTTGTCGTGGATGATGTTCAGCAGGTGATGGTTGTTCATCGCATATATTTTAATGAACATATCGAAGTTACCCGTCGTATAGTGGCACTCCGTCACCTCAGGAATAGTTTGTAAAGCTGCCACCACCTTGTCAAAATCTTCTGGGTTTTTCAGGTTAAGACCGATGTAGGCACATGTTTCATACCCTATCTTTTCCGGGTCAATCACAAACTGCGAACCTTTTAGCACACCCAAGTTCGTCAGTTTCTGAATACGCTGATGGATAGCCGCACCACTTACGTTGCAGGCTCGTGCCACCTCCAGGAAGGGCACTCGTGCGTCTTCTGCTATCATTCGCAGAATCTGCTTATCCAACTGATCAAGTTTCTGTACTGCCATATATTTATTGTTCTTTAGTTGTTGCGGAATAATTGATGCGCAGGGCTCCTGCTTGTCGCAGGGCTTGCTTCACATCGTTGATGACGCCCATTTCCGTCTGTCTGTCGGCATGTATGTTCACCGTCATGCGCATGCGGTCTTCCGTTGACATACGGTCGCGAGCCTCAGCAATGGCACCGGGTATTTCAGCCACCGTCACGTAGTGGTCGTTCAACTGTATTCGCGTCTCGTCGCTCAGCACATGACCCTGTTTATCTACGGGGCGACCGATATATATATACACCACACTGCCTTTATGTCCTGTCTTCTCCAGTTCCGTACCCTGCGGCACCACGTAGCGCACCTTCAGTTCCGTCTGTCGCATGTGGGTCACTATCATAAAGAAGAACAGCACGGTAAAGATTAAATCCGGCATCGATGCAAGATTCAACCCTGGCACATCATGACTGTTTCTACGACGGAATCTGCTCATATCACATCGCCCTCGCTTCACTGACCCGCAACGGATAGCGACGGATAATCACATCGCGCTCTTCTGGGGTACATTGGTTAAAATGATGACCGTACTGCGCCATCGCCATCTTTTCTCTCAGATGACGGAAGGCAGCCACGATGGTGTTCTGCATCTCGAAGTAGGCTTCGTAGCTCGTCGCCCTGTCGGTTTGCACACCCACCACATACTGTTCTGTCTGTCGGCTTGCCACGAACGATTCCACTTGCTGTTGCAGGGTGGCAAGGGTGGCCGCCTGATTGTCAATCCACAACGAGTCGTGGGCGTCCAGACGGATTTGCATCACATTGCTCCGACTGATGTCCACCTCCTTCTTGGGTTCGTCGTCCAACGGAGGCAACTGGCGCGACAGGCCTTTATCTGTATCCATCGACGAGGTCACCAAAAAGAACACCAACAGCATAAACGATATGTCGGCTGTTGAAGTAGTATTCAACTCAGGAATCTCTCTATTTTTTCGACGGAAAAACATATTCTTTAAACTATGAACTATGAACTATGAACTATGAACTTTAAAACTTGACTTTTCGGTTGATGCCTGAGAGGCCGAAGACGACGAAGCAGGCAGCAATGAACATCAGCACCAGCGACGAGGAAATCAGTCCGTCGGTTACCTTCAACCAGAAGCGGTTGGTATAACTGATGCCATTAATAATCAGCGGCTCCGACGCGCCTGCCAGACATGCTACCAGCAGGAGTATGACGGTGAAAGCCACAATTCCCCAGGCTATTTTCTTGCGAGGCACCCGATTGCTGGCAGAAATACTGTCATAACGGTAGCGCCACGACTTCACTGCCGATGCTACAGCAGCCACCAGTGCTATTGCCACAGCTGCGTACATCAGCCACAGCATCACCTCTGCCAACAGATATCCACCCAAATTATTCATTTCTCATTCCTCATTTTAGATATGCTGTCCATCAACGTTATGGCACTCTCTTCCATCTGCGATGTCAGATGTTCGATTTTCGAGAGGATATAGTTGTAGAACAGTTGCAGAATCAGTGCCACGATGATACCGAAGATGGTGGTTATCAGCGCCACCTTCATACCCGATGCCACAATGGTAGGACTGATGTCGCCTGCCGTCTGTATCTGGTCGAACGCCATCACCATACCAATCACCGTTCCTAAGAATCCCAACGAGGGAGCTACGGCGATGAAGAGCTTAATCCACGAACAGCCTTTCTCCATATTGGCTATCTGCACCGACCCATAATTCGTCAACTGGCGGTCAATCTGCTCCAAGGGCTCCTTGATATGCAACAGACCTTGATAACAGATGCTCGCCACGGGGCCGCGCGTCTGTCGGCAGAGCTCTTTCGCCCCTTCCACATCGCCTTCGGTCAACTTCGCGTCAATGTCCTGCATCAGTCGCTTGGCATCGATTTCCGACAGCGTCAGATAAATCAACCGTTCAATACAGAATGCCAAGCCGATGACCAGTGCCAATGCCACCAACGACATAAAGCCTGCCGAACCCTCGATAAACTTCGATTTCAACAGCTTGTGCAATCCACCGCCCTCAGCAGTGTCCCCACCTTCCAAATCGGCATCAATCAATGCCATAGCCGAATCAGCTGCCACGGTATCGTTCATCACCAGTTCCGTTGAGTCCTTCGGCTGTTTCGTCTGTGCCACCGAGGGTTGCGCACACAGCATCACCCCCATCATGGCAAGAAAAACAATCAATTTTTTCATCCTTCTATTTACAATTTTCTGCAAAGGTAAGCATAAAAATTGGAAAATGTTAGTAGAATTCAATTATTTTATCTTAACTAAAGTTTCCCACTCTTAGTTTTTATCTTTTTTTGCCGTTATCAATATATATACACCTTCCGAAGGACGCTCCGGCAACTGTCGGCCTTGCAGGTCGAAATAATGCTTTTTCATTAATCTCCAAATTTTAACAAGAAAAAATCCCCGCCGAGCCCCAATGCTCAGCAGGGATTTTCATTACTAATTACTAATTACTC
>DEKX01000049.1 GCA_002354095.1 Prevotella sp. UBA2711 | reverse complement strand
AGACAAAAGTTAATGGTACCGTTGTTACCCAGTTGGATAATGAGCCCGTTATCGGAGCTTCTATCATGGTAGTGGGTACGAACGAAGGTACAGTGACTGATGCAAATGGTCGATTCGAATTGGTTATGCCCGAGGGTAAAAAGACTCTTCGCATCACTTATGTTGGAATGGAACCACTGGAAGTAAGTGCACGTCCTAACATGCGCATTGTTTTGGCTGACGATGAGAATGCACTCAGCGAAATCGTTGTTACCGGTTATGGCGTGACTCGTAAGGCTGCCTTCACAGGTGCTGCCTCTACTGTTAGCTCCAAGACGATTGCCAACAAGACCGATGCCAACCCCATTAAGGCTTTGGATGGTTCTGTCTCTGGTTTGCAGTTGACCATGGAGTCAGGTCAACCTGGTGCTCCTGCTACTATCTTCATTCGTGGTCGTAACTCACTGAACTCAGGCACACAGCCTCTGTATGTTGTTGATGGTGTTACCTATTCTTCTGATGTTGTGGGTATCCGTGCTGAAGAGGGGCAGGAGATTTCTCCTCTTGCCAACTTGAATGCCAACGACATTGAGACCATCACCGTATTGAAGGATGCTACTGCAACCTCTATCTATGGTGCTCGTGCTGCTAATGGTGTCATCGTTATTACCACAAAGAAAGGTAAGAGCGGTAAGCCAAAGGTAAACTTCAATGCTAAGATCGGTTGGCAGTTTATGCCTGCCTACAAGCACTTCAAGTACTACCCCGCAGGAGCTGATCAGTACAATGAATTGTGGGCTGAAGCTTGTGCTAACGAGAAAGCCGACCTGGGTGCAGATAGTGGTGTTCAGTACTATATGGATGGCTTGGGCTTGAATTATGATGCTCAGGGTTACAAGGACTTCATGATTTGGGGTACAGAAATCTATACTCAAGAAGGCAAGACTACCAACTGGCTTGACGAGGTGACCCGTACAGGATTTACTCAGAATTACTCTGTTGATGTTCAGGGTGGTGGTGCGGTAGCAGGAACTCCTTCTTACTATTTATCTTTGGACTACCTGAAAGACCAAGCCATCGTTATTGGCAAGGATTTGCAGCGTTATTCATTCCGCTTCAACTTCGAACATGAACCTTCTAAGGTTGTGAAGTTCGGTTTCAACACCAACTTTGTCTATTCAGAGACCAATATGGGTGCTGGTGGTGGTTACTTCACCGATCCTATTACTCAGGCCTTCATGCAGAGTCCTCTATCTCCAGTTTATACAGAAGAGGGCGCTTGGAACTTCAAGACTGTAAATGGCTACAACCCTGTAGCTATTCGCAGCGGCAAGGGCGACCAAAGTCTTGCCAAGCAGTATCGTGTGCTGTTCTCTCCTTGGGTTCAGATTAACTTCATGAAAGACTTGCACTTCTTGTCACGTGCCAGCATTGATGCTCACGTTGTTGACGAGTTCGGTTTCTGGTCGTTCATGCAGCCTCAGGGTAAGGAGATGCGTGGTATGGGTGAAGACTCTAACAACTACAACATTCACCTGTCTATTACCAACACCTTGAACTACATTAAGACCTTCAACAAGGTACACAATTTGAATGTGATGTTAGGTCAGGAGGCTCAGAAAACCATCTTGAAGCAGGCTTATCTTGCAGGTTCTAACTATCCTGTTGAGGATATGCCTCAAGTGCAGCTTGCTGCTACACCAAGTTCCGCCAGGACTACAATGGATCGTATGACTCTGGCTTCGTTCTTTGGAAATGTAGAGTATGACTATGCTAACAAATACTATCTCTCAGCAAGTCTGCGTGCAGATGGTTCTTCTCGCTTCTCTAAGGACAACCGTTGGGGTGTGTTTGCCTCTGTAGGTGCAAAGTATCGTATCTCAGCTGAGAAGTTCATGGAGGGGACTAAGAGCTGGTTGCAAAACCTGACCCTGCGTGCCTCTTACGGTTCGTCTGGTAACTCTGAGGTGGGTGACGTCTCTGTACCTGCCGGTGGCTGGTATGCTGCTAAGGACCTCTACGGTTTTGGCTGGAATTATAACAGTCAGCCAGGTATGGCCTATGAGCAGATGGGTAACAACGACTTGAAATGGGAGCGCACCAAGAAGTTCAACATCGGTTTGGACGCAACGCTCTTCGGTCGCTTCAACCTGGAGTTTGACTACTATGTTCACAACACTACCGATATGGTGTTTGCCGTTCCTGCTTCTTACGCTATGGGGCTTACCTCTTATTATAAGAACATCGGTGAGTTGCAAAATAAAGGTATTGAGTTCACCCTCGGTGTCAACATTCTGAAGAATAAGGATTGGAACTGGAATGTTACTTTGACTGGTTCACACAACAAGAACGTTGTGAAGAAGCTTTCTACCGATATGCCTATCGAGGGAACCTATCAGATAACAGAGGTAGGCTATCCTATCTATCAGTTCAAGATGAAGGAATATGCAGGCGTTGATCCTGAGACAGGTGACGCTATGTGGTATCTGAATGAGACAGGCTCTGAGACCACAAAGGACTACAATGCAGCTGCAAAGCGCTATGTAGGCGATGCTAACCCCAGTTTCTTGGGCTCGTTCACTAACAACCTGAACTGGAAGGGTATCGACTTCTCATTCCAACTGAACTATTCGTTCGGTCGTAAGATTTATGGTAACAGTTTGCGCTATGACGAGCAGATTGGTGGTTCGTTTGGTCAGAACTTCACCCAGTATGTTTACGATAACCGTTGGAAGCAACCTGGTGACGTTACAGATGTTCCTCGCCTGAACGCAGGCTATGGCCTCGGAACTGAGAGCACATTGGCAAATTCTCACTCATCTCGTTTCCTGATGGATGGCAATTATGTAAAACTGCGTAATATTACATTGGGTTATACCTTCCCATCTGAGTGGACAGAGAAGTTCTATGTAAGTCGCCTGAGAGTTTACGTACAGGCAGACAACCTTTACACATGGGGATGCAAGAACTACCGTGGTTTCGATCCTTCAAGTGTTGGAGCCAACGGCGTACAGTGGTGGAACTTCCCACAGTCACGTAATGTCGTATTTGGTGTAAATGTAAGCTTTTAATGAAACCAGAAAAAATAGAAGACAATGAAAAATATTAAGATATTTGCGATAGGTGCTGTTTTGACTTTAGGCCTGGCTTCTTGCAGTGATAACTACTTCGATGTAGATATGGATCAAAACAAGACTTCAGAAACAGCCTATACTTCAGCACAAGATGTGAAGAACGGTATGATTGGTGCTTACTATGCATTGGGTAACTACCGTTTCTATGGAAACTATGTGGTAGCTTTGGGTGATATGGCATCTGATATTGCTACTGCCAGCTCTTCAACAGGTCACTTCTTTGCCATTAATTCGTACGGTATTACTGATACAAATGGTGAATTGGATGATATTTGGAATTATGGTTATAAGGTGATAGACCGTTCAACACGTGCTATCATCGGTGCTGGAAAGATTATTGAAGGTGGCGTTACAGAGGCCGAAGAGTATGCTATCAATTCATACCTGTCGCAGTGCTATGCACTTCGCGCTCTTGCCACATTTACGATGACCAACATCTTCGGTTTGCCTTATCAGGCTGGTCAGTCAAACAGCCAGTTGGGTATCATTCTTATCAAAGACAAGATTTATACTATCAATGACGAGGTCCATCGTTCTACTGTAGAGGAATGCTACGCTCAGGTACTCGAAGACATTGCTAATGCCAAGAAGTACTATACTGATGAGATGGAAATGAATGGTAATCCACAGTTCTACTTTAATTTGGCAGCCATTTATGCTTTGGAGGCTCGCGTCAATCTCTTCATGGGTAAATATACCGAGGCTAAAACTGCAGCTCAAAACGCTATTGACGAGCGTGGATCTGATGGTGCAACAGCTGCTAACTATGTTTCGATGTGGTCGTCGAATGCTATTTCGCCCGAAGATATCTTTACCATCAACAAGACCAACGATGATAACTTGTCTGCCAATGCATTGAACACACTCTATGGCTCGTATAAAGGCGGTTTGACAAACTTTACTAAGGGCTTGTTTGGAGCAAACGACTATCGTGCAGGTGTTTTGAACAACTATGCTTTCAAATTCTGTGGTTTGCCCACTGCTCAGGCAGTAAGCAATATTCCAGTGTTCCGAGTTTCAGAGATGTATCTGATTCTTGCAGAGTGTGAGGCTCAGTTGGGCAATATAGCTGATGCTCAAAATGCACTATTCTTCACGGCTCAGCGTGATGCAGACATTACCAGCGCAACCGACCTGCCTTCTACCAAGGATGCGTTAATGGATTTTATCAATGACGAACGTGTTCGTGAACTCTATCAAGAGGGCTTCCGTTGGTACGATGCTCGTCGTCAGGGTTTGAAGATTACTGTGGCTACAACAAGTCAGAACTTCGACATTGCTAAGTTCGTTTATCCTATTCCTGCATCAGAGATCAATGCAGGTTATGGAACGGAACAGAACGAAGGCTGGTCAAGTAATCTGCCTAAGTAACATAATACCTATTCAAAACAGTGGTGTGTCGGCAATATAGGAACCGGCACACCCTTTTACTTTTTAAATTTAAATGCCTATGCGCAAGAATGTACTTTTATTATTAACTATCTTATGGGGTATCCATACAACCGTATATGCTCAACATCGGTCGTTCAGTAGCATGAAGCGTATTGCACAGGAAAAACTTTCTGAAAGCGAGGTCAACCTTTTAGATAATCTGTGCAACCTTTACATTTATGGCAATGACAAGGGATTCGTTATTATGAATCGCAACGGAGAGAGTAAGGCTATCATTGGCTACTCTCACACCAAATACGACAAAAGCTGCCTGCCTGAAGGATTGAAATGGTGGTTAGGAGTAGCGGGAAAAGCCACGCAAGTACAAGGTATCATCCATGAATCTACAACTAAAAGAGCTCCGTTCACTGCTGTTGAGCCCTTTATCAAGTCAACATGGAATCAAGGGAAACCATATTACTATCTTTGTCCGAAAAATCAAAGTGGAGAAAACTGCATGACGGGTTGTGTGGCTACTGCCCTGTCGCAAGTGCTTTACTACTACAAGTACCCTACAACATCAGAAGGCAGCGGATCGTACACCGTTGGAGATAAAGAATATGAAAAGTCCATCAATACCACCTACGACTGGGAAAATATGAAGGACAGCTATAAGCAGACGGAACTGCGTTCCTCTGCTCCTGTACAGGCTGTTGCTGCCTTAATGCGTGACTGTGGTTATGCAACCGGGATGAACTACTCTGCCGAAAGTAGTGGCGCTGGAGATTATAGTATGGCATTGGCTTTAAGATACAACTTTAAATATGACTCTTTGGCTATCAGATATTATGCTCGCAGTAACTACTCCGATGAGGAATGGAAAGGAATGGTTTACGCTGCACTCGAAAAGAAAATGCCTGTTATGTATGCTGGTACTGATGAAGCGGGACAGTCAGGGCATGAATTCCTGCTCTGTGGCATTGACAATGAAGGATTGGTCTATGTTAACTGGGGCTGGGGAGGCGATGGTGATGGCTTCTTCGATTTAGATGCACTGAAATACTTCGGAAATGAGTTCAACAGCTATCAGACAATGGTAATAGGTACGAGACCTCAACAGACACCAGACGCTCAGGATAAATTTGAATCAACATGGGTGGCTGACAACATTAATTATTCTGTAGTGGATGAAGATGTTTTACAGATGGAACTGAGCTATCTGCTCAACTATTCGATTTTGGATTTTAACGGCACTATTGATTTGGCTCTGGAAAACAAGAGTAAGTCAAGTGAAGTGACTTATTTAAATATAGTGGATACCAAGGATAAAAATGTAGGTAGGGTTCAGCCTCTCTGGGGTTTCAACTTCGTTGACGAAGAAACAGACAAAATTAACCCTGTGCAAATGGAAGGTTTCAAAGAGCTGGCTCCTGGTATCTATCGTATGTATCTCACCTGTAAGGAAAAGCGCGACAGTCAGCGACAGCTGATTAGAAGTTTGGGGGGAGTACAGTATGCAACGCTAAAGAAACTCAATGATGGTACATTACTTGTATCCAACAGTGATGTTGATGATATTGATACTGGTATCCAGACCGTTCACAGCGCTAAAATATCCTATGCCTCAAATACACTTTACAACCTGAAAGGTCAAATGATGTCGCCTAACGCCAAGATACAGAAGGGTATTTATGTGGTGAATGGCAAGAAAGTAATCAGATAATCAACTCAAAAACAGATACGAACGTATCTAAGTCTCAAAATGATAGTTATCGGGAGCCCCTCGTGAGAAGGTCTCCCGATGTTTGTTTGATGTCTGTTTGGAAAATACCGCCCAGAAGGACTTGATGACATAAATCAAGAAAAATGAACGTTTTGTGCTAAAATTAATTAAAATTTATTGCAGTTTAAAAATTTTGCCCTATCTTTGCGGTGTAATTCAAAAATTATTTATTCACTAAATTAGAATAGGATTATGAAAAAGATTATGATGATTGCTGCCATGATGGTAGCTGCAATTAGCGCAAACGCTCAGAATGAGGTTGGTCAGATTACTCTGAAGCCAACTGTAGGTATGAACATTGCTACTGTGACGAAGCAGGTTGACTCTAAGGTACGTGTCGGCATGATGGCTGGTGTTGAGGGCGAGTACGGCGTAGCCGAGAACTTCGGTCTGACCGCTGGTCTGTTCTACTCGATGCAGGGTGTGAAGTTCACGAACAAGATTGACGGCGTTGATTTAACGGAAACCGACAAGGTTGACTTCCTGAACATTCCCATCATGGCCAACTACTATGTTATTCCCGGTCTGGCCGTGAAGGCTGGTGTACAGCCTGGTTTCAAGGTTTCTGGCAAGCGTTCTATTGATGCTAAGGAGGGTAGTTCGAAGGCTAACTTGACAGAGGATCTTGAGGGTATCAAAGCTTTCCAGTTTGCTATTCCTGTAGGTGCTTCTTATGAGTACAAGAGTTTTGTTCTGGATGCCCGTTACAACATCTACCTGACCAAGGCTGCCAAGGAAGCCGAGGGCCGTCACTCTGTATTCACCATTTCTCTGGGTTACAAGTTCGCTCTCTAAGACGAATACCGTTAGTATAGTATGAAAAAATAAAGGGTGCGCTCCTCGCTTGAGGGGCGCACTTTTTTTGAGTGCACTCGAGAAAAAATGGAGCGTACTCAAAAAAAATTTCGAGTGCACTCAAAAAAGTTTTGTGGAATCAAAGAAATATTGTACCTTTGCCAAACGATGAGAAGAAATTGGTTGATAACCATAATGTTAACCTTGTTGGTGGGGACATCGGCAGCACGTGATGTGTTGGTCGAGCATTATCAAATGGCGCATCTCGATCTGGGAGCAGGACTTCCCAACAACAATGTCAACCAATTCTTTGTAGATAGTCAGGGCTTTGTTTGGATTTCAACCTATGGAGGTGGTGCTGTTCGTTACGACGGCTTCTCGTTTATGTCAGTGGGCCTGGCTAATCCCCAAGGTTGGAGCAGTAATTCCTGCAAGAGTATAGCGGAAGATAAGTTCCATCGTCTTTGGATAGCCTACGATGAGCGCACTGATGTGATCGATATGCGCACCATGAGTAGCACTACGCCTCGTACGAAAACGGGCGATATCAGCTCTTTGCTCGATCATGCCTCTGTGGATGTCTATTGCGACTCCAAAGGAGCCATTTGGCATGTCATGGGTGACTCCATTCTGCGCTATACCTTCAGTGAATCGGGCGATATCAGTCACATCAGTCGCTATCACTATGTGGGGAATACCCCCGATGTGTGCATCAAGGACATAGAACAGGACGGAACGGTGTGGATATGTATTGACGGCGGACTTTTCCGTTTGGCTGAGCGTAATGGCAAACTGGTGCGCGAAGAAATTTCTTCGAGTATGTCTGCCTTTCGCGGCCTTTATGTGACGGATATGCTGAAGCGAGGTAGCAAGGTTTGGATTACTACTAACGAAGGCCTTTTTGCTTATGACCAGTATTCGCACGAAATACAGACCTTCCGACAGCAACCCGGACAGGAGAACTCGGATCATAGCCTTTCTCATAACTTTACCACTTCGTTGGCAGAATCGCCCGACGGACGGCTGATGATAGGCTCCTTGCGGGGCATCAATATCCTGTCTGAGCAGCTGAACACCTTCCAACACTGGGATAACGGCAGTAGTGAGAACCCACTCCCAAGCGATTTTATCCATTGTATGATGGTGCACGACGGTCAGGTTTGGATTGGCACAGAGACAGCAGGCGTGGTGAAGTTGACACCCCGTCCGCTCCTTTTGCGCAATTATATTCATCAAGCAGATGACACCAGCAGTATCTCTGCCCACCCCGTGAATGCCATGTATGTTGAGCCTGACGGTACGCTGTGGGTCGGCACCGTGGAAGGAGGCTTGAATTGCAAGGCAGTGGGCAGTCATGCTTTTGAACATTTCACCACCCAGAACTCAGGACTTTCCCATAATTCCGTATCGGCACTGGAAGCCGATACCCACGGACAGCTCTGGGTAGCCACATGGGGTGGGGGACTGAACAAGGTGAACCTGGGCAGTAAGAAAGTGGAGCATGTAGAACTGCCGGCAGATATGACGCCGATTACCAACTATATCGGTGTGTTGGCATACGACAAATACAATGATGCGCTGTGGATAGGCTCTAACGATGGCGTTTTCTATTACGACCTGAAAACGGGCGCTGTCACCGATCCTTTTGATGGCAACCGGCTGACGCGCGGCTGTATTGGTTCTTTGATAGACACTGAGGGACAGCTGTGGATGGGTTGTATCACCGGTTTGCGTGTTATCGACTTGCACTCTAAAAAAAGTGGGGGCGGCAAGTTCCGTGTCAGGAGCCTCTATACCAAACTCGACCATCCTGAACTTCGCATTGTCGATAAACTCTGTTGCTTCTGTCAGGCGGAGGATGGTACGCTTTGGCTGGGCTCCAATGGCTACGGACTTTATCAGCGCACCATCGACGAAACGGGCAAAGAAACATTCGTGAACTTGACTACCAACGACGGACTTGCCAATAATACCGTTCATGGCATTGTGGAAGACAAGCAAGGCCGGTTGTGGATTACCACCGCCAATGGTCTTTCAGTTTATGACCCTCGCGCGCGTACATTTATTAATTATAAAGAGAGTGACGGATTGCTTTGTCAGCGGTTCTACTGGAATTCGGCTGTTAAAGCTGCCGATGGAACCATTTATCTTGGTAGTATGAAGGGGCTGATCGAGGTGGTGGACGAAAACAAAGAGGCAGTTTTCCCTGTCCACCTCACCTTGACACAGCTCTTGGTGGATAATCAGATAGCTACCCCCGTCAATAGCGACTATATTGATGAGGATATCTCGCAGGTGAAGGTCATTCGTCTGCACGAATCTAACAAATCATTCGAAATACAATTCTCGTCACTCACCTACGCAGGTGATGGTATAGGGCGCTATAGTTACCGACTGCGAGGCTTCGAGGAAGAATGGATCAGTCTGCCGTCGGGTGTCCATTCGGTGCGTTACACCGCACTGAAGCCGGGCAACTATACCTTTGAGGTGAAATACAATGCGGAAATCAATGCCGATGAAGAGCATAAGATCTACGTGCAAGTCCATGTGGCTCCTTATTTCTGGAAGAGCTGGTGGTTCAACCTGTTGTTGGTGGTAGGCCTGATAGCATTTGTGGTTTGGTTCTATCGTTACAAGGAAAAGGAATGGCGACGTGAAGAGGCAGAGCGCTTGCTCATGCCCATCCGCAAGGTGTTGGAGGAGGATGACCAGCCCCAGCAGTTGCAGTCGCGCATACAGAATATTCTCGACAATCACGAAAAACATAAAATCAGTGTCCACAAAAGTGTGGAGGCTGATAAGCAAGAGGTTTTGCGCACCAATGTTCCCTTTATGGACCAAGCCATGGAAATCATGGAAAAGAATTATTCAAACAGTGAGTTCGGTATCCAGGAGTTTGCCGATGCACTGGGCATGAGCAAGAGTTTGCTGAGCAAGCGCCTCAATGCTGAAACGGGTCAGAGTACTGGCCAATTTATCCGTAACTACCGTCTTACTATTGCAAAACGCCTGATATTGGAGAATATCAGCAACCGCAACATCGCTGAGATAGCCTATGCGGTGGGTTTCAACGACCCAAAATATTTTACCCGCTGTTTCACACGTGAGTATGGAACCAGCCCGAGCACTTACATGGGCGATGACGAAAAAAGTGGTCTTGATTTAAATCAAAAGGTATAAAAGAGTAGTTTTTACACTAAAATACACTTTTGTCCACCTTAAATATCATTTTGTCCACCTCCTCCACGTGCTTATTATATATCTTTGCGCTCGAATCGTAACTACAAACGACTGAAAACAATATTTTTTAATTCAAATAATTTTCTAACCTAAATGCAAAAGCAATGAGAAAAGAACTATTATTCTCTTTGATGCTGACATTCGGAATCACGGGTGGACTTACCGTCTGTCCTGTTTCTGCCAATGCAGCAGTGACTCAGCAGACCATCAAGGTCAAGGGTCAGGTTGTGGATCAAGACGGGGAACCCCTGATTGGTGCTACAGTAAGGGTTAAAGGTGCTTCTTCAGGAAGTGTGACCGACATTGACGGTAACTTCCAGATTGATGCAGCTTCTAACGCAACTCTCGTTATTAGCTATGTAGGCTACAAAGACCGTGAAATTGCAGTCCGTGGCCGCGCTGTGATTGATGCTATCCAGATGGAGTCTGACTCTCAGATCTTGGATCAAGTGGTAGTTGTAGGTTACGGTACACAGAAGAAAGCTGACCTGACGGGATCTGTTTCTATCGTAAATGCTGATGAACTTAAGCGTGTATCACATTCCAACATTTCTTCTATGTTGGAAGGTAAGGTTGCTGGTGTGCAGATTACTTCTGACGGTCAACCTGGTGCTGACCCAGCAGTAAAGATTCGTGGATTGGGTACTTTCGGTGACACGTCGCCTTTGTATGTGATTGATGGTGTGCCCATGGGTACTTCAATCCGTGACTTCTCTCCTAACGACATTGAGACCATTCAGGTGTTGAAGGATGCATCTGCAGGTGCTATCTACGGTTCTCGTGCCGCTAACGGTGTGGTTATCATCACTACCAAGGGAGGTAAGAAGGACCAGCCTCTAAAGGTTGATTATAAGGGCTATTTTGGTGTTGACTGGATTCCAACAGGGGAATATGATGTCATGAATGCTGACCAATATAGTAATTATATGGGGCAGGCATATGCCAATTACAATGCTACTACAGGTTCTACATTGTCTTTGCCAAGTGGCTATTCTCTGAATCCGGAAACAGGTAAATATCAGTTTATGGATAATACCAATACCAATTGGGTTGACGAGGTGTTCAAAACGGGTTTCCGTCAGAATCATAACGTCAATCTGAGTGGCGGTGGTGCACACAATACTTATAATGTTGGTCTTGACTACTTCCAGCAGAAAGGTACGTTGCAAGGCGCAGGTCCAAACTATAAGCGTTTTACCGCTCGTGTAAACAACACGATGGAGACCAAGTTCATCAATTTCCGTACCAGTCTTGTATATTCGCATTCAAATCAGGATGGTATCGGTATCTCAAATGCACAGGAGTTCATTCAGGGTTTATATGGTATGGATGGAGCAAACGTATTAAGTAACGCTTTGGTAATGCCTCCAACTGTCAAGGCTTATGATGAAACAACTTGGTATTTGGACGATCAGGTACCAGCGGCTAAGAATTATAAATATGACGCTTATGGATATGGTACTTTTTATGAGTCTATCCATGGTGCTATTGACCGTGACAATCCTTTAATGATTAATAACTTGTTTAATCGTAATACGATAGTTGACCGTGTAGTTGCTACAGGTTCTGCTGATGTTAATCTCTTAAAGATGATTGGTTTGGATAGCAAAAACCATAAATTGAATTATAAACTGAATCTCTCTTATAGCAAGACTTATGGCACCTATCATACATGGCTTCCTTCTTTTATCGAGAGTACAAAGAAATACTTGTCAAAGAACGACGAGACCTTGACAAAAGAAAAGCGTACATGGTCTGATTTCTTGGTAGAGAATACGTTAACTTATGATGCGACTTTTGGTTTACACCATTTCAACTTATTAGCGGGTATTACATATCAGGAAGAAGGGTATAATACTTTAACAGGATTAGGTCACAATTTAACTGAGCCTTATTTCTTACAGGTTGGCAACGGAGAATCCAGAGACGCCTCCTCATACGAGAGCAAACATGCCTTGACCTCTTTACTCGGTCGTTTGATTTATGATTACGACGGCAAATACCTGCTCTCATTTATTCTCCGTCGTGACGGTAGCTCTCGTCTGACTAAGGATATCCGTTGGGGAACGTTCCCATCAATTTCTGTCGGCTGGCGTTTCGATAAGGAAAAGTTCTTCCCCATTGATCGTAACATCGTAAACATGTTCAAGGTTCGCGCTAGCTATGGTGAACTTGGTAATGAGAATATTGGTGAATATATGTATCAGGCAACGATGCGTCGTGGTTACATGACTTATAGCTTTGGTAATAATGTGGTTTCTGGTTCATCTATTGAAAGATATGTGAATGATCAGCTTGCTTGGGAGAAGAAGAAGACAACTAACGTAGGTATTGATCTTGCTATGTTCAACAACCGTTTGGAGTTCACTGCTGAGTGGTATTTGAATAAATCTACTGACTTGCTTTACTCTGTACCCGTTCCTAATAACGTAGGAGCAGGTGCTATTAACCCACCAGTTCCGCCGGGTTATACAGTTAAGATGAATGCTGCAACGATGCAAAATAGCGGTTTCGAGTTCTCTGCAACCTATCGCAACTTTGATCATCCTTTCAAATGGCAGGTTAGTGGTAACCTGAGTACTCTCAAGAATAAGGTGAAATCTCTTGGTTTCACAAACGAACCATACATTGAAGGTGATTGTATTACCATCGTAGGTGAGGAGGTTGGTCAGTTCTATGGCTATGTCTATGAGGGTATTGCTCGCACTCAGGCAGACTTGGACGATCACGCTACTCAGTTGAATGCTAATGTGGGTGATTGCCTCTATAAGGATGTTAACGAGGATGGTGTTATCAATGCCGACGACCGTGTAGTGCTTGGTAGTGGAATGCCAAAGGTGAACTTTGGTCTTAGTGCTCATTTCGAATATAAGAATTTTGATCTTAGCATTTCAACCTTCGGTGCATTGAATTATCATGTAACAGATGGTTTATATAATGTTCTCAGATCTTCCTATGGTATCTTAAATAGAGGTGTTGAGGTGTTAGAAGCAAATCGTTGGTCAGCAGATGGCCTGACATACATTTCTAATGTTCCTCGTACATACTATGCTGCTAATGGCGAAAACTGGAATGACAAATTCAGTGATAGATACATTCAAAATGCGGCCTATTGGAAGATTGCCAATATAGAATTAGGTTACAACTTCCCCGACAAATGGTTTAAGGGTGTTGTCTCTGGTGCTCGTGTTTACGTTTCTGCTCAGAATCTCCATACTTTCACCAAGTATAAGGGATACAATGTGGATTTTGCTGGTGCACCATTCCAGCCAGGTAACAACTGGTGTTCATATCCTAGCGCACGTAGCTTCATGGCTGGTGTTCTTTTCTCATTCTAATATATAAAAAGAGGTAATTATTATGAAACTATATAAAATATCACTTGCCCTGATGTTGGGCATCGGCACGCTGACATCGTGTAGCGACAAGTTGGAGTTGGCCAACCCCAATGAGCCTTCTACGGGAACTTTTGGGAACTCTGTAGGTGATTTGGAGGAAGCTGTGATTGCATGCTATCACCACATGCGTATGGAGGGAACTTATGCTCGTGTGGGTTACACGATTGATGCAGTTCGTGCTGAGGATATGTGGAATCCACAAAATGCTTGGTATTTGGAAGCTGATCACTGGAATGTAACGCCTACTAACGCAGATATGTCTCAATGGATATATCGTGACTGGTACTTTGTTGTGAATATCAGTAATTATGTGATTACTAAGTGCGAAGAGAATTATGAAACGCTGACAGACGCATTGAAGAAAATCAAAGGTCAGGCTCTATTTGCACGTGGATTAGCTTACTATAATCTTGCCTGCTATTATCAGAATCCTCCATTGATTCTGAATTATAATGATTATTCTAACGAAGCAGGTCTTCATCCTGCCAATAAAGAAGAAGGCGATGAGAATGAGTTTGCTCAGTTTGACAGAGTAATGGATCAGGTGGAGAAGGACTTAGCCGAAGCAATGACCCTCCTACCTACACGTGATGCTGGTGGCGAATGGGCAAAAGGTCGCGCAACCAGTGGTGCCGCTGCTGGTATCTATGCACGTGCTTTGATGCAGCGTCATAAGTACAGTGAGGCACTCACAGTGTTGAAGGATATTCTGAACAGCACTGAAGGTGGTAATCAGAAGTATGGAACATACAAACTGATGGACAATTATGGCGATAACTTCCAAGAGGGTTCTTATGAAAATAATGCAGAAAGCTTGTTTGAAATTCAATATTTGGATAACGGTTCTCAAGGCTCTGTTGATGAGTGGACCCAGGTTAACATTAGTAAGGATGCCAGTCAAGGAAATGCCTTAGAAGCTAACTGCGGTCCAATATCAAAAGGTGGTTGGGGTGACCTCGCTGCTGCTCCATGGCTGTATAATCTGTTCAAGAAAGAGCGTACAGTTGATATGCCAAGTTCCCTCGACCCGCGTCTCTACTGGACCATCGGCTCCTACGAGCAGGAGTGGGAAGGCTATGCAAATGGAAATGTATGCTATGGCGAGCCTATGACTGAAGACGATCCCGTCATGATGCGTCCTGACGAGGGCGGACTACCCATTGCCAAACATACTAATCTGCGCACCAATCTTTATACAAGTGTTGTGCAGAACTTAAGATGTGGTATTAATATTCGTATTATGCGTTATTCCGATGTACTGCTTCGTGCAGCCGAGTGTGAGAATGAGGTGAATGGTCCTACTGCACAGGCTATCGAGTGGATTAACGTAGTTCGCCGTCGTGCTCATTTGAAGGATTTGGCACTGGCTGATTTCAATAATGCCGACAAGTTGTTTGAGCAGATTGCTAATGTAGAGCGTCCAAAAGAGTTCGGTTGTGAGTATGGTCGTGGTTTTGACTTGCTTCGTTGGGGCTTCTTCTATGATTCAGGTCGCCTGCAGCAATTAAAGGAGCATTCTGTTTACATACTTTCTAAAGATCCAGCAAGGCTCAAAGAGAATGTGCAGTATGGTGGTACGGGCGTTCTCAGTTCATTTGACTTCTACAATCCAGGACATGAGTTCCTGCCAATTTATCAGATTGCTTTGAATGACAATCCTAATCTTGTAGGAAACTCTGCCAATTATAGTAAAGATAACTCTTATTATTTCTCTAAGAATGGTTGGACAGTGCATCCTGTAGTGGATTTGAGCAAATAACAATAAAACTTTTAAACGATAAAGATTATGAAATATCTAAATAAATTAGCATCCCTCTTCTTTATCGGTGCTTTCGGAGTACTGACGATGACGAGTTGTGAAGGAGGTGATCTTTACAATATTGGAGCACCTGGTTGGCTCTCAGAAATGGGAGGTGAAGAGGACGAACCTGAGCCAGAGGAAGAACTTGTGGGTCAGATGGAAGATGTGTATAACATCGGAAAGGAAGATTTGTCCTCTGGTTTCTGGACATTAGGTAAGACTTATGTCGTACCAGCTGGTGCAAAGTGGCAGGCCCAGTTTAATCTGACTGTTAATCCAGATAACAAGTATTACAAAAACTTCTATGTTGTATTGAATGCATGCACTGATGCAGAAACGGGAACTTTGGGTGATGAGTATGGTGTTATCCGCTTCGATAACGATCCTACAAAAAATTCAGAATGGAATACTGTAGGTACGGAAATTGACCGAAGTCTTGTCAAAGCAAACTTCTCCAATTCTTCTCCAACGGAAGGTGATAACCAGGATGTGGATGCCTCTGTTCAGAAGATGAATGGTAAAATTACTTTGACTGTTGATCGTACAGATGGTGGTCTCTACATCAAGATGACGAATGGTACGTTGACAAAGACCTATACACAAACCACTCCATTCCCATCAACAGGTGCTGATGTGCCTATCGCCTGTCGTATTGGTATTGAAGGTTCATTGGTTAGTTTCATTTCTACTAATATTAATCCGATTGGTGGACGTACTTCTGCTAACGATAAACAGCCGTTGTCTATGGTGCTGAAAGGTGTTCCTTCAAAAGTTCTGCTTGGAACAGATCAGGAGACTTTGATAGCAGGTGTGACTGCAGAGGTTACTTTCGAAGAGTTGCCAGCTCCTGTTGTTGTAAAAGCTGAGGATTTGCAATTTGAGGTAATTCCTAGCATGGATGATCTTGGGACAAAGACTCTCGTAGCTGCTTATGGTAAGACTTATAAAGGTGCAAGTGCTGACAAGCCAATTATTGCTTACGCCTCATTTAGCGTCGTAGAAAAGTTGTTCACCTGCATAGGTAAGACTGATAATACCAGTGGATTCCGTGAAGAGGCAACGGAGAACTTCAAAGTTGCACCAGGTCAGACATATGTCAACTACTTCACCAACTATACTGATGGTGTTAATAACTGGGATAACTTCATCATTCAGCTCTGTAAGAGTGACGGTACTGAGTACTGCTTCGTACGTGCTGATAACTGGGGCTTAGGTGGAAGCTATTGGGAAGGTTGCCAGTCATGTGATTGGGACTGGGGCAACTTTAAGGAAATCTTAAATGGTGCCAAGGTTACAACCTATATCACTAACAATGGTGATGGTACTGCTGATATTAAGGCTGTGGTTGTGGGTTCTGATGGTAATACATATACCCAGAAGTATACAGGTCTTAAAAATATCGATCCTAATGACATGTGTTTCAACCTGAGTATGGAGAAAGGTCATCTTGAGTTTGATTATGTAATTGGTGCCGAAGACAATACCAGTGGATTCCGTGCAATTGCAACTCCAAATATTAAGATTGAGGCAGGTCAGACATTCGTGAACCGATTCATCAATGCTGGTGATGGTGCCGCAAACTGGAATAACTTCATCATTCAGCTTTGTAAAGGTGATGGTACTGAGTACTGCTTCGTACGTGCTGATAACTGGGGCTTAGGTGGAAGCTATTGGGAAGGTTGCCAGTCATGTGACTATAACTGGGAAATCTTTGCTTCTATCATGGATGGTGCGAAAGTGACCACTTATATTACTAATAATGGTGATGGAACAGCTGATATTAAGGCTGTTGTAGAAGCTACAGACGGTAAGGTCTATACTCAGAATTATAAAGGACTCAATAATATTGATTCTAATGACCTTTACTACAACTTGAGTATGGAGAAGGCTCACTTGGTATTTGAATAATCAAATAAACGAATTGTATTATGAAATATATTTCTAAACTATTAGTGCTGTTTGCCATCGGAATGATGGCAACAGCCTGTAGCAACGATGTCAGTGAGGTGAATTATCCCTTGACAGTTACTACTCCTACGGTGTCTTCTGTTTCCGGTAATTCAGCCGTTGTCACCTTGACAGCCACGGGATCGCACATTACTTATCGTGGTGTATGCTACTCAACTTCACCTAATCCAACGGTTGAGGATAGCAAAGTGGTGGGCTCTAGTAAAGATTTGGTGCTGACTATTGGTGGTCTTGCAAAAAATACCACTTACTATGTTCGTGGCTTTGCACAAACCAGTTTTGATGTGAAATACTCTGAGGAGGTGTCTTTCACGACAACAGCGACAGAGTCCGTAGAGGATGATCCTCAGACGGAGGGTCCGTCAGCACTGAAGCGTGTCAGCGTCCATGACCCAAGTATTGTTTGGGATCAGGCAACTAGTACCTATTATATCTTCGGTTCACATCGCGCTGCCGCTAAGTGTAACAACATGATGTCTTGGGAGGCATTTACTGCTCCTTGGGCAACAGCTACCAGCAATGATGCTGCTAATGCTGATGCGTTTACCACTCCTGAGGTGACGAAGGTGACGAAGGGTGGCAAAGAGTATGACCTCAACTTCAATGCCTTTGCTTGGTCTGCACGTGGTAGTGAGTCATACAGTGTGGATGGTATGATGTGGGCACCTGATGTTATCTACAACAAGAAATTGGGTAAATACTGTATGTATCTCAGCATCAATGGTGATGGATGGTACTCAAGCATCATCATGCTGACAGCTGATAACATAGCAGGTCCTTACCGCTATCAGGCTCCTGTCGTGATGAGTGGTTTCCGCTCTGGTGACTCCTATAAGTCTACCGACTTGGAGATTGTATTGGGTGAGCAGGCTTCTCTGCCTGAGCGTTATGCTCCAACAGACAACTATGGTAACTACTGGCCTAACGCCATTGACCCCTGTGTCTTCTATGACGAGGATGGTAACCTGCTGATGTCTTACGGCTCATGGAGCGGTGGTATCTTCATGCTGCAGCTTGACGAGGAGACAGGTCTGCGTGACTATGATGTGGACTACGAGCTCAGTGCTACTTCTGATCCTTACTTCGGTAAGAAGATTGCCGGTGGCTCCTACGTCTCTGGTGAGGCTTCCTATATCGAGTATATCGGTGGATACTACTTCCTGTTCATGACCTATGGTGGTCTAGAGGCTGCTGGTGGTTATCAGATGCGTGTGTTCCGCTCACTGAGTCCTGATGGGCCATACGTTGACAGCAAGGGTTCTTCAGCACTCTATGACAGTTATCAGCTGAACTTCGGTGCTGGTGAGAACGATGGTAACCGTGGTGTGAACATCTTCGGTGCTTACTCTAAGTGGGGTAACCTGCTTACTGGTGGTGCCAACGAGGCTTCTGGTGAGCGTGCACAGGGTCACAACAGTATCATTGCCGCAGAGGACGGACGTACCTATTTGGTATACCACACTCGCTTCCAGGATTGGGGTGAGGGTCACCAGGTTCGTGTCCACCAGGTATATCAGAACGAAGAGGGCTGGTTGGTCGCTGCTCCATTCGAGTATACTGGTGAGGGCGTGAAGAGCGCTGGTATCGCTGCTGCCCAGAAGGTTGCAACAGCTGACATCGCTGGTAACTATAAGTTGCTTGCTCACCGTTACGGACTGGATCATGCTGCGAAAGAATATGCTGTTCCTGTTGACATTACAATGAATGCTGACGGTACAATCTCTGGTGATGCTACAGGTACATGGTCTATCAAGGCTGGTACTTCTTATATCACGATTAATCTTGGCTCTGACTACAAGGGTGTGATGGTTCCTCAGACTTTGGAGCCTACAGACACTAAGGTTCCTTGTTTCACAGCTCTTGACAGTCAGACCGGTATAACCATCTGGGGTTATAAGGTTCCTGCAGAATAGAAAAAGTAACTGAATAATGAAACGATTTCTCTCTATAGTAGTGGTGCTCGCAATGAGCACCACTCTATATTCTCAATCTCATCACAAAGGGCATCCGCCCAAGGTTTTCCTAACGGAGACACCGATGGTGCACGACCCTGTGATGGCCTACGAGGATAGTACCTATTATATATATGCTACGGGAATGGGCATCCAGCAGATGACTTCCAAAGACCGTAAGATATGGACGGTGCAGCCTGAGCCGGTGATGACGGTAATGCCACAGTGGACGCGTGACTCCGTACCTGGATTTACTCATCATGTTTGGGCTCCTGATGTCATCAAATGGCATGGGCGCTGGTGGCTTGCCTACAGTTGCTCGACCTTTGGTAAGAACGGATCGGCAATCGGTCTGCTCAGTAAGCCTTCGCTTGCGTTCCCTATATGGAAAGATGAGGGCTGTATCGTGACATCAAAAGACAAACGAGACAATTGGAATGCCATAGACCCTAACTTCGTGATTGACGACAATGATCAGCCTTGGTTGGTATGGGGCTCGTTTTGGGATGGCATACAATTAGCTAAACTGGACACGACCATGCATATTGCTAAGGGTGAATGCCCACGTACCGTTGCCCGCCGTTATTCACCAAAGAACCATAACCGTATGCCGAATCCTACTTCTAAGTATGCGGGAACGAATGCTATTGAGGCTCCGTTTATCATGAAACATGGTGGTTATTATTATCTGTTTGTGTCGTGGGACTATTGTTGCATGGGCAGCAAGAGTACCTACCGGGTGGTTGTCGGCCGTAGTAAGACGGTGGATGGACCCTACGTAGACCGCGATGGTAATGATATGCGTGAAGGTGGCGGCACACCGGTGATTGCCGGTGACAAGAAGCTGTTTGAGGCTATCGGTCATTGTGCTGCCTACAATATGAATGGTGAGGATATTTACATCAGTCATGGTTATAGCGTGAAGCATAAAGGTGCTGCGATATTGGTGCAGCGTCCTATCAAGTGGACCAGTGACGGATGGCCGGAATTAGTGGATAGTTTATAGTTGATAGTTTAAAGTTGAGAGTTATGCGAAGGTTTCTCCTATTATTACTTACCTCTTACCTCTTACCTCTAACCTCTTCCGCTCAGAGCTGGACGGCAGATAATGGGAATGGAACGTTTACGAATCCGTTGTTTTATGATGAATTCTCCGATCCTGATATTCTGAGAGTGGGCGATGACTACTACCTGGCTGGTACAACGATGCATACTGTGCCAGGACTGGTTATCCTGCACTCGAAAGACTTGGTGAACTGGGAGAATATCTCCTATTGTTTCGACCGTTTCGACTTTGATGATGATGCTTTCTCGTTGAAGAATCATAAGGAGATATACGGTCAGGGCATCTGGGCTCCTGCTATCCGCTATGCTAACGGACAATTCTATGTGTTTTCGAATATCAATGGCAAGGGCTTGCAGTGCTATACTTCCAAGGATATCCGTGGACCGTGGAAGCATCATAATATGAAGGGGCGTATCTATGATTTGAGTGTACTTTTCGATGATGACGGCAAGATATATGCTATCCATGGCTACGGCGAGGTGAAATGCACAGAGCTAAAGCCGGATATGAGTGGTCCTATCGAAGAGACGGAGCGTACCATCATACCTGAAGGTAATGCCGTCGGCGAGGGACACCACATGTATAAGATCAATGGGATGTATTACCTCATCTCTACTGACTATCGTCCTAACGGGCGTACGCTCTGCTCCCGTTCGAAGAGTATCTGGGGACCCTATGAGACCATTACCATCACTGCCGATGAGACTTTCGGTTATCATCAGGCACCTTTGACGCAGATACCCAAAGATGTGAAGTATCGTATAGGTGAAGATGGTACGAAGTTTGGCATTCCAGAGGTTGACGTAGATGCCACAGCTTGTACGAATATCCATCAGGGTGGTATCGTAGAGGATCAGAGTGGCCAGTGGTGGGCGCTATTGATGATGGACTTCCACTCTATAGGACGAACCGTGACACTGGCTCCCATTACTTGGAAAGACGGCTGGCCTATGCTGGGCTTGGAGGGTAACTTAGGGCGTGCGCCACGTACGTGGTTCAAGCCTAATGTCCCGTTTGTTGCTGTGGCACAGCAACAGACAGTTCCCCACGCTCCCTATCAGCGTAGCGAGGATTTTAATGGCAAACAGTTGGGACGTATATGGCAGTGGAACCACAACCCTGACGATTCGAAATGGGCACTGAAGGATGGCCGTCTGCGCTTGCAGTCTATGCCTGCCGAACAGTTGATGTGGGCACGCAACTCACTGACACAGCGTGTGATCGGTCCCACCAGTATTGCTACGGTAGAACTTTATGCCAAAGGTTTGAAGGATGGCGATGTGGCAGGTCTGGGTAATATCAATGTGCCTTGCTCGTGGATAGGTGTGGTAAAGGACGGCAACAAGCTGACTCTTCGCTGCTTCGAGCAAGCCATCAATGATACTATTAGTGTTCCCATCGATTTAGTCGATGGGAAAATATGGCTCCGCATGATAGGTGATTACGACAAGGACAGTGCCCAATATGCCTATAGCACCGATGGCAACAGCTATCAGCCACTTGGCAGGAAGATGCCGCTGTCGTATCAACTTATTTCCTTCCAAGGCTCTCGCCATGCCCTCTTCTGCTTTAATCATAAAGACAAGAAAGGCGGCTATGCGGAGTTTGACAACTTTACGATGGTAGAACCAATGGCCGATCGCAGCAAGAATATTCCTTACGGCAAAACATTCCGTATCATCAATCTTGCCACTGGCAAGCCAGCTATTGCCTTGGAGCATGGCATGCTGCACGATACCGATGGCTTCCGACCAGCACCCTCTTCGGATAAGAATGCAGAAGTTACGAGCGACCTGACGCGCTTCCGCATCATAGACAAGGGGCAGGGTAAGGTGATACTACAGTGTGAGGACGGGCGCTACATCTACTGTGCAGGCTTTGGTATCGCCGGCGATGTGCGACTGACCACCGATGAATCCAAGGCAGAAGTTTTCCTCTGGCAGGACTATCTCAACCAGGAATTCATGCTGATGTCTATGCGTACGCATAAGTATATTGGAAAAAGTCCGACAACTGGCAGCCCCTATTCAATGGATTTTGTAGGTGCTGACCCTGCCCGTCGGAACGGTGCTGTACTAAGGTGGGAATAAAAAGGTGGTTAATTCAATAGAAAAGGAGTAACCCAGCAACGGCACAATAGCAGATCATTCGAATTGGGTTAATTTTCATTACACCTGTTCCGAAAGCAGTGGCTGCAAACAGTGCACAACTGATGTAGAACTGCCAGGGATTTTCTGAGGGAGTAGAAAAGTTATCGGGTGTACATAATAATAATGTAGCTGCGGCGAGTAGTCCAACGACTGCTGGCCGCAGTCCTTTAAATACGGATTGAACGGGGCGGGTGTTCATATACTTCATGAACATCTTGCTAATCAGTATCATCAGAATCAGTGAAGGCAAAACCAGGGCAAAGGTGGCTGTGGCAGAACCAAGTATAGCCATGGGTACACCAAAGCCGGCATTCTTCACGGCGGTATAGCCTGCGTATGTGGCTGAGTTGATGCCGATAGGTCCTGGGGTCATCTGAGATATGGCAACGATATCAGTAAATTCAGCTGATGTCATCCAATGCCAATGTTCCACCGTCTCGTGTTGTATCAACGACAGCATACCATAACCGCCACCGAATCCGAAGAGTCCTATCTCAAAGAATGTAATAAATAAATATAGAAATATCATATACTCTCAACTTTCAACTCTCAACTTTCAACTTTCCACAGACATAGCCACCGATGCCAGCGGCAATGATAATCCAAATAGGCGATACTCCTAACAGCCAGATGAGCAGTGCCGAAACGATGGGTATCCAAATGGTAAACCAATTGAGCTCGGCACGGCGAGCCAGATTGAAGGTCGGTACGGCAATCAGCGCAACCACAGCCGGACGGATGCCCTTAAACATGGCGGCAATCACCTTGTTATCTTCAAACTGATGGAAGAAGATGGCAATAGCCAGGATAATCAGAAAGGAGGGTAGGGCTGTGCCTAATGCTGTAGCTACGGCACCACGTACCTTATTTAATTTATACCCTACGAAAATACTGATATTAATGGCAAATACACCAGGACAGCTTTGAGCAATAGCTATCAGATCGAGCATTTCTTCTTTCCCTATCCATTTGTGTTTGTTGACCACTTCTTCTTCAATCAAAGGAATCATGGCATATCCACCACCGAGGGTGAACATGCCAATCTTAAAGAAAGTTTTAAATGATTCTAAATAGATATTCAATTCTTCAATTCTTCAATTTTTCCTCCACCCACTTGCGAGCATTCACGAAGGCTTCAATCCATGGGGTTACCTCGTCCATACGGCGCTCTTCTGGATACCATGCACACTGCCATGGGAATACGGCACGCTCCAAGTGTGGCATCATGCAGAGATGACGGCCATCCTCTGAGCAGATACCTGCTACGTTATAGTCAGAACCGTTAGGATTAGCAGGATAACCGGCGTAGTTGTATTTGGCAATTACATGGTAAGCACTCTCAGCTTCAGGTAGTGAGAACTTACCTTCTCCATGGGCTACCCACAATCCCAGCTTATTGCCGCTGAGTGAACCGAACATCACGCTGTTGTTCTGTGGAATGTCCAAAGAGATGAACTCGCTCTCAAACTTGTGAGAATCGTTGTGCAACATCTTGGCGCCTTTGGCACCTGTCAGACCGAGTTCTACCATCAACTGACATCCGTTGCAGATACCCAATGAGAGGGTGTCCTTGCGGGCATAGAACTTATCAAGGGCTTCCTTGGCCTTGGGATTGTAAAGGAAGGCACCTGCCCATCCCTTTGCTGAACCCAGCACGTCGGAGTTGGAGAAACCACCACAGAACACAATCATGTTGATGTCTTCCAGTGTTTCGCGACCACTGATCAGGTCGGTCATCATCACGTCTTTCACATCAAAGCCAGCCAGATACAAGCAGTAAGCCATCTCGCGCTCACCGTTGGTACCCTTCTCACGAATGATAGCGGCCTTTGGTAGTTGAGAGTTTAGAGTTGAGAGTTGAGAGTTTCTCCAGCGATCAGGATTCAGACCATATTGAGCAAGAGTGCCAGTGAAGTCCTTATTGAACTTCATCTCCAGCGGTTGCTGCTTATAGTTCTCATAGCGTTCCTTTGCCTTTCCGTTGAAACTCTGCTTGCGATCGAGCAGATAACTGGTCTTGTACCATACATCGCGCAGATGGTCAATGTCAAAGCTCAGTTCCTTATCATCAGCAGCCACAACCAAATGGCGTCCTTCTTCCACAGGATAACCGATCTTGGCATAGCCCACACCGGCTTCTTCCAAGAATTCCTTGAACGCAGCCTTATGTTCGTCGCTCACCTGAACTATAACACCAGGATTCTCTGCAAACAGTGTTTTTACTATATCGCCGTCTTTGCATACATCATGCAGATTGATGTGCATGCCGCCTTCGGTATTGGCGAAACACATTTCCAACAGGGCGGTAATCAATCCGCCAGCTGATATATCATGACCAGCCAAAATCCAGCCTTTCTCAATCATTTGCTGAACAGCCATGAAGGCATCAGCAAAGTATTCGGCATTCTTGACGGTAGGTACGTCTGAACCTACCTTGCCCAGACTCTGTGCGAAGGCAGAACCACCAAGGTGTTGCTCGTCGAACGAGAAGTCAATGTGATACAAAGAAGTGCGTTTGTCGTTTCTGACAACAGGAGAAACAACCTTTCTGATATCCGATACCTCACCGCCGGCTGATACTATCACGGTTCCTGGAGAGATAATCTTCTCTCCGTTAGGATACTGCTGGGTCAGCGACAGGGAGTCTTTACCTGTAGGAACATTGATTTGCAATTCGCAGCAGAAATCGCTCAGCGCCTTCACACCGGCATAGAGACGAGCATCCTCACCTTCCTGTGAACGACAGGGCCACATCCAGTTGGCTGAGAGCGAAATAGACTCCATACCGTCGGCTAATGGTGCCCATACGATATTGGTCAGAGCCTCGGCAACAGAGAGTACTGAACCTGCTGCAGGGTCTGCGAGACCTGCCTGTGGAGCATGACCGATGGCGGTGGCTATACCCTTGCGGCCACGATAGTCGAGGGCTACCACACCACAGTCGCTCAGTGGCAACTGAATCTTACCCTGACACTGCTGACGGGCTATCTTACCCGTTACGGAACGGTCAACCTTGTTAGTCAGCCAGTCTTTGCAGGCTACAGCCTCCAACTGGAGCACGCGCTCCAAATATTCGCTGATTTTATCTGAGTAATCTGAATAGTCAGAGTAATCGGAAGGCTTCGCATATTTCACATTCTCATATTGGTGTTCTACCGTGTTGTCGCGCATGATGGTCTTGGGCGAGTGGCCAAACATCTGGGCAACATCCAGGTCGAAAGGCTTCACGCCATCGCCCTGTTTGAACGAGAAGTGGGCATCGCCAGTGGTCTCACCGACTACGTACAGCGGGGCGCGTTCACGCTCAGCTATCTTCTGTACGTGCTCAATATGTTTCTCGTCAATCAGCAAGCCCATACGCTCCTGACTTTCGTTGGCAATGATTTCTTTGCTCGACAGCGTCTTGTCGCCGATAGGCAGTTTCGTCATGTCTATTTCACCGCCACACTCCTCTACCAATTCGGAGAGACAGTTCAAGTGACCTGCTGATCCGTGGTCGTGGATAGAAACCACTGGGTTGGTGTCTTCTTCGCAGAGGGCACGTACCAGATTGTAGGCACGCTTCTGCATTTCCGGATTGGCACGCTGGATGGCATTCAACTCGATACCATTTGAATAGCGACCCGTATCAACCGATGATACAGAACCGCCACCGAGTCCGATGCGATAGTTGTCACCACCGACAACCACTATCTTATTGCCCTTCTGGGGCTCTTTCTTCAGACAGTCACGCTTAGTGCCGTAACCGACACCGCCAGCCAACATAATCACCTTGTCGTAGGCATATTTAGTAGGTGCGGTAGGTTCTTGATGTTCGAAGGTCAATACAGAACCGCAAATCAGTGGCTGACCAAACTTGTTACCAAAATCACTGGCACCGTTCGAAGCCTTGATCAGAATCTGCTCAGGTGTCTGATAGAGCCATTGTCGAACAGGAAGAATATCTTCCCAGTCACGGTCAGCATCTTCAATGCGAGGATACGCCGTCATATAAACTGCTGTACCGGCAATAGGCCATGAACCGACACCGCCGCCCATACGGTCGCGAATCTCACCACCCGTTCCTGTTGCAGCACCGTTGAAGGGTTCTACCGTAGTGGGGAAGTTGTGGGTCTCTGCCTTCAGTGAAATCACACTCTCAATGTCCTTCACGCGGAAATAATCGCTGGTTGACTGGTCGGCTGGGGCAAATTGCTCAACTACCGGTCCCTGTGCAAAGGCAACATTGTCCTTATAGGCTGAGAGAATCTTGTTGGGATTCTCCTGTGTGGTTTTCTTGATCATGGCAAAAAGACTCGACTCCATCTCCTTGCCGTCGATGATGAACGTGCCACCGAAAATCTTATGGCGACAATGCTCTGAGTTAATCTGGGCAAAACCGAAAATCTCAGAGTCAGTCAGTGGGCGACCATTCTCTTTCTCAATCTTATGCAGGTATTCTATCTCCTCAGGACTTAGGGCCAGGCCTTCCTGCTCGTTATATTCCTCCAGATTGTCAACATACTTAATGGGCTCCGGCTGGATGTTAATCGTGAAGATGCCTTGGTTCAGCCCCTTGTACATACGCTGCAGCATGGGGTCGTGTTCCGCATCCTCAGAGTCAACGGGGAAATATTCTTCTATGCGCTGAATACCTTTCAGTCCCATGTTCTGAGTAATCTCAACGGCATTCGTTGACCAGGGAGTCACCATCTCTCGACGTGGACCTACAAAATGTCCTTCGAGCGTCTCATCACTAAGCAGTTCGGCTTCGCCATAAAGCCAACAGAGTTCCTTTACTTCGTCTTGATTGAGTGCGTGGTCTGCCTGCGTGGCAATCACACTCTTCTGCGGGGTCTTAAAAAAGAGAATCATGTCTTTTACCTTATTAATTTTTAATTTGGATGCAAAGGTACTTAAATTTATCTAAATCGTGGCAAGTTTGGTACAAAATAATAGTTAAATCATTATCTTTGCAGCCGTAATCATGTTTAATTAAAAGAATAAGAGGATGAAAAAGACATTTTTAGTGATGACTATTGCAGCAGCTGCCATGATGGTTTCAAGCTGCTCGTCAAAGAAAGAATTGTTAGCTTGTCAGGAAGAGAATAAGGCGCTGCAGACGAATTTTACGGATACCAAGGAGAAACTGGCTGCGGCAACGGCCCGTGTGGCCAGTCTCGAACAACAACTGGCGGCTGAGGAGAAGGCTAATCAGGCACTACAGAACGCACTCGATAAGAGTCTGACCAATGCTAATCAAAATAATATCAGCATCGAAAAGTTGGTGGACCAGATCAACGAGTCCAATAAGTACATTCGCCATTTGGTAGAGGTGAAATCGAAGAGTGACTCGCTGAACATGGTGCTGACCAACAATCTGACCCGTTCTCTTTCTAAGGAGGAACTGAAGGATGTGGATGTCCAGGTACTGAAGGGCGTAGTGTATATCTCATTGGCTGATAACATGCTTTATAAGAGTGGTTCGTATGAAATCAGCGACCGCGCCTCTGAGACTCTCTCGAAGATTGCCAAGATTATTAAGGATTACAAGGATTATGACGTGCTCATTGAGGGTAATACGGACAATGTACCTATCAAGCGCGAGAACATCCGCAACAACTGGGACCT
>DEKX01000025.1 GCA_002354095.1 Prevotella sp. UBA2711 | reverse complement strand
TATTGAAGCAATTCTATTGACGGTTGTTCTTCATACCCAAGAATATCCTATAAAGGACACTCTCGCTTCTTGTACTACTTTCTTCTCTGTTTTATGTAAACTTCTCAAAGATCTCGTTCTTTAAAACTGACGGGCTTCCCCGAAAGCGGATGCAAAGGTACGACTATTTTTTGAACCGGCAAATATTTTTGCGACTTTTTTTTCAGAAAAATGAGAAAATTATCACCGCTCTTGACCTAAATCAAGTGGTAAAACGGGGGACACCTTATTATATTATATATAGGCTTGTCTTATACCATATAAGCCACATCGAAGAAAAGACCCCAAAAAGGGGGTCTCGAGCCAAAATGGGCATTGGCTCGAGCTAATTCATGATTTGGCTCGAGCCAAATTGACAAGGGAGCTCTTTTCAACAAGTTTTAATAAAAAGAAGAAAGAAAGTTTGGTAGTATGCAGAAAAATGTATAATTTTGCAGCGCCAATTGAATAAATATACCAAATATGAAGATCAAAAACAGCAGATTGGAAGCGCTGCGAATGATTATTTCCAGTCAGGAAATGGGCAGTCAGGAAGAGCTGTTGCTAGCTCTGAAGCAGGAAGGTTTTATAGTTACTCAAGCAACCTTGAGTCGTGACCTGAAGCAATTAAAAGTGGCGAAGGCAGCTACCATGCGTGGAAATTATGTATATGTATTACCCAACGATACCATGTACAAGCGAGTAAGTACACCGCTTAGGGTCAAAGAGATGATGCAGGTTCCAGGATTTCTGAGCATCAATTTCTCGGGTAATATGGGTGTCATCAAGACGCGCCCAGGTTATGCCAGCAGTATTGCCTATAACATTGATAATAATCACATCGAAGAAATCATAGGTACGATAGCAGGCGACGACACCATCTTCATTGTTATTAAACAAGGTGTGACAAAGGAAGATGTGATAGATGCGTTGCGCGAGGTGGTGCCGAACTTGAGATAGTTGAGAGTTGACAGTTTATAGTTTATACAAATTATAATGAAAAAAGAAGAAATAAAAGTTTTTGTGGCAGGACCTGAGCACGAGGTGTATGTGGACACCATTCTGCAGACGATTGCCGATGCTGCCAAGGTTCGTGGTACGGGTATTGCGAAGCGTACCCACGAATATCTTGCAACAAAGATGAAAGAGGCTAAGGCGGTCATTGCTTTGAGCGGCAATCGCTTTGCCGGTTTTAGCTATATTGAAACATGGGGAAACAAGCAGTATGTGACTACCAGTGGACTGATTGTGCACCCAGACTTCCGCGGACTGGGCGTTGCCAAGAAAATCAAGGATATGACTTTCTCGTTGGCTCGTACCCGTTGGCCTCATGCTAAGATTTTCTCGTTGACCAGTGGTGCAGCAGTCATGAAGATGAACACTGAGTTGGGTTATCAGCCCGTGACGTTCGCAGACTTAACCGATGACGAAGCTTTCTGGCGCGGTTGCGAGGGATGTGTGAATGTAGATGTGTTGCATCGAACAGGGCGTAAATACTGTATCTGCACAGCCATGCTGTACGACCCCGAGGAGCATCTGCCCGCTAAGATTCCTGAAGAAGTCATCTCCCGAATCAAAGAACTTGATTCGGTCGAAATGAGCAATGAGTAATGAAAATATGAAATAAAAATAATTATATGGCAAATAAGAAAGTTGTTGTAGCATTCAGTGGTGGTTTGGACACCAGCTACACCGTGATGAAATTGACCCAGGACGGCTGGGATGTTTATGCAGCATGTGCCAATACTGGCGGATTCAGTGCTGAACAGTTGAAAACCAATGAGGAGAACGCCTATAAGTTGGGCGCCAAGGCCTACGTGACGCTTGACGTGACACAGGAATATTACGAGAAGTCGCTGAAGTATATGATTTTCGGTAACGTGCTTCGCAACAACTGTTATCCTATCTCTGTATCTTCAGAGCGCATCTTCCAGGCTATCGCCATAGCCCGCTATGCCAAGGAGATTGGTGCCGATGCCATTGCTCATGGAAGTACCGGTGCTGGTAATGACCAAATCCGCTTCGACATGACCTTCCTGGTGATGGCTCCTGGTGTAGAGATTATTACTTTGACCCGCGACAAGAAGTTGACACGTAAAGAAGAGGTAGATTATCTGAACGAACACGGATTCTTTGCCGACTTCACCAAATTGAAGTATTCCTATAACGTAGGTATCTGGGGCACCAGTATCTGTGGCGGTGAGTTGCTCGACCCCACACAGGGACTGCCAGAGGAAGCCTATTTGAAGCATGTTACCAATCCCGAGAAGGAGTCGATTCTGAAGATTGAGTTCGAGAAGGGCGAGATTGTCGGTGTGAACGGCGAGAAGTTCACCGACAAAGTAAAAGCTATTCAGAAGATTGAGGAGATTGGTGCTTCGTATGCCATCGGCCGTGATGCCAATGTAGGTGACACCATTATCGGCATCAAGGGCCGTGTAGGTTTTGAGGCTGCAGCTCCGAAACTGATCATCGAGGCTCACCGCCTGCTGGAGAAATCAACTTTGAGCAAGTGGCAGCAGTACTGGAAGGATCAGGTAGCCAACTGGTACGGTATGTTCCTGCATGAGAGCCAGTATTTGGAGCCCGTGATGCCAGACATCGAGGCAATGTTGACCAGCAGTCAGCGTAACGTGACGGGTACTGCCATCCTGAAACTCCGCCCATACGGATTCGAAACCGTGGGAATTGACTCTGTCAACGACTTGACGAAGTCGAAACTGGGAGAGTATGGTGAAACACAGACAGGTTGGACAGCTGATGAAGCCAAGGGATTCATCAAAGTATCGAGTACTCCTCTCCGTGTTTATTACGGAATCCATAAAGACGAGAAGAGATGATTAAAGTAGGGATTTTAGGTGCAGCAGGCTACACGGGTGGAGAACTCATACGCCTGCTGATTAACCACCCGCAAGCAGAGATTGTGTTTGCTAATTCGGAAAGCAACGCAGGCAATCTGGTATCGGATGTTCATGAAGGATTGATGGGCGAGACTGATTTGCGTTTTACTTCAGAAATGCCATTCGACCAGGTGGATGTTGTTTTCTTCTGCTTTGGGCACGGGAAGAGCGAGCAGTTCCTCAAGGAGCATACCATTCCTGCCAATGTAAAGATTATCGACCTGGCACAAGACTTCCGCATTCAAGGAGACCATGATTACGTTTATGGTTTGCCTGAGATTAACAAGGAAGAAATCTGCAAGGCACAGCACCTTGCCAACCCAGGCTGTTTTGCCACCTGCATTCAGTTAGCACTGTTGCCTGCCGCCAACCTGAACCTGCTGAAAGAAGATGTGGCTGTGAATGCCATCACTGGCTCTACAGGAGCCGGACAGAAGCCTGGAGCTACCACCCATTTCTCATGGCGCAACAACAATCTGAGTATCTATAAAGCATTTCAGCATCAGCACATTGCCGAGATTCGCCAGAGTCTGGCTCAGGTGCAGGGCTATCTGGATGCCTCCATCGATTTCATTCCCTATCGTGGTGACTTTGCCCGTGGCATTTTCTGCACTGCCGTGATCAAGACCAAGGCTCCTGCCGAAGACATCATCGCTGCTTACAAGGAATTCTATCAAGATGCAGCCTTCACCCACTATAGCGACAAGTCCATCGACCTGAAACAGGTGGTGAACACCAACAAGGCATTGGTGCATGTTGACTGCTTCGATGGTAAAGTTCTCGTCACCTCCGCCATTGATAACCTGTTGAAGGGAGCCGTTGGCCAGGCTGTACAGAACATGAACCTCATGTTCGGCATCGACGAGACCACAGGATTACGCCTGAAAGCATCCGCTTTCTAAAATAACCGTACGCCGACTGACAATTTTCGCATTGTCAGTCGGTTTGTAAAAAATGTTAGTCAGTTTCTCGTTGTTTTTTACTATTTTTGCGACATGGAAACAACGAAAGTCCACTTCATCAGGCTCTTACTCATGGAGAGCCTCCTTCTCACCACGCCGCTGACCACATTGGCAGACAATACCCAGCGACCTGCCTGTCCGATGGTTAAGATAGAGCCTAAGCGGCTCGCCGACCTGAACATACCCCGCTCAGGGCATAGCATATTCCGTACCGCCAATAACGAATGGGTGGTGGCAGGCGGTCATACCGCAGGATTTGTGCCCACGCCTACCGCAGAATACTATGCCGACGGACGGTGGCACCTGATAAATACCGTCTACACCCATGACGCAGGCACCGCCATTCCCTTGCGGTCAGGTGAGGTCCTACTGGCTGGCGGTTTCGAGAAGCACTTAGGCATCGGACAGACATTCACTGCTGAGATGTACGACCCGAGTCAGCACGCTTTCAACGGTTTCGGCTGCCTTTACAAGAAACGAGCCATCACCGGCGGTATCCAGTTGGGGGACGGGCGTGTCATCATCACCGGCAACTGGTATCACGATGATGGTATAGAGTGCTATGACGGACACAGCCAGTTTTCCTACATCAAGGATGTGACCGTATCACGCAGCAAACCCTACATTTTCCGATTGGCACCCAACGATGTCCTCATCCTCGGCAACCGTGGCATTCACGACGAGCCCGTCAGCAGTGCCGTAGTAGACCGTCTGCAAGGAGATCCGCTCCACGTCCCTTTATTAGAAGCATGGCAGCCAATGCATTTCGACACAGGCTTCCAAAGGGACGACTGCTTTATCGGCGATGAGGAGAAAAATGTCTATGCCAACCTCTTTGCCGTACAGGACACCCACGGGCAGATAGCCGTATGCCTCGTCCAGGACACCACGTTCACCCTGTTGCCAACCACCTGTCCGATCCCGATGAGGAGCCGATGGGGAAAGATAGAGTACATTAGTCCGATTGTTGCCGACCGCCAGTCACACCGGGGTTATATGATAGGCAAGGACAATACAAACCGACTCTATACCATATGTATCGAGTATGACAAGACACCCGCCGCCGTAACTCTCTATTATACAGACCCACTACCAGACATCGGCTTTTGGTGTCCGATGCTGACCGCCAATGGTGACCTGCTGATCGCAGGTGGTACCAATGGAAATGCACATAGCAACTATACACCGTCCGCCACTGTCTGGCTGTTACATTTCGGCACACCCACTGCTGCCCAAACCGACAGGAACGGCTGGTTCTGGGCTGCAGGACTGGTGATACTTGCCATTCTTGCCGTCCTCTCCTACCGACTTTACCGCCACCAGCAACAGAATACGGTTGACAAGCAAAAGACAGAGGATGTACATCCCAACGAACTGCGATTCCAACGTGTCTGCCTGTTGATGGAGGAACAAAAGTTGTACCTGAACAGTGAACTGAAAATATCCGATGTCGCCGCACTCCTGGGTACTAACAGCCGTTACGTGTCAGATTGTATCAAAACTTCAAAGGGGTGTACCTTCTCGCATTTCGTCAACACCTATCGCATCAATCATGCCAAACAACTGATTGCCCAACAGCCCGACATCAAATCCATCGAGTTGTATCTCAAGTCGGGATTCTCCAACGAGACCTCCTTCTTCCGTACCTTCAAGTCTCACACAGGCATGACACCAGGTGAATGGAAAAACCAGGCAGGCTGAAATCGCTGTGACACAGAAACACACAACACTAAATCGACTGACAAATTCCGCATTGTCAGTCGATTTTCGGTTTTTGTTAATAGTACTATGACCGTTTTACCTTAACTTTGTAACAAGAAAAATAAATGTTATGGATATGATTAAGAAAATCAGTCTGATTGTTTTAGCCTCACTGATATCGCTCGGTTTATGCGCCGAGGACATCAGCGAGGAGCAGGCACGGCAAATCGCCGTGCAGTTCTGGGGCGACAGTACCCCCTCGACAGCCCGACGGGCAGCAGCCTCGCTTCTGCTAACCTACCAGCCTGAGGGCAGCGAGTTCTATGTGTTCAACCGTCCCGGCGGTGACGGCTGGGTCATCGTGGCAGGTAATAACGGCGCATCACCTACCATCCTTGCCTATAGCGACAAGGGCAGTTTTGACTATAACAAGTCCCCTGACGCAACGAAAACGATTCTGACAGGCTATACAAAGAGCATTCAAGACCTGCGACAGTCTGGGATTTCTGAGTCAATCCCATCAAAGGCGCCCAAACGTGCCGCCATCATTGTCGCACCGTTGCTTAAAACCAGTTGGAACCAGAATACGCCTTACAACAACCAATGCCCCACCGCAGACGAAGGCGGAGGACGATGTCCTACGGGATGCGTAGCCACTGCCATTGCCCAGATCATGAACTATTGGCAATGGCCCAAGCAGGGATATGGTAAACACACCAATACAGATAACAATGAGACACGTGACTTCTCACAATCCACCTACGACTGGGATAATATGCTGGATTCCTACAGTGACTACACAGAGGTACAGGCAAATGCCGTAGCCCAACTGATGGCAGACGTAGGATGTGCCATGAACATGATGTATAGGTCCAGTGAGAGTGGTACTTGGGCCATTGATGCGGCACAGGCACTTTTAAGGAATTTTTCTTATAGCGGTGAACTGCACATGCATCATATGATGGACAAAAAAGGTATTAAAGTCAACAACCTAACTGCGGAACAGGGAAGCGAAATTGACGAAGATGATGAAGCCCTGATACGCAGTGAACTCGCATCAAAGCGACCAATATACATGGGAGTATCGAGTCGTTATAAGGAGAAGCATGCCGTAGTCTGCGACGGCTATGACGCTGATGACTATTTCCACATCAATTTTGGTTGGGGCTCTGATGCGGACGGATTCTACAGGTTATTAAGTATGGGCAAATTTGGCGAGTACGTGTCAAGCGAATTAATTACCAATATCAAGCCATCACCATATGGAAATTCTTCTGCCTGCGTCAATGGTGTCTGGTACACCGCCAATGGCAGCGAGCAAGTTTTTGTCACTGGTGCTGAGAAGCAGGATGTCACCATCACCAACCAAGTTGAGATAGGCGGAAAGAGTCATCCCGTCAACTATCTATGGTCTTCGGCATTTCGTGAAACAGATCTAACCAATCTTACATTTCCTGGCACGATCAAGACTATTCCCGAGCAAGCCTTTTACGGTTGCACACAATTAGAGACTGCCGATTTGGAAGGAGTCACCCATATTGGCAAAGAAGCCTTCGTCTATAATGACCATCTTCGGTATGTGAGCCTCGGCGACGCACTGCAAGAAGTCGGAGAACGTGCTTTCTACGATTGCCGTTCACTCACTTCATGCGTCAATTTTCCCGCTACGCTACGTCTCATTGACAAAGAGGCGTTTAGTAGTACTAGAATAGGATGTGTCATTTTCGCAGGAAAAGGCTTTGAGATAGAGGAAGGAGGTTTGAATTCAAACTCCAAGTTTAGTGCCACAGGCTTAGAGAAAGCCGCCAGACTACACTCGCATAGCGTGGGGGGGGTGATAGGCGATTTCATTATCTCGCCCACCTGCCAGTATGACGAAAGTGCTGTTACAGGCAAGTTCGACCACATTATCCTACCCAAGAAACTGAAGAAATACGACCCCAGCATATTCGGTCTGGGCACCAGTGCGGCAGAGTTTGCCGTCAAGAAAGGCAATTCTAACTACGTCAGCGTCAACAGCATGCTACTCACAAAGGACTTAAAGACACTGGTGGCTTTCCCCTGCTATGAGATATCTGACAGGCAACTCATCAAGCGTGACCTTGCCTATATCCCTGCCGGTATCACCAAGATTGAGAGGAATGCCATTGGCTACGGTCCCGGCCTCATACATATTCCTGGCACTGTAAAGGAGATGGACGGAGCATTCACCAATTGCGGCTCCCTCCGCCACCTGTATATGCTGGGCAGCACGCCACCCGTCATCAATGACGAGGCGACGTTCACCCCTTCCATCAACGAATACGGTTCCAGTTGCAAGTTGTATGTCCCTCACGGCAGCAAGGAAACATACCAGCAGGCTAACGTCTGGAAGAACTTCGAGAATATCGACGACAGCGAACTATACCTGCAAGGACCTCTTTGCTACTCCATATCCGGTGACGAGTGGGCGAACGTAGCCAACCGCAACAGCGAGGCGACCTTCGACGGACATATCACCATTCCCGGCACGGTGACCATTGACGGCAAGCAGCGCCATGTCAATCAGATTGAAGGCAGTGCCTTCTGGGGCGACACCCAACTCAAGACCGTCACCATAACCAAGGATGTGATGAACAATGGCTCCGCTTTCATAGGCTGCACCAACCTCTATGCTTTCAATGTAGCAGCAGGCAACACCAATATGCACAGCACCGACGGCATGCTGTTTTACAGCAAGACTGAGTACCTCGGCAATGCGCTGACTGTCTGTCCTCCCATGCAGCAGACCAACACCGGCATTGTGGAACGCACACAGGTCGTGGTGCCAGGCGAAACGGAATGGATTGGAACTGGAGCCCCAGTGTTCAGCAGCAACATAAAGCGCATCACCATCCCCGCTGGCGTGACCCGCATCTCTTATGACGCCTTCAAATATTGCACCAACCTGAAGACCATTATCTGTCAGGGCACCACGCCGCCGATATATGACGACGGAGGCGAGCCGTTTCCAACTTCTCTGCTGAACACCACCACGGTCTATGTACCCAAGGGGTGTACTGAGACCTATCGGCAAGGCTGGCCCTACCGCACATTTGCGGATTTCAAGAATATCGTGGAGTACGACCCTGCCAACCCCAACATCCCGGCAGAGGATCCCGACGACCCAGAGGAACCTGATGAACCAGACATCCCTGCCGACGAGGGCACCGTCACATCACTCATCCTGCTGCTGAAGGACGGCACGACACAGACTTACGAGTTGGCAGAGCAGCCCGTCATCACAGTAGTGGGTACTGAACTGAAGATTGTAGCTAATCATGCAGACGTGAGCATTCCACTTAGCGATGTGGTGCGCTACACCTTCCAAAAGCGCACGACGGGCATCGACGAAGTGGACACTAACCAGGAAGTCATCGACTACAAGGATGGTGTGCTGACACTAAGTGGACTGGAAGCGGGCACTCCCATCAGTCTCTATACTATCGACGGCAGACTGCTACAGGCACACACCGTAGCCGATGACGGCACCTACCGCCAGTCGTTTGCCTCCCTCCGACAAGGGGTCTATGTCGTGAAAGTGAATCATAAATCCTATAAAATCATGAAGCGATGAAAACCAACACCTATTTATATAGACTGGGGCTGACAGCCGTCTTGGCTATCTTCACACTGTTGTCGGCAAAAGCACAGCAGTCTGATCAGGACGCCCTTTACATCTACCGTAATGACGGCAAATTCAACGGATTCTTCTATGCCGACATCCAACAGATAGCGTTTAGTCGCAAAGATACGCTCGGTATAGAGCACGACGACTACGTGGTGCAGGAGATCACGGCACTTGACTCCGTGTTCCGCATACCTATTTCCGCCATCGACAGCGTTGCCTTCGTTACGCCAGAGACGAAATACAAGGAGAATGTGGTGACCCTTTCGTCCGACCTATGGGACTATGTCGTTGAGAGCGATGCTCAGACCACGTTCACTCTCTCCAGCAGTATTCCCACCAGCATGGTGCCCAAGGTAGGCGACAAGTTGGCACTGACAGAGGCTAGACCCCACCTGCCCCACGGTTTTTACGGACAGGTAGCAAGTCTTGCCTCCGTACCGAAAGGCTATCAAGTGACCTGTGAGCGAGTGGCATTGACAGAACTATTCGACCAGTACGTGGTGAAGATCGCGGCAACCAGTGACGGCGGCGGAAGCAGCAATCAGGCACGACGCCGCTCAGGCTACGAGAGCAATGCCATCGACATCGACCTGCCCGGCTATGAGCAGCATCTTGCCCTATCGAACGTCGGTTACGACCTGTCCGAGAATTTCTCTTTCAGTGGCGACGGACAAATCGACTACACCTATCAGCCCAAACTGAGCCTGCGCGCCTTCCTGTCTGTCAGTTGGTGGGACGGTATCAACTTCGACATTCTGACCCGTGTGGAGACTGAGACCAATTACGAGGCAAACATCAAGGGCACAGTGGCAGGGCAGTTCGATATCAGCATGCCGCCAGTGCTTATCCCGTTAGGCACTTCACCCATCCTGCTTGAGATGAAGGCAGGCTTGGGATTCGGCGCATCCGGCACACTGGAGTACTATGAGCAGTGGCACAACAAGTCAAGCGGTTATGCCGCAGTACAGTACAACAGCATTGCCGAGGGTAACTCGATGGCAACCGTCAGTTTCCGTAACCTCACCAACACGCATAACCAGACATTAGCAGGGAAGGTGACAATGTCGGCTGGACCATTTGTGGAGTTCAACCTATTATTAGGATCAGAGAGTATCGGTAAGATTGGCACACGCTTCGAGTCGGGATTACGTCTGGAGGCATCAGCAGACATCACGATGGAAGACCTGGAGACACAGATGGAATTCCAGAAGACCCTGCTCTACGACAAACTGAACCGTGACGGCAGCATCAAGATGGGACCCTACGGAAGTGGAAAGGTGTCAGCATCGTCCATGGGATGGAAGACTGAAGTGCAGATGTTCGACAAGTACAAGGATAGTCACATGGTGTGGGATTTCGAGGGTGGTCTGGTACCAAAATTCAATGCTGTCGGCGTGAAGTACGACAAGAAGAAGGGCACGACAACAGCCTCAGCCTCGTTAGCACGTAGCATACTGGTGGGCGGTCCTGTTGGCTTCATCGTCTACGACAAGGATGGCAAAGAGGTGGATAAGCAATGGTACTGGCGGACGTACACCAGCCCGCAGGAATGGAATAAGTTTGACATTGAGTTCAGCGGACTGAAAGCCGAGGAGAAATACACGATATATCCCACGTTCAAGTTGTTTGGTAAAGAACTGTTGGCAAGCCCTGCCGCCCAGTTCACCACTACCGATGATGAGGAACTGCAAGGACTGGTGTTCAAACAGTTCAAGAAACAGACTGTCACCCATGAGCCCGACGCAGAGTACGTTCCCATCACCACCATTGCCGACGGTGAGCCCTACGAGTTCATGTCTGTACCTCTGACCGTACCCGTCACCGACCTGACGAACCTGTTCCAGAGCAACAATAACTTCGAGGTCGACGACCAAGGGCGGTTCAGTATCAACAGTGCTGACGGGCTGACGTTGAGCGGTCAGTTTGCAGACTACACAGCAGGCACCAGACCACAGACCGCCACAGGCACCTACACCATCAGCACCAACTACACTGACAACGTCAAGACTGCGGAACAGGTGGCTACCATGTATCAGAATGGAGTAGCCAACAACATAATCGCCCTCATGAACCCCATGCTCAACGGCACCATTCATCATGAGTTGAGCGGAGAGTTCAACCTCGCGTGGAGCAATGACGAAGGTGCATACGTGCTGTCGCTCAGCAAGAAAGGCACCTACCAACTGGACTGCACCTGCTATAACGGAGTGTCGAACATCGATATCGACAATTCGATGGGTGCCCACCCCAATGCCTCCGTCACCAGTACCAAGCAGGTGCATCTGTCAGGCTCTGCCGATGTCGACTTGCAGATAGTCTATGATCTGAATATACCTTAAAAGGGAAACATATCATCCCCACTTACTCTGACCTGAGAGAACGCCTCTTTCTCTCAGGTCATATTTTTAATAAATACTGAAAACTGGATAAAGATACACTGAAATGTGTAAAGATGCAAAAAAGAGAGTAAGAAGTTTGTACTTTCAAAGATTTAGTGTATCTTTGCAAAGGTTATATTAAAAGGGGAGAATGAAAAGAATCATACCACAAACCATTTGCCTGCTGTCAATGCTTTTGACATTGCAGACAGCAGGGACGAAGCCAAGAAGCGACTCCGTCAATGCATGTCCCATGGTGAAGATAGAGGCGAAACAAATGCCCGATCTGAACATTGCACGAGCCGGACATGTATTATTCTATGCCAATGACGAACTGACTGTGGCTGGCGGACATACAGATGGATTTGTTCCTTCCCCAACTGCAGAATACCTGAAGGAAGGCGAATGGCATCCGCTGCAGATGGTTTATAACCATGATAACGCTCTCGCCATCGTGCTTCGTAACGGAGAAGTGCTGTTAGCAGGAGGTAGTTCTGAGCCCATCGGCATCGGACAAACCTTCCTGTCAGAACTCTACGACCCTAAATCGCATACTTTTGACGGTTTCAACAGTATGCAACATAAACGCACTTTAGCCTCTGCATTGGAATTGGACAGCGGACAGGTAGTCATTGCGGGCAACTGGTATCATCAAGACGGTATTGAAGTATTTGACAGTCGACTGCGACGTTTCCATTATCTTCGCAATGTCAACACGTCACGCGCCACCCCGATTATTCTGCAAACTGCTCCAGACGACGCACTCATCTTCGGCAACAACAGTTACCGAGGTGACACACTTCACACAGCATACGCTTACCAACTGAAGGGCGACAGCATCCACATCCCCCTGTTCGACACGTGGCATCCATTACATACCTGTCGCAATGTATCTGCTATCGGCAAGCAAGGCGATTACACCTATCTCTTTCCTGTATACAACCAAGAAGGACAGGTTGCTATTGCTACCTATCAGAAAGGTGACTTCTCGCTCCTTTCCACCTTCGTCCCTATCCCCATGAAGGCCTTGAACCACGTGATAGAATACAACTTCAATATTCTGGTCGACCAACAGTCACAACGGGCCTATCTCCTTGGGTGCAATCAAGATTTTCACAAATCACCGAACAACCCCATACAATACTACATCTTAGCTATCGACTATGCACAAGCACTAAAAGGAAAGCCTGCTCCACTGACACTCTACTATACACAACCCATTACCGGAGCGATAGACGCCCCACCTCTTCTGACTCCAGAAGGCGATATCGTAATGGCAGGCGGTTTTTTGAATGGCAGCAATTTCACACCGTCGAAGTCCGTCTGGCTCATCCCCTTTGGTACATACGAAGAAAAGGCAGAGACGGCCAAGATTCCATGGGCTTGGCTAATCCCATTGGTTTTGCTTTTTGTTGGCTGGTTCTTCTTCCTATTTATATTTAGGGAAAAAGAATCAAAGCAGCCCGCTGCCAACCAGGATTCAGGCTGTAACACGCTGCTGATAAAGCGTATCAGGGAACTGGTAGAGAATAAAAAACTTTTCTTGAACAGCGAACTGAAAATTACTGATATTGCAGATACGTTAGGTATCCATCGTAACATTGTCTCTGATGCTATCAATTCGCAGACAGGCTTCAGTTTCAATCAGTATATCAGCAACTACCGCGTCGAGCATGCCAAATCACTGCTTCGCCAAGACCCCAACAAGAAGCTTTCCTCCATTTCTGCAGAATCAGGATTTGCCAACGAGCAATCATTCTTCCGCACATTTAAAGCCATTACGGGCAAAACGCCTAAGGAATGGATATTATCAATAAACACCAAGTAACACAGCCAATCGACTAACATTTTGCAAAATGTTAGTCGATTTTGCAAATTATTAGTCCCTTTTTCAAAATTTTCTCCTATCTTTGCGAAAGATTACAATCACAAATCTGCCCTTGAGGAAAATTTAGATTATATTACTAGTTAAAATGAGGAGAGCAGCCAATGAGCGAGTCCAACTTTACCCAGACAGCAAGTATCGTTGGATTTACGAAGTTAATATGCTGACCAATTACTCCATCCTCATTGACGTGTGGAAGGTTTTGGGAATCAGCATGTTTGTGCTTGTGGTGCTTTTTATTATTATCACTATTGCTGATGGTAACTGGAATTTGGATTCACTACTAAGTATGGCTTCTGTATTAGGCATCATGGCAGTCGTGATGCTGCTTTTGGGCATGATAGGGTATTTTGTCTATGCTGCCATATCCGGTTGGAAATATTCCGTACTCTTCATCATGGACGGGAAAGCAGTGACCCACCAACAGATGCCCAGCACCGTGAAGAAGGGGCAGCTCATTGGAGCATTGGCAATCCTGGCTGGTTTGGCTTCGGGGAGTCCAGGAACAGTAGGTACTGGTGTGTTAGCACAATCACGCATGACCATGACCTCTGTTCTCGCTGATGTAGAACATCTGATTCCTTGTAGAAAAATGAACCTCATCAAAGTCAACCAGTTGTTTTCCAAGAACCGCATCTACGTTCATGACGAAGACTTCGACTTCGTTTACAACTATCTTCTCACGAATTGTAAAAATCTTAAAACCAAAACTTAATTATTAACTAAAAACTAAATGCGTATGAGAAAAGTATTATTGACATTAGTAGCACTCTTTGCTATGAGCATGAGTGTTTGTGCACAGGAAGGGCCTAAGCTTTGGCAAGGTGGGCCAGGTAAGAAATATGTTGATCGCAGCACGCTGAAGGAGCGCGCTATGAACTACCACTTCATCATTAACGACAAGTCTTCAGATGTTTACCTTGCCAAATACAAGGGCAAGAAATGCTGGTATGGTGGAGCTACGGGCAAGGACAATCTGGGATTATATGACGAGAGCATCACCTATTCAGAGAAAGAAATCATTAAAAAGGAAAAAATTCCTACCCGATCATCGGACAATCCCTTCAATGTAGATACCAAAAAGAAGGTAAAGAAAAAGGCGAAGTAGCACTATCATCAAGGGAGCCAGCCATCGAGGTTGGCTCCTTGCTGTTTTTTATATAAAAAATAAAAAAATTATTTTGTTCTGCACTCAATTTTTCGTAACTTTGCATCGTTTTAACGTTAAGACTTAGCAAAGATGAAATTATTCGATGTGTATCCCCTGTTCGACGTGAACATCGTGAGAGGACAGGGATGTAGAGTTTGGGATGACAAAGGACAGGAATATTTAGACCTGTACGGAGGCCATGCAGTGATTTCCATAGGTCACTCACACCCCCATTATATCCAGAAAGTAACGGAACAGTTGAACAAAATCGGCTTCTACTCCAACTCCGTTATTAATAAGTTGCAACAGGAACTGGCTGAGCGTCTGGGGCGCATCAGCGGTTATGATGACTATCAGTTGTTTTTAATCAACAGCGGTGCCGAGGCCAATGAAAATGCACTGAAACTCGCTTCGTTTACCAACGGTCGCACTCGTGTGCTAAGTGCCGAGAAGGCTTTCCACGGACGTACTTCACTGGCTGTGGAAGTGACCAACAACCCCAAGATTATCGCTCCGATTAACAATAACGGACATGTAACCTATCTGCCCCTTAACGACTTGAATGCATGGGAGGAGGAGTTACAGAAGGGCGATGTCTGCGCTGTCATCTTAGAATGTATCCAAGGTGTGGGTGGCATTCAATTGGCTACCCCTGAATTTGCTCAGGGTTTGCAAAGGCTTTGCAAGCAACACAATACCATTTTCATCTGTGATGAGATACAATGCGGCTATGGCAGAAGCGGAAAGTTCTTTGCCCACCAGTGGTTGGGCATCAAGCCCGATATGATTACGGTGGCAAAGGGTATTGCCAACGGCTTCCCCATGGCTGGCGTGCTGATTGCGCCTGAGTTTGAACCCGTCTATGGACAGTTGGGAACCACCTTCGGTGGTAACCATCTTGCCTGTGCAGCAGCACTGGCTGTGCTCGATGTCTTCGAGGAAGAAGGACTGGTGGAGAATGCCCGTGAGGTGGGCGAGTACCTGATGGAAGGCATCCGTTCTCTTCGTTGCGATGGCATCACAACATACGGGGCACACATTACCGACGTGCGTGGGCGCGGACTGATGATTGGCATCGACCTGGATGTGCCTCATAAAGAGGTAAGGCAGCCGTTGATTTTCCAGGAGCATTGTTTTACAGGATGCGCCGGTCAGAACATCTTGAGACTGTTGCCTCCCTTGTGTCTGACAAAAACTGAAGTAGATGAATTTATAGAGAAACTCAAGAAAGTATTAGCAACGTTATGAAAATAGCAATGATTGGAGCCGGCGCTATGGGTGGCGCAACGGTAGAAGGACTCATCAAGGCTACTTATGTCAAGATTGAAGACATCACGGTGGCTGATCCGTCAGAACAGGTGTTGGAGAAGTTTGCCCAACAGGGAGTCTCCGTAACAACCGACAATCAGCTGGCAGCCCAAGATGCCGACATAGTCTGTGTCTGCGTGAAGCCTTGGTTAGTGGAACAGGTGCTGAAAGGCATCAAGAATGTGCTGAATCCCCAAAAGCAAATACTCATTGTGATAGCAGCTGGTGTGCCATCTGCCAACATCAAGGAGTGGTTGCCCGATTGTCCACCATTGTTCCTGGTGATTCCCAATATCGCTATTGCACAGTTGGCTTCGATGACATTTGTGGCTCCTGCTGTTGCAACGGAATCGCAACACACAGAACGGGTGAAGGAACTGTTTGACACCATGGGACAGACCATCATTACCGACGAGCAACATCTGGCAGCAGGTACTACCCTCGCCTCTTGTGGGATAGCCTACGCCATGCGTTATATCCGTGCTGCCGCAGAAGGCGGTGTGGAACTCGGTTTCAAGGCTGACGATGCCAAGAAGATTGTCATGCAGACCATGAAGGGAGCCGTAGAACTGCTGGAAGCCAGCGGACTGCACCCCGAGGCAGCTATCGACCTGGTGACGACTCCAGGCGGTGTGACTATCAAAGGGTTAAACGAGATGGAACATGCCGGATTTACCTCAGCAGTGATTAGAGGACTGAAAGCAGGAGCGAAGAATTAAAAAATTGAAGAATTGAAGAATTGAAGAATTGAAGTATATGGACGAACAATTGAAGCAGATAGGCGAGAGACTAAGAGGTCTTCGCGACGTGTTAGATATTCCAGTGAGCGAGATGGCTGAGACCATTGGCATCTCCGCCGAGAAATATGAGAAGATTGAGGCTGGCGAGTTAGATATCACCATCTCAAACCTGATGAAGATTGCCAAGAAATACGGCATTTCCACAGAAGAGTTGATTTTTGCCGAGACCCCACACATGAAGTCATATTTTGTGGTACGTAAAGGTCAGGGAGTAAGTATTGAGCGCACCAAGGCTTATAAATACCAATCATTGGTATCGGGCTTCGTCAACCATAAGGCTGATGTTTTCATAGTAACCGTAGAACCCAAGCCGGGCGTACATACTATCTATAAGAACACCCACGGCGGCCAAGAGTTTAACCTCGTATTGGAAGGCAAGATGGAACTTTATATTGCAGGCAAGACCATCGTTTTGGAAGAGGGTGATTCTATCTATTTCGATTCCACCAAGCCCCATGGCATGTTAGCAATTGGCAATCAGCCTGTAAAATTCCTTGCATTTACAGTAGAATAAAAACTATACTATGATTGAAAGATTTTTGAAACAGACCACCTTCACATCGGTGGAGGACTATAATAAGAACCTGGAGTTCATAATCCCTGAGAACTTCAACTTTGCCTACGACGTAATGGATGCGTGGGCAGAAGAAAAACCTGATGGACTTGCCCTGTTATGGACCAATGACCAGGGTGAGGAGATTCGTACCACCTTTGCAGAACTGAAAGAGCAGAGCGACCAGGCTGCCTCCTATCTGCAGACACTGGGCATCGGTAAGAACGACCCAGTGATGCTCATCTTGAAGCGCCGCTATGAGTGGTGGGTAGTCATGTTGGCACTGCACAAGATTGGTGCCATTGTCATCCCTGCCACCCACATGTTGACTAAGCACGACATTGTGTATCGTAATACCCGTGCCAGTGTAAAGGCCATCATCTGTGTGGATGACGCCTACGTAGTGAGCCAGATACAGGCTGCTATGGCGGAAAGTCCTACGGTGAAGCAATATATCACCATCACGGACCACGGGAAACCTATTCCTGAAGGGTTCCACGACTGGCAGACAGAATGGAAAAAGGCTCCTAAGTTCCAGCGCCCTGGATTTGTGAATGACAATGACGACACCATGCTGATGTACTTCACCTCAGGTACCAGTGGTGAGCCCAAGATGGTGGCACACGACTATCTGTATGCTATGGGCCATCTGACAACAGGTGTGTTCTGGCACAACCTGCACGAAGGTTCACTGCATCTGACCGTAGCTGATACAGGCTGGGGCAAGGCCGTGTGGGGTAAGTTCTACGGACAGTGGTTTGCAGGAGCAACCGTCTTCGTGTTTGACCACGAAAAGTTCAATGCCGACACGCTGTTGCGCCAGATAGAGAAATACAAGGTGACGAGTTTTTGTGCACCTCCCACCATTTACCGTTTCATGATTCGTGAAGACCTGTCGAAATACGACCTCAGCAGTCTGGAGTATTGCACCACAGCCGGTGAGGCACTCAATCCTGCTGTCTTCGACAAGTTCAAGGAAAAGACCGGTATCCAGATGATGGAAGGTTTCGGACAGACAGAAACCACCATGACGCTGGGCACCTTCCCCTGGATGCAGCCGAAGCCCGGCAGTATGGGTATTCCCAATGCCCAGTACGACATCGACCTATTGCGTGCCGACGGTACCTCCTGCGAGGATGGTGAGAAGGGCGAGATTGTAGTACGAGTAGGCGACAAGAAACCCATCGGACTCTTCAAGGAATACTACCGTGATGCCGAACTCACTAAAGAGGCTTGGCACGATGGTATCTACCACACAGGCGATATGGCTTGGCGAGACGAAGACGGCTACTACTGGTTTGAGGGTCGTATTGATGATGTCATCAAGAGTTCCGGTTACCGCATCGGTCCGTTCGAAGTGGAATCAGCCCTGATGACTCACCCCGCTGTTGTAGAATGTGCCATCACGGGTGTACCCGATGATATCCGAGGCATGGTGGTGAAAGCTACTGTTGTACTGGGTAAGGAATGGAAAGACAAGGCAGGTGACGACCTCGTGAAGGAACTCCAGCAGCATGTCAAGAAAGAAACCGCCCCCTACAAGTATCCGCGTATCGTGGAGTTTGTAGATGAATTGCCTAAGACCATCTCAGGTAAGATTCGCCGAGTAGAGATTCGCCAAAAGGATGCCAAATGAAACAAAGAATTGTAGTTAAAGTCGGTTCAAATGTACTGACCCGAGACGACGGAAAACTGGATGTGACCCGCATGTCGGCATTGGTTGACCAAATAGCCTGGCTGAAGCGTAATGACTACGAAGTCATCCTTGTTTCGTCGGGTGCTGTTGCCTGTGGCAGACGCGAGTTGAAAGTTGATCATTCACTCGACTCTGTAGAACAACGCCAGCTTTATTCTGCCTTGGGACAGGTCAAACTCATCGGACTCTATTACGACCTGTTCCGTGAGTTCCATATCCATGTGGGACAAGTACTCACCATGAAAGAGAACTTTCAGCCAGGTGAACAATATGAGAACCAGCGTGCCTGCATGAAGGTGATGCTGGAGAATGGCGTGCTGCCTATTGTCAATGAGAACGACACCGTCAGTGTCACTGAACTGATGTTTACGGATAATGACGAGCTCTCTGGTCTTATCGCCCAGATGATGCAAGCCGACACCTTGATTCTACTGTCAAATATCGACGGTATCTATTCTGGTAATCCGGACGACCCTCAATCGCAATTGATTCGCGAAGTAGAGAAGGGTGCCGACCTGAGCCAATACATTCAGACCGAGAAGAGCGCCTTCGGTCGCGGTGGCATGCATTCGAAGTACACCACTGCCAGCAAGCTCTCACAACAGGGCATTCGCGTGATTATTGCCAACGGCGAACGCGAAAACATCCTGATAGACCTGGTAGAGCGCCCACAAGAAACCCCGCATACAGATTTTAAATCGAAATAACATGGACCTGACTGAGACCTTTAAAAATGTCAAAACAGCAAGCAAGAGTCTCGCCTTGCTTACGGACGCCCAAAGGAATGAAATCCTGATGGCGGTTGCTGATGCCATTGTAGATTACAAAGAGCGTATTCTTGTCGCCAATGAAAAAGACTTGGCAAAGATGGATGTAAAGAATCCGCTCTACGACAGACTGCAACTGACGGAGAAACGCATGGACGACATTGCTGCCGATATGCGGAATGTAGCTTCATTGCCCTCCCCATTGGGACATATCACCAAAGAAAAGACACTGCCTAACGGACTTCGCCTCTGTCGCATCAGTGTACCCTTTGGGGTAATAGGCATGATTTACGAGGCTCGTCCCAATGTGACCTACGACGTCTTCTCGCTCTGTTTCAAGAGCGGCAATGCCTGTGTGCTGAAAGGCGGTTCGGATGCCGATTTGTCCAATCAGGCGTCAGTAGAACTGATTCATGAAGTATTGGAGCGCTTTGGTGTCAATCCTGACGTGGTCACCCTGCTGCCAGCCACCCATGAGGCAACAGGCGAGATGCTGAATGCCGTAGGCTATATAGACCTCTGCATCCCAAGAGGCGGACGCCGACTGATAGACTTCGTCCGTGACACCGCACGTATTCCTGTGATAGAGACGGGTGCCGGAGTGGTCAACACCTATTATGACAGGGATGCCGACCTTAAAATGGGTAAGACGATTATTTGTAATGCCAAGACCCGTCGCGTCAGCGTGTGCAATGCCCTTGACTGTCTGATTATCCATGAAGAACGGTTGGGCGACTTGTTAGAACTGGTGCAACCGCTGTTAAATCACAAGGTGACCATCTATGCCGATGCTCCTTCTTATCAGATACTGACAGGACACTACCCTGAAATTCTGTTGCAGCCTGCCACCTCCGATTCGTTTGGCACGGAGTTTATGGACTATAAGATAGCTATCAAGACCGTATCTTCCTTGAAAGAAGCCCTGGAGCATATCGACCAACACGGATCGGGCCATAGCGAGGCTATCATCACCCAGAATGAGGCAACAGCCCACAAGTTCCAGCAACATGTAGATGCAGCCTGTGTCTATTGGAATGCCCCCACGTCGTTCACCGATGGTGCCCAGTTCGGCTTAGGTGCAGAGATAGGCATCTCCACCCAGAAACTCGGTCCTCGTGGACCTATGGCTCTCGAAGAGATTACCACTTACAAATGGTTGATTGAAGGCGAAGGACAGACAAGACCATAGACAACCGATGAAACACTGTGTTACCATACTCCTGCTGATGTGTTTTCTCACAGCTTATGCTGATGAGAACAAGATTGATAAGATTCGTACGGAGCTGGAAACAATAGCACAACGAACCGAGCGCGAGGGGAAAATCGACTCGGCTGCTATGGCCCGTCGTGAGAAGATTTCTGTACTGTCGCGTGCCCAATTAGACAGTTTAGTGATTATCGAGGCACCCAAAGAAATGCAGTGGATGGAACAGCATCACCAGTGGGTTTATTTCTACCGCACTTGGCGACTGCTTGCCGAATCTTACTATTTCAGTCATAAGCCTCAGACAGCATTGCATGAGGCACAACGCATGCTCGACCATGCCCAAAAGCGCAATGACAACCAAGGGCGTGCCATTGCCTATCAGCAGATGGGATTCTTCTATCTGGAGATTGACAATCAAGAAGCCATCAAAGCCTATCAGCGAAGTATAGAACTACTGAAAAGTCAGGGTGAAGACCGATACAGTGAGCTCAACCGTGCTTATGGCTATCTCTGTGAGGCTCTTGATAACAAGAAAGACTTTGCTACTGAACTGAAATACTGCAATGAGTGGCAACAGATGGTGAATGCATGGATGGGGCAGGCTGCCTCGAACAGTAAGACCCGACGGGTGGAAATTGAAGTACTGTTGCAGAAAGCCAGTGCCCTAATAGGTCTGTCACGCCTGGCGGAAGCCAACGAGGCACTGGCAGGAGTCGATCAACTGAATAAGGAAGAGAAAGACGACTACTATCACTATATGATGATGGTGAGACAGGCACAGATTGCCATGCTCTCGGGCGACATCAATCGTGCCGTCAAGCTGAGTGATGAATATGCACCCACGATGGCAACTGACGACTGGCGCCCCGCCCGACTGATTCGTGCAGAAATACTGCTGAAGGCTGGTCGCGCTGCTGATGCCGCCATGCTCTATCGCTCGCTTTATGAGCATCAGGACTCCACCTTCGCCCGAGATATGCGCATGCAACTCGACGAGCTGAATACCATCTTCAAGGTGGACGAACTGGAGATGAAGAGGCAGTTAGAACGTTCTCGCTACTTCATTGGTACTATATTACTGATCATCATCGCGCTGACAGTCTTTATTTATTTCCGTCATCGGGCTGCCAAACGACTGGAGAAGGCTCACAACGAACTGTTAGTGGCGTATGACCAGTTGGAGGAAACCACTACTGCCAAAGAGCGCATCGAATCAGAATTGCGTATCGCCCGAAACATCCAGATGTCGATGGTACCACACGAGTTCCCTTCTCGCCCAGAATTAGACCTTTACGCTTCGATGATACCTGCCAGAGAAGTGGGTGGCGACCTCTATGACTATATCCTGCAAGACGACCAACTCTACTTCTGCGTAGGAGATGTGTCAGGCAAGGGAGTCCCTGCATCGCTTTTTATGGCACAAGCTATCCGACTGTTCCGTGCGTTGGCAAAGCAACACCAGATGCCCGACCAGATAGCCACCCGACTGAATACCGAACTGACTGAAAACAACGAGAGTGGCATGTTCGTCACCATGTTTATAGGCTTGATTCGCCTTCAAGACGGTCACCTCGACTTCTGTAATTGCGGTCATAACCCTCCCATTATGGGCGGCGACCAGAAAGGCGGTTCGTATATCAATGTAGAAGCGAATGCGCCTATCGGTCTGTGGTCCGACTTGACATTTATCGGAGAAGAAATCAACAGTATCAAGGGACGTCCACTTTTTGTCTATTCCGATGGTCTCAATGAGGCGGAGAATCCAAAGCAAGAGCAATTGGGCGACGAGAAAGTGTTGGAAATCTTGCGTGAGACCCGCTTTGAAAGTGCCCGCCAAGTGATAGAGCGATTGGAACAAGAGGTCGCCCAGCATCGCCAAGGTGCCGAACCTAACGACGACCTCACCATGTTTTGTTTGAAGATTAACTAATAAGAAAAGAATATGAGAACTTTTATCAATGTAGAAGATATCGGCCCACTGGAGAAAGCACTGGTGGAAGCCCAAGAGATTAAGAACGACCGTTTTAAGTATCAGCATCTGGGGAAGAACAAAACCCTGATGATGATATTCTTCAATAACTCGCTGCGCACCCGACTGAGCACACAGAAAGCTGCCATGAATCTCGGCATGAATGTCATTGTGCTGGATGTGAATGCCGGTGCTTGGAAGTTAGAGACGGAACGGGGTGTCATCATGGATGGTGACAAGAGTGAACACCTGTTGGAAGCCATCCCCGTGATGGGCTGCTATTGTGATATGATCGGTGTACGCAGTTTCGCCGGACTCACTGACCGTGAGTACGACTATGCCGAAACGGTGCTCAACCAGTTTATCAAGTATAGCGGCAAGCCCGTCTTCGCCATGGAGACAGCCACCGTACACCCCCTGCAGGCCTTTGCCGACTTGATTACTATTGAGGAGTATTGGCAAAGCCAGAAGAACCAAAAGCCCAAAGTAGTACTCAGCTGGGCACCTCACTGCCGTGCTTTGCCACAGGCTGTGCCTAACTCGTTCGCCCAGTGGATGAATGCGGCTGATGTGGATTTCGTGATAACGCACCCGGAAGGTTACGAACTCGACCCGAAATTCGTGGGTAATGCCCGTGTGGAGTACGATCAGAAGAAAGCCTTCGAAGGCGCTGACTTCATCTATGCCAAGAACTGGTCGAACCCTGGTGTCACCAATCCTGCCGACTATGGCAAGATTACTTCGAAGGATATGTCGTGGACAGTAGATACCGAACACATGTCGTGGACCAATAATGGAAAATTCATGCACTGTCTGCCCGTTCGTCGCGGACTGATAGTTACCGACGATGTCATTGAGTCTAAGAACTCCATTGTCATCCCCGAGGCTGCCAACCGCGAAATCAGCTGTTCGGTAGTTATCAAACGTATGTTGGAATCACTATGATATCATTTGAATGCGACTACAACAACGGGGCACACCCGAAGGTGCTGGAACACCTGACTGAACACAATGGAGCACGCCCTACTCCATACGGTTTTGATGAATACAGCGAGCGTGCCAAGGACCGCATCCGCGAGGCTTGCGGCATGCCCGATGCCCAGATATTCTTTCTGACAGGAGGAACGCAGACCAATGCCACAACCATCGACTCCATGCTTTATCAGTATGAGGGCGTTATCTGCGTAGAGACGGGGCATATTAACGTCCATGAGTGTGGAGCAGTGGAATTCACCGAGCATAAAATCATTACCTTACCAGGCAACGACGGGAAGATGGACCCGAAAGTACTGGATAAATATCTCGATGACTTCATGCACGACGGTAATAATGCCCATGCCGTCTATCCTGGACTGGTATATATCACCTTCCCCACCGAACTGGGAACGATTTATACGGCTAAAGAGTTGGACGATATCTATCAGGTATGTCGGCACTACGAGATACCTCTTTATATTGACGGAGCCCGTTTGGGTTATGGTTTGATGGCTCCTGGTTGTGACATCTCCCTGCCCTATCTCGCACGCCATTGCGACGTGTTCTACATCGGTGGCACGAAGATTGGTGCCCTGTGCGGCGAGGCAGTCGTATTCACCAACCGACAGGCACACAAACACTTCTTCTCCATTCAGAAACAGCATGGTGCCGTCATAGCCAAAGGAGCACTGATTGGTCTGCAGTTTGAAGCCCTGTTCACTGATGACCTCTACTTCCAGCTCTCCCGCCATGCCATTCAGATGGCGATGAGGATGAAAGACATCTTCCAGAAGAAGGGTTTTGAGTTTTTCATTGAATCGCCCACCAATCAGCAGTTCGTCATATTGCCAGATGCGTTGGTAGCCAAGTTGTCGGAGAAAATGGTGTTTACCCATTGGGGTCAGGCTTCCGGTCACCGCACTATCTGTCGGTTCGTCACCAGCTGGGCAACAACGGAAGAAGAACTACAGGAATTGGAGCGTATTCTCTCCTAACATTTCCATTCAGAGAAAGGATGCTTACGGAGCTGACTGTTGTAGTAACGGCGGTCGCCCGTTACTTCCTTGCCTATGAAGGCGGGATTGATGACGGAATCATCAATCGCAGTCAGTTCTACTTCAGCCACCACCAAGCCTGCATTTTCGCCAAAGAATTCATCTACTTCGAACGTATGATTGCCACTGCGAACAAGCCAACGTGTCTTCTCGATGATACCTGGTTCGCAAAGCTTCATCAACTCCTTGGCATCTTCAAGGGGTATTTCCTGTTCAAACTCATAGCGCGACAGACCGCCATCATGACTGGGTCCCTTAATGGTGATATAGCCCTTCTCGTCACGAATACGTATTCTGACGTTACGACCGCGTTCACTGTTGATATAGCCCTGCTGAATATAACTATGACTGAATGACTCCGTTTTATAGGAGTCATTCAGCACTAAGAATTTCCGTTCTATCTCCTGTGCCATTTTACGACATAGACAGACTTGTGGTAATAGCAAAAATCAAGCCCAGGGCAATCAATATGCCAATAATCCACATAATCAGATTCTTACCTTTACTCTCTTGTTTCTTTGCGTAAGCTTCACGCTTTGCTTGTCCTTTTTTACTCATAATATTGACTTTTTAGTTAGATTACTCATTGTCTGTTACGGGAAATTCCATCAGATAGGCCTTGATAAAGCCGTCTATCTTGCCATCCATCACACCATCAACATCCGATGTCTGGTAGTTGGTACGGTGGTCTTTCACACGACGGTCATCAAAGACGTAGGAACGGATCTGCGAGCCCCACTCTATCTTCTTCTTGCCTGCCTCAATCTTCGCCTGCGCCTCCAACCGTTTCTTCATGGCACGGTCGTAGAGTTGTGAACGGAGCAAGGCCATGGCACGCTCCTTATTCTTAGGCTGGTCGCGCGTCTCGGTGTTTTCGATGAGGATTTCCTCCTCCTCGCCCGTATCGGGGTCGGTGTACCAATAACGCAGACGGACACCCGACTCCACCTTGTTCACGTTCTGACCACCGGCACCACTGGAACGGAAGGTGTCCCATGAGAGTTTGGCTGGGTCAACATACACTTCAATGGTATCATCGACAAGCGGTGAGACAAAGACCGAAGCAAACGAAGTCATGCGCTTGCCCTGTGCGTTATAGGGAGAAACACGTACCAAGCGGTGCACACCATTTTCGCTCTTCAGATAGCCATAGGCGAACTCACCGCCTTCTATCTGCATCGTAACGCTCTTGATGCCCGCCTCATCGCCATCCTGCAGGTTGGAGATACTGACCTTATAGCCATGAGCCTCAGCCCAGCGCTGATACATACGCATCAGCATCTCAGCCCAGTCCTGTGCCTCGGTGCCGCCAGCCCCCGAATTAATCTTCAACACGCACTCCATCGGGTCTTCCTTTTGGCGGAGCATATTCTTAAGTTCCAGGTCTTCAATGAGTTGGATGGCACGCTGATAGTCGGCATCCACCTCCTGCTCCGTCACCATTTCCTCTTTATAGAAGTCGAAAGCCAACTGAAGTTCATCGGCAGCTGCCCGCACCTCCTGATAGCCATCAATCCATTTCTTGATAGCCTTCACTTTCTTCATCTGTTCCTCGGCACGTTTCTGGTCTTGCCAGAAGTCCGGAGCCTGTGTACGAAGGTCTTCCTCTTCGTATTCTATTTTCTTCTCGTCAATCTTGAGATAGTGGTTTAATTTGTCCACTCTATCCAAGACATCCTTTAACTGATCTTGTGTTATCATTCTTTTTTAATTACTCTTCGTACATCGCATCGATTTGTTCCTTATAGTTCGTGTAGAGCACACGGCGGCGGACTTTGAGAGTGTTAGTGAGTTCTCCCTTCTCCATCGACAGATGGTGAGGCAGGAGCGTGAAGCGCTTTATTTGTTCGTAGTGAGCCAACTGCTGTTGCAACGTGTCGATGCGCTCCTTCATCATGTCGAGTATCTGCTGATTGGTGCAGAGCGCTTCGCGGTTCTCAAACGGAATGCTATGGGCACGCGCATATTCCTCCAACAGCGGATAGACAGGCACGATGAGGGCAGAAACAAACTTACGCTGGTCGGCAATGATGCAGATTTGGTCAATATACTTATCCACCAGCAGTTTCGATTCAATCATCTGCGGAGCGATGTATTTGCCATTAGACGTTTTGAAGAGGTCCTTGATACGTTCCTTCAGGAACAGCTCGCCATCCTTCAGATAGCCGGCATCACCCGTCTTGAAATAACCATCCTCGGTGAACGACTGCTTCGTAAGGTCTTCACGGTTATAATATCCTGGGGTAATCGTCGGGCCCTTCAGCAGTATCTCACCCTCGTCACTGATTTTGATGTCAATACCCTCGATGGGCTGGCCTACACTTCCTACGGTATAGGGTTCACCCAGATGGTCGCATGAGACGGTGGCCAACGACTCTGTGAGTCCGTAACCCACTATCATGTTGATGCCGATAGAATGAACAAACTCTTCGACATGGGCACTGACTGCCGCACCTGCCGTTGGGAAGAAATGGGCATTCTCAAGACCCAGTTCTTTACGGACAAGCGAAAAGACCGTGCGGTTGAGCACCTCGTATTCCAGATGGAGAGCCACAGGCGGTTTCTTGCCAAGACTCAGATATTCGATATTATGCTTGCGACCCACAGCCAGCGCATGCATGAAGAGCTTGCGCTGCATGGTGCTGGAGTGCTCAATCTTGTCCATCACACCCATATACACCTTCTCCCAGAAACGGGGAACAGCCGACATACAGGTGGGATGCGTCTCGCGCATAGCCTGCTGCACCTCCTGCGGATGCGTGTTCACAATCATCGTGGCACCTTTTGTCAGTGCCAGGATAGCCCACCCGCGCTCGAAGATATGCGTATAGGGCAGGAAGTTCATAACGCGGTCCTTGTCATTCACAGGCACACATTTATTGTTAGCCTCGAAAGCAGCATGGAACTGGGAGTGAGGCAGAATGACACCCTTCGAATCACCCGTCGTTCCACTGGTATAAAGGATATTGGCTATATCGTCGAAAGAAGCCTCTTTCTGACGAGCCTCCACCTCAGTCTGGCGCGGCAAGTTCTCGCCCAACTTCAGGAAATCGCTGAAGTAAAGGGCATTGGGGTCATGACTGGAAATACGAACCAAGGGGTCGAAAACAATGATACGCTCCAGTGTAGGACAAAGCGACACCACACGACGGGCACGGTCGTACTGCTCCTGTTCGCCCACAAACAGATAGCGAATCTTGGCATCGTTAATCATGAACTGTATCTGCTGTTCACTGCTGGTGGCATAGAACGGTATCGTTACTGCCCGCACGCCCCATGCGCCGAAATCCGTTTCCAGATACTGCACTGAGTTTTGCGAGAAGATACCGATGTTCTCCTGCACCTTAACACCGAGATTCAGCAAGGCATTGCTGACCTCTTTGACGGTATTCGACACCTGATTCCACGACAGAGATTTCCACTCCTTGCCCCCGAAATCCTGATAGATCAACATCTCGCGATCGCCATAGTGAGCGGCTAAGTCGTGTATCAACACAGACATATGACTATTTATCTGCATAAGCTATATGAATTAATTAGGTGCAAAGGTAGTGCAAATTGAGCGAAATACCAAATTTATTTGGATATTTCCGAAATGCAGCCTACTTTCGAGACGTAGTCTCAAAGGTACGAATAAGTGAGAACAAAACAAAGAGTTTTACTCTTTTTTTGTCGAACGAGAGTACTTTCGGCAAAGCCAAAGGTAGTGCAAATTGAGCGAAATACCATATTTATTTGGATATTTCCGAAATGCAGCCTACTTTGTTTGGATATTCCATTATTTTTGCTTATCTTTGCGGAAATATATTACTAAGCTAAACCAAAAAGCATAATGATGAAGCGAATAACAACAATGAAAAAGACTATTACAGCACTGTGGCTGCTGATGCTGACCGTCACAGCCACTGCACAAGCAGAGCAACACACCATTAAAGTGACTGAAAACGTGGCTTACCGCACTGACGTAGGCCCCAATACCGTACTCGACATAGCCGAGCCCCTTTTCGGTCCTCAGGCCAACCGCCCCGCCATCCTCATCATCCACGGTGGAGGCTGGAGCGCAGGTTCTAAGAACGACATGGTATATCGCACACTGATGATAGACTATGCCATGAAGGGCTATGTAGTGTGCAACATGAACTACCGATTGGTGCAGGAAGCCCCCATGCCAGCCTGTATCGAAGACGTGCAGAGCGCAGTCCGGTGGATGAAGTCCAATGCCCAAAAGCTGGGCATCGACCCTCAGCGCATCGGCACCTACGGCCATTCTGCAGGCGGTCACCTCTCACTGATGGCAGGTCTGACCGCTGGTGTTGCCTGTACTGCCGGTGGGGCGCCTCCCACGGAAATTGGCAATCCGAACATTCCCTGGGCTCAGCATCCTGAATGGTGGCCCATCGGTCACATCGGTAAGTGCGCCACACCCTTCCTGGTGCTGCAAGGAGCCGAGGACCCCGTAGTCAAGGCCCGTCTCACTGAAGACTGGGTGGTGAAGATGCAACAGGCTGGTTCTTCTGTCGATTATGTGAAGGTGCATGGCGATCATGGAGTGGCTTTCGACAAGCAGTTGGAGTTCACCCGCCCCGCCATGGATGCTTTCTATGCCCACCATCTGAAACACAACGACCCCTCGGTCAGTTTCCAACAAATGAAGGTGCCCGACTTCGGAGGCAGCGGTCCACACAAGGCAGTGGCATTGCGCGAACAGACGCTGCCCGACTTTGTGGTATATCGCCCCATGAATCTGGATGCCGCCATGCAGGTGGGACGTCTGGGCATGTTCGAAACAGGCAGTGTGAAGAAAGAGAAACTGCCCGTACTCGTTTTTTGCAACGGCGGATGTATGGACACCAGCATCGGCTATGAGAACATGCTTGCCGACGTGGCTTCCTATGGATACATCGTGGTGGCTATCGGTCAACTGCAAATGTACGCACAACACGAGAAAGACCAGCACACACCATCCTCTATGGTGCAGCAGGCACTCAACTGGATATGCCAACAGGCTGACGACCCCAACTCACCTTATTATAACAAAATCGACAAGAAACGCATTGCCGCAGCCGGTCATTCGTGTGGAGGAGCACAGGTGTTGGCAAATGCCGCCGATGAGCGTCTGAAGACCTACCTCATTCTGAATGCAGGAATGGGCAAAATGACGATGGCTGATGCCAGTGCCAAGTCGCTGAAAAAGCTACATGCACCCATTCTCTACCTCGTGGGTGGCACCGACGACGTAGCATGGAAGAATGCACAGATGGACTATCAAGCCATCAAGCGAGTACCCGTCGTTCTTGCCGACAACACCAAAAGCGGACATGGTGGCACCTACGAACAGCCCTCTGGCGGAGCCAACAGCCGCATGGTGCGTGCATGGCTCGACTGGCAGTTGAAAAACAAGACTGAATACGAAAAGATATTCATCAATGGTGATGTAAGCGATTATCCCGATTTCACCATCAAGCATAAGAACTTCTGAATATCTCATATCGTTGATGCGGATACCATCTATCACCGATCCGAATAGGGCTTTATAGGGGATAGATGCCGTTCGCGCAAGGAATAGATGCCGCTCGGACAGGGAATAGATGCCGTTCCGGCGACCGTTTGCGCCTACGCAAATCATTGTTCGCGTATGCGCAAACGATTGTTTCCCTATACGCAAATTCAAACTCAGCATTTTTCGAGGGTGTAGGGTGGGTGCACACTTTTGAAAGGTGTACACCCTCGTCAAACCACGATGTACAAAGGGCGCAACGCCAATTAGGGTGCAGGGTGCAGGGTTTTTAGTATTTTTCTCTCAGTGGTATAGTTATGCCATACACATACGAAGAAAAATAACGCCCGAAATTCTTGTAATTTACAAAAAAATTGTACCTTTGCAGCCAACATTTCGTTAAGCCGAAATATAAAAGACGCTATTCTGTATGAGCAAAGAAATAATAACCCAAAAGATTGCTGAGTATTTCAAGACACAACCTGTCATGAAAGCTTGGCTTTTTGGCTCCTTTGCTCGTGGCGAGGAACGAGCAGACTCAGATGTTGACATCTTAATTGTTCTTGACAACGACCAGCCAGTTGGACTAAAATTCTTTGGCATGTATGAAGATCTGAAGGAATTACTTGGTCGTAATGTTGATTTGGTCGTTGATCGTTCCTTAGCTCCTTTTGCCCGTAAGAGTGTTGACCATGATAAAATTCTGATTTATGAGAGAGCCTCTTAAAGACAGAGAACGCTTGCAACATATCCTTGACGCTATTGACCGCGTCAATCGTTATGTAAAGGGGAAAACTTTTGATGACCTTCAAAAGGATGATATGATGTATTATGCTGTCGTAAAAAATATTGTTATCTGCATCTAAACTCCGAAAATATCATAAAAAAGAGGAATAAAAGTTGACAAAATATTGTTTTTAAATAAATCAATAAACAAATGAACAAGACTGAATTAAAATTCTATATCGTTTTATGCATTACTTTTTTTGTGTCTAGGACAATATTTTCACACAATTCATTTATTGAATTATGTTATAGACATTCTTTTGCGTTCTCAGTAGTGCTGAGTTTTGTTTTTTCAATTTTAGTTTTAAGTTTCATGCTTATCTGGAAATATGCATCCGAACTCCGAAAATATCATAAAAAAGAGAAATAAAGGTTGGGGAAAATTGGGGACTTCAGAAATTCTGCCACACGAGAAAACCTGAAAATTATTTGGTTTTCTTCTTACTTCTTCGTACTTTTGCACGATGTATCCCAATAAGATAAAGCTATGAACATTAAATTGCATACACCTAAAAGTCTGAAAGCAGGTAGCGGCCTTTCAACTGTCAAACAATTCGTGTTGTCGCTGGTGGCTACCACCATCTCCATCATCCTCACCTTCGGTACCGCTGCATGGGTGGACAACATGAAGAAAGAGAAGGAAAGACATGAGATGGTGATGATGATTCTCTACGACATTTCCGGCTCTATCAAGGATATAGAGAAAGCCGACTCTGTGTATCGTGAAGGATTCGAGAAACAAATTCAGGTAGCTGCACAACCTGAACTGCTTACCGAGAACCCCTTTATGTTCACTATGTGTTTCCCTCAACTGCATTATACGGAGACCGTCGAAAATATATTTTCTTCTAATATTGAAACCATCAATACGCTGGGCAACGTACTATTTGCGGAGAATGTATCGACCATCTATCAGGAACGGAGGGATCTGAAGGTAAACACGGTTGAGAAATTCAGAGAAGACTTCGCTGCTAATGGCGTTCCATCGAAATATGATGATGTGGCGGGGCTTAACTTTCTAAGCTGCATCAGTGCGTGCACCATGAGCCTGCACGTCATGAAGGAGAAGTTTGAGCAATGCAAACAGATGATGGGCGTAAGTGACGAAGAATTGGAAGTGTATCGCCAGAAACGCATCAATATGGAACAAACTGCTAAGCGTGACAGTATCAATAATGCACAAGTGGAGGAAGTGCTTCAGAATGCAAAACGGCTGAAAGCCGCAGAAGAGAAAGGACGCGAACTAATAAGGAAACCTGGAATATGAGCTACAAACGATATACCAATGAGGCAGTGAAACTGCTGAAGGAACTGATCAGCACGCCCTCCGTCAGCCGCGACGAGAAGGCTGCTGCTGACTTGCTGCAACGGAAGATAAAGGAATGGGGACTGCCCTGCAAGCGCATCGGCAACAACCTGATAGTGGCAAAACGACTGAGTAAGCGGAAGCCTACGCTGCTGCTGAATGCTCATATAGACACGGTGAAACCTGTAGCTACATGGACACGCGACCCCTTTACGCCTACCATTGAGGATGGGAAACTTTACGGATTAGGTGCTAATGACTGCGGAGGCGGATTGGTGAGCTTGTTGCAGGCATACCGTATTCTGACGGAGAAGAAAGAAACACCTTATAATATCATATACGTGGCTTCGTGCGAGGAGGAGGTCAGCGGACAGAACGGTTTTTCACTGGTGCTGCCAGAGCTGCCCCCCATCGATTATGCTATTGTGGGCGAGCCTACAGGAATGAATCCGGCTATTGCCGAAAAGGGACTGATGGTGATTGACGGTGTGGCGCACGGCAAGAGTGGACATGCCGCACGCAACGAGGGCGTGAATGCCATCTACGAGGCTTTGGACGATTTCAACTGGTTGAAAAACTACAAGTTTCGCAAGGTAAGCCCACTGTTGGGCGAGACGAGAGCCACCATTACCGTAGTACATGCCGGTACGCAGCACAACGTGATACCCGACAAGTTAGAATTTGTCATTGACGTGCGCACCAACGAATACTATCAGAACGAATACCTTTTTGCCTTCCTGCAGAAACACATGAAGAGCGAACTGAAGGCTCGCTCCTTCCGTCTGCACTCCTCGTCATTCCCGGAGGACCATCCGCTGATTAAGAAGTGCAAGCGAATGAGGATGAAACCCTATGGTTCGCCTACCCTTTCCGACCAAGCGCTGATGCCCTTCCCTTCGTTCAAATTAGGTCCAGGAGAGTCCAGTCGCAGCCATACTGCCGATGAATTCATAGGTATTGATGAAATAGAAAAGGCTATCAATACGTATGTGAAACTAATTAAATGAAAAATGATATTCCTCATTTCTCATTCCTCATTTGGCGCGTAGCGCCTCATCTTCCCAGCCATGATTCTGGATTGAGTTTGGCTGTCTCGCGGCGAAGCTGGAACTGGAGGATATCATCCTGTCCGATGCGACCTAAGGTCTGACGGGTAGAGACCTTCTGACCACGATGCACGTTGACGGAAGCCAGATTGCAATAAACAGAGATGTAGCTGCCATGACGAACCATCACCACCATGGTGCCTCCAAAACTGAAGACAGCACTCACCTCGCCATCGAAGATGGAACGAGCCTGAGCTCCTGACTGTCCTTTGATATTGATACCCTTATTGTCGAGCGTTACGTTATGCAATCCTTCGACATTATACTGTCCGAAATGGCTGACAATGCGATAAGGACCAGTGATAGGCATAGGAAGACGACCGCGATTGCTCTCAAAATTGCCACTGATGCGACGGTCGTCGGAACTCATCGTGAAATCTACTTCAGCTGCTTTCTTCTTAGCCTCAGCCACTTCCTTGGCATGTTCACGGGCTTCCGACTCTGCACGACGCTCTGCTGCCAGACGGGCTGCCTCTGCCTCACGAGCCTGTCGCTCAGCCTCCTCACGGGCTTTCTTGTTACGAGCAGCACGGGCTTCAGCCTTTGCCTTCTCTTCCCTTGCCTTTGCCTCGGCAATACGACGAGCATTCTCGCGAGCCACCCGTTCAGCCTCTGCTTTCTTGCGAGCCAACTCAGCAGCACGCTTCTTGGCAGCCTCAGCCTCCGCCTTACGCTTGGCTTCAGCAGCGGCACGAGCCTTCTGGCGTGCCACTTCCTCGGCTATCAAACGGTCAATCTGTGCATTGAGGGCTGCGTCTTTCTTCTTCTGCTGCGCAATGACATTCTGGATTTCCTTCTGCTTTTTCTGCAATCCGGAAACCACGTTCTTCTGCTCGGTCTGCTTGCCCTCCAAAGAACGGCGCTCGCTCTCGCCTCGTGACAGCAATTTCTTTTTATTATCGCGAGCAGCCAACAGTTCAACCTGCTTGGCATTAACCTCAGCCTGCTTCACCTTGACATCTTCGCCCTGCGAGCGCTGATAGGAAGCATATTCGCGCATGAAACGCATACGACGGATCATTTGAGAGAAACTGGTAGCACTGAAAATAAACATCAGTTTGCTCTGCATCGACTGGTTGCGATGCATATAGCGCATGGACTTGACATAACGCTGTTTGCATTCATCAAGTTCAGACTTCAGTTGGGCTAACTCCGTATTCATAACCTCAATCTCTACGTCAAGGGAAGAGAGGTCCTTGCGAATGGTATCAATTGTGCGACGTTTGACTGCTATTTCCGTATTCAACATCATCAGGTTCTCCAAACGCCTTTTAACATCAAGTTCATTAGAACGCAGTCGTTTCTCCTGCTCTTTGATTTGCTGCTGTATCTTCTGACGCTGATTCTGAAGACTCTGAACGGAAACAGGTTGAGAAGACGACTTCTTAGTAGAGGTCGTCTTCTTAACGGTTTTCTTTGTAGTTGTCCTTTTCTTTGTGACAACAGTGGTCTTGCCTTTCTTCCTTGCCGTAGTCCGTTTTTGCTGAGCATAGGGACAGAGTGCAAAGGAGATGAGCAACAATATGATACCTAATCGCTTCATCTACCAATTACAAAGCCATAAAGCGACGAAGAATTTCGTCAACAGTTACTTCACGATATTTTCCAGAAATCTCTGTACGCGTTTCCCACTCATCATCATTCCCCAGGTAATTGAGGTTCATGCCCATCTTAATAGACTTCTCCGGGGTATTGAACAATATGTTATGGGTATGAGGGAATACTCGCTTACCATTGGCACGGAAGTCTTCGTAGTCCCAATTCAACTGATAGTTGCCACGAATCTTGTCTTCGTACATGATATTGGCCATCTTGATTAAAGCACCATCCTTGTCAGCCAGCCAGCGGTAGGATAGTTTGTCGCTCTCCATAGAAATCACTGCATCCTCGCCAACCATATCGGTTTGGTAAGCATTCAGCAAATCGTCGGTCACCTTTGATTTTCCTGGTTGGAACAGTTCATTCCAGAACAGTGCCTGGAGAGAATAGAAGTTCAAGCCGCTGTTGCGCATAAAGTCCAACTGATTATAATTTGCCTTGATGAACTGCTTGTTGATACGATCCATAATCAAGACATAGTCTTTGGTGAACTCCAAACGGCCAGCCTCAACAAAACCGAAAGCCATCAACTGCAAACGAATCACATCGTCACGCTTCATCTTCAAATTTCCTGTAAGGGTCAATTGCTGATTGCCCACCTCAACAGAGAACTTCACCTTAGAGGTAATGAACTTAGCATACTGTGCATTGTCATTCACTTTCTGCAAGAATTTCTGTGCAGACATAGTCGATGCTGTAGGAACTTTCGTGTCCTGCACAGCCTTTTTCTTAGTGCCACATGCTGCCAACATCAGAGGCAGAACCAAAGCGGCAAGTTTCATAATACTTGATGGTTTCATTCTTTTTGGTATTTTTTGAGTTTTATCTTTCTTGTTAATATCTGTCGTCTGTCTTCAACTGGCTGACCTGGTTCAGGAACAACTGTCTCTGCTCTCGACAATGACTGCTGCCAAAAGCTGACTGCCTTTTCCTTCTCACCCACGAAATAGTAGATGTCGCCTGCATGCTCCAAGAGTACTGCCGAGGTATCGGAATCACATTGCAAAGTCTGGTCAATATAGATTTTTGCTTCGGCATATCGCCCTTCCTTGAAAAGAATCCAAGCGTACGTATCAAGAAATGTGGCATTCTTAGGTTCGGCTTTGATAGCGCGATAAGACATGTGTTCGGCTTTATCGAGGTGAATACCTTTTTCGCTAAGATAATAGGCATAGTTATTCAGACAGCCATAGTTATCCTCTTTCCATACCAAGCACGAATCGTAGGCAGCAAAAGCCTCTTGGTCCTTACCCTTCTGATGGAGGATATCGCCCATGACCGCATAGAAATCGCTGACAATATCAGGATCGCTTTGCTCGTTGATGACTCCAATACCATTCTGGAATGCATTCAAAGCCTGGTCAAGCTGTTCTTCGCGATAATAGGCTATTCCCTGATAGTAATAAAAGGCCATTTCATCGGGATTATACTGACGAGCTGCCTGACAGAGGGAGATGATTCGAGGCATGTCATTGGCCTGCCATGCGTAACTGACCAATTGCAGACGGGCAGCAGCATTATCCGGTGCCACTCTCAGTACCTGTTCCAGCACGCCACTGATGGTGTCATTAGGCATCTTCTTCAAGTTCATGTAAGTAGCACATAGAATGGCCACGTCTGCATCCATCTGTGGCTGTTCCAGTATTTTACGGAACAGATACAACACTCTGGTAGAATCGCCTCCATCCTGCTCGCTCTGTCCGATCTCCTGACGCATCAGCAACACACGGTCTTGCGAAGTAATATGTTTGCTCAGCAGGACTTTCTCTGTCAGCTCGTCGGCATGATCAGGATCGCCCTCGTCTTTTTCATAAGTCAGCATAGCCATTAAGGCATTGCGATTATCGGGCTCAATCCTAAGGATGTCATTGTAGATTTCCAGTGCTTTCTTTTTCTGTCCGTTCAGGAAAAGTGTATTGGCATAGAGTCCACGGTAGTTTTGGTCATTCGGATATTGATCGGCCAGATTTTTCATCTCCGCAATAGCTGCTTTCTTATTGCCCAACAGCGTATAGAAATTGCTCTTGGCATAAGAGAGGCGTTCGCTTTTCCCTTCGACCGTTTCCAATTTGGTTAAGGTCTTAATAGCCGCCTCATACTCATGCTGTTCCTCATAGAGTTGCACCAAGACACCCAGAACATCATCCCTTTCGCGATGTTTGTCATACAGGTCTTCCAATACAACTGCCGCCTTGTCATAGAGATGTAAGTTGATATAGGTATTTGCCAAAGTCTCCTGATAGGTGGAATTGGCAGGCTCCAATGCAACAGCCTTCTCTATACAAGCAACCGCCTTCTCTTTCTGCTTGAGGGCGCCATAATACTGAGCCAGATAGAAATATGCTTCAGATTTGGTGGAATCAATCTCCACACAATGGTTTAGCAAATCAAAAGCAGCATCATTATTTCCTTTAGCGCGCTCACAGATAGCCTCCAAAAAGAAAGCATCATAACGCGAATCTCTGTAGGCTTCCTGCGTGAATGCGGGGAAAACCCAACCGACAACTAAAAGAAATACGACAATCCTATACCTCATGTCTGATGAATAATTACTTTACTCCAGTATGTCCATAGCCTCCCTCGCCTCGTTCCGTCTGGTCAAGTTCTTCAACAACGACGAAATCAGCCTGCTCATGACGGGCTATCACCATTTGTGCAATGCGTTCCCCATCATTGATCACGAAATCTTCCTGCGACAGATTGATAAGCAGAACACCCACCTCTCCACGATAGTCGGCATCGATAGTACCAGGGGAGTTCAATACGGTAATCCCACGCTTCAAAGCCAATCCACTACGGGGGCGAACCTGTGCCTCATAACCTTCAGGCAAAGCAATATGCAGACCTGTAGGAATAAGTCGGCGCTCCATTGGACGGAGCGTAATGGGGGCTTCGATATTTGCGCGAAGATCCATTCCTGCGCTCTGAGGTGTGGCATAAGCAGGCAACTGCTGATGCCCTCGATTAACTACTTTTACTTGAATCATTTCGTAACGTTACATCATTTATAATGTGCAAAATTAGTCATTTCTCTCCAAATAGCCATATTTTTCCAAAGAAAAAGTGGAATTTTATATAAAAAATTCATTTTCCCTTTGCATTTTGCTCGCTTAATCGTACCTTTGCACCATGATGGATTGGCAAAAACTTATTTCTAACAAAAGACTGGGACAGGAATACCGACATACAGAGCGTCATGACGACCGCACTGAATTCAAGCGTGACTATGACCGTTTGATTTTTTCTGCTCCTTTTCGCAGACTTCAGAACAAGACACAAGTTTTCCCTCTTCCCGGGAGTATTTTCGTACATAACCGACTTACTCATTCCTTGGAAGTTGCAAGCGTGGGAATGTCATTAGGTAACGACATTGCCCAACATATCATCAAAAAGCGTCCTGAGCTCAAGGATACGATGTTTGAACAAATCGGACAGATTGTGAGTACAGCCTGTTTGGCTCACGATTTAGGGAACCCTCCTTTCGGACACAGTGGCGAAAAGGCTATACAGACTTTCTTTACGGAAGGTTCCGGACTTTCACTCAAACAGCAGGTATCATCTGCCTTTTGGGATGACATCACCCATTTTGAAGGTAATGCGAATGCTTTCCGCTTATTGACCCATCAGTTCAAGGGGCGCCGCCCAGGTGGTTTTGTCATGACATACTCCACCTTAGCCAGTATTGTAAAATATCCATATGCCTCATCAGCAGCAGGAACAAAAGGCAAATTCGGTTTCTTTCAGAGCGAGCAACCTTACTTTCAACGAATTGCCGATGAAATGGGACTTTTACGACGCTCAAACGAAGGAGAACCACTGCAATATGCGCGTCACCCCTTAGTCTATCTGGTAGAAGCTGCAGATGACATCTGCTATGAGATTATGGACATTGAAGATGCTCATAAACTGAAAATACTCTCCTATCCGGAGACAGAGGAATTATTCCTCGGTTTCTTCGACAAAGAGACGCAACAGAAATTATTACAACGCATTTCTGACGAGAACCTGCAAGACCCAAACGAAAAGGTAGTCTATTTGCGTGCCTGTGTGATTGGAAAGCTGGAAAACGAATGTGTCAATACGTTCCTGAACAACGAAGAGAAGATTCTGGCAGGAACATTTGAAGGATCTCTGATAAAACACATCAATCAACAACAGCGAGATGCATACAAGCGTTGCAGTCAATTGTCTGTTGAACGCATCTATAGAAGCCGCCCCGTATTGGATGTGGAACTGTCTGGTTATAAAATCATGGCTACACTCATGGAACAAATGACAGAAGCCGTCATGCACCCAGACAGATTCTATTCAAAACAACTCATTGACAGGGTTTCTACCCAATATGACATCAATGCGCAAGAACTTGAAACACGCCTGATGGCTGTCATCGACTATATTGCCGGAATGACAGATGTATATGCCCTGGATGTTTACCAAAAAATCAATGGTATCTCCTTGCCTATCGTTTAAGGAACTAATCTTTTTCTTTGTAGAAGATTTTGTTGGCGCCTGATGTTATCTGCAACTCATCACGGTGTTCACTGATGAAGGAATCGATGTGACGTTTCTTTTTTTCCTCGAATATCTCGTCAATCGAAATCAGAATACCCGTTTCTTCCACATCGCCGAAACCGTAATTTATAGCAGTACCGAAAAGCTTCATGGTAGGTGAAAGCCCCATATATGCATTGACCAATGGTGGAATGTTGTAACCAAGTTTACGGATTTCACGATTCAGAATACGATAGTCTTCCTTGAAAGAATTCATACAGAAAAGCTGCTCGAGCTCTGCCTCGTTTGTTTCAATAATCAGCGGTTTCAACGGGATAATCAGCTTCTCCTTGTCGTCAAAGTATTTTTTGAGGAAATAGAGAATCATATCGCGTCCTTTCCGAATATAGGAAGGATACATGGTCATCTTACCAAAATAATAACGGATATTGGGACGTATCACCGTAATGGCTCCCAGTCCGTCCCATAGATTATCAAGTGCAAAAAGGCTTTTGGCACCCATACGCGACGACTGATAGGGTAAAGACACGAACGAACGACCCAACTCAACCGTTTTAGGGGCATACTCTTTGATGAACCTCTCTGAGAAATGGAACATATGACTAGTTGCCAAAATGGGTTGACCGTTGGCATCGTAATCCCAGTCTGTACCAAGTAAATAACGATAACCACCGATAATCTCCTCTGCCTCAGGATTCCAGACAATCAACTGTTTGTAACAATTGTCGCAAACATCAAACTCGTCAAGGTCTAACGCTTTACCCGTACCGCCTCCAGCTTCCCTAAACACGATTTCACGAAGACGACCTATTTCTTTAAGGACGTTAGGAGCGTTGTGGGCAGTAACAACATATATTTTGTTATTGCTCTTGTTAGTTAGTCTTAGCTGCTTGTCGGGTGTCAATTCGCTCTTTAGCAGTTCTTTGTCAATCGGCTGGATGATTTCCTGTTCCATTCTAATGTTGGTTGTTTTATAGTTCGTAGACTTTATCTTGTACAAATTTTGCCCATTCCAACGGAGTTTTACTCTTGTCAAATGTCTGCCAAGGAATCGGTTTTCCTATTTTGACTTCAAATGACTTTCCCACATTTTTATACATTTCATCTACCAAAAACAGCATGGCGAGATTGAAGGGAAGAAAGCGATCGGAGAAATTGGCCAAGCGATAAAAGAACTTAGAGTTCTGTCCACTGAAGTGGATGGGTACGATGTCTCGATGATACTCTACACTTTTTACCACGAAAGTCTTTGACCAAGGTATATCTCGGATTACCCCATTCCGTTTTCGCGAGCATATTCCTGCAGGATACATCAGCATGTGGTTATTGCTTTCGAAACCAGCCTTTACCATTGCAGGGAAATTACGCCCCTGACGTCCTGTTTTATTGATGGGGATACAGAGCGGAGCCAAACCTGGCAGGTTCATCAGCAAATCATTCACAAGATACCGGAACCGTCCGTCGTAGTGTCTGCCAATAATAGCTCCCAGCGCCACGCCATCTTCTCCCCCCAAAGGATGATTTGACACAAAAGTATAAAGACGTCCGTCATCCTTGGCAGGCAGGTTTTCCATACCTTCTATTTTCAGCGTCATCTGTAAATATTCTACACATGCCTCCAACCATTCGGTTCCCACTTTGTCCCGGCTTTCCCACAAAAACGCATTGACTTTATCTTGGTGGACAATACGCTTAAGCCAAGACACCAAAAAACCAGGCACCCATTTCGCTTTGGCGCCCATCTTACTTTTCAGAATCTTATCGATATCTATTGTCTTCTCCGTGATCTGTTCCATTTCTCTCTGAAACTACTAACAGTTTGCAAAAGTAACAAATAAGTTTGAGATAAATGCACTTCTGCTATAAAATTGTGCAAAAATTTGCAGTTTTTCACTTTGGCACAAGAATTAACCGATTTACCATTCGGCTAAAAGGGGTTAAACGTCACTCAACAGTTCCCCACCATTATGCGAAATCACAATAGCCACAAAATCAGATAGTTACAAACGCGACGAATAATTTTAAAGAATATTCACTAAAATAATGTGGGGAAATGTGGGGAAATGAGGTGGAAATTGTTTAACTTTGCAACCGAATTACATTATAAAAGATGAACGCATGCGATTTTTAGGTAACATAGAAGCCAAGATAGATGTCAAAGGACGTGCCTTTCTACCTGCCATTTTCCGCAAAGTGCTGCAGACAGAGAATGAGGAACGCCTGGTGCTCCGCAAGGATGTTTTTCAGCCTTGCCTGGTACTCTATCCCGAGTCTGTTTGGAATGAACAGATGGACTCCATGCGCCAACGACTCAACAGATGGAACAAACAACACCAGCAGGTATTCCGTCAGTTTGTCAGCGAGGTGGAACTTTTGACACTTGATGGCAACGGGCGGTTCCTGATTCCAAAGCGCTACCAGCGACTGGCCTTTATAGAGCAGGACATCAAGTTCGTAGGAATGGGTGACACCATTGAGATATGGGCTGTTCAAAAAGAAGAAGAGTTGCAAATGAAACCCGAGGAATTCAGCAATACCCTTGAAACGCTTATGGGAGGGGAAGGAGAATAGAAATATGGCAATCACCGCAGAGACATACCACGTACCGGTTCTCTTACAAGAGAGCATTGACGGACTTGACATCAAGCCCGACGGGATTTATGTGGATGTAACCTTTGGCGGTGGTGGCCATAGCAAAGAAATACTTTCACGGTTAGGAAAGAAAGGTCATCTATACAGTTTTGACCAAGATGCCGATGCCGAGCAAAATATCGTAAACGACGAACGCTTTACCTTTGTACGCAGCAATTTCAGATACATCCGCAACTGGATGAGATATTATGGGGTGGAAGAAATTGACGGTCTGCTTGCCGATTTAGGTGTATCATCACACCATTTCGATGACGAAACCAGAGGCTTTTCTTTCCGTTTCGACTCGCCTCTTGATATGAGAATGAACAAACGGGCGGGAAAAACAGCAGCAGACATCCTCAATGACTACGAGGAAGAGCGCCTGGCAGATATTTTCTACCTCTACGGAGAGCTGAAAAATGCCCGTCGTCTCGCTTCGGCTATTGTAACCAGCAGACAACAAAAAAGGATTGACACAACTGGCGACCTCATGACTGTCACCGAGAAACTGCTCCGTTCTGAAAAAGAGAAAAAGGACCTTGCAAAACTATTTCAGGCTCTGCGGATAGAAGTCAATCACGAGATGGATGCACTCAGAGACATGCTGAATGGGGCGTGTCTGCTCTTAAAGAAAGGAGGGCGTCTCAGCGTTATCACCTATCATTCACTGGAGGACAGGATGGTAAAGAATGTCATGAAAGCTGGGAATACGGAAGGCAAGATAGAACATGATTTCTTTGGTCGTATTTCCAGTCCACTCCGCCTCATCAACAACAAGGTGATAACACCTGATGAGAACGAATTACAGAATAATCCCCGAAGCAGGAGTGCTAAACTTAGAATTGCTGAAAAAATATGATTGATATGAAGGACAAAGAACAACATATGACAGATTCCGTCGGAAACAACGACGCCTTAGAGGACAACATCCTGCCGGAAACTTCGAAAGACGACAGTGAGAAAGTCCTTCAGGAAACCATCAAGAAGATCAAAGAGACTGCGAGTGAAGAGGATCCCCGACCTTCTCAGCAAGTCAATCTGAGGACAATCCTTGGCGGTGACATTCTTAATGCGCAAATGGTACGCTCGCAAATCTGGCTGTTTGTCCTTATTGTGGCTTTCACAATTGTCTATGTAGCATTCCGCTATCAGTGCCAACAAGACATGCAGGCTATAGACCGTTTGGAGACACAGTTAAAGGATGCCAAGAATAAAGCACTTGCAGCTTCCAGCACATTGACTGAGAAATGTCGCGAAAGCCACGTATTGGATATATTAAGACAAAACAAGGACTCGCTGTTGCACATAGCTGACCAGCCTCCTTACATTATACAAATACCAGAATAGGAATAACGTCATGAGTAAATTTGACAACGATAAAGTAATGCCACGCTACATGCTGATTGCTGTAGTGCTTACCCTTTTAGGATTTGCCGTTGTTGGCAAAGCCTTCTATATCATGACGGCCAAGAAACAATACTGGACAGAAGTAGCCGACCGTCTGAAACGCGACAGCGTCAGCGTAAAGCCCAAACGAGGAAATATTCTCAGTTGTGACGGGCAATTGATGGCAACCTCTATTCCAGAGTATAAGATTTACATGGACTTCAAGGCTGGAGGCGAAAAGAAAGACTCCCTTTGGAACTTGAAGGTTGACTCTATCTGCATGGGACTCCATGAGATTTTCCCTTCCAAGACAGCTGAGGAATTCAAGCAGCATTTGGAGGAAGGGCATAAAAAGATGTCACAAAACTGGCCCATCTGGCCTCGTCGCATCAATTACAACACATTCACTGAGGTGAAGCAACTGCCCGTTTTCAATCTGTCGAAATACAAAGGAGGCTTCCATTATGAAGAGTTTAATGCGCGCCGCCGCCCCTTCGGCTCATTGGGTGAACGTACCATCGGCTCTCTGTTTGGTGCCAAAGACAGTGCCCGCCAAGGACTTGAGTTAGCCTTTGATTCCATCCTGCGTGGTACACCCGGTTTGACAAACCGCCGTAAGGTGCTGAATAAATACATGAACATTCCCATCATACTCCCTATAGACGGTTGTGACATTGTAACCACCATTGATGTGAATATGCAAGACTTGGCGGAAAGGGCTGTCATTGAAGAATTAAAACTGATTGGCGGTGACCTTGGAGTAGCCATACTCATGGAAGTTGAAACAGGCGACATCAAGGCTATTGTCAACATGACACGCTGTCCTGACGGGGAATACCGAGAAGTAAAAAATAATGCTGTGGCCGATTTGCGCGAACCCGGTTCTGTATTCAAGACAGCTTCTATGCTGGTAGCCTTGGATGACGGAGTGGTGGACACTTCCTATATGGTTAATACGGGTGGTGGCGTTTATCCCATGCACGGGCGCGAGATGAAAGATCACAACTGGCGTCGAGGTGGGTATGGTACCATCTCACTCCCCAGAATCCTGGAAGTCAGTTCCAACATTGGCGTGAGCCGTATCATTGATGACAAGTATGGCAACAGACCCGAAAAATTCATAGAAGGCATCTATCGCACAGGACTGGCTGCAGATCTCAAACTTCCCATTAAAGGTTATGCACGCCCACATATCCGTATGCCGGAAAAAGACAAATACGGACATTGGACCAACTGGAGCAAGACAGCCCTTCCTTGGATGTCAATCGGATACGAGACTCAAATACCACCGATTTCAACGGTAACTTTCTATAATGCCATTGCTAATAATGGTATCATGATGCGCCCGCGTTTTGTAAAAAGCATTATGAAAGACGGAAAAGTTGTAGCAGAATTCCAACCCGAAAAGGTGATGGAGCGCAGGATTGCCAAACCGCAAACCATCAAGACCATGCAAACCATCTTGGAACATGTGGTCAGCCAAGGATTGGGAAGGAAAGCCGGTTCACGTATGTTTAAAGTAGCCGGCAAAACAGGTACGGCTCAAATTGCAGAAGGAGGTGGATATAAAACCGGTGTCGTCAAATACTGGTTGTCGTTTGCTGGATATTTTCCTGCTGACAAGCCTAGATATTCCTGCATCGTTTGTCTGAAAAAATCAGGTCTTCCTGCTTCAGGCGGCGGTATGAGCGGTGTCGTATTCCACCACATTGCCGAAGGCGTCATGGCAAGAAATCTGAAATTAGATGTGAAGGATGCCCATGATACCACCTCAATTAGCATACCTGATGTAAAAGACGGAGATATCTTGGAGGCCGAATATGTCCTGAAACATTTAGGAATTAAGACCAACCAGTCATGGGGAGGTTCATACGCTAACGGTAACCCTATCTGGGGTAAAGCAGAGCGACAGGCAGGCATGGTAACCTTGCAAAAACAGCAAATTGAAAAAGGCATTACTCCTAACGTAATAGGTATGGGTGCAAAAGATGCTGTTTTCTTGCTGGAAAGCCAGGGATTGAAAGTTCGACTGTATGGTCGGGGAAAAGTAAAAAGTCAAAGCTATCCTTCAGGCAAACAGATTGTGGAGGGAAGCGAGTGCATCTTGAGTTTAGAATAAACAAAACTATAGAATTATGATACTAAGTGAACTGTTGAAGTACGTGAATCCAGGCTGTATAATTGGTGATGACCACATCGATATTACAGGAGTCAACATTGATTCTCGTAAAATAGAGAAGGGACACTTGTTTGTGGCCATAAAAGGTACACAGACAGACGGGCATCAATTCATTCCAAAAGCATTGGAGCTGGGAGCCGCTGCCATTCTTTGCGAAGACTTGCCAGAGGAAAGAAAGGAAGGTGTCACTTATGTGCAAGTGGCATCAACAGAAGATGCTGTAGGTCCTGTGGCAACCGTCTTTTACGGTGAGCCTTCTTTGAAACTGAAATTAGTAGGCGTAACCGGCACAAACGGAAAAACCACTATTGCCACCTTATTATATAATATGTTCCGCAAGTTCGGACACCGGTGCGGATTGCTTTCTACTGTCTGCAATTATATCGAAGAAGAAGCTATTCCTGCTGACCATACCACCCCAGACCCCATTGAGCTGAATCATCTGCTCAGCAGAATGGTAGAAGCGGGGTGCGAGTATGCGTTTATGGAATGTTCCAGCCATGCAATTGCTCAAAAGCGCATTGGCGGACTGACATTTGCAGGTGGCATATTCACTAATCTGACACGTGACCACTTGGATTATCATAAAACATTTGAGAATTACCGAGATGCCAAGAAAGCATTCTTTGACGGACTCAGCAAGGAAGCATTTGCCATTACCAATGCCGACGACAAAAACGGCAATGTCATGGTACAGAACTGCAAGGCGGAAATCAAGACCTACTCCATCCGTTCAATGGCTGACTTCAGAGCTCGTATTATAGAATGTCATTTCGAAGGCATGTATCTTGAAATAGACGGCAGAGAGGTCGGTGTGCAGTTTATTGGCAAATTCAATGTCAGCAATCTTCTTGCCGTTTATGGAGCTGCCGTTATGTTGGGGAAAAAACCAGAAGACATCTTAGTGATATTAAGTACCCTGAAAAGTGTTGCCGGACGTTTGGAACCTATTCGCTCCAAAGAAGGCGTAACTGCCATCGTGGACTATGCACACACACCCGACGCACTGGAAAACGTGCTTAATGCCATTCATGAGGTATTGGAAGGTAAAAGCGGACAGGTTATTACCGTTTGCGGAGCTGGAGGCAACAGGGACAAAGGCAAACGCCCGTTGATGGCACAAGAGGCTGCCAAGCAGAGTGACCGAGTCATCATTACCAGCGACAATCCCCGATTTGAGGAGCCTCAAGACATCATCAATGACATGCTGGAGGGACTTAACGCCCAACAAAGGAAAAAGACCATCAGCATCACTGACCGTAAAGAAGCCATCCGTACCGCATGTATGATGGCTCAAAAAGGCGATGTCATCTTGATTGCAGGAAAAGGTCATGAAGACTATCAAGAAGTCAAAGGAGTGAAACATCACTTTGACGACAGAGAAGTAGTAAGGGAAATATTTGAATCGATATAACGAAATAACTCGACATTATGCTGTACTATCTGTTTAGATTCTTAGAGCAATTCAACATACCAGGTGCACATATCTGGTCGTATATCTCCTTCCGTGCTTTGTTGGCACTGATTCTTTCGCTGCTGATTTCTGCGTGGTTTGGCGAACACTTCATTAAATGGATGAAACGACGCAACATCTCAGAAACAGCACGTGATCCGAATATCGACCCATTCGGTGTCGAGAAGAAAGGAGTTCCTACTATGGGAGGCATCATCATCATTGTGGCTATCCTTGTACCTGTATTGCTGTTAGGACGCATGCGTAACATCTATCTGCTGCTGATGATTATCACAACTGTTTGGTTGGGATTCCTTGGTTTTATGGATGATTACATCAAAATTTTCAGAAAGAACAAAGAAGGTCTGAAGGGGAAATACAAAATCATCGGACAGGTCTCTATCGGTTTTATTGTTGGAATCACCCTATGGCTCAGTCCTGATGCTGTAGTCCGCGAATACATAGCCAACCCCCAACAGCATCAACAACAAAAGGAAATGGTGGTCAAGCATAAAGCAGAGAACGTCAAATCGCTGCAGACTACTATCCCGTTCTACAAAAACCACAATCTGAGCTATTCCGACATCATGTCGTTTTGTGGAGAATATAAAGTTGCCGCAGGATGGATTCTGTTTGTACTGATGACCATCTTTGTAGTGACAGCTGTCAGCAACGGAGCCAATCTTAATGACGGTATGGACGGCATGTGCGCAGGGAACTCCGCCATCATCGGAGTAGCGCTGCTAATATTTGCCTATGTCAGCAGTCACATAGTCTATGCCGCCTATTTCGACATCATGTATATTCCTGGTTCACAAGAACTGGTAGTATTTCTTAGTGCCTTTGTAGGTGCCATGATTGGTTTCCTGTGGTATAATGCCTATCCTGCCCAAGTATTCATGGGCGACACCGGTTCGCTTACTATTGGAGGCATTATAGGAGTCTGTGCAGTCATTGTGCATAAGGAGTTATTACTCCCCATCCTCTGTGGTATTTTCTTTGTAGAAAGTCTGAGCGTTATTATTCAGACGCAATGGTTTAAGATTCAGAAACGGAAAGGCAAGCGCGTACGCGTTTTCCGTGCCACACCTATCCATGACACATTCCGAAAGCTGGATTCCCAATTGGATGCCACGAGCACCTATATCTTAAAGGGATGGCCTCATCGCCCATTCCATGAGTCAAAGATCACGGTACGTTTTTGGATTACCACCATTATATTAGTTGCAATCACCATTATAACATTGAAGATAAGATGAGCAGAATCGTCATATTAGGAGCAGGAGAAAGCGGTGCTGGAGCTGCTGTTCTCGCAAAGAAGGAAGGCTTCGACGTGTTTGTCAGTGACATGTCGAAGATTAACGAGAAGTATAAGAAATTGATGGACAACCACCAGATAGAATGGGAGGAGGGCCATCACACAGAAGAAAAAATCTTAAATGCTGACGAGATTATCAAGAGTCCGGGTATTCCTGATACAGCCCCTATGATTGTTAAAATCAAGGAGAAAGGTATTCATATCATCAGCGAAATAGAATTTGCCGGTCGCTATACCAACTCCAAAATGATCTGTATCACAGGTTCTAATGGAAAGACCACGACAACCAGTCTGATTTACCATATTTTCAAGGAAGCAGGCTACGATGCAGGATTAGCTGGTAATATCGGTAATTCTTTGGCTTTACAGGTAGCAGAAGACCCACATGAATACTACATTATCGAACTAAGTTCATTCCAGTTGGATAACATGTACGACTTCCGTGCCAACATTGCCATTCTGCTGAATATCACCCCCGATCATCTAGACCGTTACGACTTCTGCATGCAGAACTATGTCGATGCCAAGATGCGTATCATACAGAATCAGACACCCAAAGATGCCTTCATCTATTGGAACGATGACCCCATCATCAAGAAAGAATTGGAGAAATACGACATCCAATCTATCCAATATCCTTTCTCAGAGCTCAAAGAAAAAGGAAGTATTGGATATATAGAAGAAGGAATGTATAAAATTGAGAGTCCCGAACCATTCAATATGGAACAGGAGAACCTCAGCTTGACGGGTAAACACAATATCTACAACTCATTGGCAGCAGGTATCGCCTCCGATATTGCAGGAATCAAGAAGGATGTCATTCGCCAGTCACTGAGCGACTTCCCTGGTGTTGAGCACCGTTTGGAGAAAGTATGCACCGTGCGGGGTGTTCAATACATCAACGACTCTAAGGCAACCAACGTTGATGCATGCTGGTATGCACTGGAATCCATGAAGACAAAGACCATTCTCATTATCGGCGGAAAGGATAAAGGTAACGATTATGAACCCATCAAACCACTGGTAAAGGAGAAATGTGCAGGATTAGTCTATCTGGGTGCCGATAACCAGAAATTGCATGACAATTTCGACAACCTGGGTATTCCTGTTCGCGATACTCACTCTATGAAAGAGTGTGTGGAGGCCTGCTACGAAATGGCCGAACCAGGCATGACCGTTTTGCTATCGCCCTGTTGTGCCAGCTTCGACCTTTTCAAGAATATGGAAGACCGAGGCGAGCAATTCAAAGAACTGGTTAGAAATCTATAGAATAATGAACAAGAAGATAGGCAATATATTCAAAGGAGACAAGGTCATCTGGATGGTATTCTTCTTCCTCTGCATGATCAGTATTGTGGAAGTCTTCTCGGCTTCCAGCAATCTGACCTATAAAAGCCAGAACTATATCGGCCCTATCGCCTACCATGCTATTACCATTTTCATGGGTGTTATAGTAGCACTCATTACGCTCAATATTCCTTGTCGTTATTTCAAATTGTTAACGCCTTTCCTGATGCTGCTGTCACTGGTGACACTGCTATGGGTACTCGTTGCCGGAACAAAAGTAGGCGATGCAGGTCGATGGATCAATCTTTTCGGATTTACGTTCCAACCATCCGAAATAGCCAAAGGAACCATTGTCTTGGCAGTAGCCCAGATTCTTGCCGCTATGCAACGTGAGAACGGAGCCGACAGGAAAGCCTTTAAATGGATACTTTGGATTGCCGGTACAGCCTGTTTTCTGATTGGTTTAGAGAACCTCTCGACTGCCGCAATGCTCTTCGTTGTAGTATTACTGATGATGTTTATCGGACAGGTTCCCTTAAAACAACTGGGCAAACTGATTGCAGTCATTGCATGCGTAGGTGTTTTTGCCATATCTCTGGTCATGCTGGTAGGTCACGACATCAACGACCAAGAACCGGAAGTGGTCAAGACTGAAAAAGTAGATCAACCCAAAAAGAGCAAGAATTTTATTGAGAAGATGTTCCACCGTGCGGACACATGGAAGAGTCGTATCAAGAAATTTGGAAGACCAGCCCCCACTCCTATGGAATACGATCTCGATAAAGATGCCCAGGTGGCACATGCCAATATTGCCATTGTTTCGAGTAACGTGATAGGCAAGGGACCTGGCCAGTCAGTAGAACGTGACTTCCTGTCGCAGGCATTCTCTGACTTCATTTTCGCCATTGTGATTGAAGAGTTAGGATTACTTGGGGCATCCTTCGTGGTATTCCTTTACGTTATTCTACTCTATAGGGCTGCCCGAATTGCGAGTCGGTGCGAAAACAATTTCCCTGCATTCCTGGTCATGGGACTGGCACTGCTTTTGGTCATACAAGCCACTTTCAACATGATGGTGGCTGTCGGACTGGCTCCCGTTACAGGTCAGCCACTCCCACTCATCTCCAAGGGAGGAACATCTACCATCATCAACTGTGCCTATGTGGGCGCTATTTTGAGCATCAGCCGTTCGGCTAAAATGAAAAAAGAACCCGAAGAAACAAAAAATATCGGGTAACTTTCGCCAAAAAGAAATATAATTAGTACTTTTGCACATTACTATATAAATAAGGTATATGAACAACGAATTGAGGGTCATCATCAGCGGAGGCGGTACGGGAGGTCACATCTTCCCAGCCATATCCATAGCTAATGCTGTCAAGGCTCTGCGCCCTGATGCCAGGATATTATTTGTAGGTGCATTGGGACGTATGGAAATGCAACGTGTTCCCAATGCAGGCTACGACATCAAGGGTCTGCCGATTTGTGGTTTTGACCGCAAGAATCTGCTGAAGAACATTAAGGTGCTCTTTAAGATTTGGAAGAGCCAGCAGATGGCCAAAAAGATTATCAAAGAGTTTAAGCCACAGGTAGCCGTAGGTGTCGGTGGCTATGCCAGCGGTCCTACGCTCAACAAAGCTGCCGCTATGGGAATCCCCTGTCTGATTCAGGAACAAAATTCCTACGCAGGTGTTACCAACAAGCTTCTGGCCAAGAAAGCTGCCAAGATATGCGTTGCCTACGACGGGATGGAGCGTTTCTTTCCTGCCGATAAGATTATCAAGACAGGCAATCCCGTCAGACAGTCTCTGATAGAGACCACCGTCACCCGTGAAGATGCCATCCGTTCATTCGGACTCGACCCCACGAAGAAAACCATTCTGTTGGTAGGTGGCAGTCTGGGTGCCAGAACCATTAATGAAAGTGTGTTGCAACACCTGGATTTGGTGCACAGCAGTCATGTGCAGTTTATTTGGCAGACTGGCAAATACTATTATGGCGATATCAAGGCACAATTGGCAAATATGGAGGCACAAATACCCAACCTCGTAGTTTCTGATTTCATCAGTGACATGGGAGTAGCCTACAAAGCTGCCGATTTGGTTATCAGTCGCGCAGGAGCCAGCAGTATCTCTGAATTCTGTCTGATTGGCAAACCCGTCATCTTAGTACCAAGTCCCAACGTTGCAGAAGACCACCAGACCAAAAACGCCATGGCACTTGTCAATGTGGACGCTGCGCTTTATGTGAAGGACAGTGAGGCTCCTGACCAGCTCCTTTCACTGGCTATTGAAACAGTCGGTGACAGCAACAAACTGGATTCACTCAAACAGAATATCCTCAAGTTGGCACTGCCCGATTCGGCAGACATTATAGCCAAAGAAGTCATCAAATTAGCAAATAATGGAAATTAAAGATATCAAAGCAGTCTATTTCGTCGGTGCAGGCGGCATCGGAATGAGCGCCATTGCCCGCTACTTCATCAGTCGGGGACTGGTGGTTGGCGGTTATGACAAGACCCCAAGTGACCTCACGCGTCAGTTGGAGAAGGAAGGCATGCTCATTCACTACGAAGAAAACATTGACGAGATTCCCGTAGCATGCAAAAAACCAGAGTCTTGTCTGATTATCTATACACCCGCTATTCCTGCAGAACATCAGGAACTGCAATATTTCCGCCAACATGGTTTTGAGATACAGAAGCGGGCACAAGTGCTGGGTACACTGACACGCGAGCACAAAGGACTTTGTGTAGCCGGTACCCATGGCAAGACAACTACTTCCACCATGTGTGCCCATATCATGCACCAGAGTCATTTGGACTGCAACGCCTTCTTGGGAGGTATTTCCAAGAATTACGGCACTAACTATATCCTGTCGGATTCTGACTATGTCGTCATTGAAGCCGATGAATTCGACCGTTCCTTCCACTGGTTGCGCCCCTGGATGACCGTGATCACCGCAACTGACCCCGACCACTTGGATATCTATGGTACAAAGGAGGCTTATCTGGAAAGTTTCCGCCATTATACCGAGCTCATTCAACCCGAAGGAGCATTGATTATTCATCGCGGATTGGAAATGAAAGAACACCTGCAGGAAGGGGTGCGTCGCTATGATTATGCGCTCCATGAAGGCGATTTCCATGCCGAAAACATTGTTATTGAGAATGGTGAGATAACCTTCGATTTCATCTCACCCATTGAATGTGTCAAAAACATTCAATTAGGCCAGCCCATTCCCATCAATATCGAGAATGGTATTGCGGCAATGGCTATGGCACAACTGGCAGGATGTACTGCCGACGAACTACGTTTGGGTATGATGACCTTCAAAGGTGTGGACCGTCGTTTTGATTTCAAGATCAAGAACGACAAACTGGTGTTCCTAAGCGACTACGCTCACCACCCCAAGGAGATATACCAGAGTGCCAAGAGCATTCGTGAATTATATCGCAACAGGAAGATAACAGCCATCTTCCAACCCCATCTGTACACCCGCACCCGCGATTTCTATAAAGATTTCGCTGATGCACTGAGTCTGCTCGATGAAGTCGTACTGACAGAGATATATCCTGCCCGTGAACTTCCCATTGAGGGTGTTTCATCGGCACTGATATACGACCATCTGCGCCCGGGCATTGAGAAGCAAATCATTCGCAAGGCCGATGTACTCGACTTCGTTAAAGGTCATGATTTCGACGTACTTATTATACTCGGAGCTGGCGATCTTGACAACCAAGTGCCACAAATAACAAAGATTTTAGAAAACAAAGTATGATATACAACTGGAAGAAATCAGCCCTTATCGTGACAGATGTCGCACTGGCATGCTATCTGTTCTTAGCCGTCACCGCTTTCAACAAGCCTGACGACCAACAGGCAGTATGCACCCAAGTGGATATCAATATCCAAGACAGTAAGGTTGATGGATTCCTGGGAGTTGACGAGATTAAGCAACAACTGACGAAGGCTAAAATCTTTCCGCAAGGTCAACCTATGAAGCAGATTGATGTGCGCAAGATAGAAGAAGCCATCCGCAAGAATCCCTTTGTAGAAACAGCTGAATGCTATAAGACACAAGGCGGACATATCAGAATCAATCTCACGCAGCGACTTCCCGTTGTCAGAGTCAAAGCTCTGAATGGTGAAGACTATTATGTGGATGCCCATGGTCAGGTTATGCCTAACACACGCTATGTCAGCGATTTAGTAATTGCCACGGGGCATATCAGTAGGGCTTATGCACAGAAAAAGCTTGCCCGTCTGGGCAGTTTCATTCTTAAGAGTCCTTTGTGGCACCATCAGATAGAACAACTCAACGTGCTCGAAGACGGAACGGTGGAGGTAGTTCCACGTATTGGTGACCATATTGTCTATCTGGGCAGTCCTGTCAATATACAGAGAAAACTCAACCGCCTTGAAAAGTTCTACCGCTATGGTCTTAGCGAGGCAGGATGGAATAAGTACAGCTATATCAATCTGGAATTCGACAACCAGATTATTTGCAAGAAGAGGAAAAAAGGAAATAAAAATATTTAAAAGTAAGATGCCAAAAGAATTTATCGTTGCTATCGAACTGGGGTCATCAAAGATGACCGGTATCGCAGGAAAGAAGAACCTTGACGGCAGTATTCAAGTACTGGCTGTGGTGAAAGAAGAGTCATCGTCTTTCATCCGCAAGGGGTATGTTTACAACATCGACAAGACCGCCCAATGTCTTTCTTCCATTATCGCTAAACTGGAGAAACAGCTCAAAACGGCTATCACACAGGTTTATGTAGGAGTTGGCGGTCAGTCAATACGCTCTATTCGCAATGTCATTTCAAAGGAATTACCCGCTGATACAGTGGTAACCCAAGATATGGTCATTGAACTGATGGATGCCAACCGCAACATGAAATATCCCGATCAGGAGATACTGGACGCTGCTGTTCAGGAATATAAAGTCGATTCACAGTATCAACTGGACCCTGTCGGTATTCAGTGCAACCACATCGAAGGCAACTTCCTGAATATCCTTCAGCGTAGGGCATTCTACAAGAACCTCAACCTTTGTTTTGAGGCTGCCAACGTCAGTGTTGCAGAAATGTATCTCGCACCACGTGCCCTTGCCGACTGTGTGCTCACCGAGACTGAGAAGCGTTCTGGTTGTGCCTTGGTTGACTTAGGTGCCGACACAACCACCGTCAGTGTCTATTCAAAGAATGTGCTGCGCCACTTGGCAGTAATTCCACTGGGCGGAAACAATATCACTAAGGATATTGCATCCCTGCAGATGGAAGAGCGCGATGCCGAAAAGATGAAACTGAAATATGCCAATGCACTGACCGATAATAATGATATTGACAACAATCTGAAATACTCCATCGACCAAGACCGTCAGGTGGAAAGTCGGAAGTTCATTGAGATTGTTGAGGGCCGTTTGGAGGAAATTATCGCCAATGTATGGTGCCAGATTCCCGAGGAACTCTGCGACAAGCTGCTGGGCGGTATCATTCTGACGGGTGGCGGTGCAAATATGCCGAACATGGAGAAAGCCTTTGCTGCCTATACCCACATCGACAAGATACGCACGGCTAAGTTTGTCACGCCGACCATCATTTCCAATCTCCCCGAGATTACAGCCAAGGACGGTAGCATGAATACCGTACTGGGACTGTTGGCCAAAGGCGACATCAATTGTGCCGGTCAGGAGATAGATCCCAACCAAGACCTGTTCGCCCAAAAACAGCCACAGCCCGCTGCTACTCTTGACCAGCGCAAAGCGCGTCAACCGGGAGAGACCCCTGCAGGTGTGGTGCGTACGGTGGACGAGGTTAAACGCGCTGAAGAATTAGCCCGTCAGAAACGCGAGGAGGAAGAGCGCATCGCTCGTGAGGAAGCCGAGGAGAAAGCCCGTGAAGAAGCCCGTATCAAGAAAGAGAACAGCTTCTGGAACAAAGCTTTCAAAGGCTTGAAAGAGTTTGGTAAGAAAATGGTTGAAGAAGAAGAATAAAAGGGAGGATTAGTATATGGATAATGTATTACTGGATTTCGGTGCACCCGAGAAAGAGAACAGCATCATCAAGGTGATTGGTGTAGGTGGCGGAGGCGGCAATGCCGTCAACCACATGTATCGTGAAGGCATCCACGATGTGACCTTCGTGCTCTGCAATACTGATAATCAGGCACTGAATGATTCACCCGTGCCCGTTCATCTGCAATTGGGTAAGGAAGGATTAGGAGCTGGTAACAAACCCGAAAAGGCACGCGCTGCAGCAGAAGAAAGTATCGAAGACATTAAGAAAATGTTGAGTGACGGCACACGTATGGCGTTTATCACTGCTGGTATGGGTGGTGGTACGGGTACAGGCGCTGCCCCTGTCATTGCCCGTGTGTCGAAGGAACTGGGTATCCTGACTGTTGGTATTGTCACGATTCCGTTCCGTTTTGAGGGCGACCGCAAGATTGACCAGGCTTTGGATGGCGTCGAGGAAATGTCGAAGCATGTGGATGCACTGCTAGTTATAAATAATGAACGCCTGCGCGAGATATATCCCGAACTTTCTGTGCTCGATGCTTTTGGCAAGGCCGATGATACCCTGTCGGTAGCTGCTAAGTCTATTGCTGAAATTATTACCGTTCATGGACTGATCAACCTCGACTTCAACGACGTGAAGACGGTGTTGAAAGACGGTGGTGTAGCCATCATGTCAACGGGATATGGCGAGGGTGAAGGTCGTGTGCGTAAGGCTATTGACGATGCCTTGAACTCTCCGCTGCTCAATGATAACGATGTCTTCAACTCCAAGAAGATTCTGTTGAGCATTTCGTTTGCAGGAACGAAGGATGGTAAGGATTCGCTGATGATGGAGGAAATGAACGACGTGAACGAATTCATGGCAAAATTCGGCGATTTCGAAATCAAGTGGGGACTTGCCACCGATCCTGAACTGGGCAAGAAGGTGAAGGTAACCATTCTGGCCACAGGTTTCGGTATCGAGAATGTAGATGGCATGAACGGTCACTTGAAACGTCATACTCAGGAAGAGGCTACCCGTATTGCAGAACAGCAGGAGCGCGAAGCTGAGAAACAAGATCGCCGTAACCGTTACTATGGTAACGAGGGCTCTACTAAGCGCTACAAGCGCCGCCCACATATTTATATGTTCCGTCCCGACGAGTTGGATAATGATGATGTCATCTCAGCTGTTGAGCAGACACCTACTTACAAACGTACGCGCGAGATACTGGACAGCATCTATAGTCAAGCCAGCGGTGAGGAACCTGCACAGCAGAATGACACACCTCAGGAACCGATTCAGGGAACTATTGTTTTCTCATAGATCCTGTCAGGTCCACAATTGTTGAAGCACTGCCAGACTTTTCATTTCAGGGAAGTCTGGCAGATGCAGTTTATAATACTGCAACAAAACATCGGTAATGCGATTCCTGTCTTGACGTGAGAAACGGAACAGATGCATCGTGGGGAAATCCATACGCATCAGCAATCGAATCATCTGGGCTTCAGCCGGGCGCAAAATGGCGCTCTGCGATGGCACTTCCTCACAAAAACGCCCCTCGCGCAAATTAAAACAGGCGCCATCGGACTCCAAATTGGGATAGAACCCCAAGAAAAGTGACAGACGCATCAAGAAAGTAAGGTGGAAATTGGCATAGCCGTCAGTAGCAGCATCAAGCCACTGAATGGAGTCGGTGATATACTCAAAGAGGGGCTCATTACGCTGTTCGGAGCGCAGACTATAATAGAGGAACTCGGCAAGAAACATGCAGATTGCCAACTTTTCGGGCGAAATGGGAATGGACACAAAGGGCGACAGCAAGCGCGCGTCATTCAGTTTTTGAAGCGTCATCCGAGGACGCACCTCACACTCTATCTCCAACAGCGTCAGAGGCTGGAAATACTGTTTCTTCAAGCGCGATTTGCTGCTCTTAGGCACAGGTACGATAAACGACAGACGCCCCCATTTCCTCGTGAACATATCCACAATGATTCGGGACTCTCCATACTTCAATGTATGCAACACGATAGCTGCCGATTTCTCTAACATGAGGGCGAAATTACACAAAATTCATGGAAAAACATCATTTTTCCGCAAGAAAATTTTGATATACGGAAAAATTGCAGTACCTTTGCACCCGCAAAAAGAGCAACTGGTCCCTTCGTCTATCGGTTAGGACGAGAGATTTTCATTCTCTAAAGAGGAGTTCGACTCTCCTAGGGACTACCAACATTTAAATCCGTCATCTGCACAGCCAAGTGCTACTCGCAAGGGGAACGGTGGCGGAGGGTGTAATAACCCGCCCAGGGCAGCCCTTCGGGAGACGTAAGACCCATAAGCTTTAATATTAACAACAAAAAATTTTCAAAAAAATGGCAAATCACAAATCATCCCTGAAGAGAATCCGTCAGGAGAAATCAAGAGCAGAGCATAATCACTATTATGCAAAGACTATGCGTAACGCTGTTCGCAAGTTGCGCGCAATGACTAACAAAGAAGAGGCTGCTGCCCTGTACCCCAAAGTACAGAAGATGCTGGACAAGCTGGCTAAGACCAACATCATCCACAAGAACAAGGCTGCCAATATCAAGTCTAGTCTGTCGGCTCACATCAATTCGCTTGCGTAAATTTCACATGAACCAAGCATATAAAGGTTGCATTTCAAAAGGAATGCAACCTTTAATATTTTTATACACTTTTCCTTCGTTTAAATACTATTTTTTTTGTAACTTTGCACGATAATAAGGACTATTTTTAAAATGGCAGAAGAACTTAACAAAGAAAACAATTATTCCGCGAGTAATATTCAGGTACTCGAGGGATTAGAAGCTGTGCGCAAGCGCCCTGCAATGTACATTGGCGACATCAGTGAGAAGGGTTTGCACCACTTGGTGAACGAGACTGTTGACAACTCTATCGACGAGGCAATGGCAGGCTATTGCACGCATATCGAAGTAACTATTAACGAAGATAACAGTATCACCGTACAAGACAACGGACGCGGTATTCCTGTTGACGAGCACGAGAAGATGCACAAGTCGGCCCTTGAGGTGGTCATGACGGTGTTGCATGCCGGTGGTAAGTTCGACAAGGGCAGCTACAAGGTTTCCGGTGGTCTGCACGGTGTGGGTGTATCTTGCGTAAATGCCCTTTCGACACACATGATGTCGCAGGTTTTCCGCAATGGTCACATCTACCAGCAGGAATACGAAAAGGGTAAGCCGCTGTACGATGTCAAGATTGTTGGTGACACGGATAAAACAGGTACGCGTCAGCAGTTCTGGCCCGACGGAACCATCTTTACGACAACAGAATTTAAGTATGATATCATTGCCCGCCGTATGCGCGAATTGGCATACCTGAACGCAGGTATCACCATCACACTCACTGACTTGCGTCCTGACGAGGAGGGCAATCTGAAGGAGCCTGAGGTATTCCATGCCAAAGACGGACTGAAGGAGTTTGTGCGCTACGTGGATCGCCACCGCACGCATTTGTTTGATGATGTTATCTATCTGAAGACCGAAAAGCAGGGCATCCCCATCGAGGTGGCTGTGATGTATAACACCGATTACAGCGAGAATATCCACTCGTACGTGAACAATATCAACACCATCGAGGGTGGTACGCACTTGGTGGGATTCCGCATGGCACTGACTCGTACACTGAAGAAATATGCCGATGCGGATCCACAGATCAGCAAGCAGATTGAGAAGGCGAAAATTGAGATTGCCGGTGAAGACTTCCGCGAGGGCCTTTCGGCAGTAATCAGCATCAAGGTGGCTGAACCTCAGTTCGAGGGTCAGACAAAGACCAAACTGGGCAACTCCGAGGTGGCTGGTGCCGTTCAGCAGGCCGTAGGTGAGGCTTTGGCCAACTATCTGGAGGAACACCCCAAGGAGGCAAAACTCATCTGCGACAAGGTGGTGCTGGCTGCTACAGCCCGTATCGCTGCCCGTAAGGCGCGCGAGAGTGTGCAGCGCAAAAACCCCATGACGGGTGGCGGTCTGCCTGGTAAACTGGCTGACTGCTCGAATAAAGACCCGAAAGAGTGCGAGATATTCCTCGTCGAGGGTGACTCCGCCGGTGGTTCTGCCAAGCAGGGTCGCGACCGCCATTTCCAGGCTATCCTGCCTTTGCGCGGTAAGATTCTGAACGTAGAGAAAGTACAGTGGCACCGTGTGTTCGAGGCTGAATCAGTAATGAATATCATTCAGTCAATTGGTGTACGCTTTGGTGTTGACGGTGAAGGCGACCGCGAGGCGAATATTGACAAGCTGCGTTACGACAAGATTATCATCATGACCGATGCCGATGTCGATGGTTCACACATCGACACACTCATCATGACACTATTCTATCGCTTTATGCCACAGGTAATTCAGGGCGGCCACCTCTACATTGCTACCCCACCGCTTTATAAGTGTACCTACAAGAAATTCTCGGAATACTGCTATACAGAGCAGCAGCGCCAGGCGTTCATCGACAAGTATGTGGAGGGACGCGACGATGATAAGGCACTGCACACACAGCGCTACAAAGGTCTTGGTGAGATGAACCCCGAACAGCTTTGGGAGACCACCATGAACCCTGAAAACCGTCTGTTGAAGCAGGTTTCAATTGAGAATGCAGCAGAGGCTGACGAAATTTTCTCCATGCTGATGGGCGACGATGTTGAACCACGTCGCGAATTCATCGAGAAAAACGCCACTTATGCTAATATTGATGCGTAAATACACATTTAACAATCTTTATTATTATACTCAGCCCCCTGTTTGATGGGATATCAAACAGGGTTTTTTATGCCCCGATTTCCCGATGAAATGGGCAAAAATTGTCAACGTTCTTAGGACACACAGGGGTAACTCTTCTATGTGTTTTCAGTTTTCAGTTTTCAGTTAGAAAAATTGAAAACTAGAGTGCCAATAACTTTTATTATATATATAAAATATATATTATATATATAATAATATAATAGTACACTTGTTTAGCCCCAAAGTTCTCACATTCGTTACTGAAAACTGAAAACTGAAAACATCTGCAAATTTTGGTGCTCAAAAGTGTAAATTCTGACCCTATAAAATTTGGAGAAGTCATGAAATTTTCGTACCTTTGCACTATCGACCTGAGAGGCGTGCGCAGCCCCGCATTAAGGAGAATTTTTGCGGGCATTAAGAGAAAAAATTGAGAGCCTTAATGGTAGCAAAAATTTGAATTTGTAAACGCTAAAAACTTAAAAAATATATGGAACGAAAATTACTGACATTCATCACAATCATACTAAGCAGTCTGATGACCATAGCACAGGAGCAAGCACCCATGAAGCTGTGGTACGAGCAGCCTGCCCGCTACTTCGAAGAGTCGTTGCCCATCGGCAACGGGAAACTCGGTGCACTGGTGTACGGAGGCGTGGACACGTGTCTGGTGCAACTGAACGACATCACGCTATGGACAGGTAAACCTGTTGACCGCACAATAGATAAAGACGCACACGAATGGATACCGCGCATACGTGAGGCACTCTTCAACGATGATTACAAGTTGGCTGATTCGCTGCAACTGCATGTGCAGGGTCCCAATTCGCAGTTCTACCAGCCTCTGGGCAATGTCTATATCATCGACGACAATCAAGGGGCAATGGGCAACTACCGCAGGGAACTTGACATCGACCAGGCACTGGCTACGGATAGGTACACGCGCGCAGGGAGCACGATGACCCGCGAATACTTTGCATCGCATCCCGACAATCTGATAGCCATCCGTCTGACGGGCAGCATCAACTGTCGCATCGTGATGAACGCACAGGTTCCCCATCAGGTGAAAGCCAGCGGTAACCAACTGACGCAGACCGGACATGCGGTAGGCGACCCACAGGAAAGTATCCATTTCTGCACCATCCTGCAGGTGAAGACCGATGGACAGGTGACGGCAGCCGACTCAACATTAACCATCCGCGGAGGTAAGGAGGCCGTGATTTACATTGTCAACGAGACTAGTTTCAACGGATTCGATAAGCATCCCGTCCGCGAGATGGCTCCCTATCTGGAGCGTGCCACCGACGACATCTGGCATACCCAGAACTTCAGCTACGAACAATTCCGCCAGCGCCATATCGCAGATTACCAGCACCTCTACGACCGCGTGAAGCTACAGTTAGGTGCACCGCCATGCCATGACGACATACGGGACACCGCCACCGACCGCCTGCTGAAAGAAGGGCTGCACCCACAATATCTGGAAACCCTCTATTTCCAATACGGACGCTACTTGCTGATCAGTTGCAGCCGAACTCCTGGTGTACCTGCCAACCTACAAGGATTGTGGACCCCTTACCTCTGGTCGCCATGGAGAGGTAACTACACCGTGAACATCAACCTCGAAGAGAACTACTGGCCTGCCTTCGTAGCCAACCTGCAAGAGATGGCGATGCCGCTCGACGGATTCATCCAAGCACTGGCAGAGAACGGCAAATATACCGCCCAGAACTACTACGGCATTAACCGCGGATGGTGCTCAAGCCACAATAGCGACCTCTGGGCGATGACCAATCCCACGGGCGAGAAACGCGAATGGCCGGAATGGGCTAACTTCAACCTGGGCGGTGCATGGCTGGTAACCGCCTTGTGGGAGCGCTACCTGTTCACGCAAGACAAGAAATACCTGCGCACGACTGCCTATCCGCTGATGAAGGGCGCAGCCGACTTCTGTCTCGGATGGCTCATTCCCAATCCAAAGACCCCCAAGGAACTCATCACCGCCCCCAGTACTTCGCCCGAAAACGAATACATCACCGACAAGGGCTACCACGGCATGACCTGCTATGGCGGAACGGCTGACCTCGCCATCATCCGCGAACTGCTGGAAGGCGTTGTAAAGGCAGGTCCCCTGTGCGATGATAATGTCACCGCCTACAAAACTGCTCTCAAGCGACTGCACCCCTACACCATAGGCAAGGAGGGCGACCTCAATGAATGGTACTACGACTGGCAAGACAAGGATCCACGCCATCGACACCAGTCGCACCTCATCGGACTCTATCCTGGTCATCATCTGCAGGATGCCCGCCTGCGTGAAGCCGCTAAACAGACCCTGATTCAGAAAGGCGACGAGACAACGGGATGGAGCACAGGATGGCGCATCAACCTATGGGCACGACTGCATCAGGGCGAGAAAGCGTACCAAATATACCGCAAGCTGCTGACCTTCACCGATGCACAGGACGACCAACGACCAGGCACCCGCCATGCAGGCGGCACGTATGCCAATCTGATGGATGCTCACCCACCCTTCCAAATCGACGGCAACTTCGGTGGTACCGCTGGTGTTTGCGAAATGCTGATGCAGTCGCATGCCGAAGAGAAGAATCACTGGGTCATCGAACTGTTGCCCGCCCTGCCCAAGGAGTGGAGCGAAGGCAGCGTCAGCGGACTCTGTGCCCGAGGCGGCTTTGAGTTGAGTTTCCAATGGAAAGGCGGTCATGTGCGCCGAGCCGAAATGAAGGCCAGGCAGTCAGGCACCGTCACCTTATTATATAATAGTCAGCGCAAGACACTCAAACTGAAAGCAGGACAGACACTGCCCGTAAAGACATGGTAAACAAAGTTCACAACATCAAGGATGCCCATCTCGAGGAGGCCATTCATTGGGGCCACTCGGAATATATGGATGAAGGGCTGGTACTTACTGAGCGCATAACCGACGCTCCCATCCCCACCGGTCCTACCCGCATGAACTTCATCCTCATGGCTTTGTGCAAACACGGTCATGCCAGCTACACCATCGACACAAAGAAGCGTGAAGTGAAGCCAGGCGACCTGCTGTTCATTTCCGACCAACACATCGTCAACCACATCACAGCATCGCCCGATTTCGAATGTCTGTGCATCATGCTCACCACCCAGTATTATCATGGCTTCGTACAAAACGTGCAGAATGTGTCGTCGCTATTGCTCTTCTCGATGAACAACCCCGTGGTGCAACTGACGCCCCGAGAGATACAGGTGTATAGCAATTACTTCTACACCATCCGAGAAAAGATGAGCGACACGGCACACCACTATCGTGCAGAACTCGTAAAAGCCTTGCTGTTGGCTATGTTCTATGATATGAGCAACGTTATTTGGCGTGTAGAGCAACAAGAAAAGAAATCGCCCACGCGTCATGATGTGCTTTTTGCGCGATTCATCCGATTGCTGGAAAAGAACTTCCGACAGGAGCGCCGCGTCAGTTGGTATGCCCAACAACTTTGTGTCACTCCGAAATATCTGTCCGAAGTGGTCAAACTTATCAGCAAACGGACTCCCAACGAGTGGATTGACAATTACGTCGTGTTGGAAATCCGCGTACTATTGAAAAACTCAACTAAGAGTATCAAGGAAATCACCCGCGACCTGCATTTCCCCAACCAGTCGTTCTTCTCGAAATACTTCCGCGAACACGTGGGAATCAGCCCTTCGGAGTATCGTCGAGGTTAAACTCCTTGGCTACATCGCACAGTTCCTGATACCACGCTTCGCCAAAGCGACGAATAAGCGGCTCCTTCAGAAACTGATAGACACGCAAGCGCAATGCATTCCCCTTCTTGACAGCATCGGCACATACCGCCCAGCGGTTGTAATTCAGACCGACAAGTCCTCCGTCAAAGCGTTTTTCACGAATCGGATAGAGTGCACAACTGATGGGTTTGCAAAACTTCGTCTTCCCCTCGCGAAAAACTTTCTCCAGTGCACAAAGACAATTGTCGCCATCGTAACACGTAAACACACAATCCTTGCCCCGCACGATACTCGTCACCAAGTCGCCATCTTTGTCTGTGTAGGCTACCCCCTGTCGGTCGATGACACTCTGAGCCGAAGCCGACAGCATGGGCCAAACCGTGTCCAGCGAGTCCTCGATACCTGCTATCTCATCCATCGTAACAGGTGCGCCGGCATCGCCTTCCACACAGCAAATGCCCTTACACTTCTCGTAGTCGCAACAGAAGCATTCCGTCAGAATCTCGGAGGAAATCAAGATGCCTCCAACTTCCAAAATAGGTGGAACAGGATTTACCATACGATAGGTTCTATGCCGTTTTGTTTCAAGTATTCATTACAACGCGAGAACTGATGCTGACCGAACCAGCCTCCGCGATTGGCGCTCAGAGGCGACGGGTGCACCGACTCCAGCACAAGGTTCTTCTGCTTGTCAATCATGTATGATTTCGAACGCGCATAACCGCCCCAAAGCATATAAACGACATGCTGGCGCTGCGTAGCCAACGCCTGCAAAGTGGCATCGGTAAACTTCTGCCAACCCAGTGCGCTATGGCTGTTAGCCTGATGAGCACGCACCGTCAGCGTAGCGTTCAGCAACAACACGCCCTGCTCGGCCCACCGCGTCAGATTGCCTGTCGGCGGAATAGGTGTTCCAAGGTCGTTCTGTATCTCCTTGAAGATATTCTGTAACGAAGGCGGAAAGGGCACCCCGTCCTGCACCGAGAAACTCAGTCCATGCGCCTGTCCGGGCTCGTGATACGGGTCTTGTCCTACAATCACTACCTTCACTCGGTCAAAAGGACAGAGATTAAAAGCATTGAAAATCAGTCGTCCAGGGGGATAGCACGTACCTTGAGCATACTCCTGACGAACGGCAGTTGTCAGTTGCTCAAAGTACGATTTCTCAAATTCTCCCTGCAATTGTGCCTTCCACGAGGCCTCAATTTCTACCTTTGCCATTAATCCTGAATCAGACACTCACCCGTCATATCGGCAGGCTGCTCTAATCCCATGATATGGAGAATGGAAGGAGCCACATCAGCTAAGCGACCATCCTTGACGGTGGCGCTGTTGTTGTTGGTGACATAGATGAAGGGTACGGGATTCAGCGAGTGAGCTGTATTCGGAGTACCATCAGGATTGATGGCGTTATCGGCATTACCATGGTCGGCAATGATGATAGCCTCGTAATCGTTGGCCTTGGCAGCCTCAATTACTTCCTGTACGCAGTGGTCAACAGCCCATACAGCCTTGGCGATAGCGTTATAGACACCTGTATGACCCACCATGTCGCCATTGGCGAAGTTGACAACGATAAAGTCATACTTATTCTCATTGATGGCTGCCACCAGCTTGTCTTTCACCTCATAAGCCGACATCTCAGGCTTCAGGTCGTAGGTAGCCACCTTTGGAGAAGGAACCAAAATGCGGTCCTCGCCTTCGAAAGGCTCTTCGCGACCACCATTGAAGAAGAAGGTGACGTGAGCATATTTCTCTGTCTCGGCAGTGTGCAACTGCTTCTTGCCCTGACGGGAGAGGTATTCGCCCAGTGTATCTTCTACGTTCTCTTTGGGGAAGAGAATGTGTACGCCTGTGAACGAGGCATCGTATGGTGTCATGCAGTAGTACTGCAGTCCGGGAACGGTCTTCATGCCCTGCTCCTCCATATCCTGCTGAGTGAGCACGATGGTCAATTCCTTGGCGCGGTCGTTACGGAAGTTGATGAAGATGACTACATCGCCCTCTTCAATCAGACCGTTCACACTGGCATTGTGGATAGGTTTAATGAATTCGTCGGTCACACCCTCGTCATAGCTTTCCTGCATAGCCTGCACCATATCGGTAGCCTGCTTACCAACACCTTTCACGATGAGGTCGTAGCCTTCCTTCACGCGCTCCCAACGCTTGTCGCGGTCCATGGCATAGAAACGGCCTACGATAGAAGCGATGGCTGCATCGTTCTTCTCGCACTCAGCCTGCACCTGCTCGATGAAGCCCTTACCAGAGTGGGGGTCTGTGTCACGACCGTCCATGAAACAATGTACGAAAGTCTGATTCTTCAGACCATAGTGCTTACCCACCTCAATGAGCTTGAAGAGATGGTCGAGTGAAGAGTGAACACCACCGTCAGAGGTCAGACCCATCAGATGGAGTTTCTTGTTATTCTCCTTAGCGTATGTATATGCTGCCTTTATCTGAGGATTCTCCACGATAGAGCCGTCCTTGCAGGCACGATTGATTTTCACCAAATCCTGATATACGATGCGACCGGCACCGATATTCAAGTGACCTACCTCAGAGTTACCCATCTGGCCATCGGGCAGACCTACGTCTTCGCCAGAAGCCTGTAACTGAGAATGAGCTGATACAGCCGTCAGATAATCCAAATACGGAGTTGGGGTGTTGTAAATCACATCACCTTTCCCATGTTTACCGATTCCCCATCCGTCGAGAATCATAAGTAATGCTTTCTTTGCCATAATTCTATATTGTTTATATACCTTATTAATAATATCGGCTGCAAAGGTACTTCTTTTTTTTTAATAATCATCATGTAAACCAAAAATATAACAAGAAATTTGGTCAGTCGGATAAAAATCATTACCTTTGCGCAATAACTAACAACGTACACCCCTATGACTAAAAAATTTTTATTCGGCTTGATAGCCTTATTAACTGCAACAACAATGAGTGCACAACCCAAATTGCGTGCCGACAATATCGACGAGGTATTGAAAGCCATGACCCTTGAAGAGAAAGCAAAACTATTAGTAGGCGGAGCCAACAATTTCTTCAGCGCAGGTGCTGTCGTAGGCGGCGAAGCCAAATTGGTGCCTGGTGCAGCCGGTACTACTGCCGAAATTGCCCGCTTGGGTATTCCCGCCACGGTATTGACCGATGGTCCTGCCGGTGTTCGTATCGACCCTATCCGCAAGGGTAGCAATCAGACTTACTATGCCACGGCATTCCCTATCGGTTCCTGCTTGGCTTCTACATGGAATACCGATTTGGTAGCCAAGGTGGGTGAAGCCATCGGTAAGGAGACGAAAGAGTATCGTTGCGACGTTATTCTGGGTCCTGGTATGAATCTGCATCGCAATCCTCTTTGCGGTCGCAACTTCGAATACTATAGCGAAGACCCTCTGTTGACGGGTAAGATAGCTGCTGCCTACATCCATGGCGTACAGAGCCAGGGGGCAGGTGTATCGGCTAAGCACTTTGCCGTCAACTCACAGGAGACGCTCCGCACCAGTGTTGACGAGCGCGTCAGCCAGCGTGCTGCCCGCGAACTCTATCTGCGTGGCTTCGAAATTGCCGTTCGCGAGAGTAATCCTTGGACCATCATGGCTTCCTATAATCAGGTGAACGGCACCTATTCTATGGGAAATCACGATTTGCTGACCAGTATTCTGCGTGACGACTGGGGCTATAAAGGAATGGTGATGACTGACTGGATTGGTATCCGTGAAGGACTGACCACTGCCAGTGAGGTACATGCCGGCAACGACCTGATGGAACCAGGTCAGCCTGCTCAGGCAGACGAGATTGTGGCTGCTGTCAAGAACGGAACCCTTGATATCGCTGATGTTGACCGCAACGTTCGCCGTATGTTGGAATATATCGTGAAGACTCCAAGTTTCCACAAATACCCTGCAAGCAACAAGCCTGATTTCGCCGCACATGCTGCCATCACGCGTCAGAGTGCTACCGAGGGCATCGTACTGTTGAAGAACAACGGAGCACTGCCTTGGAAAGACAATAGCATCAAGACGGTAGCCCTGTTTGGCGAGAATTCCTACGATTTCTTCTCTGGCGGTACGGGTTCTGGCTGTGTGCATCCCCCATACGTAGTGGATATGGTGAAGGGGCTCCAGAATGCAGGCATCAACTCATCAAAGACGCTTAGCGAGATTTACACCAAGTATATCGACTTTGCCAAGGTTAAGTTCCAAGCCGAGCGCCATCCTGCCAAGTGGTATCAGATGGAGATGTTCGGACAACAGAAATATCCTGAAATCGGCATCAGTCCTATCTGTATTAATAATGAGGTGAAGACTGCCGATGCTGCCATTGTAACTATCGGCCGCCAGGCTGGCGAAGGTGTCGATCGCGACATTGCCACCGAGTTCAACCTCATCCCTGAGGAGCAGGCTCTTATCAAGGATGTTTGCAACGCCTTCCATGCTGCCGGCAAACCAGTTATCGTGATTATCAACTCCGGTTCGGTTATCGAGACAGCTTCGTGGAGTGGTTATCCTGATGCCATCCTCTGCGCTTGGCAACCCGGTGAGGAAGGTGGTAATTCCATTGCCGACCTGCTGACGGGTAAGGTGAATCCATCAGCTAAGCTCACCATGACATGGCCTATTGCCGCTACCGACCATCCTTCTACCCAGAACTTCCCTGGCAACATCGATTTCTACTCATTCCAAGAGGCTAAGGGCAACAAGGCTGCTCTCCCCGGCTATGACTATACCAACCACGAGGAGGATATCTATGTCGGTTATCGCTATTTTGACTCTTTCAACAAGAATGTGGCTTATCCCTTCGGTTACGGTCTCAGCTATACCACTTTTGAATATAGCGATGCTGCCGTTAAGGTGAACGGTGATGTGGTCACCGTTTCCATCACCGTCAAGAACACGGGCAAGGTAGCTGGTAAGGAGATTGCTCAGGTCTATGTTGCTGCTCCTGCTGGCAAGATCGAAAAACCCAGTCATGAGTTGAAGGGCTTCGCCAAGACGCGCGAACTGAAACCCGGTGAGAAGCAGACACTGACCATCCAGATACAGAAGCGCGAACTGGCTTCGTTCGACGAGGCTAACAGCCAGTGGGTTACCGAGGCTGGTCAGTATGCCTTCCAAATCGGAGCTTCCAGCCGTGACATCCGTGCCACCGTCAATGCCAAACTCACGGAGTATACCGAGAAGGTAAGCAATGTCTTGGCACCTAAGCACAAACTGAATATTCTAACCGCTTCGAAAAAGTAAGCAAACGTACTGGAGATGTACCGCTTATACCGACAATGTTTAACGGCAATGTTTTGCCTCGTGTCTGTCTTTGTAATGGCAGAAGATAACAAAACAACCACAGATATATGAGAAAATTATTATTGACTATCATCGCTGCACTGGCAGCATCTTTCGTGTATGCCGAAGACGGACACCGCCTTTGGCTGAGATACGACATTGTCCGTAAGGCACAAGTAGAGGGACCTGTAGGTTCACCAACCAGCAGTATTGCCATCACCGAACTCGAGAATCACTTCCTCGGTTCCCATGCCATGCTACGGCTCGATCCTACCCTGCCCGACGACGAAGGTTTTACCATCAGTGGTAATGACGACCAACTCACTATTACCGCCCGTCGCCCCATCGGACTGCTTTATGGGGCTTACGAGGTTTTGCGACTGCAAGCCACCGATGCGCCTATCAAACCCATGACGCAGAAACCGCAGTTCAAACTCCGTCTGCTCAACCATTGGGATAATCTAGACGGCAGCATTGAGCGCGGCTATGCCGGCAACAGCATCTTCGAATGGTTCCATCTCGACGAGAATCTCATCCGCGAATATGCCCGTGCCAATGCCTCTATCGGCATCAACGGTTCAGTTTTGAATAATGTTAATGCTTCGCCTAAGATGCTCACCAAGGAGTACTTGCGCGAAGTGAAGAAGATAGCCGATATCCTGCGCCCATACGGCATCCGCGTCTATCTTTCCATCAATTTTGCCACCCCCATGGCACTGGGTTACACCACGACTGCCGACCCGAAAGATGCCAAGGTAGCACGCTGGTGGAAGAGTAAGGCTCGCGAAATCTACAAACTGATTCCCGACTTCGGCGGTTTCCTGGTGAAAGCCAATAGTGAAGGACAGCCTGGTCCTGGTGATTACCAACGTTCGCATGCCGATGGTGCCAATATGTTGGCAGAAGCGCTCGAACCCTTCGGTGGTATTGTGATGTGGCGCTGCTTCGTTTACGGTGCCAACCATAAGGGTGAAGACCGTGTGAAACAGGCTGTTTCGGAATTCAAGCCCCTCGATGGACAATTCCATAAGAACGTGATTCTGCAGACCAAGAACGGACCACTCGATTTCCAGCCCCGCGAACCCTACAGTCCTATTTTCGACCAGATTCGCGAGACACCTAATATGGCAGAACTGCAAATCACGATGGAATATCTCGGCCAATCAACCCATCTGGTCTATCTCGCTCCCATGTGGAAGGAGTTCTTCCACTATGTAGAACCCCAGTGGCTGACGGGTATTGCCGGTGTAGCCAATATCGGCAAGGACACCAACTGGTGCGGTCATCATTTCGCACAAGCCAACTGGTATTGCTTCGGACGTCTGGCATGGAACCCACAACTCAGCAGCGAGGCGATAGCCCGCGAATGGCTCGAACAGACATTTACGACCGACGAAACTTTCGTCAATACCATGACAGCGTTCATGGAAGACTCGCGCGAGGCCTGCGTCAACTATATGATGCCACTCGGACTGCATCACATCTTCAAATTCGACCATCACTACGGTCCCGACCCAGGCGGTTTCAAACCCGAATACCCCATCGAGTGGTGCCCTGTCTATTATCACAAAGCCGACAAGAATGGTGTTGGTTTCGACCGCACCTCACAAGGTTCCAATGCCGTCAGCCAGTATCGCGAACCCTATGCCTCGCAGTACAATAAGTTGGAGACGTGTCCTGAGAACCTGCTCCTGTGGTTCCATCATGTGCCCTGGGATTATAAGATGAAGGACGGCTCCACCCTATGGGAATCATTGCAATACCACTATACCAAGGGTGTCATTGCCGTGGAATCGATGCACAACACATGGCACACCCTCATGCGCCATTATGTAGATGAGCAGCGTTGGCGCGAAGTGGATGAACGTTTAAGTCTTCAGGAGGCCAATGCCCGTGAGTGGCGCGACATCTGCCTGAAGTATTTCGGTCAGTTTGTCCATCAAAGTAAATAACAAATATAACACATTATAAACAATAAAAAAACTATGAAACGCATCCTACTTTTCATCACGATACTCTCTGCCAGCATCAGCCTGCAGGGACAGCAGTTGCCGTTCATTCTGGGTGGCGAACTGAGCAACTCGGCTGTGACATCGGTCGAAGATATTGACGAGGTTATTCCACGCATGAAGACCTTGGGACTGAACACGGTCCTGGTGCCTGCCTACTGGGAGTTTATAGAACCCGAAGAGGGACGTTTTGATTTCACACTCATTGACCGTACCATCCAACGAGCCAAGGAGAACGATCTGAAAATCGTTTTCCTCTGGTTCGGTGCTTGGAAGAACTCTATGTCGTGCTATGCCCCACTATGGTTTAAGCGCGACACCAAGCGATTCCCCCGTGCCTGTCGTGCCGACGGCAAGCCCCTCGAGATAGCCTCCTGCTTCTCTGAAAACGTATTCCAAGCCGACAATAAGGCTTTCGAAGCCTTGGTCAAACACATCGTAGCAACAGGAAACGACGTTGTCAGCATGCTGCAGGTGGAGAACGAGATTGGGATGCTCGAAGCTGCCCGCGACCACTCGCCTTTGGCAGAGAAGGCTTACGACTCCCCCATCCCTACCATACTGTATCAGACGGTGGGCATCAGCAAGCCGACTACGTGGCGGCAACACTTTGGCAACGACATCTATGGCGAAGAGAAATTCATGGCATACCACTATGCGAAATATGTCGGTCGCCTCTGCGAGACAGCCAGACGACATACGCAGATGCCGCTTTACGTCAATGCAGCGATGAACAGTCGTGGGCGCAAGCCAGGACAATATCCGTCGGCAGGACCACTCGCCCACCTCATCGACTACTGGCATGCCGGTGCGCCCCAACTTGCCATGCTGGCTCCTGACATCTACGACTCAGGCTTCAAGGGATGGGCTGATCAATATGCCCTGCCTAACAACCGACTCTTTATTCCCGAGACACGCTGCTGCGAAAACAGTGGTGTCCGCGCACTCTATGCCTACGGCGAGCACCATGCCCTTGGCTTCTCACCCTTTGCCATCGACCAAGCTTCCAGCAAAGAGACCCACAACATCACCGAAGCCTATGCCCTCCTCCGCCAACTAACAACGCTCAGCCCTCAACTTACATCATGGGGACTGCTCTTCGACCAACAGGACAAGGAGCGCATTATCAAAGATGGCGACAACGTGCTGACCTGTCGTCATTTCTATACCCTTCCCTGGGATGCCCGAGCCACCGACGGCAGCACATGGCCTGAGGGCGGAGCCACGCTGCTGAAATTGGCCGACGACGAATATCTGCTGGCAGGCAGTGGTGTTGTCGTCAGCTTTGCCACAGCCGATGAAAAAGCCCACGACGAAAATCGCGTTTTGGGTGAAGATGGCTTTGTTATTTCGTCTTCTAAAGACGAAGTTACAAAAGCAAAATCTGCACCATTTAAAGGGAAACGCCTTGGTATCGGCTTTGTAGACGAAGTCTACATCACTGAAAAAGGCTTGCAATATGTGCGCCGAAACAATGGCGATCAGGACCATCAAGGCCGTCATGCCCGCATTTCGTGCGACGATTTTAAGATTTTACATATCAAATTATACCAATTTTAGTTTCTGAAACAAATTTAAACGTTTTTGACACAAAAAGAAACGGATATTAAAAAATTTTTCTTTATCTTTGCAACACGTAACATTACTTCTAACTTTATTTATTTTTAATTTATGTGTAAATGTAAAATTACCCTCATGGTGGGAATATTAGCCCTCGCAGGTCTGATTTGCCCCCCCCCAGGTACATGCCGACAATGCCCTGAAGGGTATGGCTGTACAGCAGTCTGAAGAGATTACTGGTAACGTCAGTGACTCTGAAGGACCTCTGATTGGTGCTACTGTAATGGTTAAGGGCAGTAGTACAGGTGCCGTTACTGATATTGATGGTAACTTCTCCTTGAAAGCCAATTCTGGCGCTACGCTTGTTATCTCTTATGTAGGTTATGTCACTCAAGAAGTTCCCGCGCGCAATAATATTAGAATAGTATTGGAGCAGGAAGGTCGTAATCTAAACGAAGTTGTGGTTATCGGTTATGGTACCCAACGTCGTGAAGCCGTTACTGGTTCTGTTGCTAATATCCGTGGAGACGTGGTGCGTGAGGTTCCAGGTGCCGACATTACTAATGCCCTTCAGGGACGTATTGCTGGTGTGGAAATGATGCAGTCATCGTCTAAACCCGGTGCTTCCATGCAGATTCGTATTCGTGGTACACGTTCGTTGACAGCAAGTAACGACCCACTGATTGTACTCGACGGTATTCCCTTCGCAGGAAGCATTAACGATATTGACCCAAACAATATCAAGTCGATGGATATTCTGAAAGATGCCTCTGCAACTGCCATCTACGGTTCCCGTGGTGCTAACGGTGTTATATTAATCACAACCCACAAGGGCTATCAGGAGCAAAAACCAACAGTTTCCTACAATGCCTATGTTGGCATGAAGAAACTTTTCCACCGCTATCCGATGATGAATGCAGAGCAGTTCACAAAGATGCGTGCCTATGCCAACAAATACCAGTATGGTACAGACGAAATCGCATGGGGTGAACCAGGTGCAGTGGATACAGACTGGCAGGATATGCTCTTTAGAACAGGTTTTACTACCAATCAGGATCTCAGTGTCAGTGGTGGTTCTTCAAAGGGAAGTTATAACTTTGGCATCTCGTACTATCGTGACGAGGCAGTAATCCCTGGACAGAATTTCAACCGCTATGCCATCCATGCAGCCATTGATCAGGAGATTGGCAAGTACGTAAAGGTGGGATTCTCCAGCAATACCAATTATAGTGTCACTAATGGTGCGAGTCTCGGACTTTACAACACACTGAGTGCTACACCAATTGCCAATCCCTATAATGAAGATGGTTCACAGAAAGAACGTGTAAACATGGCAAGTGATACCCAATGGGTATATTCTAGGGAGAGCCTTGGTAATCTGGGTGACAAATACAAGGATCAGACCTTGGGCTTTGGTACATATAACAACCTTTATGGCGAAATTAAGATTCCTGGCGTTGAAGGACTAAAGTACCGTCTTAACCTGGGTTTGAACTACCGTCATAATGACTATGGACACTATCAGGGTGTGGGGGTGTTTAGTGACACAAACAACACTTCATCCAGTGCCACCTCCCAAAAGCAGTCTACAACGAACTGGGCCATTGAAAACCTGCTGACCTATGATAAGTCATTCGGCAAGCATAATCTCAATGTGACAGCTCTTTATTCGGCTGAACAGACTATTTATAAGCAGACTCATGTTTCTGCTCTGGACATTCCAGCAGATGCTTTCCAGTATTTTAACATCGGTCAGGCAGGTAGTTATACCATTGATCCTGCTAATCAAGTTTACTATAAGAGTGGCCTGATGTCTTGGATGGGTCGTGTGATGTACAACTACGATAACCGTTACATGCTTAGTGTAGCTGTACGTGCCGATGCTTCATCGCGCTTGGCTGAAGGTCACAAGTGGCACACCTATCCCGCTGTCAGCGTTGGTTGGAACATTAGCCGCGAAAAGTTCATGGAGAATGTCAAGTGGCTCGACAACCTGAAATTACGTATTGGTTATGGCGAGACCTCTAACCAGTCAGTGAATCCTTATAAGACATTTGGTCAGCTTTCTACCCGTCCTTACAACTTCGGATCCACCTATGCTGTAGGTACCTATGTAACAGAGTTGCCTAATGCCGACCTCGGATGGGAGTATTCTAAGACTTGGAACTTCGGTCTTGATTTTTCTATCTTCAGTGGTCGCCTGAGTGGTACTATCGAGTACTATATCCAGAACACTAACAATTTGCTGATGAGTGTGAATCTGCCAGCAACAGGCGGTGTATCAAGTTACATGGCCAATGTCGGAAAGACACGAAATAAAGGTCTTGAGATTTCGTTGAACGGTACGATTATCGACAACCTGAACGGTTGGACATGGGATGCAGGCATCAACTTCTATACGAACAAGAACGAACTCGTTGAACTGGCTTCTGGTGCAGATCGCGATGAGAGCAACTGGTGGTTCGTGGGTCATCCTATCAATGTAGTTTATGACTATGAGAAGATTGGCATCTGGCAGACTAATGAAGAAAGTATTCGTGAGGTAGCAGAACCTGGCGGAAACGCAGGTATGATTAAAATCAAGTATAATGGTGACTACGAGGCAGACGGTGTGACTCCAACTCGAGCCTATGGTGAGGCAGATCGTCAGATTATTGAGATGGATCCCGCATGGGAAGGCGGTTTTAATACCCGTGTTGCCTACAAGAACTTCGATTTGTCTATCGTCGGTTCGTTCCGTCATGGTGGTAAACTCATTTCTACCATTTATGGTGCACAAGGCTATCTGAACATGCTCACAGGTCGTCGTAACAATATCGATGTGAACTACTGGACAGAAGACAATCCAACCAACGACTACCCCAAACCAGGTGGTATTGAGAGTTCCAACAATCCAAAGTATGGTAACTCGCTGGGCTACTTCAGCGGTTCCTATCTGAAGGTACGCACCATCACGCTGGGTTATAACTTTACTCAGCCTTGGCTGAAGAAGGTTGGCATAACAAAAGCTCGTGTTTATGCAACTGTACAGAATCCATTTGTTCTGTTTTCTCCATATCACAGCGAAAGCGGTATGGATCCTGAGACCAACTCCTATGGTAACGAGAATCAGGCTGTGACTTCGTTCTACAAGTCTCGTCTCCTTGTTGTGGGCTATAATACCCCGACAACGCGTAACTATCTGCTTGGTGTAAACATTACATTCTAATCCAAATCATACGACTATGAAATATAATAGTATTAAAAAAATATTTGGCATTCTGGCTCTCGGTCTGGGAATGACAGGATGCGGCAATATTCTGGATGAGACTCCGCGCCAAAACTATACACCAGAGTATTTTAAGACGGAAGCTGGAGTCGAATCAGGTATTACGGCCCTTTATGCGAACTTGCGCTACTATTGGGGTAATGGCTACTGGTTAATTGCTAATGAGACAGGTACTGACGAATATACGTTCGGCCACGGTGGAAATAGCAACGACCTGCCTATCGATATGTCTGGTAATGGTGAACTGAATTCTACCAATTGCCGTGCAGACGTGTTGTGGAATCTGGCTTTTGCTGATATTAATACTGCCAGTGGTGTGTTAGAGAATGGCGAGACAGCAGGCATCAGTGCCAGTTTGTTGGCTGAGGCTCGTTTCTTCCGTGCCTATGATTATTTCCAATTGGTACAGACTTTTGGTGGTGTACCTCTGGACTTAGGTGCTGGTGAGTTGAAGTTCAATACCAGTGCTACTCGTATAAGCACGCGCAACACAGTGCCTGAGGTCTATACCAAGGCTATTTTTCCCGATCTTAAAGAGGCTGTTGAAAACCTTCCGGAGACTGGTCGTATAACTGGAGGCGTTACGAAGACTGCTGCTCGCTTGGTTCTCTCTAAGGCTTACCTGACTTACGGTTGGTGGTTGCAGAATCCGAATAATATCCCAACCTATCCTGAGGCAACTCGTACGGATCCTGATGGCCATGATGCCGCATGGTATTTCCAGCAAGCCTACGACATTGCTGTTGAGGGTATTAAAAACCCAGGTAACTTCAGTTTACAGGAGGCATTTTATCTCGTAAACTATGGTCCTAACGACCGTAACAGCGAAATTGTGCTCTATGCTGACCACACCGAGAGTAGCACCTATTATGATGGTGGTACTAACTTCGACTGGGCAAATGGTGTTGCCCCAGGTAACTTTGCTCGATGGATGTGCCGTTGGGACTATACTTTCCTTGAGAGTTCCACAGATGCTACTACATGGACTAAAGTACGTTCAGTACAGCGTGAAGCCGTACAGGGCAAGGACCGTCCTTGGAAAGAAATGGCCACACCTATTGAAGTGGCTACCGTCATGTTCCCCGACAAGGACAAAGACTCTCGTTTTGATGGCACTTTCGCCTATCAGTTCCGTGGTAACTGGGATCGCGCAGGTCTCTCTTATGCAGTATTATACAATGCCAATAATCTGCCTATTGCACCTGGCGATTCTGTGCTTACCTTTATTGATGACACGGGTCTCACCATAAACTATCCTGACGGAGCAGGTTTGAGCAATGTCGGTGGTGGTACGCTACCTGGTCGTGCCGACTGGGTGATTGGTTATACTGGCATCAGCCGCTATGCCTACCTGAACAACTGGAAGAATGGTATCTATCGTACTGACAATGGTTCTGGACTGGGTCGTCCAAACGGAGACTCTCCGCGTCCTTATAACATTCTTAAGTTCTCAGAACTTTATCTCCTTGCAGCCGAGGCTGCTGTAAAGGGTGCAACGACACAGAGTGGCTATACGGCTCGTGAATTAGTGAACGTACTTCGTGCACGTGCTGGAAAGTGGAAGTATGATGTGAATCGCGACCGTGAATATGTGGCTGACTTCAGTCAGGAACTAACCGATGCGACTCCTCAGACAATCGATTTGGATTATATCCTGATGGAGCGTGCACGTGAGTTCTTTGGCGAGGGTTACCGCTGGCTTGATCTTGTACGTACACAATCTTGGGCACGCCTGGCTGGTAAGTACACCATCTGTGGTATGTTAGCAGGCGATCATACACCTGAAACTGTTACTCGTACAATCTCTCCTGAGAATTACCTTCGTCCTATTCCACAGAGTCAGATTGACGCATTGCAAATGACAGCCGAGGAGAAGGCTAACTACCAGAATCCTGCTTACAGGAATTAAATAAGTTCGGAACTAATATCTTAGTGAAATAAAAACTTAAGTATATTTTGTTCATTTGTGTGTTTATAGAGAAAAGGCTGCGCAGCGATTGCGTAGCCTTTTTTTTTGTTTCAAGTTTCAAGTTTCAAGATTCAAGTTTCAAACCTGAAACCTGAAACCTAAAACCTGAAACCTTAATAATCAAACGAGCTTCCTCCTAAGAATTCCCTCAGCAGTGAGGTGGGTGGAATCTGCGTGTCGGGTATTGGTTTGATGTACCGCAGGAACTTCAGTAATCGGTAAGCCTCAGCATACTCCACACAATTTTCGGGCACCTGCTCCAATATGGGGATGGCTTGCGAACGAATCACTGCCAACTCAAACATCATGGCAGTATTGAACATCGCATCGGCATTCTCCTGGAAGGGGAATATCCAACGGTTCTCACCCCTGCGCACCGACGGCCATCGGCGTATGGTGTCCTGTGCCGACACCCCACGGTATTTATAGTCGCGAACGATGCGGCGCAGCAGTCGGTTGTCCGTCGTGGGAATATAGTTGTGGTTGTCCAGCAGTATCGTGGTCAGTGCCGATGCATAGACGTAGAACTTCTGGTCTTCCGGTATCTGTGCCGTCAGTTCGGGGTTCAGCGCATGAATACCCTCCACCACCAGCACCTCGTTGCCCTTCAGTTGCAGTTTGCGTCCACTCATCTCGCTCTTTCCGGTATGGAAGTTATAGCGCGGCAGTTCCACTTCCTCGCCCCTCATCAGCGCATTCATCTGATTGTTCAGCAGTTCGATGTCCAGTGCATGCAGATGCTCATAGTCGTAGTCGCCGTCGGCATCGCGCGGAGTGCGGTCGCGACTCACGAAATAATCATCCAGCGAAATGCCCACCGGTCGGATGCCGTTCACTGCCAAGTGTACCGACAATCGCTTACACGTGGTGGTCTTACCCGATGATGACGGACCCGCTATCAGCACCATCTTCACCCCACGGCGCTGTTTGATTTCGTCGGCTATCTGTCCGAATTTCTTCTCCTGCAGGGCTTCCGACACCTGTATCAGTGCGTTCGCCTTCCCACTCTCGATGGCTTCGTTCAGGTCGCCCACCGTGCGCATGCCCAGTATCTCTTGCCATCCGTGGTGCTCCTTGAATATCTCAAACATTTTCGACTGCCGGACAAAGGCACCCAGTTTCGAGGGGTCTTCCCTCGAAGGTATGCGCAGCAGCAGTCCGTCGTAGTAAGGTTCCAGTCCGAACAGTTTCAGTTGCGACGTATTGGTCAGCATCGCCCCATAGTAATAGTCGGCATACCCGTCCAGTGTATAATAGGTGGTATAGAGCCGTCCCAAGCTTCTCAGCAGTTTGGCTTTTGACTTCGAGCCCATCTTCTCAAACATCTTGATGGCTTCCTCCGTGGTGGTTTCATGTCGGTGTATGGGCAGTGCTGCGTCTATCAGTTCCTGCATCCTCGTGCGCAGGTCGTGGGCGTCGTCGGGTGTAATCACATCGTCATTTGCATTTCGCCCTTTACCCTTCACTCTCCTGATATCGACATAATAGCCGTTCGACACCGGTATGTCAATCACCACCGTACAGTTGGGCCACAGGTCGTGGGCTGCTTTGTTCAGCACGAAAAACAGCGAACGGGTGTAGGTGCGCTGGGCTGATGCATTGGTCAGATCAAGGAATTCCACATCCTTGTCGCGGAACACTTGGAAGTGCATTCCCTCCACCTTGTTATTCACTCTCGCACAGATCGGACCATACTCCATTTCCAGTCCGCTTTCAGAAAAAATTTCAGAAAGTGTGCTTCCAATGTTGCAATTCAGATTTTTTTTATTATTTTTGCAACGGATTAGGACTTTTTGTTCCATAAACGTTCTGGTTATTAGTATATCTGCTGCAAATTTAGCAAAAAAAATTGAATAATATATGTCTATCTGGATTATTTTCAAACTACTTGGCTCGCTGGCCCTCTTGATGTTCGGTATGAAATCAATGAGTGAGGCTTTGCAGAAGATGGCGGGCCCTCAGCTCCGCCATGTCTTGGGAGCTATGACCACTAATCGTTTCACGGGAATGCTGACGGGTATGCTCGTCACCGCTTCCGTGCAGTCCAGTACCGCCACCACCGTCATGACGGTTTCGTTCGTCAATGCGGGGCTGCTCACGTTGGCACAGGCTATTTCCGTCATCATGGGTGCCAATATCGGTACTACGCTCACCGCATGGATCATGTCGGCAGGTTTCTCGTTCAACATCACCGACTTCGTCTATCCCGCTTTCTTCATTGCCATCATTCTCATCTACTATAAACAGAAGCGTTATATCGGCGATTTCCTCTTCGGTATCTCCTTTATGTTCTTGGGATTGGGAACGTTGCGACAGACGGGCATCGACATGCATCTGGGCGAGAATCAGGCAGTGCTCGATTTCTTCGCCTCCTTCGACCCCAGTTCTTTCTCCACCACCATCATCTTCCTGCTCTTGGGCGGCATCCTCACCTTCTGTGTGCAGTCGTCGGCAGCCGTCATGGCTATCACCATGATTCTCTGTTCGTCGGGCGTACTGCCTATCTATCAGGGTATTGCCCTCGTCATGGGTGAGAACATCGGTACCACCGTCACTTCCAATCTGGCTGCCATGTCGGCTAATACGCAGGCACGCCGTGCAGCCTTGGCACACATGTTCTTCAATGTCTTCGGTGTCATTTGGATTCTCTTCATCTTCCGCCCCTTCGTCGATATGGTATGCGGCTTCGTGGGTTACGACCCCACCATGACCAAGGAAGTTGCGGGTACGGCGGCATTCCTGGCTAATGCTGCCAAGCTCAGTTTCGTACTGGCTGCCTTCCACACCTGTTTCAATGTGGCTAACACGGGCATCCTCATTTGGTTCATCCCGCAGATCGAGCGTTTCGTCTGCTGGGTTATCAAAGCCAAGAAGGTCGATGAGGACGAGGACTTTAGGCTGCACTTCATTACGGCTGGTTTCATGAAGACTCCCGAACTCTCGGTACTCGAAGCCCAGAAGGAGATTCAGCTGTTCTCCGACCGTATGCAGCGCATGTTCCACATGGTGCGCGACCTCCTCGAACTCTCCAGTTCGGCTACGGCTAACAAGAAGAATGCACAGACGGGCGATTTCAATAAGCTCTTTACGCGCATCGAGAAGTACGAGGGTATTTCCGATAATATGGAACTCGAAATTGCCAAGTATCTCGACTCCGTAAGCGATGCCCACCTTTCCGACGATACCAAGGCTAAAATCCGTGCCATGCTGCGCGAGATTTCTGAATTGGAGTCTATCGGCGATGCCAACTATAACATCGCACGCACCATTTCACGCAAGTACCAGGGCAAGCAGGATCACTTCTCCGAGAAGCAGTACGACCATATCCATCAGATGATGGAACTCACCGACGAGGCTCTCACGCAGATGAACCGCCTGCTCAATGGTCGTAAGGAGTCCTTCGATGTCAACCGTACCTTCAACATCGAGAACGAAATCAACAACTACCGCAACCAGCTCAAGTCGCAGAACATCAACGATGTCAACAACCATGAATATACCTACGCCGTAGGCACCATCTACATGGACATCGTCAACGAGTGCGAAAAACTGGGCGACTATGTAGTCAACGTGGTTGAGGCACGTATGGGGAAAAGGTAACTTGAAACCTGAATCTTGAATCTTGAAACTTGAATCTTGAAACCTGAATCTTGAACCCCGAAACCTGAAACCAAAAAATAAAAATTCAGCATAAATGAAGCAAATAGTTAGAATATCATTAGCATTGTGTTTGGCGATTCTGTCGCCAAACACAATCACCGCCCAGATAACCACCGCAGGCATCAGCGGCGAAGTGACAGCAGGAAACGAAGAGGCCATCGGAGCCACCGTCACTGCCAAACACGTACCTTCGGGTACCGTCTATCGCGCCATTACCAATATCGATGGCCATTACACCATCTCGGGTATGCGTGCCGGCGGACCTTATGAGGTCGAAATCAGCTACATCGGTTTCCAGACCGGGCTGTTCACCGATGTCGAGTTAAAACTGGGTGAAATCAGCGTCATTGATGCACAGCTCCACGAGGCAGGCGAACTGCTGCAGGAGGTGATGGTGATTGGCAAGCAGAACAATACCATGCGTTCCGACCGTTCGGGTGCTGTCACCAACCTCAATGCCGAAGCCATGTCGGTGGTACCCACCATCGGACGCTCCATGACCGACATCATGAAGATGATGCCCCAGTCGGCAGCTAACGGTCTCTCCGTCGGAGGCGGTAACTTCCGTCAGTCTAATGTCACCATCGACGGTGCTTCATTCAACAATGCCTTCGGACTCGACGAGACACTGCTGCCTGGCGGCGGCACTCCCATCTCGCTCGATGCGTTGGATCAGATGACCATCTCCGTCACACCCTACGATGTGCGTCAGAGCGGTTTCGTCGGTGGCGGTGTCAATGCCGTCACCCGCAGCGGTACCAATCAGTTCCGTGGCTCCGTCTATACCTACATCACCAGCTCCAGTCTGAAAGGCTCACGGGTGGGAAACACGTCACTGCCCATCACCGACGGACGCAACGACACCTACGGCATGACCTTCGGAGGACCCATCCTCAAGGATAAGCTCTTCTTCTTCGTCAATGCCGAGATAGAGGACAACAAGACCGCAGGACCCATGGCACGGGCGGGAGACGGCGGCACGTCATTCTCAAGCACCAGCCGTCGTCCCATGCTCAGAGAACTGGAGGGCCTCTCCGACTACCTGCGCAACACCTACGGACTGGAGACCGGTCCCTGGCAGGACTACAGCGTCAAGACACCAGCCTATCGCATCCTGGCACGTCTGGACTGGAACATCAACGACAACCATCGGTTTAATATCCGCTTCACCAAGTCCAACCGCAAGAACAGCAATCCTGCCACCATCTCGCGCACCATCGGCAGCAGCCTGGAGCGAACCATCTATAATGGCAGCCGCAACGACTACGGCAGCAACACCAACTATGGCATGTCCAGCTTCTCCAGCCGCTATTATTCCGAGTTCCGCTTCACCACACTGGCTGCCGAGCTGAACAGCACCTTCGGAGCATGGCACAACACGCTGCGCGGCACCTACTCCTTCCAAGACCAGCCTCGTTCCAACGAATACGGCATCAACACCCCCGTCATCGAAGTCGTCATGAGCGACGGACAGTCACCCGCCCACTATCCCACATGGGCACTCACGGGCGACCTCTATTCCTATGGCAATGTGGCACAGACCAAGACCACCGTCATCACCGACGAGGCAAACGTCACCTTCGGCAAGCACAACCTCTTTGCCGGTATCCAGTATGAGCATAACTACGCCTCCAACGGCTATGCACAGGCGGCAGCAGGCTACTATGCCTATGAAGCCACGCCCCAGCAGGTGGCTAACGGTCAGTGGGCTGACATCTTCAACGCCCCCCCGCGCCTCTTCGGTATCACCTACGGCAACAATGCCGACCACTCTATGTTCACGGCAGAGATGAAGACCAACCAATGGTCGTTCTACCTACAGGACAATATCGCCCTTTCCGACCGCTTCCGCCTCTCTGCCGGTGTCCGTCTGGAACTGCCCTCCTACCCCTCACTGCAGAATAATTTCAATCAGGAATACTACGACCTCGACTTCGGAGGCAGCCACTTCCGCACCGATAACGTACCCTCCGCCAGTCTCAGCTTCTCGCCCCGTGTAGGCTTCAACTGGGACATCCTCGGCGACCGCCGCTTCATCCTGCGTGGCGGTACAGGCGTCTTCGTCGGCCGTCTGCCCTTCGTATGGCTCGTCTCGTCAGTACTCAACTCAGGCATGGGACAGACCTCCTATGTCGCTACCGAGAGCAACGGAAAGGTGAGGCCCACCTTCACCATGAGCCAGCAGGACATGCTGCAGCAGATCAACGCCCAGAGCGCCACCTCCGTACCCAGCGGTCCCACCATCATGAGCAACGACCTGCGTATGCCCAAGACATGGAAGTCATCGCTGTCGTTCGATGCCCGTCTTCCCTACGACATCGACTTCACCGTCGAAGGCATCTACCAGCGCGACCTCAACCCCGTGGTAGTCAGCAACAGAGACATCTACTGGGACGGCACCTCCACCATCGACCTCGGTCATGGCGACGTACGCCGCAAGATGTCCTATTACGATGCCTACCACTCCGCCTATGTACTGGAGAATGTCGGCAGCGGAGCCTACTACGCATCACTCAGCTTCCAGCTGCGCAAGAAGTTCGACTTCGGACTCAACCTCTCAGCCGGCTACACCATCTCACGAGGCAAGTCCTACAGCGAGGGCATCGGCTCGCAAGTCTCGTCAGCCTATAGCAACTACCGCCATAGCATCCATGGTGTCAACGACAACGAGGCAGGCTACTCCATGTATGTAGCCCCCAGCCGCCTGCTGCTGGCAGCCTCCTATCAGCTCAAGGGCAGCAAGCACTCCGCCTCCACCTTCAGCCTCGTCTATGACGGCTATCAGTACGGCTACCTCAGCGATTACGCCTTCAGCCGTTACTCCTATGTCTTCAACAGCAATGTCAACAGCGATGCCCTGGCACCCGGCAACCTCATCTTCGTGCCTGCCAGCCGTGAAGAGCTCAACAGTTGGGACTTTGCCGACAATGGCACCGTGAACGGTCAGACCTATACCGCCGACATGCAGCGCGACGACTTCTGGGCATACATCGAGCAGGACGACTATCTCAGCAGCCGCAAGGGTCAGTATGCCGAGCGTGGCGGTGCCAAAATGCCGTGGCATCACCAGTTAGACTTCAAGTTCCTCCACGAGCTGTCGTTCGACTGGGGCAAGACCAAGCACACCCTGCAGTTAGGACTCGACATTCTGAACCTCCCCAATTTCCTGTGCAAGGACTGGGGACTTTACCAGCAAGTGACGAGCAATGCCCTGCTGAACTTCCGCAAGGACAAGTACACCTATAACTTGGTGAACGGACAGCGACACACCTCCACCTATCAGAACTACGACAACCCTGCTTCCACCTACCAAGTCATGTTTACCATCAAGTACTTGTTTAATTGAGGTGAGAGAGGTCCTTTTTGTATTATTATTTACATTGTCCCTCCCTGTTTATCCCCAAAATGGGGGAGACTGGGAGGACGATTTTCGTCTATGGTGCGATGATGAAGATATTAGTATTGCTTCTTATGAGGAAGTATTTGATGTCTTATCACGATTTAGCGAACATCCAATTAATTTAAATCAGGCTACTCGAGAAGACTTAGAGCTATTACCTTTTCTCACCTATCAACAAATAGAAGAAATCATTTCCTATTTAGATCGCTATGGAATATTTCGTTCTAAAGGAGAGCTATTAATGTTGTCAACATTAGATACTGAACGTCGTCAGTTATTGCAACACTTTGTATATTTGGGAGAGCCTCGACAAAGAGACAGTAATTTTCAATTGGATTCTTTATTTGTCCATGGTAAGCATCAATTATTATTAACAGGTCGAGTACCTTTATATAACAGAAAAGGCGATCAAAATGGTTATTTGGGACCAAAATATCGACACTCGTTTCGTTATCTTTTAGATTATCATAACCGTATTAAGATTGGAATAACGGGAGCTCAAGATGCCGGAGAGCCCTTTTTTAGTAATAAAAACAAATGGGGATATGACCATTATTCCTATTTTATGCAAATAAAAGATTGGGGAATTATCGAACAACTTAACCTCGGAATGTATCGAATACAAATGGGAATGGGACTTGTCATGAATTCCGGTCTATATTTTGGGAAACTCTCATCTCTTCAATCTTTAGGGCGAACTACAACTAATATACGCCCTCATTCTTCTCGCTCTGCAGAAGGATATTTGCAAGGTGCTGCAGCAACTTTTCGGCTACATAAAGATTGGAAAATCACCACATTTGCTTCATTCCGTTACATAGATGCCACACTTAATGATAATGGAAGCTTGAGAACCTTACTTGAAAGTAATTATCATCGAACTCCCAAAGAAATGGAGAAAAAAAACAATGCTCATAAAGTAGATTTTGGGGGTAGTTTGGGTTTTCACAAAGGTAAGTTTTTTGCTCATTCAAATATTAATTACACGATATTTAAAACTGGCTTAGAACCTGAAAACAAGACAGCATTATACCGACGATATGCAGCCAAGGGTAATAATTTTTTTAATCTTAGTCTAGATTATAGCTATACAGATTCTCATTTTTCTCTAATCGGTGAAACAGCAATGAATGAGAAAGGAGCGTTGGCAACGATACACCAATTAAAATTCCGTTTTTCCAATTACTTAAACACAACAATTATTCATCGCTACTATGACAAGAAATACACCTCGTTTAACTCCAATAGTTTTAGAGAAGGAACAAGTATTCAAAACGAACATGGCATATTTTGGGGACTAAATTGGGAACTCCCACGAAAGCTCTCAATATATTGGTATATAGACTATACCCATTTCCCTTTTCCGCGTTATCAAGTTAGTTCTTCTAGCGATTCTTTTGACACCATGCTTCTTACATCAATTCATTTAAATAGTATTTGGAAACTGGAAGGACGTTATAGATTACACCTCCGCCAAAAAGACAATGATAAGAAAAATTATCTTCTAAACCAAACAGAGCATAGAGCAAGAATGAGGTTAATAGGGAACTTATCCAACAATATCTCACTACGAACACAAATGGATGGAGTAAGCATTCGGTTTAAAGATAAAAATCTGGGGTGGATGGTATCGCAGGAAATAGCCTACAAATTGCATCATTTACAACTAAATGGGAATTTTTCTTATTTCCACACAGACGACTACGATAGTCGTTTGTATCTGCATGAGTACCCTTTATTATATGAATATGCTTCACTGATGCTATATGGGAAAGGGATAAGGTATGCCGTAAAAATACGTGCTGACATAGGGAGCAAGCTGATGGTGGTTGCAAAAATAGGAGTTACAAACTATTTTGATAGAAATAGTATTGCCAGTGGGATGGAAGAAATACGGGCTTCGTCTATGGCTGATATTGATTTTCAACTTCGGCTCAAATTTTAAATATTATACTTTTCTTTGGCTTTATTTCCCGACTTTTCGTAACTTTGGCTTCGCCGAACTTACTTTGCACTCGGAAAACAAAGAAAAGTAAACTTTCCTTTGGTTTTCTCTCGTTTTTTCGTAACTTTGCAGCAGAATATGTGAAAAAAGAACTAACTAATTTTATAAAAACCTATTTACAATGGCAACAAACGGAATGGCTCAAGAGACTAAAGGCTTCTATAAGCTCTCGTGGGTGCAGCGCATCGGCTTTGGCGCTGGCGACTTGGCGCAGAACCTGATTTATCAGACTATCTGCATGTATCTCCTCTTCTTCTACACGGATGTGTATGTGTTGGGCGGCGATGCCGCGAAATCGGCTGGACTGGCGGGCACAATGTTCCTGGTGGTGCGTCTGGTAGATGTGCTGTGGGACCCGCTGGTGGGTACGTTCGTGGATAAGCACAACCCTGCATGGGGTAAGTATCGCAGCTATCTGGTGATGGGCGGTATCCCGCTGACCATCTTGGCTATTCTGTGTTTTTGGGATGGGTTTGCGCCTTCGCTGATCTATGCGTATATTACGTATGTGGGTATGTCGATGCTCTATACACTGATTAATGTGCCGTACGGTGCGCTGAACTCGTCGCTGACACGCGACACAGACGAGATTACGATTCTGACGTCGGTGCGTATGTTCATGGCGAACGTGGGCGGACTGGCGGTGTCGGCGGGTGTGCCTATCATGGTGGCTATCTTTGCCTCGTCGCAGACACTGCCTATCGAGATGGCACTGTTCATGGGCTTGGGCTCGCTGCCTTCGTTTATCTTCATGCCACTGGTGCCTGCTATCAAGAAGAAGGTGGGTAAGAAGAATATGTTCTACATCTTCCTGACAGTGGCTATCATCGGTATGGCACTGCTCTACGTAATCAGTAAGATGGGTACGGTGAAGGAGAATATTACACTGGTGTATATCGCGCAGTTCATCAAATCGACGGGTGTCATCGTGGCTACGGGTTATATGTGGGCACTGATACCGGAGGTGATTTCGTATGCGGAATATACGACAGGCAGACGTATCGCGGGTATCGTGAATGCGCTGACGGGTATCTTCTTCAAGGCTGGTATGGCACTGGGCGGCGTGGTGCCCGGACTGGTGCTCGCCATGACGAACTATGTGCCTGCTGAGGAGGCTCAGACGCTGCCAAAGGATTCGAGTGCATGGTTCTACACGATGCTGATCTACTCGCTGGTGGGTCTGGCGCTGTTGATATTCTGCTTCTCACAGACGAAGGAGCGTGTGGTCATGGACCAGTCGGAGTCGGCTAACGTAAAGGTGAGCGACTTGTGGATGGAGTTCATGCGCAACCGTCCGTTGCGTATCATCGCCCTGTTCTTCATCACTGCCTTTGCCATGATGTCGGTGGGTAATGCTGCGGGGGCGTACTTCATGAACGACCTGGAGCTGCAGTCGCCACTGGCTCAGGAGGGTATTCGCTGGTTGGTATGTATCATTCCTGCCATCCTGCTCATCGTGGCTATGTTCATTATCTCGAAGTATGAACTGACCGACGAGGTGATTGATGATATCAACAAGAAGATTGAGGAACGGAACCAATGAAGGTTTCAAGTTTCAAGATTCAAGATTCAAACCTGAAACCTGAAACCTGAAACCTAAAACCTTAAAGTTCAAAGGGCGATGCAGGCAACTGCGTCGCCTTTGCTTTTAGTTGCGCTTGGGGATTGTCTTTCCATGCATAGCGGATGCGGACGGGGGCGGCTACGGGGCTGTCGATGGTGACTTGCGTGCCACGGGCGGTGGCTGTGGCGTTATGGAAACGGCCATCGGAAGCGGCTACCTCAAACTCGGCTACGGGACCGTCCTGCAAGGGCTGGTCGAAGGTGATGATGACTTGCTGACCCATCATCTGATGGCGCAACGGACGGGGCGAGAGCTGTACTTTCTTGCCATAGACGAGGCGGTCCATACACAGGGCGGCACGCTCGGCTACTTCCTTCTTGCGCAAGGGATGGATATCAACGGGTTCGCCAAGGTCGATGGCTACGGCGAGTTCGGCACGGGAATCGCCAAGGGTGACCTGACGCTGGGCTTCACGCAGACGTGCCCACCCGCTATTGACGGGCTCGGTCTGTGGGGTGAGGGGTTGCGGATTACCGGTCTGCTGGCGTCCGTCATGATTGGCTAACTGCACGATACAGAAGGGCAGTTGGGGCTGTTGCCACAGGGCACGCCAATTGCCCATGAGCTTGCGCAGGAGGTCGGCATAGGGTGCAGGATTACCGGTATTGGACTCGCCCTGATACCATACCACGCCACTAAGGGCATAGGGGGCTAAGGGATAGACCACGGCATTATAGAGGGTGGAGGGTATGTTCTGCAACGAGACATCGCCACTGGGACAAGGAGGCATCTGGGCACCGGCATGGTGGAGCCAGGTAGTGGAGAGTTCAGAGTTAAGAGTTAAGAGTTCAGAGTTCAGAGTTGAGAGTGAAGAGTTGGGCAAGTTGAACCTGCTATCGCCGAAAGCGATACAATATGGTTTCTCGGGGATGAAATGAGCAATACCATATTTATTAATAAAGCGGACGGTGATGACATTATCGCCTTCACGAAGGAGTCCGTCGGGGATGTCGTAACGACGCGGGGGGTATTGATAGTAGGTGCGACCGACCTGACGCCCGTTGACATAGGTGATGTCGGCATCGAAGAGGGTGCCGAGGTAAAGACGGGCGGGTTGGGATGCCTGCTCCTTGGTGAGCTGCACGTGCTGACGGAGCCAAATGCTGCCAATAACGGGGCGACCACCTGTTTTTGCCCATTCCAACGAATACTGATCAACGGGCGTCCACTGGGAATCGTCGTAGTCGGGGGCAGCAAAATGGCCCTGCACACCCGGGTCTAACTCGTCGAGCATAGCATTCCACCGCTGGTCAGCCAACTGGTTGGCTTTGGCCTGCGCAGCCACATAGGCATCGTCGGCATAAAACCGGGTGCGCTCGACATACATAGGATAGTCGCGACGGAGGGAGTCGGCTGAAACCCATGCCTCAATGGGGGTGCCACCCCAACTGTTGACAATAATACCCTGGGCTACACCCGTACGCTCGTACATGCGCTTACCAAAGAAAGTGCCGAGGGCGGAGAATCGCCAGGCGTTCTCGCGGTTGAGGGGCAACCAGTTGATAGCGGTCTTGCGGATATCATGCTGCACGCCATGGGCGTTGGTCTCGTTCTGCACACGGAACAGGCGCACCAGCGGAACATCAAAAGCATTGATTTCATCGACATACTGAGGATAGACACGCTCGATGGGGACATCGACATTCGACTGACCCGAGAACAGCCATACATCGCCCACCATGATATTGGTGAGGACGACATCACCGACCATCAGGGTATAGGGACCGCCTGCCTTCATCGCAGGCAAATCGGCACGAAAATGACCTTGGGCATCAGCCACGGCTATGGTTTGGAACTTGTGGAAACGGATGGTGATGCGCTGACCGGCATCGGCAGTTCCCCATACGGGTATTTTCTTACCACGCTGCACGACCATGCCCGACTGGAACAACTGGGGCAACTGTACCTTGGCTTCCGCAGAAAGACCAAGAAGGAGCAAAAGGAATAAAACGGTCTTCTTCATCTTGAAACTTGAAACTTGAATCTTGAAACTTGAATCTTTATGATTAGTAATAAAATTTATAGTGCAAAAATACAAAAAAAATGACTACTTAGGGCAAAAAAGTGGATATTTCAGCATATTTGAAACAAAAACAGTAGGTTTATGTTACATAAAAAAATGTCAAATTAAAAATAAAGTACTAATTTTGCAACAGAAATTAATTCATAATAGTAATTGTTTTATACATGGACATATTTAGGTTAGTAGTTGTATTGTTTTCAGCGATTCTTGCTGAAGTAGTACTGACCCGCATCGCACTGAGAAGCGTGGCGCGGGTTAACCTACTTCGGCAAAGCAGCGAAACACTCAACAAAAACCGTATGTCAGTTGACAGTTAAAAAGTAATCATAAAGTTCAAAGTTTAAAGATAAATTTAACAACTACTGACTATGGCAAAATTACCACGTTACTTATTTCCGAGTGACTACATGGCTGACCCTTCAGCCAACGTGTTTAACGGCAAACTGTATATCTACCCCTCACACGACCGTGAGGCTGGACATGCCTTCGACGATGATGGCGGACACTTCCAGATGAAAGACTACCACGTGCTGTCATTTAATGATGTGGAGAACGACGAGGCTACCGACCACGGTGTGATACTGGATGTGGAACAGGTGGCTTGGGCTGAAAAACAGATGTGGGACAATGACGTCGTGGAAAAGGACGGCAAATACTACCTCATCTTCTCAGCAAAAGACTATAACGGTGTGTTCCATCTGGGCGTGGCTGTGGCTGACAAGCCCGAGGGACCTTTCGTTCCGCAGGAACAGCCTATCCGCGGTTCTTTCTCTATCGACCCCAGCGTGTTCAAAGACGACGACGGACAGATCTATACGTACTTCGGTGGACTGTGGGGCGGACAGCTGCAGTGGTATCAGGCTCCTGAGAAACTGGTGAAGGAAGGTGGCGTTGACTTAGGTCCTGCCGCTGATAAGAAAACACAGTTGTTTGCACCTGCCGACGTGCCTGCCCTGCCCAGCTTTGTGGCACGCATGAGCGACGATGTGATGCAGTTTGCTGAAGCTCCACGCAGCGTACTGGTGGTGGATAAGAACGGTGAACCGCTGAAAGCCGGTGACCCACACCGCTTCTTCGAGGCTTCGTGGATGCATAAATACAACGGAAAATACTACTTCTCATATTCTACGGGCGACAGCCACATGTTGTGCTACGGCATCGGTGACAACCCCTACGGACCATTCACCTATCAGGGTGTGATACTGGATCCCGTGGTGGGATGGACCACTCACCACAGCATCGTAGAGTACAAAGGACAGTGGTATCTGTTCTATCACGATTGTGTGCCTTCAAATGACGTGACACACCTGCGCAGTCTGAAAGTACAGCGTCTGTTCTACCGTGAGGACGGAACCATCGAGAAGGTAAAGAACGAATAAAAAAGTCTATCTAGACTATTACTAACTATTATCACAGGCATCGCGGTGAAATCGGAGATTTCGTCGCGATGCATTCATTTTTCAGAGTATCAACGTAGAGAGTCGGTCGGGCGCAAAACACTGTTGGGCGACATCCTGCAACGCAGGGGCAGTGATAGCATCTATCTGCTGGAAAAGATAGTCGATATCGCGTTCGCGGTCGTAATGCAGAAAACTCTTGGCGAAATCGAGGGCAAACTGTTCGCGGTTGTCACAGGCAATGGCTATCTGTCCCTTTATCTGGCGTTTGGCACTGGCAAGCTGGCGTTCGGAGAGAGGATGCTGCATCAGTCGGTCGAGCTCACGGTTTACCAAGCGCTTGCAACGATTGACATCATGATGGTCGCAACCGAAATACACCGACCAGCAACCGGTGTCGCTATAACTGGACATGGCACTCTCGATGGTATAGACCAATCCATGACGCTCACGCAATGAAAGATTGAGACGGGCATTCATACTGGGACCACCCAGCATGTTATTCAACAGGTAGAGGGGCATGCGCCGCTTATCGTTGAAACCGAACGTTTTACAACCTATCATAACGTGAGACTGGTGGTGAACTATAGTTTCAGGTTTTAAAGTTTCAGGTTTCAGGTTCTCAGGTTTTAAAGTTTCAGGTTTCAGGTCCTCAGGTTTCAGGTTTGAATCTTGAATCTTGAAACCTGCATCTTGAATCTTGAAACCTGCATCTTGAAACCTGCAACCCTCTTTTGGCGTTTGAGCCTCCAAAGCAGTGACTAAACGGTGGAAGTTGACATCGCCATAGGCAAAGAAGATGGTGTTGTCAGGACGATAATACTGGTGGGTGAAGCGCTGGGCATCGGCAGCAGTGAACGACTGCACGCGCTCGCGAGTACCTAATATGTTATGACCAAGGGGGTGCCCCTGGAAGAGCTGATTCTCAAACTCGTCGTAAATGAGTTCGGCAGGCGAATCGTTATAACTCTCGATTTCATCACAGATAACATCCACTTCATGCACCAGTTCTTGGGCAGGATAGGTGCTGTTGAAAACAATATCCGTCAACAAATCGACAGCACGCGAAACATGTTCCTTGAGAACGGCAGCATAGAAAATGGTGTCTTCCTTATTGGTGAAAGCATTGAGATCGCCACCGACACGCTCAAGACCATTGAGAATCTGCAGGGCGGAACGGCGACGGGTGCCCTTGAAGGTGACATGCTCGCAGAAATGAGCCAGTCCCTCATCGCCAACTTGCTCGTAACGGGAACCGGCCTTCACGCCGATGCCGCAATAAACAACGGGCGAATCGGCAGGCAAATGGATGATTCGCAATCCGTTGGGGAGTGTATGAATATTATATTTTGTCATTTCGGCTGCAAAGATACGAATAATTAATAATTATTTTGTAACTTTGTCGGCAAAATCAAAAAAAATATGAGAAAGGTAATAGGTATTGGAGAAACGGTGTTGGACATCATTTTCCGCGACGAACAGCCTATCAAGGCGGTTCCAGGCGGCAGTGCATTCAACGCCATCGTATCACTGGGGCGCAGTGGCGTGCCGGCAAGTATGATCAGTGAAACGGGTAACGACCGCGTGGGAAGAAACATCATTGAGTTTCTGAAGGAAAACAATGTGGACACCACCCACCTGAATGTGTATAGGGAATCAAAGACACCGCTGTCGCTGGCTTTCCTGAACGAACGGAACGATGCGGAATACATCTTTTATAAAGACCACCCAAACGACCGGATAGAGTATGCTTACCCCGATATTCAGCCCGATGATATCGTGGTTTTTGGCAGTTTCTTCGCACTGAACCCCGTGATTCGACCAGAGGTGGTTACCTTCTTGAACTACGCGCGCGAGAAGGGGGCCATACTCTACTACGACGTGAATTTCCGTTCGTCGCATCTGAACGAACTGGTGAAAATTACTCCCAACCTGCTGGAGAATCTGGAATTGGCTGATATCGTGCGCGGTTCGGCAGAGGATTTTGAAACACTCTATAAAACGAGTGACGCGGAACGGGTGTATCGTACGCAGATATCGTTCTATAGCAAGAAATTCATCTATACCAGGGCATCGGAACCCGTGGAACTGTGGGACAACGGTGGATTCCATAAGACTTACCCCGTGAAAACGGTCAATACGGTGAGTACCATCGGTGCAGGTGATAATTTCAATGCGGGCATCGTGTATGGACTGATCAAGAACAACATTACCCGACAGCAAATAGACACGCAACTGACTGAAGAACAATGGGATGCAGTGATAGCCTGTGCCATGGAGTTCTCAGAAGATTGCTGTAAATCGATTTCGAACAACGTTTCGCCTGAATTCGGACAACAGAAAAAAGCGGAGCTGGAAAAGGCGATGGAAGAGACTGTGGAGAGTTGAAAATTTAAAGATATAAAATTATGCAGGAAATTACTAACAAAATCTATTACGTAGGCGTGAACGACCGGAATAAGTCGCTCTTCGAGGGCTTGTGGCCCCTGCCTAACGGGGTAAGCTATAACTCTTACCTCATCGACGACGAGAAAGTATGTCTGATTGACACGGTGGAAGTTGACTTTTTCACCCAATTCATCGAGCATATTCACGAAGTGATTGGTGAACGTGCCATCGACTATCTGGTGATTAACCACATGGAACCCGATCATAGCGGTTCGATAGCACTGATTAAGAAGTATTACCCCAATATCCAGATTGTGGGCAATAAGAAGACTTTCCAGATGATGGAGGGTTTCTATGGTATTGCAGAGGGTACGGTAGAAGTGAAAAACGGCGATTCCATCGAACTGGGCAGCCATACGCTGAACTTCGTGCTGACACCGATGGTGCACTGGCCTGAGACGATGGTAACGCTGTGTTCTGCGACTGAATCGCAGAAAACGATATTGTTCAGCGGTGATGCCTTCGGCTGCTTCGGAGCCTTGAACGGTGGTGTGATTGACGAACAGATCAACTGTGACACCTTCTGGTTGGAGATGGTGCGCTACTACTCGAATATCGTAGGTAAATATGGTACACCGGTGCAGAACGCCCTGAAGAAACTGGCTGACGTGAAACTGGACTACATCTGTGCTACCCACGGACCCGTATGGCACCAGTATATAGATAAGGTGGTGGCAGAATACGACCGCATGTCGAAATACGAGACAGAGCCAGGACTGGTGATTTGCTACGGTACGATGTACGGCAATACAGAACGTGCGGCTGAGGTGATAGCCCGTGCTGCCTCGGAGGCTGGTGTGAAGAATATCGTGATGTATAATGTTTCGAAGACCCACCACAGCTACATTATCCGCGACGTGTTCCGCTACAAAGGACTGATTGTTGGTGCACCAACCTACAATACTGCCCTGTATCACGAAATGGACGTGCTGCTGTCAGAACTGTCAGGTAAGGATATCAAGAACCACCTGTTGGGATGGTTCGGCTCCTATGGTTGGGCATCGAAGGCTGTGAGCGAAATTGCCCGATGGAATGAAGAAAAACTGCACTTTGAGCCCGTGGGCGAACCTGTAGAAATCAAACAGGCACTGAGCCCAGAGACCAAAGCGCAATGTGAAGCCTTAGGAAAGGCGATGGCAGAACGTTTACTTCTTCCAAAAGCGTGAGGTGATATCCTCAAAGGTGCCATCGTCGGTCAGACGGTAGAGCCGCTGATTGGTGGTAGGTGATTTGAGGGGCCCCAAGTGTTTGATAAACGGACCGATTTTGATATAGTCAAAGTCGGTCTTTTTAATGGCACCCGATATACGGATGCGACCGCTATACCACGCTACCTTGAATTCGGGGTGAGCCTCGTGGATATACTGTGCCAACTGGTTGACAGCCTTCGGATCGGCATCACCACCCATAAAGGCGATGCACGTAATGTCATCGCCATATTTCTGTACAAAAGCATCGATTGCATCGGCATCCAAGGGAAGCCCGATGTCTTCCCAGAGGTAATGGCTATGGCAGCCTGGGCAGCGACAGGGGCAATTCGAGATATTGATTGCCAACGTCACCTCATCGGGTATCTCTTGGAATACAATGCCTGTGTTTACATACTTCAGCATTTGGCTATCAGCATTTAGCTCTTAGCCTCCGCATGGGCATAATAGCGACGTGCTGCCTCTTCCTGACGGGGTTGTGAGAAGTTGCTCACGCGCTTGAGGTAACCAATAATACGGGTCATGTAATCGACATTCTTAGAGTGGCAGTGCGGGCACTCCTTCAGGTAACGCTTGTCAATATGACCGCAATCATTACATACGGTATTGGGGATATTGAATGTGAAGTAGTTGCAACCTTCCTGTGCAGCAACCTTCAGCAGATGGGCATATTGCTGCTTGCTGAGGTGCTCCTCAAGGTTCATGTGGAGGGCAGAACCACCCGTGAGATGCTCAATATAGGGGGCACCGTGCAACTTAAACTTATCGATGACGCTGAGAGAATCGTCTTCCACTACATAGAAATAGCTGTTGTAGCAGTCGCGTGGCACGAAGTAACCATCCTCGCGATCCCACTTGGCATGCTTGACACCTACGTTCTCAGCAGGAATCATTTCGCAGTTGAACATCACATCCTTAGAACGGTACTGCTTGTTGTATTTCTCGATGAGACCGAGGATTCCCTGTACGAAGTGCTTGTAATCGTCGTTAGGAGTAATCTTCAATCCCATGAACTCAGCAGCCTCCACAAGACCATTGATACCGATGGTGAGATACTGACGCGAAATGTTGATGTAACCGGCATCGAACAGAGGCAACATACCGTGCTGTTGCAGTTCCTTCAGATTCTCGTTATACGCCAACTGCACCTTGTGGCAGAGGTCAATGATAGAACCGAGATACTCCAGATAATCGAGCTTGTGGTTGACAGCATACTGGATGCAACGGTTCAGATTGATGGTGAGCACACTCTTCGAACCTGTTGATACGCCACCTGCACCGAGGGTATAGCTGAAACCATTGTCGGTAATCTCGTTGCGCAGACGGCAGCAAGAGCTCAGCGAATCGGCATTGTCGCTCATATAGGTGAAGAAGGAGTGACCTTCGGCATACATTTCTGCGGTGAAATCGCCCCATTCCTTATCCTTGCACTCGCCATTCTCGTCCACCAACAGTGCCATTGTTTCCACAGGGAAGGTAAGCAGGGTCTTGGTGCGCTCGTGGTTGAACCACTTCATGAAGCGCTTCTGCAACCATGACAGACCGTTCCAATCGGGCTTAGAACCATCGGGGAAGTAGAACTCACCGAAAATGCTCTCGAAATAGTACTTATCGTAATAAGCTACATTCCAGAACACAGCCTGATAATTGCGGGCACCGGTAGGCTGGTTGAGCGTATAGACAATCTGCTCGAAATAGTCGGTAATCACCTTATCGAGGGTACGCTTCTTCAGACTCAGGTCAGCCTGTTCGTCAGTATGCTGCCAATAGTCCTGTCCATACTCCTTACCGAGGAAATAGTTCATATACATCAGGAACTCCGGTGTGGCGCAGGCTCCACTCAACATACTGGACACCATGAACACCATGTTGACAAAACCGCCGCAGAAACTCTTCAGGTTGGTTGGTGCTGTAGAGTTACCACCAATGGAAATGGTACCACCAATCAACCAAGGATACATCGTGATGGAAGCGCAATAGTTGGCAAGACTTGTCTCGTCGTTCTTATATATAAAGTGGTGGGTCAGCTTGTCGATATATTCGTCAGCCAACTCCTTACCATACATCTTCTTGATACGATCAGTAAGCAAACGACGGTTCAGACGGATGAAGTTAGATTTTGGCAACTCACCGATGAGTGTCGCAATATTTTTGTGCTCCACGTTGGCATTTGCGTCATACTTTGAACCAGTTGCCGCATTCACTGAGTCGCAATATTCTGACAAGAACTGTAACTTAGCCAGTGTCTCACGATCCTCGGAATGAGCTTGGCGATAGAGCATAAACGACTTAGCCACCTTATAGTAGCCTTCCCTCATGAGCGCTTCCTCCACCTGGTTCTGGATATCCTCAACAGTGATGTCGTTGTGAATGTCTAAACGACTGAGAATCTTAGAGATAGCTCCAAGGTCGGTGGGTTGTTCAACACTGTCAAATGCCTTCAAGATGGCATTCATAATCTTGTCCAGCGAAAACTGGTCTTTCGATCCGTCACGCTTTGTGATCGTAAAGTTTTTAATTTCCATTGTTCCTATATATTATCAAGTTTTTAATTTCTCAAAGTTTACGGAATGTTTTCCGTTTTGGATAACTTTTTTATTTTCTCGCTCGAAAAAGTTTCCCATTTTGGAAAACTGAACTCGGGTGCAAAGATAATAATTTTCCGTAAAACCATCAACATATAAAATCTAAAAAAATATAAAAACGCAGCAAATTAATATTATTCCATCTTTTATTCGTACCTTTGAGACTGCGTCTCGAAAATACTTCCACTCGAGAAAATCCAAAATTCTTTTGGTTTTCTTCTCCCTTATTCGTACCTTTGTCCCCGTATTAATAAAGGTATAAGATTTGAAGTCATTTGAAGAATTGGGCGTTTGCGAAGAGATTCGTCGCGCCATTGAAGAGTTGGGGTTCGTACAACCCATGCCCGTACAGGAGGAAGTTATCCCTTATTTACTTGGTAATCAGAACGATGTGATAGCGCTTGCCCAGACAGGAACGGGTAAGACGGCAGCCTTTGGCATTCCCGTTTTGCAGCGTATTGACACAACGCGGAAGGAGACGCAGGCGCTGGTGTTGGCTCCTACACGTGAGTTGTGTTTGCAGATAGCCGACGACCTGCGCGATTTCTCCAAGTATATGGAGGGTGTACACGTAGAGGCAGTCTATGGCGGTGCCAGTATCGAACAGCAGATTCGTGCACTGCGCAAGGGTGTGCAGGTGATTGTGGCAACACCAGGACGATTGATTGATTTGATGAATCGAGGAGTGGCTCAGCTGGACGATGTATATAATGTAGTACTCGACGAGGCAGACGAGATGTTGAATATGGGATTCTCGGAGAGCATCGATGCCATTCTGGAGGGTGTACCTGCTGAGCGTAATACCCTACTCTTCTCGGCTACCATGAGTCGTGAGATTGAACGCATTGCCAAAGGCTATCTGCACGATTACAAGGAGATAGTGGTAGGTTCGCGCAACGAGGGTGCAGAACACGTGAACCATATTTATTATATGGTGAATGCGAAGGATAAGTATCTGGCTCTGAAACGACTGGTGGACTATTACCCTCGCATCTTCGCCATTATTTTCTGTCGCACGAAGTTAGAAACGCAGGAGGTAGCCGACAAACTGATTAAGGACGGATATAATGCCGAAGCCTTGCATGGTGACCTTTCGCAACAGCAGCGTGACCTCACGATGCAGAAATTCCGTCAGCATACGGTACAGTTGCTGGTGGCAACGGATGTAGCGGCACGAGGATTGGATGTGGACGACCTGACGCACGTCATCAACTATGGTCTGCCCGATGATATCGAGAACTATACCCACCGTTCCGGGCGTACAGGACGAGCCGGCAAGAAGGGTACATCATTAAGTATTGTTCACACGCGCGAGAAACATAAGATTCGCAATATCGAGAAGGAAATAGGCAAGGCTTTCGAAGAAGGCACGATTCCATCGCCCGAAGAGATTTGCAAGAAACAACTCTACAAGGTAATGGACCAGATAGTGAAAGCCGATGTAGATGAAGAGCAGATTGCCCCCTTCATGCAGGATATCAGTCGCTATTTCGAATATGTTGACAAGGAAGACCTGATCAAGAAAATCGTATCCTTGGAGTTTGGCAAGTTCTTGGAGTATTACAAGAATGCGCCCACACTGACGGCTCCTGAAAGCAGAAGAAAGAAGGACGATGGACGAGGCAGAAAGAAGGAGGAAGGCAGAGGCAGGAAATCAGAACGCAAAACGGAAGCAGGCTATCGCCGGCTCTTCATCAACTTAGGTAAGAAAGACGGTTTCTACCCTGGTGAACTGATGCAGTTCCTGAATAAGAATGTGCGTGGCCATGTGGAGGTAGGACATATCGACCTTCTGCAGACACAATCGTACTTTGAAGTGCCAGAGGACGATGCCCAGCGCGTAATGAAATACGTGAACGGTCAACAATACAAAGGCCGTGACGTACGTTGCAATGATGCAGATGAGGGAGGAAAAGGCAAAGAGCCCAAAAAGCCAAGAAACGCCAGAGATTCCAGAGAACCTAAAGAATCCAGAAAACCCAGAGACTCCAAGCGCTCCTTCGGCAAAGACGAATGGATGCAATTCCTGAATCCGAAAACGATGAAACTAAAGGGCGAAATTCCCAACTTCGAGGAAGAGGGCTGGGCCATCCGCAAACCAAGGAAGAAGAAATAAAGGAATGAAAAAAGGTAGGGTTTCGAGCCCTACCTTTATTGTTTGTTTTTACTGGATTCCCATTTCATTCAGCAACCTGTCGGCATGTCCCCACTTATCCATCATGTAGAGCATAAAGCGCACATCAACATTGATGGTGCGAGCCAACTGGCGATCGAAGAAGATATCACTCGACAAGCTGTCCCAGTTGCCATCGAAGGCAAGACCAAGCAGTTCGCCCTTCTTATTAAAGATAGGAGAACCAGAGTTGCCACCGGTGATGTCATTGTTAGAAAGGAAACAGAGTTGCAACGTACCAGTCAGGGGGTCGGCATACTTGCCATAATCCTTCTGTGAGAGCAGCTCGTGCATCACGGGCTCTGCAAAATATTCGAAGTTATCGGCAGACTTCTGCATCTTCTCCCACAGCGAACGGGCTGTAGTATAGTAGCCAGAAGGTTTGCCACCCAAGGTATATTCGCCAATCTGTCCGTAGGTCATACGCAGGGTGAAGTTGGCATCAGAATAGTTGGGCATATCCTGTTCCATGCGCAGTTTAGCAGCACAGAGATAGCGCTCCAACTCATCAATCTCACCATTCAACTGACGACGATTGACATTGATCTGTGACATCAGTTCATTCAGGTCGAGACCATACTGCACGCCCAAGTCCTTCATATAGCGTTTCTTATTGAAGTAGATGGGTTTATCGTTCTTCATCAGAACCGATTTATACAGTGCCTGCACATAGGCAGTATAATCGCCCTTGAACTTCTTGTCAATCGTCTCGTAGAATCCAGGGATAAACTCTTGATCCGTTACCTGCTCGCGATAGTTTTTCAGCAGTGCAGCCAATATCTCCATATCCGTAGCCTGGTCCCATTCGCTGGTATTATCCTTGAAAAGATAGTACTGCTTCTTAGGTTTGTCGGCAGGACCTTCCACCTTCTTGCCCCACTGCGTTGCCCAAGCACGAGATGTCAACTGGTCTTGCAGGAAGAAAGTTTCAGTAAACAAGGTACGGATGCGCGTCAGTTTCAGGCGCTTCTGATAGAGATCAGCCATTTTATCGAAATCAAGCTCGTTTTTCAGATAACCTGATTCCTGTTGCCACTGACGGAGCTTAGCCTCAAACTGCTGCTTCTGCTGAATCAGCCCGATGCTGTCAATACACTTATTCATACCGATGGAGTTCTTCCAATAGTTCGATGAATTGGCGTATTTTGAATCATATTTGATGCGCACAGCCTCATCGGCACGCATGTGGCGAAGCATGATTTCCTGTTTGATGCCACGCACCTGAACACGGGGAGCATTCATGGCGTCGCGACGCTCCTTGATACCGTAGCTGGAAAGATAACGGCTGGTAGAGCCAGGATAACCCATAATCATGGCGAAGTCACCAGGCTTATAGCCCTCCATCGACACCTTTGCCCAGTGCTTGGGGTGATAGGGCACGTTATCCTTCGAATACTTGGCAGGGCCGTTGGTCTTGGGGTCGGCATAGATGCGGAATACGGAGTAATCGCACGTCTGACGCGGCCACATCCAGTTATCCGTCTCGCCACCGAACTTACCCATCGACTTGGGAACGGCAAATACCAAACGCACATCCTCGAAGTCACGATAGGTAGTGCAATAGAGTTTGTTGTTCTCGTAGAAAGGTTTCAGTTCCACACGCAGCGTAGAGTCCTGCTTGCGAATCTCCTTCTGCCAAGCATTCTCGATGGAATCGACCTTTTCGCCTTGTTTTGCCAATGGCAAGCCTTCGAGCAAGGGGCGCAATTCCTCTGTCACGTCCTTCTGGTCAATCATGAAACTGACGAAGAGGTCTTCATTGGGTAATTCCTCCGAATACGACTTTGCGATAAAACCGTTCAGCATATAGTCATGCTCCACCGTAGAATGACTGCGGATGCACTCAAAACCGCAATGGTGGTTCGTAAAGACAAGTCCATCAGGGCTTACCACCACACCTGAACAATAGCCACCGAAGTTGATGACGGCATTCTTCACCGCATCATCACTCTTATACAGCTGGTCTTGCGACAGTTGGAATCCGTACTGCTTCATCTGGTCATAGACGGCAGTAGGCAGGTCAAACAGTGTCCACATGCCCTCATCGGCATAGGCTCCCATAGAGCAAAGACACATCAAAGATACTAATAGTTTCTTCATATTGAGTTGGTTATTTAAAATATTTTCCGATAACGGGCAGTTTTGACAACGGCAGGTCGCGCTTGATGATAACTGTCATAAAGAGCAAGACAAATGCCGTATTGACAGCCAACGAGAACCAGAGGGGCTGACTGTCCCTCACTACCGTCATCACAAAAAACGCCACCAGCGCCAATGTTACATAGATCCCGATGTCCTTCAACGGATAGTCGATGGGATAGTATTTCTGTCCTACAATATACGAGATGAGCATCGCCACACCATAACCGGCAAAGCCGCCCCACGCACAAGCCATATAGCCGTATTGGGGCACGAAGATGACATTGACAACCAAGAGCACTGCCACTCCGATGCCTGAGAAGATGGCTCCCCAGATGGTCTTGTCGATGACTTTATACCAGAACGAGAGGTTGAAGTAGATACCCATCATGATTTCTGCCGCCATTACGATGGGTACCACGCGCAGTCCTACCCAATAGTCGGCTCCGATAATATACTTCAACACATCGAGATAACCCACCACCATGAGGAATGCCAAAAGCGTGAAGATGATAAAATACTTCATGGCCTGGGCATACATCTCGTGCTGGTCTTTATCCTTTACGCCAGCAAACACGATGGGCTCGTAGGCAAAGCGGAATGCCTGTGTAATCATCGCCATAATCATGGCAATCTTCGAACAGGCACCATAAATTCCCAACTGTGCCTGCATGTCGGCACCCTTATAGAGATAGGGAAACAGCATCTTATCGGCAGCCTGATTCAGAATACCTGCAATACCCAGCACGAGGATAGGCCATGAGTAGCTGAGCATGGTGCGCAACAGCTTGGTATCGAGTTTCCAGCGGAAGCCGGTATATTCGGTAATAAGACACACGGCAAGCATCACCGTACAAACCAGATTGATATAGAAAGCATAGGCTACGTCCTTACCGTCCATGAAATAGAAATAGACGAGGTTGAGCGCGATGCTGACCACGATATTCAACAGTTTGAGCGCTGCAAACTTCATGGCTTTCTTCTGTTGGCGCAGGTGGGCAAAGGGGATGCACAGGAAGGCATCGATAGCCACCGTCACAGCCATCACGCCCACGTATTCCGGATGCTCGCCATAGCCCATCAATTCGCTGATGGGATTGAGCAACAGCAGCACCACCACGACAAAAGCGAGCGACACCGTACCCACAGAAATGAGGGTCGTGCCATAGACGGTTTCTGAATCGGTATGGGTTTTATTGGTGAATCGGAAATAGGTGGTCTCCATACCAAACGTCAGCAACACCAGCACCAGTGCCACGTAGGCATAGATATTGGTGATGATGCCGTAGCCTCCGCTTGCTGCCGTGAGCTGGGCGGTATAGAGGGGTACAAGCAGATAGTTCAGGAATCTGCCGATGATGCTCGACAGTCCGTAAATAGCGGTATCTTTGAAGATGGATGCTAACTTTCCCATTAGTTAAAGAACAAATAACAGATTAATATCGCGGCTATGATGCCTGCCAAGTCTGCCAAAAGACCGCAGGCAACTGCGTGACGTGTCTTAGAAATACCTACTGAGCCGAAATAAACGGCTAATATATAGAAGGTGGTATCGGTGGAACCTTGGAATACACACGACAATCGTCCTACGAACGAGTCGGCTCCATAGGTAGTCATCGCATCCACCATCATGCCTCGCGCTCCTGAGCCTGAGAGGGGTTTCATCAGTGCTGTAGGCATCGCATCCACCCATTCGGAATTGGCACCCGTCAGATCAACACACCAGCGCAAACCGCCTATCAGCATATCCATCGCACCCGAAGCACGGAAAACGCCGATTCCAACGAGAATAGCCACCAGATAGGGAATGATGCGCACGGCTGTCTGAAAACCGTCCTTTGCGCCCTCGATGAAGGCATCATAGACATTGGCTTTCTTGCGCACGCCAGCAACAATGAAACTCACAATGATAACCATCAGGAGGATATTGGCAACCGATGTGCTCACCTTGTTCATCGTATCGCTGTCCATCTGCGAGAATCCCCAGATGATGCCTGCCACCACTGCACAAGCGCCTCCCAGCGTCAACAGCAGGGTGCGGTTCAGCAGATTGATGCGCTGAAACAAAGAAGTGGCTATGATGCCTGCCAGCGTTGAGAAGAACGTAGCCAGCAGGATGGGCATAAAGATATCGGTGGGCTGTTGGGATCCCATCTGTACGCGATACACCATGATGCTGACGGGTATCAGCGTCAATCCTGATGTATTCAGCACGAGGAACATAATCATGGGGTTCCAGGCAGTGTCCTTCTTGGGGTTCAGTTCCTGCATCTGCTCCATTGCCTTCAGTCCCAGTGGTGTGGCTGCATTATCCAACCCCAGCATGTTAGCCGCCAAGTTCATGAAGATAGAACCCGTGACGGGGTGCCCCTTAGGAATGTCAGGAAACAGTTTGGAGAATACGGGCGACAGCAGGCGAGCCAGAAAATTGACCACGCCACCCTTCTCGCCCACTTTCATAATGCCAAGCCAGAGTGACAGCACACCAGTGAGCCCCAAAGAAATCTCAAAAGCCGTTTTCGAAGATGAGAACGTAGAATCCATCATCGCAGGAAACACGTCCAAGTCTCCCCAGAACACCAACTTCACCGTTGCAATCACAAAGGCAAGCAGGAAAAACGCTACCCAAATATAATTCAGAACCATTCTGCAAAGGTACTGCAAATAATGCGAACTTCCAAAAATAATGCTAAAAAAAAGAGCGCCTACTCACGCAGACACTCTCTTGAAAGAATTGTTTATGATTGTATTTGATGGGTTCAAATTACAATATATAAGAGTTATTATTAATACTCAAAATCGTAATCGCAAACATTTTCAGCATTATAGCTTCCTGCCCATGTAGAGGCAGCACCAGTTGTCCAGTCCTTGAAGCCAGGATATACGTCTTTCAGAGACTGATACTCCTTACACCACTTGAAGCCCTTGGCAACGCAAATCTTCTGAGGAGCCTTACCCATTTCGGCAGTAAGAGCGTGAGAAGTAATGTTGCCTGCAGCATCCTTACCTGTTACAACGATAGGAATATCAATCAAGCTGTTATATGTCTGCGATGCCTGGAAGTGAACAATAGGCTTTTCAGCACCCTTGCCAGTTGACTCCATGGTATTAACCATCGTTGACTTACTAACACCGAATGCCTCGTGAACCTCACGACCAGCAACAGTCAAATCGAGAGTACCACCAGCTGCGAGCAACCAAATATCTGTCTTACCGCTTTCCCAAACCTTAGCATAGAATACTACGTCGTTGAAGTCGAAGTCGCCGATATTACCAAGGTCTTCGCAGATAATCATACCTTCTTCCTTCACCTTGTCCGTCTGTCCCTTTCCAGGAACAATCTTCACAATCCAGTCGTTGTAAATATAGTCGCGATCAACCTTTTCATTGGGGTTGTTGCCATTAGCCTCAAAGTCGAAACCTACATAGTAGTTGCCATTGATTTTTTCCATGCGGAAGTTATAGAACACGTGACCATTGTCTTCTGAAGACTTAAAACCAAATTTATTGGTATTGCTGTTAACCATCAGCATCAGATTCTTGACAGCGATACCCGTTTTCTCTGATGTCCATGAAGAAGTGCACTTACCATTGTTGAAATTGTTGATGTGGTCATCGTAAGAATCAGCAATAACTACTTTCTCTTCATAAGGATTGTAACTAACTACCTCTACCTTCTTGTCAGTAACAGTGCAGAGCCAGTCCATATGTTCTGAACCAATAACATTTGGCTGCTCATTTGGCTTAAGACCTTTAGATACATCATTATCGATGTACTGGCTATGATTATAATAAGAAGCTTCTCCTTTGTAAACCTGCTGTACAAAGAAATCATTTAAGTCGATAAGAGACTCATAGCTCTCAGCACCTTCCTCATTAAATACTGCCAAAACATCTTGCAACTCTGAATCAGTAATATCTGCTGGGATTACCCAATCTTGATCTTCCCACTGGTTACCATTAGTATTTGCGGTACGCATAGTAGTTGCGGCACGTACACCACTCTTGAATCCCCAAGTCTGGTTAGGGGCAATATTACCGAATGCCTGCACGAAAGCATTGTTGTAAGCTTCTTCCTTAGCCTTCTGTGGGTCAGGAGTGCCTGAAGCTGCGTCCTTCACACATGACGAGAGCATGCCCATCATGACGATTCCTAAAAATAATAACTTCTTCATCTTTACTTAATTTTCTAAATTTTTAATGATCTATAAATACTCAATTCACTTAAGAAGACATTTGTGTGATTTCATTCAACGTTGCAAAAATACATTATTTATTAGAAAAATCAAACATTGATAGGTTAATTTTTGTAAAATTTAGGGGAAACGATTGCATAAATCAAGTTTTTGATACAATTCTTGTTGCGGATTCAAGCATTTTTTGTAATTTTACACCCTGAAAAAAAACGAATCGATCATGAAAAAGAATCTCGTACGTACATTATTTATAATTTGCGCTGTAGGTGCACTGACTACATCGTGCATCAGAGACAAATTCAAATATTATGGATATGAAGACCAGTTGGAGGGCTATTTCCCCGTTGACTCCATCGAGCGCGGGCACACGTGGACGCTGACAACGGCGGCTACAACCGGCGTGAGCAGCATTCCCAACGGTGCCGAACGCGTAGTCCTGCTGTCGGGAAATCCCTTTTCGGAGAGTGGTGTAGAGGTGCTGGGCGAGGTTTACACCTCGTCGCTGGCTGGTCAATATGCCAACATCGAATACGTGAGCGACCCCACACTGAGCACCGTCTATGCGGCTGCCTTGGACAAGGACGGCAAGTATCTTGCCATCGGTTCAGCCAAGGTGAACAACGAGATTAAGCTGACTACCACAGTGCCTACCACCCAAGCTAACGCCATCACTCCACAGGCATTCCGCTATTGCTTCGAGGCAGACTACCCCAACCCAGGCGATTGGGATTACAACGATGTGGTGATGACCATCGAGAAGGAGATAGCGCCCGACGACCACGATGTGGTGCTGCTGCACGTGACGCTGGATGCCGTGGGATTTGCCAAACAGATAGGTGCTGCCGTCCGACTGATGGGCTATGCCAACGATAAGGTGACGATTACTGAGGACGATAACAGCTCGTTCATTCGCTATCCAGAGCGCGAACGCGCACTGCTGAAACAGAAGGAACTGCAGTTTGCCGCTATCAACGGCAACGCTACCATCGGGCTCTTCGACGATGCCCATCTGGCGATGTATCCTTTAGCAGCTGACGGCAGCGTCTATCGCCGATTCTTCAATACGGTGGAGAACCCCTCGGCAAGCAACAACGGAGCCACACAGCCGGCTCAAACGGTGACCTACTACCTTGACTTTGGCGATGAGAACATAGCACGCCGCTTCCAATTGACCGAGGTTGACCCCTTTATCCTCGTGCAATACGGCACGGCAGGCAGCAACATCTGGGAGGTGCACTCCTACCCCTACAAGTTGACTGAGGTGATTTACGGATACTACAACGGTGCGGCACAGAGCTACAACAATGGATTTTCGTGGGCTGTCGTAGTGCCCGACGGTAATTTCCGCTACCCGCTGGAGGGGCAGCCCATCGGTATGCGCAAGAACAGCATCGTATCGGGAGCCTATCAGACGGCAGGCCATTCGTTCGGCGAGTGGATTCTTGATCAGGATGATGCCCAGGATTGGTTCCTCTACCCCGCTGACGGCGCCGTTTACTAAGTGACATCGTGACAAGTGACAAAGTGACATTAAGGCACTTCCTGTGGGTGAACGGGGAATAGGAGAGGAAGAGTAATATATTTATGTATAAATATTATAAATATATTATATATATACTATATATAAATATTATATAATTATAATTATATAATATTCTATAAGGGCTGTTTTGCATATCGGGAAGATGCTTAATGTCACTATGTCACTTGTCACGATGTCATTCAGCTCTCATTCAGCCGATTTGAAATTTCCGTACCTTTACATTGTCAAATGAGAGGTGAAGCGGATGCCGCTTGGCGAGCGAAAATTATTTTGCAGGCCTGCCAGAAAAATTTACCTCGCCTGCCAGCAAAAACTGAGCCTCGATTTCGGCAAAACGCGAATAACAAACAATCCTTCATTGACCTTAAAAAATATTACAGTCATGGTATTGAAAGTAAAAAAGCGGGGTGTCTACATCACGTAGGCACCCCACTTCATTTATCAGTAATATTAAGTATTTGATGTCTTAATTGTTCTTCTCGTTCTTCATCGTCTTGTCAGACGGATGGTTGTACCATCCGTTTCTGTCACCTACACGATCAGCAGCAGCCGATGTTGCCCATGCAGCGAACGAATTCTCTTTGAACTCCATAGTAAATTCACCTTCTACCAACTCGTTAGTTTCCTTATTAGTATAGGTAGCTTTGTAAGTGTTCTTTATCGTCTTTGCATCAGCCGTTCCAGGATAAGCATCCTTAATATTCACGCGCTCGATAGGCCAAGCCCAGTCAACAGGAATCATCACTACGTGAGGATAAATATCATCGTTGGGGAATGCATAGGTCTTTTTGGTGGTGCAAACCTCAATAGAAACAGGCAGTTCCTCGAACTTACCATTCCAGCCTTTAGGAACAGCAACCGTCCACTCAGCAGGAGCCACACCACTTACTGAATTACCACCAGTACCGCCAGTGTTAATCATCATACCCTTGTTCTGTTTCATTGCCAGATGAATCTCCTGACCTTCAAACAGGTAAGTGTCACCGATCTTAGCCTTAATATCGTAAGTAGCACCGGCAGCTACGAGCTGAACCTTCAGCTGTTTCTTGTCGTAGATGACCTTGCCAGCATTCTCGCCAGTTCCCTCTTCCTTCACTACATAAGAAACCTTCAGTACTACGTCATTCATATCGTAGTCAGTGTTCAGTGTCTGGTCCTCGAAAGCATAGGTGTAAACGGCAGGATTGCCATAAATCTTGCCACCGCCACCACCAGGATTGTTACCCATACCAGAGCAATCACCCTCAGGAATAATCAGAGGAGAGCTCTCCTCACTGGTCCAATGGGCAATATTGTTATTAATAATCACACCTGCAGCCGTATATTGATAATTATCTTCGGACACAGTATTCTTATAGTTAACATTCTGATAATTATAAAACTCGTCTGGATCACAATCCACATAAGCATTATTTGTAACGGCTAAATCACCACCATAGCTAACGAGGAACTTTGAAGTTTTAACAATAGAGAAGGATCCCTGTGCTGTCGGTCCATTAATTGTTGCATTTTGACAATAAATTGAGCCAGCATTAATTTTACTCAAGTTGTACATGGTGCTAACACCTGTCATATATAACTGACCATCACAATCTATGCGGCTATTATCCAACAAGGTAAGTGGACCAGTACCTGCATTCTCTGTAAAGTGCAGATAGCATCCATTTACAATTGTCGAATTATATGCATCACTTTGGATGGTATTAGTACGAGCTGTAATATGTCCAAAGTTCGTAAAATGACCACCAGATGTATTGCGAAGTACATCTACAATTATAGTTCCTTTGTTATAAACTTTGGATCCATTCACATTTAATAGTCCGTTAAAATTAATTGTTCCTGCATTATAGCATGCACCACCATTGTTTACATTAAAATCCGGATTTGTGCCCTCAGGAGCTTCAATAGAACCACCCGCCATCACAATAATACGACCAAAGTTACTCATATTGGTTGTGCCATCCAAAATGATTTTGCCGCCTTTACCAACTACGAGCGTAGGACCATTCAAGGTATTGCCATTCAAATGCAAAGTTCCTTCCACATAAATAACGGCATCATTTACTACATTTTCTGTTGCGTTAATATTAAATATCTCTGTAACTTCTGTACCAGCTGCAACGCGATAGTGCTTACCATCACCACCTCCTGGGAAATGCGCAGAAGGGTTATAGTTCATATCACTCAAAGTATGATTCCCTTGGCTTGTATCATCCGTAATAATTGCATCAGTGATGGCAGTATAATTTCTCATCGCATCCAAAGTTGGTGGCGTTCCAAGAGAAATATTTTGTGCCTTCCATGCATTCTGATTATCTGACAGAATTACTTCTTTAACGTCGTCAAGAGTCGGATTCAGATAACTTTCCAGTGTCCTAACATACTGTGGATAAACATTTGAATCCTCAGCAGCACGCATAGTACGGCTACCTGCAGCATTACCACCAAGATTTGCGTTAATCTGTCCATTCTCTACACTAACTGCATCTGCTATACTACGATTTTTACTATCGTAAGCAACGACATAAACCTTCTGCAAAGCATCAGGAAGGGTAAATGAAGTAGAAATAGACTTACCTTCTTTCACTGTCTCCATTGCAAAGAATTTTGCGCTGCTGTCATACAGGGGATTCTTGTCGTAAATACCAACAGTATATTCTTGGTCAAGTCCCAAGTTTACCGAAACGTTTGCAGTCACCTGCGAAGCCATGTCCCAAGTCTGTCCGTCAGGAATCATAAAGCCAAGCTGAAGCTCGGCATTCTCTTTGGCCTTCTGCTCTTCATTGATACCACTTGAAGAACCATCAACGTCCTTTACACAACTGCTGAAACCAGCCAGAAGTGCTAAAGCGGCCATACCTTTCATCAAATACTTTTTGTTCATTTTCGTTAGATTTTAATTATTAAATATGTGTACTTTATTCTGCAAAGATAGAAATTTAATTTCTTTCTACAAAATAAAATTAAAAATATCTGCCAATTTTTAACATTTGAATGACGATATGGCAAAAAATAGTATCTTTGTAACACAAAGATATAAAACAATAATTATGAAGAAGTTATCACTCCTCTTTTTCATGCTTTTAGCTATGAATTGCCGCCTCAGCGCACAAATCCTACATTCATGTCCGCAATTGCGGTATCATCTCGACAGGTAAAGATGATAAAGGTCAGGATACCTTTTATTTCAAGGCAGCTCCAAGATTCGAGGCGCCATCCGACAGTCCCTACAATTGGCTTAACAACGCCATTTACGTCTGTCAACCAGAATGGTCACCAACATTCCAGGGAATCATTCTCAATGTCTGGATGGTAAAATAATCGAAAGCGAAGAAAAACAGAGAGTTGCGCGGTTTGCGCAACTCCTTGATTGTCAGTGTGGACCAGCCAGGGCTTGAACCTGGGACCTCCAGATTATGAGTCATATTTACGGATTTTGCATGAAATGCCATGTTAGTGCAATAGCCTGTAAATAAAAGGATTATT
>DEKX01000007.1 GCA_002354095.1 Prevotella sp. UBA2711 | reverse complement strand
CTATGGTCACCAAGTACACCTTCGCGTTGGAAATGATGATTTCTACATTGACCAACTATTCTATCATGTGCGCCTACACTGCTATGTCGTAATAGAACTAAAAGCGACAGCATTCAAGCCTGAGCACATTGGACAACTAAATTTCTACGTCACAGCTGTCAACAAACTGATGTGTACTGAGCACGACAACCCAACCATCGGTCTCCTTATCTGTAAAGACAAAAACGATGTTGTGGCAGAATACACTCTACAAGGGGTAGAATCTCCCATTGGGGTCTCTTCAGTTGAAATCTTCGACAAACTGACAGAGGACTTCAAAAGTGCTCTGCCATCTATTGAGGATATTGAAAATGAACTCAGAGACAAGAAACTGAAGGAGGACGAGATATGAGTGAGTGGAAATGCTATAAACTTAATGAGATTTCATCTTTGAGTAATGGAATAAACTTTGATAAGTCTGCCTATACCTCAGGTGTGAAATTGATTGGTGTGTCCGACTTTAAGAATAGAATACATCCAGATTATGATTCACTTCAAGAGGTTGATTCCAAAGTCGTAAAAAGTGGCGATTATTTGGAAAAAGGAGACATTGTATTTGTCCGTTCTAATGGCAATAAAGAGTTGGTTGGTAGGTGTATGATGATTGATAGAGATATACCAGTAACCTATTCTGGATTCTGCATAAAACTACGCCTTAATGATAAGAAGATATTTGACCCTGTTTTTTTCAATTATCTGTTTAAGACTAGACAATTTAAAAAGTCAATGACAGGAACTGCTGTCGGTGCAAATATACAGAATCTCAGTCAATCAAGGTTAGGTAGTTGTGAAGTCAATGTGCCAGACATTGAAATACAAAAAGAGATTGCCATTATCCTATCTCGCTACGACTCTTTGATAGAGAACTATCAGAAGCAGATAAAGTTATTGGAGGAAGCAGCACAGCGACTCTATAAGGAATGGTTCGTTGACCTCCACTTCCCCGGCCACGAAAACACCAAGATTGTCAATGGTGTGCCAGAGGGGTGGGAATACAGAAAGATAGGTGATATCGTCATTTATTACGATAAACAAAGAAAACCCCTATCTTCAATGCAAAGAATGAGCATGGAAAAAATATATCCATATTATGGTGCCGCTACGCTAATGGATTATGTTGATAATTATTTGTTTGATGGTATTTATCTGCTTTTAGGAGAAGATGGAACCGTTATTACGCCTGATAAATTCCCCGTTCTACAATATGTGTGGGGAAAATTTTGGGTAAACAATCATGCTCACGTATTAAGAGGTAAAGAAGGGATTAGCACAGAGTTTTTATTCTCAATGTTTAAAGAGATGCCAATTGCAGATGTCGTAACGGGAGCCGCTCAACCTAAAATTAGTCAAGGTAGACTTTCTGAAAAGAAAATACTAATACCCTCCTTAAAACTGATACAAAAATGGTCATCTATAGCGAAACATTTTTTTGACAGGTTAAGAGTACTAAGCGAGCAAGTTCGCCTCCTCACCGAAGCTCGCGACCGCTTGCTTCCGAAGCTGATGAGCGGAGAAATAGCAGTATAACTTAACGATAGAAATAGAACAAGAAATATGTATGTACCACCATTTACAGTAACAGACGAGATTACGTCGTTGATAGCAGATATTGCTGAGAAAGTTGGGCATCTTAGTGCTACAACAGAGAACCTGCCTGCACCTCACCTGCGCAAGGAAAATCGTATCAAGACCATTCAGTCGTCACTTGCTATAGAAAACAACTCGCTCTCAGTAGAACAGGTGACGGCAATCTTGGAAGGCAAACGCGTACTTGGTCCCCCTAATGAGATTCAGGAGGTAAAGAATGCCATTGAAGCGTACGAACTTCTATTAGAACTGAATCCCTATAAAGAGAAAGATCTGCTAAAGGCACATAAGCTGATGATGACGGATTTAGTGAAAGAAAACGGCCGCTATCGTCAAGGAGGTGTTGGCGTATTTGATGGTGAGAAATGTATCCACATGGCACCACCTGCCCAGCGAGTCCCTCTGCTGATGGCAGATTTGTTGGAATGGGTAAAGAAGACAAAAGTACATCCGCTTGTCAGCTCATGCGTATTCCATTATGAGTTTGAGTTCATCCACCCCTTTGCAGATGGGAACGGACGTATGGGAAGAATGTGGCAAACACTCTTACTGATGCAATGGAAACCAATCTTTGCATGGATTCCTGTAGAGACAATTGTCAAGGAGCATCAACATGATTATTATGCAGCTATAGCCAAGAGCGACTCGGAAGCTAATAGCACAGCTTTCATCACATTTATGCTACAATGCTTAATGCAGGCTTTACAGGAAACAGAAGAAAGTAACCAAAAAAGTAACCAAAAAAGTAACCAGAAAATTCTTGCAGCCATGCGTAAGAACCCACTTATCACCATTCGAGAGTTGCAGGATGAGACTGGACTTTCAGAAAGTGGTGTAAAGAAAGTTATCCGCAAATTGAGGAACGACGGACAGATACGTCGTGTCGGTGGAACTAAAGGCGGACACTGGGAATGTTCGGTATAAAGGTCGGTATAGAGTTCGGTATAAATAATTAGAATGATTATGGCAAAGGACTATAGCGAAGATAAACTGATACAGCGGAGTGCAGCCGAGTTGCTGGAGAAGGAACTGGGCTGGACGAGTGTGTTTGCCTTTGATAAAGAGGTACTTGGCGTGAATGGTACGCTTGGGCGCACGTCTTATCAAGAGGTGCTGTTGGCGGGTCGTTTCCGCAAAGCGCTGAAGACGCTGAACCCTTGGCTGACGGACAAGCAGCTGCAGGAGGCTACGGAGCACATGACTGAACACATGAGTTCGCAGACACTGATGCAAATCAATGAGCAGAAGTATCAGTATATCAAGGACGGTGTGCCTGTGACCCGCGTAAAACCGAACGGCGAGACGGAAGAGGTACGTGCCAAGGTCATCGACTTCTCTTCGCCCGAGAAGAACGACTTCCTGTGTGTTCGCGAGATGTGGGTGTATGGTGCGCTCTATCATCGCCGGGCTGACATCGTGGGCTTCGTGAACGGGCTGCCTTTGCTGTTTATGGAACTGAAGAACCACGACGTGGAAGTGGTGGATGCCTTCAACAAGAACTATCGCGATTATTTGGATACGATTCCGCAGCTGTTCTATCACAACGCCTTTATCATGTTCAGTAACGGACTGGAGGCGCGTGTGGGTACTATAGACTCTAAATGGGAGTTCTTCCACGAATGGAAGCGACTGACGGAACAGGAAGCAGGAAATATCGAACTGCCAACGATGCTCCGTGGCATCTGCCGAAAGGAGAACTTCCTGGATTTGCTGGAGAACTTCATCCTCTACGACCACAGCGGAGGACGAACAGCAAAGATTCTGGCCCGCAACCACCAATACCTCGGTGTAAACCAAGCCATAGAGATGTATCGCAACCGCCAGTATCTGAACGGCAAATTGGGTGTATTCTGGCATACGCAGGGTAGCGGTAAGAGCTATTCCATGTTGTTCCTCTCGCAGAAGATTCGACGTAAGTTTGAGGGCTCGCCAACTTTCCTGGTACTGACCGACCGCGACGAACTGAACAAACAGATTAGCGACACGTTTGAGAACTGCGGATTGTTGGGCAATGTGAAAGCGAAAAAGTTCATTGCTAGCAGTGGCGAGGACCTGAAATCGAAGTTGAAAGGCAATCCGTCGTTCATCTTCTCGCTCATTCAGAAGTTCAACGACCCGAAGGCAGAACCTATCTATCCTGACCACGACATCATCGTAATGAGCGACGAGGCGCACCGCACACAGAATGGCATCTTTGCTGATAACCTAATGCATCTGCTGCCAACGGCTCATCGCATTGGTTTTACAGGTACACCGCTGCTTTCAAACGACAACATCACGGCACGTACCTTTGGTGGCTACGTGAGTATCTATGACTTCAAACGGGCAGTGGAGGATAAAGCAACAGTGCCACTTTACTACGAGAACCGTGGTGAGAAACTTCAAGATTTGAAGAATCCAGAAATCAACGACGAGATTGCCGCCGCCCTGGAGCAGGCTGGCGAACTGGATGCCTCGCAACTGGCCAAACTGGAACGCGAGTTCGCCAAGGAGGTGCATCTGCTGACGGCTGCCAAGCGCCTGCGCCTGATTGCCAAGGACTTTGTGCATCATTACAGCGACCTGTGGACTTCGGGCAAGGCGATGTTCGTATGTTATAATAAGGTGACGTGCGTCCGTATGTTCAACTATGTGCAGGAATACTGGCAGCGCGAAATCAAGGCATTGGAAGGAACCATCGCAAAATGCACCTCACAACAGGAGGCACAGGAGATGCAGCGCAAACTGGAATGGATGCGTGAGACGGACATGGCGGTAGTCGTTTCGCAAGAACAGAACGAAATACAGACGTTCCAGAAGTGGGGCCTTGACATCAAGCCACACCGTGAGCGGATGGAGAAAGAAGAACTGGACAAGGCTTTCAAGGCGGATGACTCGCGGCTACGGGTGGTCTTCGTCTGCGCCATGTGGCTGACAGGCTTCGACGTAAAAACGCTCTCATGCCTCTATATCGACAAGCCCATGAAGGCACACACGCTGATGCAGACCATCGCCCGTGCCAATCGCGTGGCGGAAGGAAAGACAAACGGTCTGATCATCGACTATATCGGCATCGTGAAAGCCCTGCGCCAGGCATTGGCCGATTATACAGCCAACCCGGAAGGTGGCGCAGGAGGCAGCGACCCAACCATCGACAAGAAGGAACTCATTAAGCATGTGATGGAAACTATAGCTGCTGCTACGGCTTTCCTAAAAGAGCACGACTTTGAATTGGATGAACTCATCAAAGCTGAGAGTTTCGAGAAACTGTCGTTGCTGAAAGAGGCTGCCAATGTGATGTGCGAGACGGCTGAAATCAGGAAGTCATACTGCACGTTTGCCTCCACGCTACTGAAGCTGTGGAAGTACCTTGATCGGGAGGACATCACTCCCGAAATGAAGCAACAGAAGGATGCTATTGAAGCTATATACAAGGAGTTACAGCAGAAACGTAAACATGCCGACATCACAGATTTGAGCGTGGCCATTAACGAAATAGTGAATGAGCATTTAGAAGTAGATTCAAATTCCACAATGGTAGCAGAGTCACGTCGCTTTGATATTAGCGGCATTGACTTTGAACTACTCCGTCGTGAATTCGCAAAGAGCAAAGAGAAGAACCTTGTTCTGAAAGATATTCAGGAGTTGCTGCAGGAGCGTATTGCCCAGATGCTGGCACAGAACCCTTCGCGTATCAATTTCTACGAGAAGTATCAGGAAATTATTCACGACTACAACCAAGAGCAGAATCGTGCCACCATAGAGAAGACATTCGAAGAACTAATGAAACTCTCTCACGACCTGACCGAGGAAGAAAAACGCTATATTCGTGAAGGTTTTGAGAATGACGAACAACTCTCCATGTACGATGTGCTGATGAAAGACGACCTTTCAAAAGAAGACATCAAGAAGTTGAAGGTTGTCGCCAAGGAATTGCTGGAGAAGATAAAGGAGCAATTAGCCACGATGGATCATCCGTTCGACAAGCAAGAGACGAAGGCATCCATCATCATCACCATTCGTGACATCCTCTGGAAGGAACTCCCCGAGAGCTATTCCGACGAAAGCATCAACTATTACCGTGATGCTGTGTATAACTACATCAGCCAACATTATGGCGGTGCGGCATAAGAGATTTACTTAAACTGAAATGAGGTGATTATGGGATGGATCAGGGGACTCACGTCACTTTACAACAATCGTAATGGTGTCCTTGCCTTTTAGAGCCTTGAGGGTAATGACCGTTGGCCACTCGCCAGTGAGGTACTGCTCCTGATAGCCTGTTACGGATGCTATGCAGATGGCATCGGGATGCTCGACAGCATAGGCACAGATAGCAGCCTCCACGTCACTTAACGTAATCACCTCTCCGGCAACAGAACGGTCAGCCAGACTGTCAAGAGCCATACGCAAACTCTTGTTGTTGACGGAGAAATAGCGGTTGGCAGCACTGACACTTCCCACTGACGAAAAACTCTGTCTGATGGTTGCAAAATGATACTTCCGATGCATCTGGATGAATCTGAAAAGCGCCTGTCGCTTCAGGGCCTTTGGGGTCTTATAAATCCGGGCAGGCATCTGGGGAACAGAACGCACATAAGTAACGCCGCTGCGAGTTGTGACATACTCGACGCCGTCGATAGTACCTGAAAGGATGTTGCCAACACCACTCTTTTTAATGATAGCCATAACAAAATGTTTTACGTGTAATAATTTGGTACAAAGATACAACAAAAACAACCACAATGCAAGAAAAAAAACAGAAATTTTCTCCACCTATTACGCATATTTTTGCATCGCTTTAGAGTCGCTTCAGGCAGGGAGATGCCATACACATACCATACACATGCCATATACATACCATACACATGCCATATACATACCATACCCTTGAGCATGGCTACAATATGGCATCATAGGGAGAAAACCGAGGCATCTCCCTGCATAACCACTACCAGCTATATCTTTTTATTTGTGAGATACAAAAAATCAGAGTGTGAAGTTACCTGATACGTGGAGCATGGCGAGAAAATAGACCATACCTACATAGTAGCGCCACTTTCCCGTTGGCGGCTGGACATCCCAGAGTCGCTGCACATATTCGCGAGCCAGAGCACGGTCTTCTTTATTGCCATCGGCCAGGGCAAATGCACCCACGGCATTAGCTCCTGCCATACCCTCAGTGTAGTTGCCCGTGGCTTCTGTACCATCGAGATTGAATTGTCCGCCGTTGAATCCCTCTTTCTTGAAGAACTGGAGCAGCCGCCGCATCATTGCGCGCTGGCTATCTTTTGCCTTACCCGTGAGATAATAGTCCATACCAACGTTCATCGGGCATCGGATGGCATCATACTGGTAGCGGTCTGTATGATAATCGAAATTCGGACGACGATAGGGTTTTCCATCGAAGAGGCAGTAGTCGGGATAAAGCCCGGTCTTAGCGTCCTGCGAGACCTCCAAGAGCCAACGAGCCTTCTCAGCTGCCTCGCGCCAGAAGTCGTTCTTTGCGTCGGCATTATCTGCCCAAAGGTCTAAGAAGGCAGGCAGACAATAAGACGGATCGCTGTACCAATGCACCTCTTCATTAGGCACAAAGGTGACAAGGCGTGTAGAATCGTCAAAGAGGTTATAGACGCCTGTCCTCTTGCCGTCTTTCGATGTTACCTTATGAAGGATCTCGTTTGCGTCGGCTGCATACTTCGGCTCGCCCCATTTCTTGGCTGCAAGGAAGAGGGCTGTGACGAAATATATCTCTCCATCGGAGGCGTTGCTCTGCCCTATCTGCGTTCCATCGAGTGCGCACTGCCAACAGAAATAGCCGTCCCATGGGCTATCTTCAGGGTATGCCATGTAGGTCTTTGCCCATCGCCAGAGTTTGTCGAACACCTCACGCTTGTCGAGTTGCAAACTGATCATCATACCGTATGACATACCCTCAGTACGGACATCATTACTGCCGGTATCTACGATGATGCCCATCGAGTCGCCCACCTCGTAATAGACACATTTCTCGCCGTCGGCATCATACTTGTTAATGTCGCCAGGGGTGAAGAAGTGCGTCCATACACTGTCGATACGTGCTTGTACCTCTGCTTCGCTCTTTCCTAAAAGCGCCGAGAAGAGGTTGTTATGACTAACAGGTTCTGCCTGCTGTTTCTGCTGGCACGAACTCAGCATCAATGCCATTGCTACTATGCTAATTAATATTTTCCTCATATTTGTTTCATTATTCAAGCATTATACTTCTACATTACTTAATATAGGTCACCAAGCGACTGACGGTGTCTGCAATGTTTCGTCTTGCAACATCCTTCTGCATGGCTTCTTCGAGAGGAATGCCAGGAGGGTTAATACATTCCGCATGGGCAAAACCTGCCTGAAGCAGGAGTTCCCTGTCCGTAATCTTTCCTGCTATCAAGCATACAGGCACCTCGCCCGATTGCTTCAGAATGCCCATGGGGAGTTTCCCCATCAGCGTCTGACGGTCGGCAGAACCTTCACCAGTGATAACAAGGCAGGCATCCTTGACCAATTGGCTGAAACCAATGGTGTCAAGCAACAGTTGGATGCCTGGCTTGCAGTCGGCATTCAGATATTGCAGGAAAGCATACCCCAGCCCACCTGCTGCCCCAGCACCTTCCATCCTGGAGCAGTCATGACCGAAATGTCTGGCTGAGACCTCAGCAAACTTTCGAGCGCGCTCATCCAGGACTTCTATCATTTCTGGGGTGGCACCTTTCTGCTTTGCAAACACATGGGCAGCACCGTTACTGCCACAAAGCGGGTTTCTGACATCTGAAGCTATGGTGAAACTGACATTCTTCAACTGCACGATGTCGTCCCATGTGCCATGTTTGGCAAAAGCGTCGATGAGGGCACGTATCATTCCGATGCCTGCATCGCTCGTAGCACTGCCGCCAAGTCCGACGATGACATGCGTTGCACCCCTCCTGACGGCATCAGCCACCATCTGACCCGTGCCATAACTGGTGACTACCATCGGATTGCGCTCATCCTCTGAAAGCAGGGTGAGCCCACTTGCCTGCGCTATTTCTATCACTGCCAGTGTGTCCTGCATCAGATATCTGGCAGAAATGCGGCGCATCAGCGGGTCTCTCACCCCTACTTCAACCACCTCGCCTCCGATAGCTGCGTGAAAGGCATCCATAAACCCTTCACCACCATCGCTGACAGGTATCTGGACGACTTCTGCATCCGGACTGCTGCGCATAATACCCTCTACAGCAGCCTGATTAGCCTCTGCGGAGGTCAGGCAACCCTTGAATGAATCAATTGCTACTACTATTTTCATTACTCGTGCAAAGATATTCAATTATTGCCATATAGACAAATAAAAACAAAGTTAATTATTGCAAGTCCTGCTGTTATTTCCACAAAAACCATTACCTTTGTACACATAACATTTCAATATCCCAGTATGATTATGAGAATTTTGACTATCATTGCCTCGTTGCTGCTCACAGTTACAGCAATGGCACAAGAAAACCTGCAAAAGCAGGCAAGCAATAAGCAGATCAAGAAAACCTTTACGACGGTCAAGGAGAATCCGATAACCAGCGTAAAGAACCAGTATCGCAGCGGCACTTGCTGGGCCTATGCCACACTGGGGTATCTGGAAAGTGAAATCCTGCGCAAGACGGGGCGAACGTACGACTTGTGCGAAATGTTCGTGGTGAACCGCGACTATATGGACTGTGCCACCCACTATGTGCGTATGCATGGCTTCAGCCAAATATCCGAAGGTGGCTCGAGCGACGATGTGTTGGAAGTGATTCGGCATTACGGCATCTGTCCTGAGACGGCGATGCCGGCACCTGGTTCTTTGACGGGCGATTCACTGGCCAACTTCAATGTATTCTTCCCACAATTGGAACGTACGGTGAGTGCTATTGTCAAGAAGGATGCCAAGGAGCCCCAACCTTTCTGGAAAGACAGTGTGCTGGCGGTCATCGAGCGATTCGTTGGCCGTTGCCCTGAGTCGTTTGTATATGAAGGAAAGACATACACCCCGACATCATTTGCCGAGAGTCTGGGCCTCAACCTCGACGACTATGTCAGTCTGACCAGTTATACACACCACCCCTTCTATGCGTCTTTCGTCATCGAGTCTCCCTATAAATGGCGCCTGAAGCCCAGCTACAACATCCCCATCGACGAGTTGATGGACATTCTCGACAAGGCATTGGACGCTGGCTACACGGTGGCTTGGGGCGGTGACGTCTCAGGTGACTTTACACGTACGGGGCTTGCCATGCTGCCCGAGGGCATTGTTCCAACCCAGCAGATGCGTCAGGAGCAGTGGGACGACTGGCGTTTCACCTACGACCACGTGATGCTCATCTACGGCAAAGCTATCGACGAGCAGGGCAAACCTTACTATATGGTGAAGAACTCATGGGGCGAGAGTGGTCAATACAAGGGCATCTGGTACATGTCGCGCGATTACATGAAGCTGAACACCACCTATCTGTTCCTGAACCGCCATGCACTGCCCGCGAAGAAATAAATGACCCCACTGTCATCGCTGTCAGCATTTTTGCCACTACAGATTATTCACGATAGCCTGGATTTTTTGCTTTGTTTCGTCTGTCTTCTGCTCGTCAATCTTGGCAGTAACGATACCACTATCCTCTGCATGCCAATAGTTGCATATGTCTTTGTACTCAGCCTCAGCACCTGAATATACGCCAGGAGAGTAGGATGACACGAGCAACGCCATCTTCTTCACTTTGGCTGGGGCATTGACGCAATACATGCGCTGGATGGGTGCCTGAATCTGGGCACAGAGCGTGAAGTAATAGATGGGCGCAGCCAGTACCAGCACTTCTGCCTCGGCCATCAGCGGATAGAGTTCCTGCATGTCGTCCTTCTGGATGCAGGCACCGTTACCCTTGTTATGGCAATACTCGCAAGCCAGGCAGCCTGCAATCTTCTTTTTCGACACATTGACCAATGTCACCTGATGACCAGCTGCTTCGGCAGCATTCTTGTACTCTTCCGCCATCCAAGCGGTGTTACCTTTAGCTCTCGGTGAAGCTTGTAAAATAAGAATGTTCATGTAATTCTGGGTTTTAGTTTAGAAGTTATCTTTATTTATATCGGATGCAAAATTACTAAAAATAAGGCATTCTGCGAAAATTATCTGGAAAATTTGTATCTTTGCACCACCTTAAAGCAATAACACGTATATGACGATACAAGAGTTTAGAGATTACATGGCATCAGGCAAGCCCGTTGTTGGCGGTTCCGATGTACATATGATGTTCCACAAGTTATCTCAGGAGGCACTGAAGATAACGGCCGAGATTAACGGGAAATACCATACTCCAGAGCAGTTGCACGATTTGCTGGAGCAACTTTGGGACAGGAAGGTGCCTAAGACGGTAGGCATGTTTCCGCCATTCCATACCGACTGCGGCAAGAACACGGTCGTGGGTGAACGGGTATTTATCAACATGGGTTGCAAGTTTCAGGATCAGGGTGGCATCACCATCGACGAGGGCGCACTCATCGGCCATAACGTCGTACTGGCTACCATCAACCACGACCTTTCCCCTGCCAAGCGGCAGAGCATGTCGTATGCTCCTATCCACATTGGGAAGAACGTCTGGATAGGAGCCAATGCCACCGTCCTCGCGGGTGTGACCATCGGTGATGGAGCCGTTGTAGCCGCAGGTGCTGTAGTCACCAAGGATGTGGAGCCAAATACGATTGTTGGCGGTGTGCCTGCGAAAGTCATCAAAAGAATCGAAGTGTAGTTGTTTATATGGCAAAAAAGATACGACTTCACTGATCGCAAAGAAAATTTCCTTCTATGTCATATTTATGTATTTTGCTAAATTGGAATTTATATACTACTCTCCCATTCCTTTTTCGTGATGCAAGTGATATGCTCTGTCCGCAGCTCACCCGGCA
>DEKX01000035.1:2055-6612 GCA_002354095.1 Prevotella sp. UBA2711 | reverse complement strand
TTTAATTCACTTAGACGGTATTTAGAAAATTCGTACTTTTGCCCCCGATTTGAAATGAATCGAATCGGGGACAAGTCGTTTTTATGCGATCATTCCCCACAAACGAATATAAACTTCTAAATATTATAAGGAATGATTAAACCAAATGCTTTTGCAAAGGATGCCGACCAGGTTGGCTACTTTGAACCAAGTGAAGAAAGTGAGTTGTTTGCAAAGCGACTCGTGTCTGCAATCTCTAAGGGCGGTGACCACATCTCCCTTACTCTAACAGGGAAAGGTGCCATTGCCTTTGCCCGTGAACTCTCTGAGCGACTTCTGGCTGAAAAATCTCAAAAAGCTGAGAGTAATGTTGACAACCAAGAAGAACTGATTCCAAAAAGCGAGGTCATGAAGATGCTGTCGGTTAGTTCTACGACTCTATGGCTTTGGAATAGCAACAAATACCTCCCGCAGATCAATATCGGCCGAAAGGTATTCTATCGCGCAGAGGATATTCAGAAGCTACGCAGAGGAAATACCAATGAAGATTCCGGTAGTAGTATATAAATGTATAGTATAAAATCATAATCTCATGAGTAAAATTATTCTTTTCTCGAATATCAAGGGCGGTGTGGGTAAGACCACGCTATGCGCCCACTTTGCGGAGTACCTTTCTATGAAGGGAGTCCCTGTTGTAGCCGTGGATGCCGATATTCAGGCATCTTTGTCCAGACATCGTGAGCGTGAGGTGGAAGCAGACCCGGGGCAGACTGTGCCCTGGGCTATCACCCGCCTCAATACACTTGATAGTAAGATAGTAAAAGCGGCTATGAATGAGTATAAAGAACAAGACGGCATTGTATTGACTGACTGCCCTGGCAATCTCAACGACAATAACCTCTCCATCCTCTATTCGAAAGCCGATCTTATTGTCATTCCCATGTCCTACGATGTTGATACCATTGATGCGACAGGCATCTTTGTTTCCGTCATCAGCCAGAAGTCATCTGCCCGCTTGGTTTTCCTGCCCAACCGCATCAACACCACAGAAGGCAAGGCACATGAGCGTGAAATGAGAGATGAAACCATCTCTGTTCTTGGCCGGCTTGGAACGGTCACGCCGAGAATCAAGCAGAGCGTGGTCATCAAGCGATACTCCACACTCTACCCTCTTGACAAATACCAGTATGCTGCCGTTGAGCATGCTTTTGACAGAATCATTGAAATCATCAATCAACTATAAGACATGGAACAGAAGAAAGTTATAAACCCGCTGCTTTCAAAGAACGTCAACGGGATCTCACTTGCAGAGAGTGTTACAAAGATAACAGGTGCAAACGCTGAATCCAATGGTAATGCTGCAGCCTTCCGTAAGGAAAAGTCCGACTGGCATGCCGATGGTTGGAAGAAATTCACCGAAGGACTGGAGGACTATACCGGTGTTAAGGGGCAGGGTGCAGCAGTCTGGCTACCCACAGAGGTTAAGAAACAGATAGAGCAACTTCGTGCTAACTCGGAGCGAAACATCCCTATCCGTGCTCTGGCAGCGGCTATGATAGTAGCCTTCATGGAGGAACACAGGAAGGAACTCAGTAGCCTTTAATCCTTATACCATTATATAATATAAAGTAACGCTTATATAATACAAAAGTGATTTTCTATTATGATTGATAAGAAATACATAGACAAGGTTCTTGACGAGGTTGATCTGGCAGAAGTGGTGTCTGACTATGGTGTCAAGCTTCAGCTCAGAGGCCATACCGCAAAAGGATGCTGCCCTTTCCATCAGGAGGACACACCCTCGTTCCACGTTGACACGGCCAAGAACCTATACCACTGTTTCGGATGTGGCAAGGGTGGCAACGTTATCAACTTTGTGATGGAACAGGACGGTCTCACTTTTCCCCTTGCTGTCAAGAAACTGCTGAAGGAGAAATTGCATATTGACTTGTCTGACTCAGATCTCCAGTCCACACCCGAAGAGGAAGAGCGATACAAGAAACTGGAGTCCATGCGCATTATCAATGAAAGGCTTTGCGCATTCTTCTGCCAGGAAATAGGGAAGAAAACACCAGATGCCAAGTCGGCAAATGCATATATGCTCAGCAGATGGAACGAAGAGTATTGCAAGGAGAAGCATATCGGCTATGCTCCTGACAATTGGACATCCGTTATCGACTATGCAAAGAAAGAAGGCCTTAGTTTGGAACTGATGCAGGAAATGGGCATTCTGAAACTGAGTGAGAAGACACACTCCGTCTACTGCGTCTATCGTAACCGCATCATGATTCCCATCCGTGACAGATATTCCCATATCGAGGGATTCACGGCAAGGGCGATAGACGACAAGTCGGATTGTAAGTATCTCAATTCTGCCGACAGCGATTTGTATTGCAAGTCCCGTTCCATCTTTGGAATCGACACTGCCATCAAGAAAGCACGGGGAGACAGAAAGCTTTACTTAGTAGAGGGGGCACCTGATGTGATGAAGCTACAGTCAGTTGGTATCTTCAATGCCATAGCCTCCCTTGGTGGCTCATGGACAGTCAATCAGTTCCAGAAACTGAAAGACTATCGCTTACAGGATTGCACGCTCTGCTTTATCCCAGACTCAGATATTCCGAAAGACAAGGAAGAACTCGGTGCAGGCTTTTGTAACGTTATCCATAATGGAGCCCTCGCCATGCGCCAGGGCTTCACCGTCAGCGTCAAGGAGATTCCCAATGACCTCAGCGTAGAACAGCCTAAGAAGATAGACCCTGATGAGTTCTTCACTGACAAAGCCGATCTTGCCAAGTTGGAGGAACGCGAGTTCCTATTATGGGCATTTGAGAAACGGTTCAACAAGAACGGTACGACGGAGGAGAAACAGAAAGCCATCGACGAGACTTGTGAACTGCTCCTCTGTATCAAGGACGAAGCCATTCGGGAGCGATACATCACGGCTCTTGCGAGGATTGACGGTAACAAGACCATCTGGCGTCAGGCTCTCAATACCGCCATGAAGAAACGGCAGAAGCAACTCTCCGAGAAGAACAACGAGGGCGACATTGACATGCTCCGTTCTTTTGGCTTTACCGTCCAGCATGGCTGTTATTATGGCTATAACCAGAAGGGAGAGGAGAAGCAATGGTCTAACTTCACTCTGAAGCCCCTGTTCCATGTCAAGGATGATATTCATCCCATCCGCTTGTTCGAGATATGCAACTCCGACGGACAAAAAGAGATTATCGAGCTGAATATGGAGGAATTCACCTCTTCCAAGAAACTGCGTCAGAAACTTGTCGGTATCGGCAACTATACATGGCTGGCAGATGACTCTTCACAAATCCAACTGATGCGCTATCTGGCCAAGGTTTCTGAAACCGCCGTGGAAATCAAACAACTTGGTTGGCAACAGCAGGGCTTTTACTGTTTCTGCAATGGTGCCTTGGAAGATGGTGTCTGGCATCCTGTAGATGACAAGGGCATCGTCAGGCTGGAGAAACGCAACTATTATCTTCCCGCCATGTCGCAGATCTACAAGGACTCTACGGAACTGTATTCCAATGAACGCAAATTCCGCCACCAGACCTATTCCAATATCTCCTTACACGACTATTTCTCCAAGATAGTCGATGTGTTTGGCGATAATGCGGTTATCAGCCTCTGCTTCTATATGGCTACGCTCTTCAAGGATGTCTATAAGCAGAAGTCCCCTTCTTTCCCTATCCTCAACATCTTTGGCCCAAAGGGTTCTGGTAAGACCGAACTGGCTGAGACGATGATGGCTTTCTTCGTCGTGGGTAACGAGCCTCAGAATATTGAGACGGCCACCATTCCCGCACTGGCTGATGCCGTAGCCAGCGTCAGCAATGCCCTTGTCCATATCGACGAATACAAGAACGGTATCGACACCAAGAAGATTGAATGGCTCAAAGACCTCTGGGCATGCATCGGGCGCAGTCGTATGAACATGGACAAGGATAAGAAACGCGAACAGGCCAGGGTGGACTCTGGCATCATCCTCACAGGTCAGGAGATGCCGACTGCCGACATTGCCTTGTTTACACGACTCATCTTCCTGGCCTATGACCGCGACCACCACAACCAGCAGGAGCGTGAACGCTTTGCTGAGTTGATGCAGCTGCGAATATATGGTGCTACGCACATCACCATCCAACTCGTGAGTCTGCGCGACAAGTTCACGGAGCGATTCGAACTCGCCTGGGAAAAGGCAAAGACTGATGTCACCTTACATCCCAAGTGGAATCCAGAACTGAAAGACCGTATTGAGAACAACTGGCTTGTTCCCCTATCGGCATACCTTGCCCTACAAGGAAGCATCGAATTCCCGTTCACCTATAACCATCTGCTCGACCTCTGTATGGACGGACTGATCCGGCAAAACAAGCTGTGCAACCGTGCCGACGAGGTGACCAACTTCTGGAGCCTTATTAGCTGTGCGCAGCAGAAGGGCGAACTCATTAACGAGAAGGATTATCTCATTAAGTCAAAGAGCCGACTGAAGACCAACAAAATGAGGGACGGCTATGAGTTTGGTGAGCCTCGTCAGATTCTGATGCTCAGGAAGAATAC
>DEKX01000035.1:0-1993 GCA_002354095.1 Prevotella sp. UBA2711 | reverse complement strand
CCAATGAGTCCATTGAGTATTATCTCCAGATTTCTCCGGAGTATCTGGGCGTGGCAACCTCTGCTGAGCGGTTCAAACGCATCAACTCCAACGGCCAGCCTGTGCAGAACTATGTGTTGGAGGGTGGAAAGCCCAAGTGCAAGATCATCACCGAGCAGGACCGCCCTCTCTGCTTTTGCTATACCGATGTTTGCGAGCATTACGGCATCAACTTGAGTACATTCCTCAGTGACTCACTTGATGACGAACCCACCGAAACAAAACAAGAAGAACTGCCGTTTTAAGCAATCCTCATGTCGCACTTGTCGCAACTTGCGCACAACTGATTTACAGGCACTTAGCAACCGTACCGCTTGTAGCATCGCCCTCGCATGCTGTCGCACTATAAGCCCAGACATATCGTTCTGTAGCTCTATTGTAGCAGTAATTATGGGTAGATATGATTGATACAACATCTCTTGCTCCCTATTAATCACTGGTTCTGATGATGGCGACAGGTGCGACAACCTGCGACATGCATCCTATCCCCTTCATGTAACCACACCCGGCACTCATGTAAACCGTTCTTCTCCATTGCTGTTTTCTGCCTACCTTTGCCGTGCATTTCCGAAAGGGGGTGCAACTGTCCCCCTGTGTCCCTTTTCTTTATTTGTTCACGCTTAGAAGGCGAGGACGGGGCGAACGTGTCTGTTTTCCGAGTAGTCCTTACCCCCGACATCCCAGAGGAAACCAGTGTAAGTGCCCACACTTCTGGCATCGACACGCAGTACTACGGCGAAACCTGCGGAAGACTCGGAACTCGTCCAGTACTGGAGATAGGGAATCATGCTATCGTAATTGCCAGATCCAGCCTTTTTGAGGGCTTCCTCCCACTTGTCAACAGCGGTATGGTTGTTGTCAATCCAAGATCCCGCAAAATGGATTACGTTATCAGCCAGTCCGCCAAGACCTTCCATCATCTTCACCCACTGCTGGGCACTGGGCAGGAACCAGCCCGTAGTGCCTGTTGCAGGCGCAGGCAGTGTCGTGTAGTTCTTCGCCTGATAGGCGGCAGGATACTTTGTGGCAGCATCTGTCTTTGCTGCCAGCGTCGTCGTATTCGTGTAGCCACTCACATTCTCCGTGCGTTTCAGGGCGTAGTCAGTATTTACCTTTGCACCATCGCTGAACTCGAATGCACTCGTCTCGGTGCTCCATGCCACGCTGCTTGCGGCGTTCTTCAGGCAGAGCACGAGGCCGTGGCCTGCAAAGGTACTTCCTCCTACCTCCGTGCCGTTCTCCGTGTAGTTGTCCGTGCCGAGGTAGGCTATCACGCCGATGGGCGTCTTGCCTATCTGAAGCTTCGGGCTGAAGCTGCCGTCGCTGTAGTAGAGGTCGCCGAGGGCGGGGGCTACAGGCTCTGTTATCTTCACGCCGATAGCATAGTACTTGCCGTTCTCGAACGTCACGCCCGACTTCGTGTATTTGTAGTCTCTCGAGTCCAAGATGGCATTGAGCGTGATGGAGGCACTGCTGCCCGTGGCGGGGAAGGCCACGTAGAGCACGCCGTCGCCGTTGGTGTTATAGGTGGCGGCGGGGATGTCGGTCAGCGTGACGGTAGAGGTGCCGTCGCTGACGGTGAAGTCCGAAGGAGTGAGCGGGGAGCCATCGTAGTTCTTCACCGTGAACTTGATGACGGCCTGCCGGTTTTGGAACGTCGCGGCGGTGGTGCTGATCTCACTGCCGTTGATGGCGGTCATATTCACGTCGGCCGTGGCGTAGTCGCAATGACTGGCGATGTAGTCCAGCGTGCCAGTCTGCGACGAGTAGTCGTTGGAGAGGTACCTCAGCCGCAGATCCATGCCTATGAGCGAAGGAATATTCTCCACCGTCCCCGTGAGCGTGGTGCTGATGCCGCTGCCCTGTGCGGTCAGCGTGCCGTATTTGGTGAACGTTTTGTTTCTTTCATCCCATACTCCTACCTCTACCTCGTCGCCCGCCGTCCACGTGGCGT
>DEKX01000042.1:72590-94935 GCA_002354095.1 Prevotella sp. UBA2711 | reverse complement strand
TTAGCCAATGCAAAGGTACTACAACCGTCATGCACGATGTTTCTTTCAGCCCGTCTGTGCGAAATAAACCTGCCTATGCGGGATAAGCAGATTTACGATGAGCATTTTATACGTCAATGCAGAGTTTTTCGCAGATAAACTGAACGATCCGAGGGGGCAGTATCCGCATGTTCGGCTTGTAACCCATCTGCTGCAGCTCCCCGCTGTAAGGCTCCAGCCAGCGTCGCAGCGTGTCAATACTTACGCCCGCTGCCGAGGCGAGTTCTTGTTTCGACATTGCTTTCATAATCTGATTTTCCTGTTTTTAATGTTTTTATTTAGTGACATTGTGACGTTATGACATTTGAAATTGAATAAAGTTACGTGCGTACCATGCGCGCGGTACGCGCGGAAATTCCCGCAATCAGATTGTCACGTCGTCACTTCGTCACCTTCTTCAGCCAACCACTTCTGCCGTTCCGCTATCTCCGCGGGAGTACGCTGCACGACGATATAGCCACGCGACGCATTGGTGCGCATGGACTTGAATCCCAACTCCTTGAAGGCACGCCCCAGGTTGCGTGCGTTGATTTCCTGATTGACACTGCCGCTGCCTACTATCTGCAGCGCACGGCCAATAGGCATGAACTCGCCCCGCTCTATGCCCACAGGCTGCCGGAAATAGACGTCCACGAGATCCTGAGCCGTCTTGGGCACTTCGAAGTGCGCATTATGCTGTGCCAGCTGCTGGACATCGCTCTGCGAAAACCAATACTGGTAGCCCTGGAGGTAGAGTGCATACGCCTGGCTGTAGATGTTTTCATAGTCGAACGGATCGTCGCGCGGCGACATGATGCCCTCCACCTCAAAGGGCAGCCAGCGGCGGTTGCCCGTCAGGTCGCTCAGGAACTCGACATTATTGCCCGTGCCGCAGAACGAGGCGATGTGCGGGCGGTGCTTGGCATAGCGGTCGTAGGGCACACGCTCGTCAACCGACGGCATCGTCACCGCCGACTTCAGTTCGTTCTGCTCGCGCGTGCTCATCGTGTCCAGCTCCTCGAAGCACAGCAGCCCGTAGTTGGTCAGCGACAGCAGATCGTCCTTCGTCATGCGGCTGGCATTGGTCTTGATGCGGAAATACTCCTCCAACTCGGGCGGCAGCAGGTAGGAGAACCACGTCGTCTTATACGACCCCTGTTCGCCTATCAGCACCAGGATGACATTGTTCACCACCTTCGGATCAATCCATCCTGCCACCATGCCCACCATCCATTTCTTCAGAAACTGGGCGAAGCGCAGCTGTTCGTCCACTCCTCCCTTCACCTGCACCGTCAGCGAGAGGGCCAGCAGGTGGTCGTCGGTGCCATTCCACGGAGGCAGGTGCTCCAGATAGCTTCGGAACGGATGATAGTCGTCCACGAAACTGGAGTTAATCACATTGCTGATGTGCTTCTTGTCCACCCGTTTCGTTTGCGACAGTGCCATCCAGATGTCATTTTCCGTCTGGTCCGTCAATGGTTGCCACGCTGTTGTTTCGCCACGGCATGTGGCTGGCTTCCGGTATTCCACCCATCCTTTCACCACGTTGCGCCGCAGCAGATATTGATTCATCAAGTATTCCTTGATGTCCTCCACCGAAGCTATATATTCCTTATAGTTCGGTTGGTGTTTTTTTTGCTCGTTCTTCTTCATAGCCAGTGCGAAGTTAATAATACTCCAGTATATAAACCAGCATTTAACTTTAAGAAATAGCCGTTAATACGTGTTAAATATCTGATGTAATTTGTTCGTTTACAGCACGTTGTATGGTTTGAAATTTTTCTTCCAGATTCAATTAACAAAAAAAGTCCTCCAAAACTACTGCACTTTCAAAAAAATGCAGTATATTTGCAGTGTAATTACTACTGAATAATGAATATAAAGGAGTACATCAGTCAGAACGGAGGCTACATTTCATCTGCGGAAGCAAAGGAGAAATCGCTTTACTACCAACTTCTGTATGAGGTTGAAAAGGGCACTATTGTTCGCTTGCGCCAAGGCATCTATGCGCTCAATGAGGGATTGGCAAAACCGATGATCGACGTAGAACGAATAGTTCCTGGTGGAGTGTTGTGTACTTATTCTGCATGGTCACACTATGGACTGACAACCCAGATACCACTATCTTATTGTATAGCCATTGAGCGAAGCAGAAGGATTACCCTGCCTGAATACCCGCCCATAGAACTTTTCTTTTTGAGTAAGGGCATTTTCCAACTTGGAGTTTCGGAAGCTGTCATCGAGGGTTTTCAAGTCAAGATATACGATATGGAAAAATCCGTCTGTGATGCCGTCAAGTACCGCAATAGGATTGGAATAGATGTGAGTTCAGAGATTCTTCGCAACTATCTATCACGAAAAGACTGTGACATCACACGTCTCTATTCCTATGCCAATGCCATGCGTTTGGGTAAGCGTATGGATGAACTCGTAAAATATATGATATAGCTGTATGGCAAAAACTATCAAGAACTACGGGAAGTCAGTAAAGGAACGACTGCTTAATATCTCGAGGGAAGAGAAATACAGTTCACAGCTGCTAATCTCACGCTATTTCCAAGAGCGGCTTTTGTACAGGCTTTCCGTCAGTGCCTATAAAGACAAGTTTATATTGAAGGGAGGCGCATTACTATATGCCCATGATGGATTTCAGGCACGTCCTACATTGGATATTGATTTTATGGCGAAGAATGTCAGCAACGACATGGCGAACATCAAGAAGATATTCCAAGAGATTTGCCGGATTGAATGTCAAGAGGATGGTGTTGTGTTTGACATCAACACGATAGAAACCGGTGAGATTGCTATTTCCAAGGATTATCATGGTGTGCGTCTTACTCTTCTGGCACATCTCGACACCGCCCAACAATATATATCCATGGATATAGGGTTTGGTGATGTCATCACTCCATTTCCCCAACAGTTGGCATTTCCTGCTTTGATTGCCACCGCCCCAGGTGCTAATGTCTTGGCTTACTCGTTGGAAACGGTTGTTGCTGAGAAGTTTCAGGCAATGATTTCACTATCGCTTGGTAACAGTCGTATGAAGGACTTCTTCGATGTGTATCAAATCTTGTCAAAGCAGTCTTTGGATTCTGCCACCCTTTCGGAAGCTATCAAGGCTACGTTCGCCAATCGTGGTACTGATTATAAAGAGAATCACCCACTATTCAGCGAGGACTTCTTTACTGACAGTAATCGCTCACTATATTGGAAAGGATTCTTGAGTCGAATCAAGTACAGCACGCCATTATCCTTTACTGAAGTCGGCGCTCTTATCCGAACTCATTTACAGCCGTATTGGAACCAGTTGCGTCCTCGTCATGCATAGTTCTCAATCGATCCACAAAAGAAGCTGCTTGTTTACAGCACGTTGTATGGTCTGTAATTTTTCTTCCAGATTCGAGTGTCGGGGGTGCTGGAGCATCAACGCTCATGTAGTGAATGCGAATCCTCTTCATCTTACGCTCTGTGCCTCAAGGCACGGAGCGTTTTCTTATTCCTCAGCTTTTTCAAAATTAAACTATTTTTTTTAGTTTCAAAAGAAATAGGCAAAAAAAAAGTCCCGCGAGGACCATTTTCGTCTGCTGCGGGACTTTATCATAATTGTGAGAATGACTATACCTTGATTTCTACCTCAACACCACTGGGGAGTTCGAGCTTCATCAGCGCATCAACAGTCTTGGCAGTTGAACTGTAGATGTCAATCAGACGCTTATAGTCTGACAACTGGAACTGCTCACGAGACTTCTTGTTAACGAAGGTTGAGCGGTTAACAGTGTAGATACGCTTGTGGGTTGGAAGGGGAATAGGACCGCTGATGATAGCACCTGTGGCCTTTACAGCCTTCACAATCTTCTCGGCTGACTTATCAACCAACATGTGGTCGTAAGACTTCAGCTTGATACGAATTTTCTGACTCATAATTTACTTTGAAATTTAAAATTTATAATTTGAACTTTATGACGGCTGCCGCTAAAGAGTCATTTACTCAGCAGGCAGCGATAGAGGTGGAGCGGCGGAACCGCTCCACACTATTTCTTTTATACCAGGTCGGCACGGCCCTTCACTTCCTCGAGCACTGCCTTAGCCAGAGCTGAAGACAGAGGAGCGTGGTGATCGTACTCCATAGAGCTGGTAGCACGACCAGAAGTGATGGTACGCAGAGCAGTTACATAGCCGAACATCTCTGACAGGGGAACCATTGCCTTTATGACACGGGCACCTGAACGAGCCTCGTCCATACCCTCAACCTGACCACGACGCTTGTTCAAGTCGCCAATCACATCACCCATGTTCTCCTCAGGAGTAACAACCTCGAGTTTCATGATAGGCTCCATCAGCACGGGCTTAGCCTGAGCGCAAACTGCCTTGTAAGCCATCTGGGCAGCGATTTCGAATGAAAGCTGGTCAGAGTCAACTGGGTGGAACGAACCATCGACAACAACTACCTTCAGTGAGTCAACAGGATAACCACCGAGGATACCGTTCTTCATAGCAGTCTCGAAGCCCTTCTGGATAGAGGGGATGAATTCCTTAGGAATATTACCACCCTTCACCTCATTGACGAACTGCAGACCGCCGTTCTCCTTGATGTTCCAATCCTCATCAACAGGACCAACGTTCACGATGATGTCAGCGAACTTACCGCGACCACCGGACTGCTTCTTGTAAACCTCACGATAGCCCATAACGGTCTTCGTGATAGCCTCCTTATAGTTAACCTGGGGCTTACCCTGATTACACTCAACCTTGAACTCGCGCTTCAGACGGTCGATGATGATATCCAAGTGGAGCTCACCCATACCGGAGATGATAGTCTGACCAGACTGCTCGTCGGTACGTACGGTGAATGTTGGGTCTTCCTCAGCCAACTTAGCCAGACCGTTGTCAAGCTTGGCAACATCGGCCTGTGACTTAGGCTCAACGGCAATAGAAATCACGGTATCGGGGAAGGTCATTGACTCCAGTACGATAGGCTTCTCCTCATCGCAGAGGGTATCACCAGTACGGATATCCTTGAAACCTACACCTGCACCGATATCACCTGCGTCGATGGACTCCATAGGAATTTCCTTGTTAGAGTTCATCTGGAACAGACGGCTGATACGCTCCTTCTTGCCAGAGCGTGGGTTGTAAACGTATGAACCGGCCTTCACGCTACCAGAGTAAACGCGGAAGAATACCAGACGGCCCATGTAGGGGTCGGTAGCAATCTTAAAGGCCAGAGCAGCTGTTGGCTCGTCTTCGCTGGGCTTACGGCCTTCCTCTTCGTCGGTGTTGGGGTTGGTACCAGTAACCACGTCCACATCAACAGGAGCAGGCAGGAAAGCACATACATAGTCGAGCAGAGGCTGAACACCCTTGTTCTTATAAGAAGAACCGCAGATCATAGGCGTGCACTCCATAGCGATGGTTCCCTTACGGATAGCAGCGATAATCTCGTCCTCAGTGATAGAGTTAGGATCGTCGAAATACTTCTCCATCAGAGCCTCATCATATTCAGCGGCAGCCTCGAGCAGTTTGTTATGCCACTCTTCGCACTCGTCCTTCAGGTCGGCAGGGATTTCCTCCACATCATACTCAGCACCCATGGTCTCATCGTGCCACAGGATAGCCTTCATCTTGATGAGGTCAACTACACCCTTGAAGTTCTCCTCAGCACCGATGGGCACCTGGATAACAACGGGGTTAGCACCGAGGATGTCCTTCATCTGCTGAACTGTCTCGAAGAAGTCGGCACCAGAACGGTCCATCTTGTTAACGTAACCGATACGGGGTACGTTGTATTTATCAGCCTGGCGCCATACGGTCTCTGACTGAGGCTGAACACCGTCAGCAGCAGAGTATGTAGCAACAGCACCGTCAAGTACACGCAGTGAACGCTCCACCTCAGCGGTGAAGTCAACGTGTCCCGGAGTGTCAATCAAGTTAATCTTGAACTCCTTACCATTCCACTTCCAGTTACAGGTGGTAGCAGCAGAGGTGATAGTGATACCACGCTCCTGCTCCTGGGCCATCCAGTCCATGGTAGCTGCACCATCGTGCACCTCACCAATCTTGTGCGTCTTACCGGTGTAGAACAGGATACGCTCAGATGTGGTGGTCTTACCGGCATCGATGTGGGCCATAATACCGATATTGCGAGTCAAATGTAAATCGCGGTTTGCCATTTCTTTTCCTTTTATTTACTTTTTTACCTTTTTACCTAAGAATTAGAAGCGGAAGTGAGCAAATGCACGGTTAGCCTCAGCCATGCGGTGCATATCTTCCTTACGCTTGAAGGCACCACCCTGGTTGTTATAAGCATCCATAATCTCAGAAGCCAGCTTGTCAGCCATTGACTTACCGCTACGCTTACGGGCAAATGCAATCATATTCTTCATAGAGATGCTCTCCTTACGGTCGGGACGGATCTCAGTAGGCACCTGGAAGGTAGCACCACCGATACGACGGCTCTTTACCTCAACCTGAGGAGTGATGTTGTCAAGAGCCTGCTTCCAAATCTCAAGAGCAGATTTCTCTTCATTCTGCATCTTAGCCTTTACTGCCTCGAGTGCATTGTAGAAGATCTCATACGAAATAGACTTCTTACCATCGTACATCAGATGGTTCACAAACTTCGACACTTTCTTGTCGTTGAAGACGGGATCTGGCAGGATCACACGCTTCTTTGGCTTTGCTTTTCTCATTTTTGTTTTTTGTTTTGTTGTCTGCTTGGGGCTGTTCTTTTACTGTTCTTCAACGCTCACTCATGGGCATTTACTCAACCTGTCTCGTAACAATATCTCCAGCAAAACAGTTTTTACTTTTTTCTTTTTGGGTCATGGCAGCGGAACCGCCATGTGCGAATCCTTACGGCTTATAATCCTCTCCGATTATTTCTTAGCCTTTGGACGCTTAGCTCCGTACTTAGAACGGCGCTGAGTACGACTTGCAACACCGGCGGTATCCAATGTACCACGAACGATGTGATAACGTACACCGGGAAGGTCCTTTACACGACCGCCACGAACCAGCACGATGCTGTGCTCCTGCAAGTTGTGTCCCTCTCCGGGAATGTAACTGTTAACTTCCTTTTGGTTCGTCAAGCGAACACGGGCTACCTTACGCATAGCCGAATTAGGCTTCTTAGGAGTCGTTGTGTAGACACGAACGCAAACTCCGCGACGCTGGGGACATGCGTCCAGCGCGGGTGATTTGCTCTTGTCAACGAGCACCTTTCTGCCTTTTCTTACCAATTGTGAAATTGTAGGCATAATTGTTTTGTTTTTAATTTATTATATATTATGTGTATATTCTACTTGACATGATGCGCCCTACTACACAGGTCGCTTTTGGGCTGCAAAGGTACGAACTTTCTGGGAATCCACCTAATTTATAAGACACGAAAAAACACTTACCTTATGATTTTTAACATAAAATAAGTGTTTTGACGTTAATTAACTGGTGTTTAATCTCTAATCGGCACCAATCGGAAGGTGAAGGTACGATTTTGATAGGTGACGCGGTAGGGTGGCAATGCCTGTCCCCAGTCGCTCCAACTATCGATACCACCGACACCGGCATGTAGCATATCAATATAAAGATTCGTATATTGGGAGGTAGGAATTTCCTGGATATGGCGCTGTGCTTTCTCCTTGCCAGGTTCATCCAAATCGTCCACCGTGTAATGAAGTGCGGAAGCAGAGAACAGCGAATCGGCCTCTACCAGTAGCCCCATGCCTTTTGCATCGGTTTGTTTCCACCATCGCATATCGGTCTTAGTACCTGTCTCCTGCGGACGGATATAGGGATAGAACTGTTCGTCGGCAGTTTGTTCGTAGATACCGACACGCTGTGACAGATGGCGGTCGCTATAGTTCTCAACAGGTCCACGACCATAATACTGACTGATTCCCATGCTGTAGGGCATCTGTAGCACCATGCCATAGCGAAGCATGTCGGGAACGGTTTCGCCAGGTGTAGTTTGCATCTGTTCAGTGACCGTGACAACACCACTCTTCTCAACATGGTACTGAAGGGTCAGGGTGGCCTTCACTTCCGGCATGTCATAAACTGCGGTAACGGTATAGGCGCCTTTCCTGTCTTTCTTGCTCTGATTGAAACTCTTGAGCTGCATCACCGGACTACGCCATACCTGATTCTTCACATGCAACCTGGCACCCATGTCGTTGTCTGTAACGGCACGCCAGAACAGGGGCTTGAGTGTGCCACCCTTACCCAGCATGGACTGACCATTGACGACATATTCCCTGATAAAGCCTGTGGACTGGTCGAAACTGAGCGTAAAAGGCTGAGAGCTGGATGCCATGGGCTGTTCGGACCTCTGACCGGTGACTGGCAGTTGAGCATAGGCGACTGTCTGGTTCTGTTCCATGAGGGGCTGCTTTTCCTTCAACTTGAAATCAATGTTCAGGAAGTATTCGCCTATGGCAGACAGCTGACCTAACGGCAGAGTCAACTCTGTGGTAGCCTGCGGCTGACAGTCAAGGTTGGCTACTGTACCCTGCTTGACTGGAACGCCATCGCACAGGAGGGTCCATGACAGATAGACATAGTCGAGTGGACGGAAGAAGTTTTCATTCTTGACACGGATGTGACCTTTCTTGATATCAACGGCTTCGACCCAGATGTTCTGGTACTGGTAACCCACTTCATAAACCTGAGGATTAGGAACACGGTCGGGGCTGACAAGACCATTGTCGCAGAAATTATTGTCGGAGGGGTCGTAGTTGTTATAGTCGCCACCATATTTATAGATGGTACGTCCCTGGGCATCTTTACCATGCAGCGACTGATCTACAAAATCCCAGATAAAACCACCCTGATATTTAGGATAGCGGCGAACGAGGTCCCAATACTCCTTGAAACCACCACTACTATTACCCATGGCATGACTATACTCACACTGGATGAGCGGTTTCTGTTTGCTGGCATCCTTGGCATAGCCCTCGCAATGGTCCTGGCGCATATACATCGGACAGAAGATATCGGTATTATCGCCACCATGCGCCTGTTCGTATTGAACGGGTCGACTTGTATCCTGCGATTTGATCCACTGGTATGCAGCGGTAAAGTTGGGACCATTCACCGTCTCGTTGCCCATACTCCAGATGATAATACTGGGATGGTTGAAATTCATCATGACATTATGCTGATTACGCTCCAATATCTGACGGGCAAAAAGCGATGTCTTGGTAGGGGCATCATCACCATAACCAAAACCATGACTCTCTTGGTTAGCCTCAGCCACCAAATAGATACCATACTCGTCGCAGAGGTCGTACCACAAGGGATCGTCGGGGTAATGACAGGTACGGACGGCATTGATATTGAAACGCTTCATCAGACGCAGGTCTTGCAACATACGTTCACGACTGACCACATAACCGCCGTCAGGATCCAGTTCATGGCGATTGGCACCCTTGATATAGATAGGCTGACCATTGACCAACAATTGGGCATTTCGGATTTCCACCTTGCGGAAGCCCACTTTCTGTGCTACATATTCATCGCCATAACGCACCAATAGGGTGTAGAGATAAGGTGTTTCGGCTGTCCATTTGTGAGGACGCTGCACCTGAATCTCCGTACCAGCAGTGGAAGCCACCTGACTGCCCTCGGCATCGAGCAAAGTGATTTGAGGCTGAGCTTGGCCCACAGTAGTCATTTGAATAGACAGTACACCATCAGTATAATCGTTCACCAAATCGGGGGTGATGCGTATATCTTGAATATGCATGTCTTTATCCTTAGCATAGAGATAGCAGGAGCGCCCTACCCCACTCAGACGCCAGAAATCCTGGTCTTCGTCATAAGAACCGTCGCACCAACGGAAGGTCTGAAAGGCAATGAGGTTTTCACCACGATGCACGTAGGGAGTAATGTCAAATTCAGCAGCCACCTTCGAATCCTCGGTGTAGCCTACATAACGACCATTGACCCACAAGTACATATTAGAAGTGACGGAACCGAAATGAGCTATCACCTGCTTGCCATTCCAACTGGAGGGAATGGAAATCTTGCGACGATACGTTCCCACATGATTATCCTTTACGGGAACCTCAGGCGGATTATTCTGGAAGTGGCCGCGCCATGCAAAACCAATGTTCACATATTCCGGATGTCCGTAGCCGTTGAGTTCCCAAATGCCAGGTACAGACATCGTAGCCCAGTTATGGTCGTCGAAATCGACACCAAAGCAATCCGTAGGACGCTGGTCTGCATCCGCCACCCACGAGAAGCGCCAAGTGCCATCGAGCGAAAGATAACGTGAGGAACGCGTCTTGTCGCCGGCAAGGGCAAGTGCTTCGGACTCATAACCGAAAAAGTCAGTATGGGGGGTAAAACGATTGACTTCGTTTACCTGTAAATCATGCCACTCAGTCATGGTAGGCTGTTGGGCATAGGCTGTAAGCGCAAAGGCGCTGAAAGATAATGCGAGAAATAACTTGTTCATAGGTTGATAGGTTTTTAGAGAAAAAGCGCCACTGCAAGAGGTATTGCAGCGGCGCCTTTATGAGGGTTTAGAATTTACTTTTCTTCAAGAGCAGGCTCCTCTGCGAAATCGAGGACATTTTTCTTGTTGGCCTGCATACGCTCGTACTCTTCCTTCGAGCCGACAATGATCTTTTCGAATTCACGAAGACCAGTACCAGCAGGAATCAAGTGTCCGGCAATCACATTCTCCTTCATGCCTTCGAGGGTATCAACCTTACCGCGGATAGCGGCTTCGTTAAGTACCTTGGTAGTCTCCTGGAAGGATGCGGCAGACATGAACGACTTGGTCTGAAGTGCGGCACGTGTGATACCCTGCAGAATCTGAGTAGATGTAGCGGGCACTGCATCGCGCACCTGAACAATCTTCATATCGCGACGCTTCAGCATCGAGTTCTCGTCGCGCAACTTACGGGCGGTAACAATCTGACCCTTCTGCAGGTTCTCTGAGTCACCAGCATCAATGACCACCTTCTTACCCCAGATACGGTCGTTCTCCTCAGCGAAGTCGAGCTTATCGACAATCTCCTGCTCAAGGAACGAAGTATCACCCGGATCGTTGATCTGTACCTTGCGCATCATCTGACGAACAATAATCTCGAAGTGCTTGTCGTTGATCTTTACACCCTGCAGACGATATACGTCCTGAACCTCATTCACAATGTATTCCTGAACAGCCGTCGGACCCTTAATAGCCAGAATGTCGGCTGGAGTAATAACACCGTCAGAAAGCGGAGTACCGGCACGAACGGCATCGTGCTCCTGCACCAGAATCTGCTTAGAGAGTGATACGAGATACTTACGCTGCTCGCCAGTCTTAGAGGTTACGATAATCTCACGGTTACCACGCTTCACCTTACCCATGGTTACCTCACCATCGATTTCTGATACGATAGCAGGGTTAGATGGGTTACGAGCTTCGAAGAGCTCAGTAACACGAGGCAGACCACCGGTGATATCACCACCCTTAGCTGCTGCACGTGGAATCTTAACGAGGGTCTCACCAGTCTTCACGGTCTGACCGTCCTCAACGACTACGTGACCACCTACTGGGAAGTTATAGGTTCCGATAACCTCGCCATCAGCTCCGATGACATCGCAGGTAGGAACTTTTGACTTATCCTTTGACTCGGTAACGATCTTCTCAGTCAAACCGGTAGTATCGTCGGTCTCAGCACGGAATGTAATACCTTCAATAACATCGTGGAACTTCAAGGTTCCTGCATATTCAGTAACAATGACTGCATTGAATGGATCCCACTGAGCAATCTTGTCGCCTTTCTTAACGGTATCACCTGTCTTGAAATAGAGCGAAGAACCATAAGGAACATTGACGGTTGAAAGTACAATCTTGGTATTGGGATCTACGAAACGAACCTCACCCAGACGGCTGACAACCATGTCGCACTCACGACCATCCTCATCGAATGGAACAGTACGAACCTCCTCAAATTCCAACAGAGAATCGTTCTTGGCTACGATACTGGCATTAGCAGCCGCATTGGCAGCCACACCACCGGCGTGGAACGTACGAAGTGTAAGCTGCGTACCTGGCTCACCGATAGCCTGTGCTGCAATCACACCGACAGCCTCACCCTTCTGTACCATACGGCGGGTAGCGAGGTTGCGACCGTAGCACTTCATGCAGACGCCATGCTTGGATTCACAGGTGAGCACTGAACGGATTTCAACACTCTCGATAGGTGAATCTTCAATAGCTTGAGCGATAGGCTCTGTAATCTCCTCACCGGCAGCAACAATCAATTCGCCAGTAGAAGGATGAATAATATCATGTACGGAAACACGACCGAGGATACGTTCGTAAAGCGTAGAAATGGTCTCATCACCATTCTTCAGAGCGGTGCAAACCAATCCGCGGAGCGTACCACAGTCTTCCTCATTGATAATCACATCGTGAGAAACGTCAACAAGACGACGGGTCAGGTAACCAGCATCTGCCGTCTTCATGGCGGTATCGGCAAGACCCTTACGGGCACCGTGGGTAGAGATGAAGTACTCCAGCACCGACATACCCTCCTTGAAGTTTGACAGAATAGGATTCTCAATAATCTGAGCACCCTCTGCACCGGCTTTCTGAGGCTTAGCCATCAGACCACGCATACCAGAGAGCTGACGAATCTGGTCCTTACTACCACGAGCACCAGAGTCGAGCATCATGAATACAGCATTGAATCCCTGGTCGGCCTCGGTCATCTCCTTCATCAGGACATTGCCCAGGTCATTGTTGATATGAGTCCAGGTATCAATAACCTGATTGTAACGCTCATTATCTGTAATGAATCCCATGTTGTAGTTCTCGGTAATCTGGCGAACTTCCTCGTTACCTTTCTCCACAAGAGCCTTCTTAGACTCTGGGATGATGATATCATCAAGGTTGAACGACAGACCTGCCTCGTAAGCCATACGATAACCAAGGTTCTTGATACCATCGAGGAATTCGCAAGCTTCAGCGAAACCTACATTCTTGATGACATCGGCAATGATATCGCGCAATGACTTCTTAGAGATAATACGGTTGACATAACCTACCTCCTTAGGAATGATGCCGTTTACAATGACACGACCGACAGAGGTTTCTACCATGTGCTTGCATGGTTTTCCATCTACGATATCATCAACCATCACCTTCACTTGGGCATGCAGATCGCACTTGCCTTCGTTATGGGCAATGATGGCCTCCTCTGGACCATAGAAAGTGAGACCTTCACCCTTTGCGCCTGGACGGATCTTAGAAATGTAATAGAGTCCGAGTACCATATCCTGTGAAGGAACGGTGATAGGAGCACCATTAGCAGGATTCAGAATATTGTGGCTCTGGAGCATCAGAATCTGAGCCTCCAGGATAGCTTCGTTTGACAAGGGGAGGTGGACAGCCATCTGGTCACCATCGAAGTCGGCGTTGAATGCCGTACATGCCAATGGGTGCAACTGGATAGCCTTACCTTCAATCAGTTTAGGCTGGAAAGCCTGAATACCCAGACGGTGCAGTGTTGGTGCACGGTTGAGGAGTACAGGATGACCCTTCATCACATTCTCCAGAATATCCCAAATCACTGGTTCGCGACGATCGACAATCTTCTTGGCAGACTTCACCGTCTTCACGATACCACGCTCAATGAGCTTGCGGATAATGAATGGTTTATAGAGCTCAGCAGCCATCAACTTAGGCAGACCGCACTCACCCATCTTCAACTCAGGACCTACAACGATAACCGAACGGGCTGAGTAGTCAACACGCTTACCCAGCAAGTTCTGACGGAAACGACCCTGCTTACCTTTCAGAGAATCAGAAAGTGACTTCAAAGGACGATTGCTCTCGCTCTTAACGGCAGAAGACTTACGGCTATTGTCGAAGAGAGAGTCAACTGCTTCCTGCAGCATACGCTTCTCATTGCGGAGAATAACCTCAGGAGCTTTGATTTCCATCAATCTCTTCAGACGGTTATTACGGATAATCACACGACGATAGAGATCGTTCAAGTCAGAAGTAGCAAAACGACCACCATCCAGAGGTACCAATGGACGCAACTCAGGAGGAGTTACAGGAATTATCTTCATAATCATCCACTCAGGACGGTTGATGCCCTTCTCCACGCTGGAACGGAAAGCCTCAACAACCTGCAAACGCTTCAAAGCCTCATTCTTACGCTGCATAGAAGAGTCACTATTGGCACGGTCACGCAACTCGTAAGACAAGGAGTCAAGGTCGAGACGCACCAAAAGGTCGTAGATAGCCTCGGCACCCATCTTGGCAATGAACTTATTAGGATCATTGTCATCAAGATAGTCGTTCTCTGGAGAAAGTTTGGTCTCAACAATTTCGTTGTATTCCTCTTCCGACAACAAATCGTACATATTGGAACCAATGAGGTCGTTGCCTTCTGCATCCTTCTTACCGGCCATGACACCTGGCTGGATAACTACATAACGCTCATAATAGATAATAGCATCGAGCTTCTTAGTAGGCAGGCCAAGCAAATAGCCAATCTTGTTGGGAAGACTGCGGAAATACCAAATATGAGCTACAGGAACTACCAGTTCAATATGACCTGTACGTTCACGACGCACCTTCTTTTCTGTTACCTCAACGCCACAACGGTCGCAGACGATACCCTTATAACGAATACGCTTGTACTTTCCACAAGCACACTCATAGTCCTTGGTAGGACCAAAGATGCGCTCACAGAAAAGACCGTCACGCTCTGGCTTGTAAGTACGGTAGTTGATGGTCTCTGGCTTGGTTACCTCGCCACAAGAATTCTCGAGAATTTCCTCAGGAGAGGCCAGACCAATAGTAATCTTGGTAAAATTACTTTTTATCTTTGTATCTTTCTTGAAAGCCATAATTTCAATTTTTCAATTTTTCAACTTTTCAATTATCTCTTAGTCCATCTTGATACTCAAACCAAGACCTTTCAACTCATGCAACAGCACATTGAGAGATTCAGGAATACCAGGAGTTGGCATAGGCTCGCCCTTAACAATGGCTTCATAAGCCTTAGAACGTCCTACAACATCATCAGACTTAATAGTCAGAATCTCCTGCAATACATGGCTGGCACCGAATGCCTCCAATGCCCAAACCTCCATCTCACCGAAACGCTGACCGCCGAACTGTGCTTTACCACCAAGTGGCTGCTGGGTAATCAAGCTGTACGGACCGATAGAACGAGCGTGCATCTTATCCTCAACCATGTGACCGAGCTTGAGGAAGTAGGTGATACCTACCGTTGCAGGCTGGTCGAACCGTTCACCTGTCTCACCATCATACAGATGGGTCGAGCACAGACGTGGCAGTCCAGCCTTGTCAGTCCACTCAGCGAGGTCTTCCAATTTAGCACCGTCGAAGATAGGAGTAGAGAACTTAACACCCAACTTCTTACCTGCAGCACCAAGGATAGCTTCAAAAATCTGACCGAGGTTCATACGAGAGGGCACACCCAGTGGGTTCAATACCAAGTCAACTGGACGTCCATCCTCAAGGAATGGCATATCCTCCTGACGTACCACCTTAGATACTATACCCTTGTTACCATGACGACCGGCAAGCTTATCACCAACACCGATCTTACGCTTCTTGGCAACATATACCTTAGCCATCTGCAAGATACCTGAAGGCAGTTCGTCACCAATGGTGATGGCAAACTTCTTACGCTTCATTTCGGCATCAAGCAACTTGAACTTCTTCATATAATTGATAATCAACTGACCAATGAGTTGATTCTTATGCTCATCGTTGGTCCAGTTGCTGATCTGGATATCACCATACTCCAGATTCTTCAGAGCTGCAACAGTAAACTTGCTGCCCTTTGAGATAATCTCGGCACCAGTGTAATCTTTCACACCCTGTGATGTCTTACCCTTTGTGAGGGTCTGCAACTTCTCAACCAGGATGTCTTTCAGATCTTCAATCTTAGCCTCGTGCTCCTCGTCAATCTTGGCAAGCAGAATCTTATCCTGCTGCTTGGTGGCGCGAGTCTTGGTGGCGCGTGTAAAGAGTTTCTTGTCGATGATAACACCAGAAAGTGACGGATTGGCCTTCAGTGAAGAATCCTTCACATCGCCAGCTTTATCACCGAAAATAGCACGCAGCAACTTCTCTTCTGGTGAAGGATCGCTCTCTCCCTTAGGAGAAATCTTACCAATCAGGATGTCGCCTGGTTCTACGCGGGCACCCACACGGATAACACCGTTCTCATCAAGATCTTTGGTAGCTTCCTCACTGACATTAGGAATATCAGCAGTGAATTCCTCTGCACCACGCTTGGTCTCACGGACATCCAATGAATATTCATCTACATGAACAGAAGTGAGCACATCCTCACGAACAATACGCTCGTTCAGCACGATAGCATCCTCATAGTTATATCCCTTCCAAGGCATATAGGCAACCAGCAAGTTGCGACCCAATGCAAGTTCACCGTTCTCAGTGGCGTAGCCTTCAGTCAGAATGTCGCCCTTCTTCACACGCTGGCCCTTCTCACAGATAGGACGAAGGTCGATAGTCATGTTCTGGTTGGTGCGACGGAACTTAGGAATACGGTATTCTTTCAGGGCAGGCTCGAAGCTGACGAACTCCTCGTCCTCTGTGCGGTCATAGAGAATACGGATGGTTGTAGCATCCACATAGTCTATCACACCTTCACCTTCAGCTGTAATCATTGTACGGGAATCCTCACAAACCTGCTTCTCAATACCGGTACCAACAATAGGAGCCTCATTGTGAAGCAATGGAACGGCCTGGCGCATCATGTTAGATCCCATCAGTGCACGGTGAGCGTCATCGTGCTCCAAGAAAGGAATCAATGAAGCGGCAATAGAAGCAATCTGCTGTGGAGATACATCTATCAAATCAACATCGGTAGGAGGAACAACAGGGAAATCAGCATCCTGACGGCACTTAACCACAGGACGGATGAATGTACCATCATCACGCAACGGAGCATTACCCTGACCAATTACATGATCTTCCTCTTCCTCAGCTGTCAGATATACAATATCTTCGTTATTGAGATTGGCAACACCATTCTCAACTTTACGATATGGAGTTTCAATAAATCCGAGTTCATTAATCTTAGCATATACACACAAAGACGAGATCAGACCGATGTTAGGTCCTTCAGGACTCTCAATAGGACAGAGACGACCATAGTGTGTATAGTGTACGTCACGAACCTCGAAACCGGCACGCTCACGAGACAGACCGCCAGGACCCAAGGCAGAGAGACGACGCTTATGCGTTACTTCAGCCAATGGATTGGTCTGATCCATGAACTGTGACAATGGATTGGTTCCGAAGAACGAATTGATAACGCTGGAAATCGTCTTGGCGTTAATCAGGTCGGTCGGAGTGAAAACCTCATTGTCGCGAACGTTCATACGCTCACGGATAGTACGGCTCATACGGGCCAAACCGATAGAGAACTGATTACTCAACTGCTCACCGACCGTACGAACACGGCGGTTAGACAGGTGGTCGATATCATCAACTGTAGCCTTTGAATTTACCAGCTGTATGAGATACTTGATAATCTCAATAATATCTTCCTTAGTCAGGACACGAACATCCATCTCGGTATCCAAACCAAGCTTTTTATTGATACGGTAACGACCTACATCGCCCAAATCATAACGCTTGTCTGAGAAGAACAGATTCTGGATAACTTCGCGTGCACTGGCATCATCAGCAGGATCAGCATTACGCAACTGACGATAGATATACAATACAGCTTCCTTTTCAGAGTTACTGGGGTCTTTCTGCAAAGTATTGAAAATAATAGAATAATCCTGAGCCACCGACTCATCCTTATGGATAAGAATAGTCTGTGCACCGCTTTCCAGGATATCATTCATATTATCTTCGGTGATTTCAGTCTCACGCTCCATAATGACTTCATTACGCTCGATAGAAACAACCTCACCAGTATCCTCATCTACGAAGTCTTCATTCCAACTTTTCAGTACACGCGCTGCCAGCTTGCGACCCAAAGCCTTCTTCAATGATGTCTTATTGACCTTCACTTCTTCTGCCAATTCGAAAATCTCAAGGATATCCTTATCATTCTCGTAACCAATGGCACGAAGCAGAGTGGTAACGGGCAATTTCTTCTTACGATCGATGTAAGCATACATCACATTATTGATATCAGTAGCGAACTCAATCCAAGAACCCTTGAAAGGAATAATACGCGCACTATACAACAATGTTCCATTAGCATGCACATTCTGACCGAAGAACACACCAGGTGAACGGTGTAACTGGGAAACAACAACGCGCTCTGCACCATTGATAACAAAGGTACCATTAGCAGTCATATACGGAATCGGACCCAGGAAAACGTCCTGAATTACTGTGCCGAAATCCTCATGATCAGGATCTGTACAATAAAGTTTCAACTTAGCCTTCAAGGGTACGCTATAGGTCAATCCACGCTCCAAGCACTCATCAATGGTGTAGCGAGGAGGATCGATATAGTAATCCAAGAACTCAAGAACGAAATTATTACGTGTATCGGTGATGGGGAAATTCTCAGCAAACACCTTATACAAACCGTCATTCTTGCGTTCCTCAGGGGGAGTATCCAACTGCAGGAAGTCTTTGAATGACTTTAATTGCACATCAAGGAAATCCGGAAACGGCATAGGATTCTTGACGCTGCCAAAGTTTACTCTGTTATCAATTACTTTTGAAGCCATATATTTTAAAAAAATGTTTCTAGTTCTACTAGTACTACTAGTCTTACTAGTTAGACTAGTTTCGACTAGAAAAGACAAGAAAATGGTCGGGAACCCTCTACTGGAGAGCTCCCAACCATATTATTGTTGTTGTGCTTAAATTATTTCAGCTCAACTACGGCACCAGCCTCTTCGATAGCCTTCTTCAGGTTCTCAGCCTCTGCCTTTGCCATACCCTCCTTGATAGTAGCAGGAGCACCATCAACGAGATCCTTAGCTTCCTTCAGACCAAGTCCGCAAGCCTCCTTAACGGCCTTAACGACCTGGAGCTTGTTAGCACCAACTTCCTTCAGAACTACATCGAAAGAAGATTTCTCCTCAGCAGCCTCAGCGCCACCTGCAGCAGCAGGACCAGCGGCAACTGCAACAGCTGCAGCAGCGGGCTCAATTCCATACTCGTCCTTCAGGACTGTAGCTAACTCTTGTACTTCTTTAACTGTCAAGTTTACCAACTCTTCAGCAATAGCTTTAATATCTGCCATTTTATTTAAAATTTAATGTTTTTAATGTTAATTGTTATACTTCTCGCTTATTTGTTACGCTCAGCGACAGCGTCAAGCAGTCCATGGATCTTGCCACCAGCATTCAGGCCAGATACGACAGTCTTGATAGGAGACTGCAGCAAAGCCATAACGTCGGCGATAAGTTCGTTCTTGCTCTTGATAGCAACCAGCTCTTCAAGTTTGTCAGCACCTACGAAGAAACCTTCCTCTGCATAAGCAGCTTTCAGGGCGGGGATGCCTTCCTTCTTGTATTCTTTCAGCAACTTTGCAGGAACATTAGCCTGATGTGCGAACATCAAAGCGGTATTTCCCTTCAAGCAACCATAGAGTGGTTCGAAATCAATCTCAGAAGCTTCGAAAGCCTTGTGAAGAAGTTTGTTCTTCACTACAATCATCTTGATCTCATTCTTGAAACACTTGCGACGAAGATCACTTGTCTGTTCAGCGTTCAAACCGGTAACATCTACCAGATAGAAATGAGGATACTCCTTCAGCTTCTCACCCAGTTCTACAATAATAGTATCTTTTGCTTCCTTTTTCATTTTACTAAACTTTTACGAGTTATTCAACTGATTTAGGATCTACCTTGATACCTGCACTCATCGTGCTTGAGATAAAGATACTCTTAATGTATGTACCTTTGGCAGCAGCAGGCTTCAGCTTTATAATAGTCTGAATAAACTCCTTTGCATTTTCATAAATCTGTTCCGGAGTAAAGGTAACCTTACCGATTGACGTATGCACGATACCGGCCTTGTCAACTTTAAAGTCAATTTTACCCTGCTTTACTTCCTTAACTGCCTTAGCAACGTCCATAGTTACAGTACCACTCTTTGGGTTAGGCATCAGACCACGAGGACCGAGGACACGACCCAAGGGACCCAACTTACCCATACAAGATGGCATTGTAATGATAACATCAACATCAGTCCAACCGCCTTTGATCTTGTTGATATACTCATCAAGACCAACATAGTCGGCACCTGCCTCTTTTGCAGCAGCTTCCTGGTCGGGAGTACAGAGAGCGAGCACACGTGTCACTTTACCAGTTCCGTTAGGTAGCGAAACAACGCCACGAACCATCTGGTTAGCTTTACGTGGGTCAACGCCCAAGCGTACATCGATATCAAGTGAAGCCTCGAACTTTGTAGTGGTGATTTCCTTCACCAGCTCAGCGGCTTCCTTCAAAGAGTATGCTTTCCCTGCTTCAACCTTATCAGCTACTAACTTTTGATTTTTTGTCAGTTTACTCATTTTTCTAATTGAAGTTATTTGTTATTTACCAGGGAAGTCCCCTTTTACAGTGATACCCATACTTCTTGCTGTACCGGCAACCAACTTCATAGCCGACTCCACAGTGAAGCAGTTCAAGTCGCTCATCTTATCCTCAGCGATTGCACGTACCTGATCCCAAGTAACAGTAGCAACCTTCTTACGGTTAGGCTGAGCAGATCCGCTCTTTACCTTAGCTGCCTCCAACAACTGAATAGCTGCGGGAGGAGTTTTGATAACGAAGCTAAAAGACTTGTCTGCATAGTAAGTGATAACGACTGGTAATACCTTACCTGCCTTATCCTGTGTTCTGGCGTTGAACTCTTTGCAGAATCCCATAATGTTAATACCCTTAGAACCAAGAGCTGGTCCTACTGGGGGTGAAGGATTCGCAGCGCCACCTTTAATCTGTAATTTGATTAATCCAGCAACTTCTTTAGCCATTTCTGTAAATAATTAATTTTGATTCTTTATATAAGTCTTGGGAGTGGAAGCCTCCTTCAACAGTATATATAGAACAGGCATACCGTAACTTACGCCTTATTCTTTCTCTACTTGTGTGAACGCAAGTTCCAAAGGTGTCTTACGTCCGAATATTTTAACCATTACCTTCAACTTACGCTTCTCAGTGTTCACTTCCTCAATGACTCCACTGAATCCGCTGAACGGCCCATCTATCACCTTCACTGTTTCGTCAACATTATAAGGGATATTGATTTCCGCACTCTCAATAGTAGCTTCCTCGGCAGTACCTAAGATACGATTAATCTCTGACTGACGTACTTCCTGAGGATTATCCATACCGCCTAAGAAACCAAGTACATTAGGAATGAAACGCAGCATATGAGCTACCTCGCCCTGCAAAGTAGCCTGTACTAAGACATACCCTGGCAAGAACAGTTTTTCCTTAATGACGCGCTTGCCGTTGCGGAGCATAGCATACTTCTCTGTAGGGAGCAACACTTCACCCACATGAGCCTCAAGAACATCGTTATGCTTCTTGGCAGCATCGATAAACTCCTTGACCTTGCCTTCCTTTCCGCTAACAGCACGTAGAACGTACCACTTCATACCTGTTTCAGACATCTTCTATTTCGTGCTTTTAGATAGTATAAATTGAACTCATGACGGCTTTGAACAATACGTCCATCACCCATACCACTGCTGCAATAATAAGAGAGGCCGTCAATACAAGAACTGCACTCTGAGTCAGTTCCTTGCGTGTTGGCCATGTAGTCTTATGCGCAAGTTCTTCGTAACACGCCTTGCAATAATTAATAAATGTCTTAACGATATTCATATTACTTTTCTTTTCTTGCACGGGAAGGAGGACTCGAACCCACGACCCTCGGTTTTGGAGACCGATGCTCTACCAACTGAGCTATTCCCGTAAGTAAGCCCCCACCCTTAAGCGGGGGCCTGTTTTTATCTTTCTCGTCTGTTGCGACAGCATCGCAACCTACCAGAGAGGATTAGTCTTCGTAAACCTCTGTGATCTGACCAGAACCTACGGTACGACCACCCTCACGGATAGCGAAGCGCAGACCTGGGTTCAGGGCTACAGCGTAGATCAACTCAACAGTAATCTCTACGTTATCACCAGGCATTACCATCTCAACGCCAGCTGGCAGAGTGATTTCACCGGTGCAGTCCATTGTACGGAGGTAGAACTGAGGACGATACTTGTTTCCGAATGGAGTATGACGACCACCCTCTTCCTTCTTCAGTACATAGATAGAAGCCTTGAACTTCTTGAAAGGCTTGATCTGACCTGGATGGCAGAGTACCATACCACG
>DEKX01000042.1:72017-72478 GCA_002354095.1 Prevotella sp. UBA2711 | reverse complement strand
TCCTCACCGAGACCGAGCAACTCAACCTCATCACCTACGTGGATAACACCAGTCTCGATACGACCAGTAGCAACAGTACCACGACCTGTGATTGAGAATACGTCCTCAACAGGCATCAAGAAAGGTTTGTCTGTAGCACGTGGAGGCTCCTGGATCCAAGTGTCGCAGGTGTCCATCAGCTCCATAACCTTCTGCTCCCACTTCTCAACACCGTTCAGAGCACCGAGGGCAGAACCACGGATGATAGGAGTATCGTCTTCAAACCCATACTGCTCCAGAATCTCGCGGACCTCCATCTCAACGAGCTCCAGCATCTCCTCGTCATCAACCATATCACACTTGTTCAGGAATACAACCAGACGGGGAACGTTTACCTGACGAGCGAGCAGAACGTGCTCACGAGTCTGAGGCATAGGACCGTCAGTAGCAGCAACAACAAGGATAGCACCGTCCATCTGAGC
>DEKX01000042.1:71833-71994 GCA_002354095.1 Prevotella sp. UBA2711 | reverse complement strand
GTTACCATGTTCTTCACATAGTCGGCGTGTCCCGGGCAGTCAACGTGAGCGTAGTGACGCTTAGCTGTCTCGTACTCAACGTGAGCGGTGTTAATGGTGATACCACGCTCCTTCTCCTCGGGAGCATTATCAATCTGGTCGAAAGACTTAACCTCAGAAAG
>DEKX01000042.1:49715-71729 GCA_002354095.1 Prevotella sp. UBA2711 | reverse complement strand
TTGGTGCGCACAAAATTCTCTTTAGCCATAGCTTTTCTTTGTTATAATTATAAATGAATGATCGATTTAAATCCACATTTTTTGTTTAGAGCTGTTACCGAGACTTGAACTCGGGACCTCTTCCTTACCAAGGAAGTGCTCTACCACTGAGCTATAACAGCGAGCTTTGAGCGGAAAACGGGGCTCAAACCCGCGACCCCCAGCTTGGAAGGCTAGTGCTCTATCAACTGAGCTATTTCCGCAAACTTCCTTTTCGGAAGTGGGTGGTGATGGATTCGAACCACCGAAGTCGAAAGACAACAGATTTACAGTCTGCCCCATTTGGCCGCTCTGGAAACCACCCTTATTCTTTTTCTCTTTGCTCAATAATTGACTTCGTCTATCCTTCTGGCTCTTTCGAGCCTCTTGTCGGATTCGAACCAACGACCCCGAGATTACAAATCACGTGCTCTGGCCAACTGAGCTAAAGAGGCTTCACTAAGCATCCGCCCCCCGAAAACGTTGTGAATGTCGGAAAGCGGATGCAAAGGTAGGCATTATTTTCGAAATACCAAAACTTTTCTTGGTTTTTTTTATCTATTGCGCAATTTTTCCTTGTATTTCTGTAGTTGAACCTTCATAGAATCCACACAAAGGTCGGTACTTTCCTCAAAAGTATCACTGATCTTTTCCACGAAAAGTGTCGTTCCAGGAACAGTGACGGTAAGACTAACCTGCTTGTTCTGTGCAGTAGCTGGTTTAACTACTTTACATTGCACTTCTACCTTTTGAATGTCTTCAAAGGTTTTTTCCAACTTGGCGACCTTCTTGTCGATGAACGCCTGTAGCTTCTCAGTAGCGTCAAAATGAATTGACTGAATCTTAATTTCCATAGTTACCTCCTATTTTTAAAAGGTTAGTTAAGCCCTAGGGTGGGCATTTTTATAGACTTTCTTTAATTGTTCAAACGTAGTGTGGGTGTAAATTTCCGTGGTAGCCACGCTCTCATGTCCCAGCAGTTTGCGAACGCTTTCAATTCCTGCCCCATTGTTGAGCATCGCCGTAGCAAAGGAATGTCGCAACACGTGGGGCGAGCGTTTCTTCATGGTTGTCACCTTGGAGAGATACTTTCGCACCGTCACATACACCTGACTAGGCGTCACCCTGCGCCCCTTATCACTCAGGAAGAGCGCGTCTTCCATACGATTTTCAAACTGGGCATTACGCGCGACTATATAGTGCTGCAGTTCGGCTGCCATTTCTTCACCAAAGGGAATGACGCGTTGTTTATTGCGCTTACCCGTCACTTTCAACTGCCGGCTCACAAAGTCGACATCGGCATCATTCAGCCCTGTCAGTTCCGAGCGTCTTAAACCAGTCTCATATATTAATATAATTATGGTACGCGCACGTATATCCTTATAAGCGTCTCCCCACATCTCTGGAATGTCGAGCAGACGATCCATTTCATTCTCGCGTACATATTGCGGCAACATCTTTTGTTTCTTGGGTCCTTTCACGATATGAGAAGGATCATGTTTTACCAGTCCTCGTGACAAAGCAAAACGATAAAAAGAACGCACGGCACTCAAACAGCGGTTTACTGTGGATGCCATGTCGCCTTTATCCATCATGCTTTCCATCCAATCACGGATGATATCAGAATCTACCGACTCCCATGAAAGCTGACTATCCCTATTTTTAAAGTACGTTTCGAAATCTCTCAGACTTCGCCCATAGCTTTCCACTGTGAGCTCAGAACGATTCCGCTCGTACCGCAGGTAGTCTATGAATTTATCTATCATCGTCGTTGCTTCCTTATTTCGGCAACGAATTTACGAAGAAAATCGCAAACTACCAAATAAATCGGCTACTTTTTTTTATTCTTCGGTAGCGCGCAGCTTCTGTACGTAAATAGCGTGTTCCATCTTGAGGCGCTTCAGTACAGAAGGTTTGTCGAACTGCTGACGACGGCGTAATTCTTTAATAACACCTGTCTTCTCAAACTTTCTCTTGAACTTCTTGAGGGCCTTCTCGATGTTCTCGCCTTCCTTTACTGGTACAATAATCATGTTCTTTTTGCTTTTATTTTTTACGTTAAACTTCTGTTTTGCAATTAAGCGGGTGCAAAATTACAACTATTTTACGAATTGACCAAGTTTTTAATCGTTTTTTATTCAATAATTCTCAATTTCATGGAATTATATGGCTGCGCAAGCGCCTTTGAGCCACTCTTTTTCCTCGCCATCGAGATGGGGAGAAAGGGCGGTCAATACTTGCTGATGGTAATCGTTGAGCCATGCAATTTCCTCCGGCAGCAACAGTTCTTTGACAATTGGCCTTGTATCAATAGGACAGAGGGTAAGACTCTCGAACTGGAGGAACTGTCCGAATTCTGTCTGCTTGTAAGGGATTATCAGAAGGGTGTTTTCTATTCTCACTCCAAACTTGCCCTCCAGGTAGATGCCCGGCTCATCAGTTATGGTCATACCTGCCACTAATGGAGCAGGCTTCCACTCCATACGAAACTGATGAGGTCCTTCGTGCACACTGAGATAGGAACCCACGCCGTGACCCGTGCCGTGCAGATAATTCAGTCCTTCACGCCAAAGCGACTCACGAGCCAGGATATCAATCTGCGTACCACTGGCACCAGCAGGGAACTTGCAGCGTTCAATCTGGATATGCCCTTTCAGCACCAATGTATAGACACGCCGCTGCTCTTCTGTAAGAGGCCCGAGGGCGATGGTACGGGTGATGTCGGTGGTGCCGTCCTGATACTGGGCACCGCTATCCAGCAACAGGAATCCTGCGGCATGTAAAGGTATATCGGTTTCCGGAGTCGCCTCATAATGCACGATAGCCCCATGTGCCTCGTAACCAGCTATTGTATCGAAGGACAGACCGCGGTAGAGGGGCTGTTCGGCTCGCAAACTTTCCAGTTTATCTGATACAGAAATCTCTGTCAGCGTTTGTTTCCCAATGTTTTCATCGAGCCATTTCAAGAATTTAACCATTGCGATGCCGTCCTTCAGCATCGCTGACCTAAAACCCTGCTGTTCCCTTTCATTCTTGACAGTTTTCATGGTCGCAATAGGGGAAGCACCTCGCACGATGTTTCTCGTCACTTGCTGATAAAGCGTATAGCATACCTCATCAGGATCGAGAAGGATATTGTACTCGAAGTAATCTTTCAGTCCTTTGCTTACTTCCGAATAGTCGGCAGTTTCCACACCTTGACTTTTCAGATAGTCACGAACCTCGGCTGTAAGTTTCACCTTATTTATATATAAGGTAGCTTTGTCGGAGGCTATCAGCAGATAACTGACGAACACTGGATTGCAATGCACGTCGCTACCTCTGAGGTTTAGGGTCCAGGCAATGTCGTCGAGGGCTGTCACCAGCATTCCGTCTGCATGACGTGCTCGCAGAGCCTGACGAATGCGAATGAGTTTCGACGTTGTCTCCTCGCCAGCCAACTCCATCGGTTGTATCTCTACAGGACTTTGTGGAATCTGCGGACGGTCTTTCCATACCCTCGCTAAAGGGTCGAAGTTGGTACGCACTGTGATGCCGCCGCGTTGTTTCAGTTCTTCTTTCATCTTCTCCACGACAGCGACCGTATTCACCATCCCGTCCATGCCAATTTCCGTGGAGGACTGAGAGTCGGAAGTTGAAAGTTCTGAAGCGATCCACTCCGAGATGGTCGGTGTTCCCTCAATTTTGAGTTTCATCAGTTGAAACTCCGTCCCCTTAAGTTGTTCTGCCGCCTGTATGAAATAGCGAGAGTCCGTCCAAAGGGCAGCACTCTTCAGCGTCACCACAGCTGTCCCTGCCGACCCCGTGAAACCGCTGATCCACTCACGTCCTTTCCAATGGTCTGCCGTATATTCGCTGTTATGGGGGTCTGTCGTAGGAAATACAAAGGCACTCAGGTGTTCCCTTCGCAACTCCTCCCGCAACGCTTCCAGCCGTTCTGCAATCTTGTTCATTCTATCTGTTCAATTAATTCTAAGCGCAAAGTTACTACTTTTTCTGGCAACTTGTTTCACTTTTCAAGAAAATATTATATCTTTGCCGATGAATTATAAAACTACTGACAATGAATATAGGAGATAAAGCCCCTGAGATTTTAGGGAAAGACGAGAATGGACGGGATATCCGTCTGAGTGATTACAAGGGTAGGAAACTGGTTCTTTATTTCTATCCCAAAGACAACACGAGTGGCTGTACTTCGGAGGCTTGCAGTCTCCGCGACCATTACGAACAGTTGCAGGCTGCCGGCTATGAGGTCGTTGGTGTGAGCAAAGACTCAGCCGCCTCTCATGTCAAATTCAAGGAGAAGCATACCCTCCCCTTCCCTCTCATTGCCGATGTGGACAAGACACTGATGGAAACAATGGGTGCCTGGGGTGAAAAGAATATGTATGGCAAGAAGACAATGGGTACTATCCGCACCACCTTCGTCATCAACGAGGAAGGCATCATTGAGCAGATTTTTGCTGGCAAACAAATTAAGACCAAGGAACATGCCCAGCAGATACTGAATCAAAAATAGCGTCTTGCAACATGGAGTTTGCAAAAGTGACGGTGAAAATATTAATCTCTGTTAATCTGTAGAATCTGTGTTGATTTTTTGCTATCTTTGCAAGCACGAAAAGAAAAGCAAACATTAATAAGTAAAAAACTATGGCATTTTTAACAAACGACAAACTGACCATCGTCGGCGCAGCTGGTATGATTGGTTCAAACATGGCTCAGTCGGCTCTGATGATGGGTCTGACAAGTGAAATCTGTCTTTATGACGTATTTTCTCCAGAGGGTGTAGCCGAGGAGATGCGTCAGAGTGGTTTTGACGAGGCAAACATCGTAGCTACCACTGATCCCGAAGAGGCTTTCAAGAACGCTAAGTACATTATTTCTTCAGGTGGTGCTCCCCGTAAGGCTGGTATGACCCGTGAGGACCTGCTCGCCGGCAACTGCAAGATTGCCGAGGAGTTGGGTCAGAATATCAAGAAGTACTGCCCTGACGTAAAGCACGTGGTTATTATTTTCAACCCTGCCGACCTCACCGGTTTAGTAACACTGCTCTACTCTGGTTTGAAACCAGGTCAGGTTACTACATTGGCTGGTTTGGATACCACTCGTCTGCAGAGCGCTTTGGCCAAGAAATTTGGTGTTAAGCAGTGTGAGATTGAGGGTTGCGCTACCTATGGTGGACATGGCGAGCAAATGGCTGTATTCGGAAGCCACGTAACCATCAAGGGTCGCAAGCTGACAGATATCATCGGTACTGCTGAGTTCCCTGCTGAGGAGTGGGAGCAGATGAAGGTTGACGTAACGAAGGGTGGTGCCAAGATTATTGAGCTCCGCGGACGTAGCTCATTCCAGAGCCCCTCTTACCTCTCTGTTGAGATGATTCGTGCCGCTATGGGTGGTGAGCCATTCCGCTTCCCTGTAGGAACATACGTGAAGACCGACAAGTACGACCACATCATGATGGCTATGAAGACCACTATGACTGCTGAGGGTGCTAAGTTTGAAGTTCCTCAGGGCACTGCCGAGGAGAACGCTAAGCTTGACCAGAGCTACGAGCACCTCTGCAAGATGCGCGACGAGTTGGTAACATTGAACATCGTTCCTCCCATCTCTGAGTGGAGCAAGATTAATCCAAATCTCTAAACTAAGAGAGGATTTACTGAATAAATCGGGGCGTTCGCTGAAAGTTTTTGCGAACGTCCCGATTCCTTTTTACCTTTGCACTCAGAAATTCGATTCATACTTTATTTGATTTTTAATGATATTGGTTAGTAGAATACAAGTTTTTTTAGGTTTATGGTAGTTGGATTGCCGTCGCCCCACATGTGAATGTTAAGGCGACGGACTTTTTTATGGATTCTTTTGGTTTTCTACCGACTTAATCGTATCTTTGTACTCTGATTTCTATTAAACATGAAGACTATGTGGATGTTACTATTTATGGGATTGCCCCTGCTGACCCTTGGTTATATCGGATGGCATATCTGGTGCCTCCTACCCCTGTCGGCACTATGGAAGACACTAGTTATAGGCCTGATGGTGGGGTGTTTCCTGCTGACATTTGCAAATTTCTCACGCGCTACCGACGGGATGCCCATGCCGCTGGCTATCAGCTGCTATGAGGTGGCTAACTCAAGCCTCATCATCATGCTATATCTTTTCATGCTCTTTCTCATACTTGACCTGGGCAGACTGTTAAGACTCATTCCCCGCACCTTATTATATAATAATTGGACTAGCGCCATTGGTATTGTTGTGCTGATGACCGTTATCTTCACCTATGGCTATTTCCATTACAAACATAAATACCGTGAAGAAATCAGTCTCACAACGGAAAAATCTATGGCAAAGCCACTTAAACTCGTCATGATGAGCGACCTGCACTTAGGGTATCACAACCGCAGGGAGGAATTACACCGTTGGGTGGAGATGATTAACGAGGAGCATGCCGATGCCATTCTGATTGCAGGCGACATTATTGACATGAGTATTCGTCCTTTAAAGGAAGAAAAGATGTTTGAGGAATTCCAGCACCTGAATGCACCGATATATGCTTGTCTGGGCAATCATGAATACTACAGCGGGGAGCCTGAAGCCCAAAAGTTCTACGAACAGGCCGGAATCCAACTGCTGCAAGACGCTGCCGTCGGAGTGGGCGATCTGTGCATCATAGGACGGGACGACAGAACCAACCAACATCGCAAGACGCTTGCCGACATCATGAAGCAGGCTGACCGCAGCAAGTTTACCATTCTCCTCGACCACCAACCCTACCATTTGGAGCAGGCTGAGCGACAAAAGATAGACTTCCAGTTTAGCGGACATACCCATCACGGACAGGTATGGCCTATCTCCTGGATTACAGAAAGCATCTATGAGTGTGCCTTTGGTTCTCACCAGCGGGGGCAGACGCATTATTATGTCAGTTCTGGAATCGGAATCTGGGGAGGTAAGTTTCGTATAGGAACTCGCTCGGAATACGTAGTAGTAACAATAAACAACAAATAGTAGATTATTATGAAGAAACTGTTTCTATTTACCATCATCATGCTGACCAGCATGACTTCACATGCAAGAGTAGAAGGCGACAGCACGGAAACAAAACGGTACGACAAAATCAAAATTTGCAAGTCGAAGTATGATGACAGCATGAAAGGAGAAATTGACCTCTCCTTCCGCCTGAATGTGGGCATGAACACCATGACGGGAGCCCCCAGCGACTATTCCTTCAAGATTTGGCCATCATGGGACTTCGGTATGGCTGTCACTGCCGACTGGTACCCCTTCGGTGCACGTAACTCGTGGAGCATCGGTCTGGGTGTGAACTGGCGTAAATACCGTTCTGACAAGGACTCTTACTGGGTAAAAGATGTAAACGGTGAGATGGGACTTGTTCCCTATTCGAAAATAGTTAATGGATTGAATTTCAGCAACTGTAAGACAACGCTCCACGTATTCAGCCTGCAAGTTCCAGTGCTCTATACCCACTACTTCGATAATGACCAAGACTGGTATGTTACACTTGGAGCCATCATCAATTTCAACACAGGAGCCCACACCAACCGACAATATGAGGTAGAGGATCAGGACTATGATATCGACACCAACAAGATAGGGCAGCGCCCCGTTACTGTCGACCTGATGCTACAATTAGGACTCCCTCACTTCCCCGACTTGTATGTCAAGTACAGTCCCACCACCTTCTTTAAAGACGGCCGAGGACCTAAGATGCATCAACTGAGTTTTGGTATCTTCCTATAAAAGAAATCAGAAGCGACATTCAGGATTCTCTTCCATATAGGTCTTGGCGTAGGCAACATAATGCTCGGCATTATCCGTCTGACCAGGGCGCACAGGCTTGATATACTTAGCAGGAACGCCACCCCAAATTTCGTGGGGTGGTATTTTTGTATGTTGCAATACCAAGGCACCGGCAGCCACGATAGCACCCTCGCCTATCTCGCACCCGTCGAGCAGTGTACTACCCATACCTATCAAAGCATGGTCATGAATCGTACAGGCATGAACGGTGACATTATGCCCGATAGTCACATAATTGCCAATATGCGTAGGTCCCGTCTCATGTGTCACATGCACACACGACCCATCCTGCACATTACTGCAATTACCGATGGTGATGGGAGCCACATCGCCACGCACTACCGCATTAAACCAGATAGAGCACTCGTCGCCTATCATTACATCACCGACGATGGTTGCATTCTCACTGAAATAGCAGTCCTTACCCCATTTGGGCGACATGCCTTTATATGATTTGATGAGAGCCATAATTTTGAAGTTGAGAGTTTAGAATTTAACATCAGCCAGGATTTTCTTCGTAGCACCTGTCATCTGCCCAACATAAGCACCAGCCTTCTGACCGGCTTCTTGGAGTGTCTGCTCGTTTTCAAACTGCTGCATAACTGCCTTGAAGTCTTCAGCATTCTTAATCTCAAATCCCCCGCCACAGGCTTTCAGCCCTTGGGCTTCCTGGAAACGCTGGTTATTAGGACCGAAGATGACAGGAACACCCCATACGGCAGCTTCCAATGTGTTGTGGATACCCACACCGAATCCACCTCCTACGTAGGTTACCGTCGCATAATGGTATATACTCGACAACAGGCCGAAGCAATCGATGATCAGCACATCGGCATCACTAACACCTTCTTCATTTGTCTGTGTATAACGCACTACCTTGCGTTCCTGAAGCATTTTCTCTATCTGTTGCAAGTGGTCCTCTGCTATTACATGTGGAGCAATGATAAGTTTCCAGTCTTGACACCCATTGAGGAAAGGAATAAAGATTTCCTCGTCAGGTTGCCAACTTGAACCAGCAATGAAAGTTTTCTTTGACTGGATGAAATGCTCCACTATAGGCAATTGCTTGGCTGCCTCCTTAATCTGCAGCACACGGTCGAAACGGGTGTCGCCAACGACGCTAACTGCCGTAATGCCTATCTTAGCCAACAGTTCCTTGCTGATTTCGTTTTGCACATAAAAGTGGGTAAAACATTTCAGCACATGCCCATACTGGCGGCCATACCATTTGAAAAATATCTGATCAGGACGGAAAATACTGCTGACACTATAAACAGGCACACCACGATGCTTGAGAATATGTAGATAGTTATACCAAAACTCATACTTAATGAAGAAAGCCATCACAGGACGTATGGTACGCAAAAAACGGCGCGCATTCGTAATCGTATCAAGAGGCAGATAACAAATAATGTCTGCACCTTCATAGTTCTTACGCACTTCATAGCCTGAAGGTGAGAAGAATGTCAGCAGAATCTTATATTCAGGATGTTCCTTGCGCAACTGCTCCATCAGTGGGCGGCCTTGTTCAAACTCGCCCAATGAGGCTGCATGAAACCATACATACTTTGCGTTAGGGTCAACCTTTTCCTTCAAGACCCGAATGGCATCACGCTCGCCTCGCCACATCTTACGCACCTTCTCATTGAAAAGGCTCGCTATGGCAACACCAAGCAGGTAGAGATATATGATAATGTTATACATCAGCCTAAGATTTCGATAGCCCGTTTCATTCGCTTCAAAGTTTCCTCCTTGCCCAGGAAGGCAGAGATATCGAACATTCCAGGACCCTTACCCTCGCCTACCAAAGTGAGACGCCAGGCATTCATGATGTTTCCTAACTTATATTCTTTCTGTTCTATCCACTGGTGGACTATCTGTTCTTGGTTCTCCAGAGAGAAATCATCGATTCCTTCCAGAACTCCCATCAGCTCAGTCAGCTGCTGGGCGGAATCTTCTTTCCAACGTTTCTTTGCTGTCTTTTCATCATAGGTTGTCGGAGCCTCAAAGAAGAACGAACAGAGGGGCCAGAGCTCCTTGACGAACGACACGCGGTCTTTCATCATACTGACTACCTGCAGTATGCGTTCAGAAGAATCCTTCACCCCATGCTCACGACAGATAGGTTCAAACAGCGAGGCAATTTCCTCGTTGGTCTTCTTCAAGATATACTCATGGTTGAACCAGATACCCTTCTCGTAAGCAAAGCGGGCACCGGCTTTTGAGCATTTGGTAATATCGAACAGTTGAACCAGCTCGTCCAAGGTAAACATTTCCTGCTCTGTACCAGGATTCCAACCCAAAAGAGCCAGAAAGTTGATAACAGCCTCAGGGAAATAGCCACTCTCACGATAACCAGAAGAAACTTCACCCGTCTTGGGATCGTGCCACTCCAAGGGGAACACGGGGAATCCCAGACGGTCGCCATCGCGCTTCGAGAGTTTTCCCTTTCCATCCGGTTTCAGCAACAAGGGCAAGTGTGCAAACTGGGGCATCGTATCTTCCCAACCGAAAGCACGGTAGAGCATTACATGCAATGGGGCTGAGGGCAACCATTCTTCACCACGAATCACGTGAGATATCTCCATCAGATGGTCATCCACGATATTCGCCAAATGATAGGTTGGCAATTCGTCGGCACTCTTATACAGCACCTTGTCATCGCAGATATCACTCTTCACGCGCACCTCGCCACGAATCAAGTCATTGACCAGGATTTCCTGACCGGGTTCCACCTTGAAGCGAACTACATATTGATGACCGGAAGCTATCAGCGCACTGACTTCCTCTTCGGAGAGAGTCAGCGAGTTACGCATCTGTTCACGGGTATGACAGTCGTACTGGAAATTCTGCACCTCGGCACGCTTTGCCTCCAACTCTTCAGGAGTGTCAAAAGCAATATATGCCTTACCTGCATCCAACAACTGTTTCACATATTTCTTATAGATATCGCGACGCTCGCTCTGCCGATAAGGACCTTTGTCGCCTCCAAAGGACACTCCCTCATCGAACTGGATGCCCAGCCACTTGAATGATTCAATGATATACTCTTCAGCACCTGGTACAAAACGGTTTGAATCCGTATCTTCAATACGGAACACTAAATCGCCACCATGCTGGCGTGCAAACAAATAATTATATAATGCCGTGCGCACTCCACCGATATGCAAAGCGCCTGTGGGACTGGGGGCAAAACGAACCCTTACTCTTCTATCTGCCATATCTGTTAAATAGTATATTATCGTAAAATTGCTGCAAAATTACACATTTTTTTTGATATATGAGACATTTTCCTTTTTTTTCCGTATCTTTGCGCTTAGAAATGAATACGAACTTTAATTTCAAAGAGGAACAGACATGGCGCAATCTGGTGATGCGCGCTGTCTTGATTATCGCGTCTATAGGACTGATTGTCTGGGCTATGCCCCACGACAATCGCAGTTACTATCATATTGAAAAAGGCAAGCCTTGGAAGTATGCCGACTTCACGGCTCCTTTCGACTTCCCCGTCTATAAGTCCGACGAAGCCATCAAGGCTGAGAAGGACAGCTTGATGAATGGGTTTGAGCCCTATTATCAGTATCATCAGGACAAGGAGGCACAGATGGTGAAAAAATTCCAGAAGGACTATGCCGAGGGCATTCCCGGATTGGGAAAAGAGTTCGTACAGATTATCTCCAATCGCCTCCACAGCCTATACCAACAGGGCATCATGTCGTCCGTCGAGTATTCTGAATTGCGTGCTGATACGGCAAGAATGATTCGTGTGGTCAGCGGCAAACAGGCCAATAGCGTCTCCATCATGGAGGTTTACTCTGCCAAAACTGCTTACGAACAGCTTTTCCAGGACGAGGTGCTGGCACTACAGCGCCCCATTCTCCAGAAGTGCAATCTCAACGACTACATTACCCCTAATCTGATATATGATAAGGAGAGGAGCGAGACAAGTGTCACAGACTTGATGTCGAGTATCGCTTTGGCTACCGGTGTCGTTCAGAAAGGTCAGAAGATTGTGGGACGAGGTGAGATTGTGACTGACAGAATCTATCGCACGATGGATTCGTTTATCAAAGAGAATGAACGACTGCACCAGGACGATACGCAAAACCAGTTTGCCTTGCTGGGACAGATTCTATACGTATCCATCATTATCTTAGGGTTCACGTTCTACCTCAGCCTTTATCGCAAGGACTATATGGTCAAGTCGCGCAAAATCATGATGGTGTATGCCCTGATTACCATATTCTCGATACTGACGGCACTCTTCATGCGCAACACCTTCATCCACGTCTATATTCTGCCTTATGCGATGGTACCTATCTTTGTCCGCGTGTTTATGGATTCCCGCACGGCATTTATGGCTCATATCACGATGGTGTTCATTTGTGCCGTCATGCTGACTCACCCCTTCGAATTTGTAGTGGTAGAAACCGTCGGTGGACTGATGGCCATCACGTCGCTGAGAGAATTGTCAACACGTTCGCAGATTTTCAAGAGTGCCATCCTTATCGCACTGGCTATGATAGCTGTCAACCTGTCGTTCGACTGGATGCGCACTGATTCGCTGTCGCAGATTGACTATAGCACCTACAACTATCTTATCGTCAATGGCATCGCCCTGTTGTTCGCCTACCCACTGCTCTATTTGATTGAGAAGACTTTCGGATTCACCAGCGACATCACCCTGATAGAACTTTCGAATACCAACAATCCTTTGCTCAGACAGATGAGTGAGATTGCTCCCGGCACCTTCAACCACTCTATTCAGGTGGCCAATCTGGCTGGCGAGATAGCCAATAAGATTGGGGCTGAAGCACAATTGGTGCGTACGGGTGCACTTTATCACGACATTGGCAAACTGGCCAATCCTATCTACTTCACTGAGAACCAGTCGGGCATCAATCCACACGAGATGCTGACCGAGATAGAGAGTGCACAGATGATTATCAGTCACGTGACGGAAGGACAGAAGATGGCAGACAAGTATAACCTGCCCAAGGAGATTCGTGATTTCATCTCTACTCACCACGGACAGGGTAAAGCCAAGTTCTTCTATATTAAATACCACAACGAGCATCCTGACGAACCCGTTGACGACCTGTTGTTCACCTATCCAGGTCCTAATCCGTTTACACGCGAACAAGCTATTCTGATGATGGCTGATACCGTCGAAGCGGCTTCACGCTCCATGAATGAATATACTGAGCAGGCTATCCGCGACCTTGTCAACCGACTGATTGACACTCAGGTCAGCGAAGGCTATTTCAAGGAATGTCCTATCACCTTCCGCGATATCCAGTATGCCAAGACGGTATTGATAGAGAAATTGAAAACCATCTATCATACCCGCATCAGCTATCCCTCGGAAAAATAGCCAATACCCATTGCGCACTTTTTGTCGTTTTGTGCATCGTTTTTCTGCACAAAATGCACACTTTGTGCAGAAAATGTGCAATATTTAGTTAATAAACCTTAATCTGTGTGCGCTTACAGCACAGCGTTTAAACATTTGTTATACCTTTGCAGCCGATTTAAGAAAAATTAATTTAAACGTAATAGAGAAAGACAATGAAAAAGAGTTTTGTAGTTTTAGCTGCACTGATGATGACTATAGGAGAAGCCTGGGCTGGTGGTATCCTGACCAACACAAATCAGAGTGTATTATTCTTGAAGAATCCTGCACGCGATGCAGCCATCGGTTTGGACGGTGTTTACAGCAACCCTGCCGGTGTGGCTTTCATGCCCCAGGGCTTTCATATCGCCTTCAACTGGCAGTATGCCCACCAGACCCGTACGGTAACATCCGTTAGCCCTGTTTACATGTTAGGCAAGAAAAACAACGGCAACGATAAAAAGATTTTCGAAGGTGTGGCTGATGCGCCCTGCATCCCATCCCTACAGTTCGCTTGGAACAAGGGCGACTGGAGCATTCAGGCGAATCTTTCCGTACCTGGTGGTGGCGGTTCGTGCGAATTTGCCGACGGTCTGGGGTCCTTTGAGCGCGTAGTAGGTGGCATTGCCAGTATGCTGCAACCCTTGGGAGCACAGGGCTACGACATGAACGGATATATGAAGGGACGTCAGTACTACTTCGGCGTACAGGTGGGTGCTGCCTATAAGATTCACCCTAACCTTTCTGTATATGGTGGTCTTCGTCTGCTCTACGGCGATGCTACTTACAAAGCTAAAATCAGCAATATACAAGTAAAGACGGAAGGCGGTTATGTTGACTTTGCCGATTTCATGACCTACTCTTCTACCACTGTCAACAATGCACTTGACAAGGTCACCGCAGGTATTGCACAGTACGAAGCTGCCGGTGCACAGGTTCCCGCTGACCTGATAGCACAAAAGGCTCAACTGGAAGGAACCAAAGAGAGCTTGACCCAGTTGCAGAAATACGCTCAAGGTGTGAATCTGCTCTGTAATCAGGACGGTCTGGGCATTGCCCCCGTCATCGGTGTTGACTGGAAGTACAAGAACTTCAACTTTGCCGCTAAGTACGAGTTCAAGACCCAGCTGCGCATGAAGAACGAGTCAACCGTCAATGAGGCAAGTGCCATCGATGCCGTCAACAAATACAAAGACGGTGAGAAAGTCAACGAGGATATGCCCGCCCTGCTGACTGTCGGTGCTCAATGGAAACCTATCGAGGTGGTAAGCCTCAACCTGGGTTGGCACCACTACTTCGACAAGAATGTCAACTGGTACAACAATTCTCAGGACCTGCTGAAGCACGATACCAACGAGTTCCTGGCTGGTGTTGAGTGGGATATCACCAACAAGCTGAACGTTTCCATGGGTGGACAGCTCACCCGCTATGGACTGACTGACGAATACATGAACGACATATCATTTGTTGTCAACAGCTATAGCATCGGTCTTGGTGCCAGCTATAAGGTAGCCGATAATGTCACCCTGTCAGCTGCTTATTTCCAAACCAACTACAGCAACTACGACAAGACTGCACCTGCTACAGAAGCAATTCAGTATAAGGAGACCTACACCCGCACCAACCGCGTCCTCGGTCTTGGCGTTCAGGTTGACTTCTAAATTCTTGATATGAGAACGCCAAGTCTGTTCAGACTGTTGATTTAGGTCTTAACATGACTTCAGTTGACTTCGGTTTGTATTTCAACCTCTAAAAAAGCATTATATTTAAATAGAATTCCTTACTAACGAGGGGTGCGTTAACACAACGCACTCCTTGTTGTTTTTCCCAGAAACTCGTAATGAAACTAATAGAAAGTCGTAATGAAACCTCCAGTTTCTCGTAATGAAACTCCAAGTGCGCCGGAGCCTTTCACCAACACGGATCTCCCCGCTTTTTCTGCATAATCAAATTTGTTCAAAAGTACACATTTCTTTCCGATTCTGCAAATATTTTTGCGATTTTATAAAGACAAGATACCAAAAATGCCACCGTTCTTCGCAGAGCAGTGGCACCAAAAATATAAAAAACTTCTAATAAAAAAGAAAAATTGCTATCTGCATCCAATGGCTTGTTATTGTTAGACTTAGTCTAGATATTTCGAATAGACGTCAATGTAGTACTTTCTATTAATTTTACCATTAAAAGTACGCTCCACATGTTCAATCTGGCTATATAGTAAAGGAACCTTGTATGTTTCCAACCTTGATTTTAAAAAAAGAGCGAGCTCTCTACCGTCAAGATTTTTCTCACATTTCATGACAACAAGCAATTTCAAAGCCTTGCCGGTAATCTTATGATCAACAGGCACACACACACAATCCTCTACATCTGGAAAGGCCAAAGCGGCATCTTCGACTTCAGTAGGAGCCACCTTAAAGCCCCCTACATTTATGACATCGCCTTCACGACCTATCAAATGTAACATGCCGTTCTCATCTATTTTACCCACATCAGATGTAAAAATAGCTCCATCTCTTAAAATGGACGCCGTCATCTCAGGGTCATCAACATATCCGGACATAAGAGTATCGCCATAACAAATAATCTTTCCCTTATCGGATATTGTTACACGAGAGTGCTTCATTGGCTTCCCCAAGCAGCCAGAGACACATTTCCCGTCATTATAGTTATATGTACATATAATTCCTGTCTCCGTTGATGCATAGGTGTTATAGAGTCGAGTAAGAGGAAGAAGTTTACATAGTTCCAGCATATCAGATTGTGATATAGCTGCTGCACCCGTCTCAATAAATTCCATCTTTTCCGCCAACGCTTTAATCTTCTCAGAACTAAATTGTATTAGCATACGGATACTTGCTGGTACAAGAAAAGTTGCCATTTTTGCAGCAGGATAGTTAAACGCCTCAAAGAACTTATTAATGTCTTTTAAACCATCTACAAGTATAACAGTACCCCCAAGCATGATGACAGGATAAATTTTCGAGAGGCTCCCTATATGATTAAGCGGCCCATTGATAACAAAAGCCAAGTCTCGGCTGAAACCCTGTCCGTCAATTAAGTTTTCAGCATCTGCCAAAATGGTACGATGGCTGATAATTACCCCCTTTGATTTCCCTGTAGTCCCTGTAGTATATAATATATCTGCAGACCCTTCGGGAACTTTATATGAGCACATTTTTTCAGATATTATCTTGTATGTTTCGTCAGGCAGGCTCTTCTCCAATGGTACGGCAACACCCCCTACTTTATGCAGTGCAAAATAAGAAATAAGGAAATCAATGGAAGTAACAGCTCGAAGACAATATATCTGCCCACGATTTATATGCTTGAATTCCTCCATTCGACGAGACACTCTTTCCCACAATTCAGCATACGAGTATTTTTCTTCTCCGAAAACGATTGCCGTTTTTTGGGGACATAGCCGTGCATGCTGTTCTATATAGTCTTCTAAAATCATACCGATTTCCCTTCTATCTTTTTTTCTACCATGGCTACAATACTATCAAGTGTCTTCAGATTCTTTGGTGTGGCATCAGTAGCCTCCAACTTGATATTGAATTCGTCTGACAGCATCATCAATATCGTAGTGACGCCTAAAGAATCTAATTCACTGAATAAAAAATCAGAATCAAAATCAACTAAGGGAAGGGCATCTTCCAACATTTTCTTAATCTTTTCTTTCATATCAATTACAAATTAATAATATACGGACTTTCAAAATTCTCTTTTAGTTCTGTCAAATAAGTGAGGTTATTGACAACATTCTCAGCAGCAATGCTTGACACGCATAATTTTTCTTCGTCTTTCTCGACAGAGATGACTATTGCATTGGGCTTTGTCAGCGCCAGGAGCAGGCTCAACTCTCCCCATCCGCTATTTAGAACAATGATGCAAGAAGAGTCAATTGAGTTATACTTTTCTGCATGACGTTTATAGTTATTCAGATTTCGCTTTACACTGCGAAAAATCTCTGTTCCCTTATACCTATATCGATCTAGTACGAATGGGACATAGTATTCTATTGTTTCATGCTGATTTTTCATTAATTGAAATTTCTTATCATATAAATTTCGCATCAAACGTGTGCAGTCTTTATAATCATGCCCATAATAATCTTTGTCACCATATTTAATTCTTTCACCTATTTCAAGAGTCACTTTCCCAGAATACGTACACAAGGTATTGCGCGGGAAAACATGATTAACGCCATGAAGATATATGGGGACAGTATCTAAATGCAATTTTTCTGCTAGATAAAATGCCCCTTTATGGAAACGCAATATTGAAGACTTCTCATTCCTAATTCCTTCAGGGAAGACAACAATACTATAGCCTTCTTTAACTAATTCTGAAAGATGAAAAATATCTGCAGATTCATTATCAGGAATCGTATAAAAATCCATCCACTGAAAAACTTTCCTTGTAACTAAATGGTTACTGGCATGACTGTTTGCGACAATAATAATTTTGGAAGAGATAGCCATCAAGAAAGCGGTATCAAGCATAGATTGATGGTTGCATACTATTACAGCAGGATTTGCAAAATCTTCATTTGAAGAGTTGATGTAATTAAAATGTACTCCCCAGATGTGATTCATGTCAAACCAGAAGCACATCCGGATATAATCACGGAAAATACGTTTAGAACGACCTTTTCCTCGGAATATACCAAATAGTATTCCTCCAAGTAAATAAACTGTTGCTAATTGGATGAAAAAGACAACAGCACTATATCCCGTTACGAACAACCCTCTAATACTAATCGGTCTTACACGATATGCCCCCTTTACAGACACTAACCATTTATAAATCAAAGGTGGAAACAGATAGGCCATCATAACAACGGTAAACATTCCGATAATTGTTATTTGAGCCAAAGAATGTAATGCAGGATGTTTTGCAAAAATCAGAGCGCCTATACCTATAAACATGATTAGAGCGGAAACTATTATACTGCTTTTGTAAGATGACAACACTTTACGCCTGTATGCATACTCGTATTGACAACCCTCTGTCATAAAAATGGTATAATCGTCGCCTTGTCCAAAAATAAAAGTCGCAAGTATTATATTAACCACATTAAAGTGTATATCCATGACTGTCATGATACCCAATATCCATATCCAGCTTACAGCCATAGGAATAAACGATAAGACAGCCAGTTCTATACTTCCAAAGGAAAGCCATAAAAATACAAACACAATTATCCCGCAAGCCCAACCAATATAATTAAAGTCATCTGATAGATGTGTTGCTATAGACGAATTCATTCCTTGAACATCAAAGGCATAAATTTCTGGATGTTCCTTTTCTATTTTTGCAATGACTTTCTCAATGTCCGATTCGTTGGTATAAACCATATCAACAACATTTACCTGATGAGCTATACTATCCACAGAAATATTTGAAGCAAAAACAGATTTGGTGAGTGGAGAGAAATACTCCATTGGTTTAATATCATAATTCGCATGAAGAATTTCAAAAAAATCATCGAAGGAGGATTCTTGAAAATTCTCGTTCTTAGCAGAAATTCTCACCTGTTTCTCAATATCTTTTCCGTGCTCAGAAACAAACTTCTTCCATCGACTTATACGTTTCTCCTGTTCCGCTTGAGAGCACAAGAAATGACTACAACTTCTTTTTCCTTTCACTATCCCCTCCTTCTCTAATTGAGTAATTGTATAAGACAATTTGTGACTCATATCCAAAGAAGCGTCTAAGTCAGAAGATCCATTGACAATGTAGACAGTTTTCCCCGTTTTGTTAGAAGAAATTAACTGTTGAAAATATGACATATCTTCTTTTTGTTCCTTACTCATATAGTTGATATGATTCATATTGGGATCGAAAACAGTACCCAAGCTCAAATATCCAAAAACAACGGTCAATATTAACACACCTACAACTACCCAACGCTTATTGTCTAAAGATAATTCACTAACTTTAGAAAGTACATGAATGTCATGCACCCGCTGTTTCATTTTTATGGTATGCGGCAAATATATAAGTACAAATATAATAGTACCGATTAGCAATAAGGAACTAAAAAGACCTAAATCTCTCAATGCAACAGACTTAAGAGGAACTAAAGCCAGGAACGCGCCAACTGTTGTGATGTTGCCAATAATGAGAGGTTTGGATATCTCCTTCAGAGTCGTTTCCATATTTGGCGTATGCTGAAGGTGAGCGATTAAGTGTAATGGATAATTAACAGCTATACCTAATATCACTGAGGATATGCCTATCACTATTACAGAAACACTATCATGTAATAAAGCCATACCTCCCATTGCAAAAAGCCATCCCCATCCTATAGATACAACAATCATCAAGATGCTCCAAGCTCTGCGGAACACATAAATGAGTAATAAAACTATTAAAATTATTGCAATAGTTATCGACAAAAGGCTATCTTTCTTTATCTGTGTTGCATTGCCTACAGCAATAACTGGCCCTCCTGTAAGGTGAAAACTTACTGAAGGAATGGCAATGTTCACCTGCTGAGCTATACTATCAAGCGTTTCTATCAACACCCCATTCTTCTCAGTTTCACTAGCGCCAAATGGGGAATCCATCATAATGATAGCTCTTTGCATATCAGGGGTAAAGATATACCCATCATAGCTTTCATAAGATATCGCAGGTATATTCGATTGGAGACCAGCCACTACAGGAGTAAACAAATTCAGCGGATCTCTTTGAATATTTTCTGATAACAAACTGGATGCCGGTAACATTAGTAATTGTTTATCAGCTGCTAACTGAGAGGGAATAAAGTCTGGTTTACACACAAGACTATCCATCCTTAAATAATCAGTTGGTGTCAGAAAATACGGAATATTCTGATACACGTATGATATCATTTCTGCAACTTGACTCTGATCCATTTGGTAAGTCAAATTCAAGAATAGGTTGCATTTATCCTTTTTTTCAAGTTCACCAACAAACAAATCCACTGCACGGGCTATCGTATCAGGAGCGATTTTCGTTGAATCTGCGTATTGCGCTATGACTATTATTTTATTAGCCCCTACTAAATCCTGATATACTTTCAGGGCTTTACTATATTTGTTATTATCTGGCAAAAAATCAGAGATATCCTCCTTATAAGTCAGACTAGCCAACAATAGAACAAGACTCAAAGTAAGAATGGATAATGAGAGCCAACAAATCTTTCGATGACTCTTCATATATTCATATATCCTTATAATTTCTGCCGTCATGTTTTTACTTATTATCGATAGGATTTGAATAGATACGTATAAAGATTTCTTTCAGTTTATCCACATCACAGGTATCATACCTCTCAAGTGTACTCAAATGACTAATAAACGCCTCATATTGCTCGTCTGTATACATATATTGGTATTTCGTGTTTCCATACAACAAATCATGGGCTATGTAATTATTGGGATATAACCTGTAGGCAGCATTTATCCTTCTGTCTATCAGCTTTGCTACACTTTTATGATATTCATTATTTGTCTGTTCCTCAAATGCACTAAGCTCTTCTACAGACAAAGGTTCACACAACTCGAAATGAACCTTCCCTTTGGGTTGAAGAATACCTGTCAGAATGCTATTGAGGTCCTCACCAGGCTTCTTTGTGTATTTGGTATATTGCGACTCATACAACTCCAATGCTTTCAACACATCACATGATTCCCACTCATATGAAACCGAAACTGGCACTATATTCAAATCTGCTAAAGCCTTTATTTTATCTTTGGGTTCACTCATGCAAAACATCTTAATGATACCTTGATCTGTAGCATCATTCCCGTCTTTAGTTCTCCCATTCCTTTGAGCAATCCACACGGATTGTCCTTTTTCTGTTATCACATACCTGATATATTCTGACAAGTGCAATGAAGCTTTATAAAACTCCTTGATATCACCCCCAGGGCGTTCTACTCGAAACATCTTGTTGCTTTTCCCTACATCTATTACTACAGGATTCATCATCAAGTTCGCTCCAAATGTTATCTCCGTAGTGTCAAAACCATTGATTACAAGATAATATTGTAGCAAACAAGCATCCAACATAATGTCACGATGATTTGATACGTACAGATATTTCTTATTCGGATCAAGCCGCTCTATACCAGTTCCTGTAAACTCAGAAATGCTACGGGCAATAATCTGTTCATTTACTCGTCGCATGGTGTCTAACTGAAATTGTTCTACTGTAGTAAATGATGCAATTTTCTTTCTAACATCGTCGATGGGTTCGCCTGGGTACACATAAGATGCAAGAAGTGGAAAAACCTCACAATTAGCCAAACGATGCATAGCAGCGGGAATCTCTTCTTTATAATAAGGCCTGATATCATCAAATGCCGGATTCTTTTTCATCATTATTTCACTATTTTATTCAACCATTCTATAAATTTATTCTTCCATTCTCTGCTCTCTGTAGAGCCTTTATGATCAGATACGCCAAAACCATGACCACCCGTTTTGTATTGTAAATATTCATGGCTGATGCCTTTTGCAGTAAGGGCAGAATCAAGAAGTTCCGAATTACGATAATCAACTATCGGGTCGTCTTTACAATTCACTAAAAAGACAGGAGGGCATTCTTGCGGGATATGCTTTTCTAAAGACAACAAATCACGAAGATATTTGTTTCTTGTTCTTGAATCGCCTAATAGTCCCCTTCTTGAACGTTTATGAACACAGGCTTCTTCCATGGTGACTACAGGATAAACCGGAACTATAAAAACAGGCCAGTCCTCCTTGCTAAACAGTTCTACGGAAGACATTACCAAGTGCCCACC
>DEKX01000042.1:36877-49658 GCA_002354095.1 Prevotella sp. UBA2711 | reverse complement strand
TGATTTCTTATATAGCGCAATGCTTGTAGCAAATCATCCTGAGGATCAGGGTAACGATTGCCTCGAAACAAAAGTCGATAATGCAACAAAAAGGCAGGAACATAAGCTGTCCGATAGTACAAAACGAAAGCAGATATTCCCTTTGACTGAAGCCATCGTCCAACCTCATGCCCCTCGGTATCGCTGTCATGCCAGAAATAGCTCCCACCCGGACACACCACGGCCCCAATATTGTCCACACCTTCTACAATATAAGGAGACAGCAGAACGGTCTTTTTGCATGAAGTACCTTCCCAAATATTGACTTGAGAATGTATGCTTGCTGAAAGTAGAACAAACAGGATGATATTGACTAACCTTTGCATAAATTTATCTTGTTGATTACATAGTTTGCACCTAATATTGCTTCGCATGTATTTATTGCTGTCAGAGGAACTCCGCAAATACCATGAAGATTGTTATTTTGTCCTGTCAAGAACAGATTCTTAATCTTGGTCACGACAGGCACCTGTGATAATGCAATATTGTTACAGTCTTTACTAAATCCACAAATACTGCCCTGCTTTACCCCATAATAATCTCTTATCGTTAATGGAGAAGATGATTCTATTTTGTCTATACATTTTGAGAATCCCGGATGCAGTTCCTCTATTAGTTTTAAAAGCTCCTGTGTTCTCTCCTCTTTCCACTTTTCATAATTTTCCCCCCTGCATCCTACTTTTGTGTTTTCCCACGGGAGCGTTAAGGAATAGGGCATGGGGGCTGTTACAAGAACTTTTCTTGCATACGCATCTTGATCAGATACCGGAGGAGTCATAAACAGAAATCCCAATGGCCAAGGTCTATCGTCTCGACTGCAATTCCATATCTCATCATATTGGGTCATATAATATTCAGAATGATTAATGTATGGAAAAGAATGATCTTTAACCTTGATATATAGTGAAAATGCTGAATGAGCGTTCGGAATTGAGTTGAGTCGATTCACATACGCTTTGGGAAATGCCTTTGTATCCATTAGCCCAAACATCGTGCAGGGATGGATGGCAGAGATATAATAGTCAGCTTTCAGAACTTTCCCACTCTTGGTCTTAATGCAATGAACAAGCTTGTCTTTTATTTCAATTCTTTCAACTCCATCATTTACATATATCTCTCCCCCATTATCAGTTATTACTTTGGCTAACAAGTCGGCAAAATGACTACTACCATCAACAAATCTACTTGCCCCCTTTATATATAGGCTGCTAATTATAGCATGTATGTATGCAGGAGTTTTGTCCTTCACCCCACCATAAAGAGGATTCATATATGCTAATACACTCTGTAACCTCTTATTCTTTGTGTATTGCGCAATAAATGCGTTGGCAGGAATAAGAAATTCGTTGGAGCCAGCATAGAGGCTTAACTGTCCTTGAGACGGTCGAAGATTAAACAAATCTACCTTGTCCGTTAGATTAAACAAGGCATCAACATATTTATACAGATTATCTTTCTCTTCTGGAAAACTCTTTGAAAGCGAAGTAACAAATCCTTCGCGCCCTTTACCTATTGTATAAAAAGTCTTATCTTCGGAAAAATACAACTTATCGGTACAATCATCATCAACATCTTTCAACTTAATCTGATCAAATATCCCTAAGTACCTACAGATGTGTCTGACATTACCACCTTCCTGCATACCTCCCAAGATATGCATTCCCGTATCAAAATCTTCACCAAAACGCTTAAAAGTCTGAAGACCTCCCCCAATTGCATGGTTTTTCTCCAGAACTTTAACAGAAAGTCCTTCTTTTGCAAGAATTGCTCCTGTGAACAACCCTCCTAAGCCTGCACCTATTATTACTACAGTCTTTCCCATCATTTGCAGTCAATTATTTGTTGATAGATTTTCTGTGCTGACAGCAATTCGCTACAAGTGACGATAGTTCCCACTAACACACCCAACATCCCATGCGAATTAATATTCTGACCCGTCTGAAATACGTTTGGTATTTTAGTTCTATGAGGTACACGACATGCCACCCCTAAATTGATATCCTTTGCTATTCCATACATGGAGCCACCTTCTGAACCTGTATAATCGAAATAGGTAAGCGGCGTTGAACTATAAGTCCTTTTTACACATCCACTGACCTCTGGAAAATGTTTGTACAGTGATTCCAGAAGTTTTTGTGTCTTATAAGCTTTAAAATTCTCATAATCTACTCCTCTATGCCCGATTTGACTCCCTTTCCATTTTTCGACTTCTTTCATACTCATGTAAGAAAGTATAACCCCTGTCTTCGCATAAGCAGGAGTTCTGGATTCGCAAAAATGCATGTATAGAAATCCTTTTGGCCATGATGCTTCATCATAATTCTCACACCCCCATGGAGAATCAGTGTTATAGCCATAATAGTTATAGTTCATGTATGGCACGGTATTCTCCTTAAACTCCAAATAAACCGAAAAGCCGCCAATGGTTTGTGGTATAGAATTGATCCTATTACGGAACGCAGGGCGAATAAGTTTTGAATCCACGAGTTCCAACGTTCTCATAGGATGCGCATCTGAAATGACATAATCACCTGAATAGAAAACGTCCTTGTCTGTGTTTACACCTATTGCCCGTGCCTCATCACATACTATTTGGGTTACTTTGACATTTCTTTTAACCGTCCCTCCATATTTCTCGATGGTAGCAACCATAGATTTGGCTACAGAATCACTACCCCCAACAAACCTATAGGCACTTTGATTATAAAAGTCCATAATAAAAGCATGTGTAGAAAATGGAGTTTTGTCCCGTTCTGCAGCATAAAGTGGCAGATTTCCTACCAACACTTTTGCCAAGAGAGGATCCGTAATCACTTCCTCAACCACATCGTTTATTGACCTTAACTGATATTCCATATTGACAGCGGCATCAGACTCTGCATATTTTAACGAATGTAGCGATGAAGCTCCAGCTACTTTCTCTACAAGATTATAGTATGCAAGAAGATGATCACGCTGTTTGGGAAAGTATTCTGCCATTTGTTCGATAAACGGTTCACGTCCGTTGGCAAATTTATACTTTTGGCCTAACAAAGAAACTACATCATAGCCAGTTTCGTCCAATTTGCTTAACTCCACATCTTTATCTATCTCCAAATAAGTCATCAAACGATCTAATGTCTGCCCTTTAGATGCGCTGCCAACAAAATGCATACCCGTTTCAAACTTTGCACCGTAACGTGTAAAACATTGTAAGCAGCCACCTATCTGTGAAGCTTGTTCAAGAACAGTTACATCGTATCCGTTCTTTGCCAGTATCACTCCGCAGGACAATCCTCCGAGGCCACTTCCTATGATGATAACTTTTTTAGACATCTTTCTCTATTTGATTGGCTATTGTTTCATACTTAGCAATATATGCCTTTCTCATCGAGGATGCCTGCGCCTTAACATCACCGACAGCCTCTAACTGTTCACGTTTGATGGGATCTCCTACTTCCAAGTAAATTGGTCCTTTGCGTAAGTGGTAGGTTTTTTTAGGAAGAATCCTGCCAGGACCATACAGGTACATCGGGATAATCTCAAGCCCTAATTGCTCTGCCACATAGAAGGCACCCTTGTGGAAACGCCCTATCTTGCAATCTTTGGAACGAGTACCTTCTGGATAGATGGCTATGCTGTATCCCCTTTTAACCAATGATTGCAATTTAGGCATTAATTCATCGATTCCTTCTGCTACAGGATAGAATTCTGCATGACGTATCATCAGCCCGTAAAGTGGATTGTTCCAGACCCATTGGTTGGTCAAAAAAACAATATTGGGGGTAAGACTAAGTTGACATGCCAAATCCAAATGGGACTGGTGATTGCAAATGACTACAGAAGGTTTTGAAAAGTTTACTTTATTGGAGCACTTATAGTTAAAGGTCGTTCCTGGTATTCCATGATGTAACATCACGAACCTTGAAGCATGATAAATCAATTTATGAAGATTTCTGCGCTTACGTTCCGTCATTCTACCAACCTTGACATAAAGCCATACGGAAGGTGTAATCACACAGAAACAGGCCAACAAGACAAACAGCAATGAGTAAACCGTTCTCAAGACGTTAGCTATCCCACGATAAACACGTAAAGGTAGCCCATACACAACGGCCAGAAAACATAATACCATATTTAAAACGCTGATCCTGGCGAAGTCTTTTCCTGGGCGGAAATGACTGACACGCTGTTCCTGAGGCGGATAATAGACTCTTATGTCTATAGGGACTATTTCAACTCCATGCCATGAGGCAAACACTATGAGTTCGAGTTCTGCCTCATAGCGAGAAGTAAGCAATCTAAGCCCATGAAGTTTTTTCAATGGATACAAGCGATAACCTGTTTGCGTGTCAGCCAATCGACGACCTGTTTGTATGTAAAACCAAAAGTTAGAGAACTGATTGGCAAAACTACTGCCTTTCGAACGCTGAACTCCAATTAACTGACGAGAACCTATAATCAGAGCACCTGGATGTTTTTGATTTTCCTTAAGGAAAAGAGCAATGTCACTCGGATAGTGCTGACCGTCTCCATCCAGTGTGATAGCATAAGAGAACCCCATTTCTAAAGCGCATTCAAAGCCTTTTCTTAATGCATATCCCTTTCCTCGATTTTTAGTATATTCAACTATTGCTATTCCCTCTATAGAATGAAGTATCTTTGACGTATCGTCAGTGGATCCGTCATTCACTACAATAACATCACTTATCTCTTTGAGCGTTTCACGGACAACCATAGCTATAGTACCACCATTATTGTAAGTGGGTATCACGACACAAATGCCCCTGTCGTGTAATAATTTTCGCTGTTTCTCTTGGTTATCTTCCATTAATCTTACATATAAATGATAATTTTCCCATTAAGGTTTCTCCTGAAAGAAACTGAACCTGTGCTTTACAGGTTTGAGCCATTTGGTCTGAGCTTATTTTTGTATATTTACAAACGATGCTAGGTGTATCTATAGGTGATATAACATTTAAGAATTTCACATTTAGAACTTTTTGTATTCTAAATTGCTGTTGGTAGTGTTCCTCCATCAATTCTTTAGCTATTTGGATAATACACACACCTGGAGTAATGGGGTTCCCTGGAAAGTGAGCTTGATATATAAAATGAGTGGCATCCAAATGAATGTCATAACTGAAGGATATTTCTGACATGTCCTTCGATAATATATGATAGAGGCTATTCAACAATTTCATAAGGTATAGGAATAAATTGATAGGTTATTTTTCGGCGCTCATTAAAATATTCTGACTCTCCTTTTTGCAGTGAGGACATCAACAGAACTAAGTCTTTACGGAGTACACGTTTGATATACCACTTATCCATCATCTTAATGACATGATGCAGTTTCACTTTCTGCTTGTCTGGACTGAAAGAGAAATCAAGCATAGTAATACCAAATTCATTGAACATGCATCCCTTAATCACACCACAGTCGTTGAGAAGAACACAAACGCCACTGATATAGGCATTAGGCATCTGTATCATGGCATTATACTTCACCTTTTCCCCATCGGAAATAGGGAAAGTGTGCTGCGCACGAAGTGTGGTGGCACGAAACACGCTAATGAAAATCAAAAATGTTGTTAGCAATCCTCTCATTCTTCTTGATATTCTTGAGTTCGATAATTGTTCGATCACCATTCTTCTCCACCATTTCCACAGAGGTCACAACACCCTGTTTTTTATTAAAATGCAGAAAGATTGTTTGGAAAAGTTGCTTCATCTCTTTGCGCAAAGGCACTAAAGTGGCTATCCATTCTCCACCTCTATCAGATATGCTGTTTTTGAAACTTTTGGAGTCGTTCAGGCAATCGCCTACTACGCTGTTCATCATCATACGTGCTATCTCGCGGAAGACCTTATTCTGTCTTACATCTATGACGTCACTACGCTTTTTATTCTTCAGCAACACCTTATCATTGTTTAAAATAAAGGTGTAAGTATAGGGGGTAACATATTCCCATCGCAAGCGATTACTTTGACTGTAATACATCTTCCCTCGTGACACCATTTTATCGTTTAACATCTTAAGATGTTTAGTCTGTACAAAATCACATTGCAACGTCTTCATTGAAGCGGCAAACTGACCAATTTCTTTTTTTATTTGCTGCTCACTCTGCTGAGCCGACAAAGTCAGCGTAGCCGTAATCAGCAAGCACCACATAACGACATATTTCTTCATACCTATTTAGCGATTAACATACAACCTAACACTATAAAACACACTCCAAACCATTTCACCACTGAAACCTCTTCATGAAAAATAAGAATGGCCGCTAACATACCCAAAACATAGCTCAAACTAATCATCGGATATGCACTGCTGAAAGGGAACACTTTCACAATATACATCCACAGCAGTGATGCCAATGCAAATAGCAATCCACTGGCAGCAAATTGCCAATTGGTCATCAGGCTCCACCAGAAAGCTCTCGTCCACGAAAATGAAGGCATCCTCATCAATGCCAGTTTCAGGAACACCTGCCCAGCTGTGAGCAGCATACTCTGAACAATTGCGTATGGTATTATTTTCCACATGTCAAAACGATAGCTATAGAATGAAACGCAGGGTGCACCTTGACACCAAGCCTCTCCTGCATTCTCTGATATGTTGGGGTAGCCTCATCGTGACAACCCACCAACACAGATTTACAACGCCCACTTTTCAACAACTGTCTGGCATCACGCAATGCCCAGGACAAAGAATCTTCGTCTTGTGTATAAGTCGTGTTATAGCCATGACAACCAAGATGGATGGCAATATTGCTACTAATTGTATTGTGGGTGCTTTGCATAAAGAGTGTAGGACTCATGGAAACTTCGCCCTCTTCTATCATCTTAGCCAGAAGTTGTTCAGAGTTTGCCAAACATCCCATAGCCGTCCCAGTAACGATTGCTTCTGGAGTTTCAATTCCTGCTTCTTCCAAGGCTTTTAAAGAGGCTAAAAGAGAACTCCTCATCAATTTACTCATGCGACGAGCCTCTATAGGCTTTACGTAACGTGAGAGTTCTTTCAAGTCGCCATCAGATGTCATTTCCACCTTTGACAATATCTTAACATCATTTTCGCATTGAGGATCTGAATTCAACGATGTTGTTGGCTTAAGTGAGAACACAAGAGACGTATCGTTACCTCCAAAACCAAACGAATTGCAAACGACATGCTGAAGTGGATAGTGATCTTCGCCCTGTGTTGGAATAATTCCATCGTCCATAGCCTGACTCCAACCGAGATTAGCAGGTATGAATTGATGTTCCAATGCCAAAAGACATATCACAGACTCTATACCGCCTGAAGCACTAGTTGTATGACCTGTAAACGACTTAGTGGAACTGACGAAAGGCAACTGTTGTCCAAAAACGCGCTTGAGGGCTACGCTCTCCGAGAAATCGTTATTAGGGGTTCCTGTACCATGAGCATTTACATACTGAATGTCGCAAGGAGCGAGTTGAGCCATTCGCAGGGCTTCTGTCATGGAAAGATAGGCTCCCTCGCCATCGTCAGATGAGGCCGTCTGATGGAACGCATCGCAGGCATTTCCATATCCGCTCAAATAGGCATACGATTTCACCCCACGACGCAGAGCCAAGTCAGCTGTTTCCATAACTACATATGCAGCGCCTTCGCCCAAATTGAGACCTGCTCTGGTGGCATCGAAAGGACGACATGGCTCATGGTCAAGAATCATCAGCGAATTAAAACCGTTAAGATGAAAAACCGACAGAGCTTCAGATCCCCCAGCCACAACTATATCGGCCGTTCCTTCTTGAAGCATACGAGCCCCAACCAACAGCGCATTGGCAGCTGAAGAACATGCTGTGGAAAGGGTAGTGTACTCCGCAAATATGCCGAAATAATCAGCCATTTTTCGTGTACAGCTACCTGCACTATGATAATTTAAGCACCGCAGAGCTTCATCAGATTGTTCGAGTTGCGAGAACAACTGTTCGGTCACATCCATACCAGCTACTGTGGTTCCGGAAATGAGCACTAATCGTAAAGATTGTTGCTGCACACTTTCTCTCCTGATGTTGGCATCGTCCAAAGCCTGGCGAACTGCCAGCATCCCCATAAGAGTAGTTCGATTAAGTAAAGACTCGTCTTGCAGGCCTAATTGTTGACGCATATCGTCGTTTGACAAGGGAACTTCCCCAACGGGGATTTCACGATGAATAGAATGCAGGTATTTCATGGTGCCAATTCCCGAACGTCTTTTTCTCAAAGAATCGAGAACTTCAGCAGTATTGCATCCTATAGCTGAAATGATGCCTTCTCCTGTTATGACGATAGGTTGTTTCATCTTCACGTTTTACTTGGTTCGATGTTCCTTTACATATTCAGCAATTGTACGAATATTCTTGAAGATAGCTTTTCCTTCTGAAGGATTGGCCAATTTGATGCCATAGCTTTTCTCCAATAACACAATAAGTTCAAGTGCATCAATAGAGTCTAAACCGAGACCAGCTCCAAACAGGGGACTGTCGGTGTCAATGTCTTCAGGTGTCATCTCTTCCAGGTTTAACACCTCTATAATTTTTGTTTTCAGTTCTAAAATTAATTCTTCCATTATCAAATTCTGCTTAATAGTTTAAAATCTGCTTCAAATGTTTGTTCGTCTTGATAGTCAATCCATCCTGCAATGATACTATGTATAGTATGGTCTAAGAAAGTGGATTGGAGTATATCGTCCATCATAGCCTCATTTTTACTGTCCATCATGTAAAAAGAGGTCTCTGCATGATAACCATGGCGAAGAGCCACCTCACCACACACGATATTGGGCAGTGTATAAACAAACAGCGATGGACTGGGGAAATAAGAATCACGATGACGGATGGTTTGGGCGTATTCTTTATCGACCCATCCTGAGGATGTATGATTGAAGAGTACAATAGCTCGGTCGTCACATGCTCTTTTTCTTGGTTGTTCTAAATTCAGCAACAATTCGCTAGTCACAAATCCCAACTGACTCAATCGATCCATCTTGTAAAATTTTGGATATGAGCCAATATACCGCTTATAGATGTCTGAAATCGGAGGGATGATGTTTGATATAGAGCCATCGATACGGACTTCTTGCGGCGTCACCTGAACACGATGCAGCACCTCATAGTTTACAAGTTCAATTTGGCGAGCCACAGGATTACCATACTTGCAGTAAATAGCTGCATTATTTCCCCCGAAACCAGATATTATCTTGACGAATGAGTGTCCACTGACAGGAACGGACTGTGAGGAAATGCTAACTCGCCCAGAAACACCGATATCATTAAAACCTTTGGTGGCGAGTAATTCTCCATGCTCAATGGATTGCATCGTAATGATGGTTTCAAGTATTCCCGATGCACCCAACGTGTGACCCAAATAGCCCTTTAGCGTATTGATAGGTATATGAGACAGCCCTGCTGACTCTATGGCCTTTGATTCCATCTGGTCGTTATACATGGTTGCTGTACCATGAACATTGACTGCTGCAATTGACTCCACCTCTATATCCTTTATAACTTCTTGTATAGCACTACAGCACCCCTCACCCTTGGGCGATGGACTGCTGATGTGGTAGGCATCATTGCGTAGAGCACCGTTAACAATTTGCCATTGTATGCCCTGCGTATCTTTATTGCTTAATATCATAGTTGCAGCTGCTTCACCCAAATTGAGTCCGATACGCTCAATATCGAAAGGACGACAGGGTTTCGGCGAAAGAGCTTTCAGAGACTGGAAACCCGACACCACAAAATGGCTGATAATATCGCATCCTGTGACAATAGCCACATCACAACATTGTAAATCCAATAGCCGTTGAGCTGTTATGATTGCTGCCACACCAGAGATACAGGCATCGCTAACCACTAAAGGTTGCATGGTGACACCAATGAGCCTGGCAATTCTAAGAGCAGACTCAGCAGGCAACAAATTCTCATAGTTTGACGATGCCAGATGGTCTATATTGCCCTTTGTCGTACTCAAAATTAGCTGGGTACGATCAGTTATCACGCCACTTGGGCATTCAGAAAGCGCTTGCTTAATACTATGATAGACAAGAGACTCGAACCATGTCAGCCCTGATACCATGAGCTGTTTGCGCTGCTCGTTGCTGAATCTTGATGCCACAAAGTTATCCTCTTCCCTACCAGAGAAACTGACATAATGCTTTAGCGAAGAACGACCATCCTTCATGGCTTGGTAGTTCTCTGCCGTAGTTGCACCAAGTGGCGACAATACATTATCAGCTATTTTATATATCATATTTCTTTCGTCTTACAAAACTCCCCAACGCTTTCGCCATTCGTCATAAAAGGTAGGGCTATACAAAACCAATTGGTAGTTAGTATCCATAAAAACCTGAACACTGTGGCCTGTTGCTATGAGAGAGTCGTCTTCTGGATCATATATTCTGTAGTCAAAAATAATCTTAGCTGCCTCAGTGGGCCGATATGTGATTTCAATGCAAGGATGAGTGCCATAGCGAATGGGCTTCTTGTACTGGAAACTAAGTTCCACTAGCGGGGCAAAATATCCATGATCAAAGAAGCCCATGTAAGTAAGATCATATTTCTCGCCAAACAGCTCGCGGGCATCTTCAAAATAAAGCGGATATGAGCCATGCCATACCACGTTCATGGAGTCAACCTCACTAAATCTGATGTCTAATATCTTTGATGCCTTTAATTCCATCATCTTTTATTCACCTTTGATAGCTATTTTTATTTCTGTTTCAGCAAGTATTTGTGTACCCCGTTTCACCTGGGCTGAGGCCAATGTCATGCCGAAAACCTCTTCTTTGACATTAACTATGGTGGTAATAGTTTGTCCCACCTTTGGTAGGTCAAAAACTTCAAAATTGCGGATTGCGCCAATGAATCCTATTTGTACGTCCTTCTTTAGAACATATTTATTGATAAAGCCAATGCGGGCAGCACATGTCTGCGCAATATTTTCTATCATGCCAGAAGCTGAAAAACATCCATCTTCAACAAAAATGTTGTCAACGCAGATAACAGTCTCTGTGATGGTCTGCACTTCGTCCAACTGCACCAAGCGTCCTATCATTACGAAAGGTTCTTGTTGAGGCAGCACTTCATGGATATCAATACTGCGAAGAAACTCTTCAACTGGCCATTTAAATGATAGTGTGTCCATCAGGATAATCTCCAAAAGTCAAAATAGTTGTACCATTGTGTAGGATACATCTTCAAGATGCGTTCCAACTCATCCGCATAAGCCCGTGACAATTGTGCAATCTGCTCTCTCCGAGATGCTGTCTTGTCATAGTGGAGTGGAGTGACATATATTTGGTAAGTTAATGCCGATTTCTTCATGACATTGACAGCCAACACATCCAGACTCCGCATCGTAGGAACACTAAATGGTCCCAGGGGCAACTGGACTTCAGATCTCAGCAATTTCACCTTGACAATCTTTTGAGAACCTATAATCCTGTCAGCTGGCATACTCATGATTTCTCCATTTTCAAGAGCTTGGTCTATCAGAAAAAGATGGCTCATATCCCCTTTAATGGGTATCATACGAATGTTCGTGTCAGAAAACATAATCCTGCGATTATTCATCACAGTTTGTTTCTCGCCAAAAAACACCAATGCATTGAGGCGTTTCTTTTCTGATACAAGGGTATATCCTGCCAGTTCGTAATTGCCGACATGAGCACTGAGTTGTACAAAAGCCTCTGGACGCGCAGCCAACTCCTGGAAATATTCCATCCCTTCTATATCCACATGAAAATGTCGTCCTGCATACATGGCAAAACGGTCAATGACCACTTGGGCAAACATACAATGGTTTAGATATGTCTTCAGAAAGGCTTTAACCGGGTTACAACCCCATTGCTTACGAAAATAGCGGTAAATGTGCTTAAAACCAGGACGGAACAAACAGGGAGGAATGACAAAGATGTATGTAAAGATATAGATAATTCGTATATCTATTCTTCTCAATATAGCAATCAGCCATCTATGCATCAAGCCATTGCCGTACGTCGTACCATCCCACTCCTGCTTTCCCATTGTCAGCCTAACTTACCTTGCTTTCAATATAATCATTAAACTCTTTCAGAGTAGTTACACCCGTCATCTCTTCAGGCTTAATCTTAAAGCCAAAATTCTTTTCCACGATAACTACGATATCTACGAAGTCAAGGCTGTCAATGCCCATATCGTCCTTCAATTTAGCATCGTCACTGATTTTCTCCTCATCTATTTCGAGGTCTTCAATCAGGAAGTTTCTTACTTTCTCTTCAATTTCTGTTCTTGTCATTTTTCTGGTTATTTATCATTAAAACTATAATTTACATACCAATATAGAGTGCCCTTGCCCCAGATGGTCGTGTATCTGCTCTATTTCAAGACCAGCGCTATTGATGCACTGTTCCATATCCTCTGTATTATACATCTTAGAATTGCCATTTGCAATAGCCGTAAAATACAGACTGGTCATTGTCAGACAAAATGCTGCTGGTTCGAATCGCTGTCTGTCCCAAAGCGTCTCCATAATATATATACGGGTTTGCGCTGTCATTACTTGTTTGGCACGCCTCAAAATACTTGTAATTTGTTCCATGCTAAAACAGTCTAAGAACTGGCTCATCCATATTGCGTCCAAACCACCTTCACGATGCGGAAAGGCAACCCTTTCATCCAACAAGTTGATACCGTAGCCACTAATGCGGTCAGCACCATCCTTTCCTTGAATATTGTCCTGCATCATAGCTATCTGCTGAGGCAAATCCAAAAT
>DEKX01000042.1:18068-36731 GCA_002354095.1 Prevotella sp. UBA2711 | reverse complement strand
AAATGATCAAATCCAAACCAGCTCTTTTGTACTTGTGGCGGTAAGCTTGACAGCCCTTCATACACCGTAGGCCAATCTCCGAAGTGTTTTAATCCTTCTGGCTTTCCATTACGCAGAGATTCTTCCAGATGAAACCATCCTTCATAGTTCACATCGTGATTGAAGTCCATATTAACCCTTGTAGCAGGATCATTGATCAAGAACCATCCCGTTTTTGAAATGGTAAATTTATCATTGGCAACATCTACTAATACAAGTCCAATGCTCAGCGAGGCTTCCAAAAGACATTTCACGGCATAATCCGATAGGCCTGTCTGTGCCACAATCTCTTCTCTTGTGAGACCATCATCCGAATCGCGAATCAGGTCGAGTATTCCAAATTTAAGCATCAAACGGGAGACTTGGAAAACTACTGGTCCCCACGCAATAAACTCTGCTAACCGCTGTGCCTCACGAGCAGATAATCTTTCGGTAGTATATCGTTTTATTAAATCAGTTGATAGATTCATAGCCTATTTAAGTAGTTTCTTAAATAAAGAACCAAGATCTTCTCCTGCTTCTTTCATGGGATCACGTAATGTTATTTCATCGTTGTCGTCTCCATCAGTTTTGAACTCTATAGTTGCCACTTTTTCATTTGTTTCTTTGTTGAAAATATACGCATGAGCTTTAATGTCACCTCCTCCATTTATCTTGAGAGGAGTGATGACCATTTCATACTTCCCTTTGTTCCTAGATGTAACAGGAACGGCAAAAAAATGAGACTTAAAAGTTTCTTCGTTAAACTTTTTAAAGAAATACTTAAGGGATTCTTCTTCCCAATTCTCCATTCTTGAAGCTTTATCCAAAAACTCTTGGAAAGGTCTGTTCTTCTTGTATACAAGCTTAGAGCAGTCTAGTGAAACTGCTATATTCTTTTCTCCCTTAATGCAATCAAGGGACCCTTCTACAAATTTTGCCCCACTTGCATTTACAACTGATACTATAAAGGCAATAAATAAAAAAAACTTTCTCATTCTTACTTGATCTTTGAAAAATTTTTAGATATTATTTAAGCATTTCTTCTTAATTATTATAGTATATTTTTTATGACTAAAGCACTATTGGTTCCTCCAAATCCAAAGGAATTACTCAGCACCGTATTCACTTCCATATCTACAGTTTTTGCCGTTAGATTAATCTTTTCTGAATACTCATCAGGATTTTCAAAATTAATATTGGGAGCCACAAAATTATTTTTCATCATAATAATACTGTAAACAACTTCACTGGCTCCTGCCATCCAACATTCATGACCAGTCATCGACTTGGTACTGCTAATCAGAGCACGCTGCCCATGAAAAAGTCGGTCAAGAGCAATCGCCTCATACATATCACCTTGATGGGTTGAAGTGGCATGTGCATTAATATAGTCAATATCATCTAACTGGACTTCCGCATCCTTCATGGCTCGTGACATAGCAGTGACGCTACCATCGTCACTCGGTTCTGAAATACCTCCGCCATTGCTGCTGAATCCGTATCCGACTATTTCGGCAAGAATCGTTGCACCTCGAGCCACAGCATGATCATAGTCTTCCAGCACCAAGGCGGCAGCTCCACCACTGGGAATCAATCCGTCACGGTCCTTGTCAAAAGGGCGACTGGCTTTCGTTGGGTCATCCATTCTCACGGAGAATGCGCCAAGAGCATCGAAAGAGGCCATAGAGTAATAGTTGGTTTCCTGGGCGCCACCACACAATATCATGTCCTGCAAACCCTGTTTGATGAGCATATACCCAAGACCTATCGAATGACTACCACTGGCACAAGCTGCACTGATTGTGAAGTTGACACCACGCAGATGGAAAATGGTACTAAGATTCATATTCACCGTTGAGTTCATCGATTGGAATATCAACCCATAGCCCAACATGGCAGAGTCATGTTTCTCGTCCATAATCTTGGATGATTCAATAACCGGTTTTGCTGATGAATCATTGCCAAATATACATCCCACTTCATGCTCACGGAGATAAGTGTCGCTGATTTGTGCCTGCTCAAAGGCTTGACGACTGGCCATATATGCATATTGTGCTTCTTCTGACATGCCCGCACGAGTATGCCTGTCCAACATCTGCTTGGTAATAACGGGTGTTTCCACGATACCAGTCAATCCAGAACGATATCCATACGTGAGTCGTTCTGGCTGTAAGCCTATACCTGATTTCCCATCATACAACGAATTCTTTACAGTTTCTATATTTGTTCCTATACAGGACCAAATTCCCATGCCTGTTACAACTACTCTTTTCGACATTATACGCTTTTAATCATCATTATGTATATAATCCACCATTAATGTTAATCACTTCTCCAGTTATATAAGCTGCTTCATCTGAAGCCAAGAAGCCCACCAACGAAGCCACTTCCTCTGGTCGCCCAAATCTGCCACATGGTACCATCTTTTTCAAATCTTCCTGTGGCAAATCTTTTGTCATATCCGTATCAATAAAACCTGGGGCAACTGCATTAACAGTAACATTACGGGATGCTACCTCCTGGGCTAAAGCTTTTGTTGCTCCAATCAGTGCTGCTTTAGCTGCACTGTAATTTGTCTGACCAGGCAGTCCTTTAACCCCAGACAACGATGCTATGTTTATGATTCTTCCACCATGCTTACGGAGCAGCATGTGTTTCAAAAGATGTCGAGTGATATAGAAAAAGCCATTGAGTGTTGTGTCCAACACTTCATGCCAATCCTCATCTGACATCATAAACATGACATTGTCATGCCTTACACCTGCATTGTTAACAAGAACAGCAATATAGTCGTCAGGATGTTCATCTTCCCATTTCTCTATTGCAGCAAGTGCATCTTGTTTATCTGAAACATTGAAAGGAAGCAATTCGGCTCGCCCCCCATCATTAGTGATTTCATCAACTACGTTCTGTGCTGCATCACTATTCCTTAGATAGTTTATAAGTACAGGATACCCCATGCGTGCAAGCCGAATGGCTACCGCCTTACCAATACCGCGTGAGGCTCCTGTTACTAAAGCGTATTTCATGTTAGTACAATATTCTACTTTTGGGATGCAAAGATACGAATTAGCGAATGAAAAACCAAATTAATTCAGACTTTTCTGAGCGAGTGACGCTCGGAAGTATAATAATATGAATAATAACAAACAAGCAAAGAGAAGCACTCTTGCTGAAGAGCGCTTCTCTTCGTTTTTACATAGCTTAGCGACTACCCAGCCAGTTATAGCCTAGAGTCATAAAGAATGTTCCTGTACGTGTTTCAAAACTTCCTTTTCCTAAATTGGCCAAACCAAGGTCGTAACCAACGTCAAATGTTAATTTACCAAAATTAAGTCCACAACCAGCACGCAACCCATAATTAAAGCTTTTATCTATTCCGCCTTCTTTACTAACTGCTACTGCCATAAATTCACCTACAAAAGGATTAACAAACAGGTTTGGAGCAACATTAATATGGTAACTAACAATAATGGGTACCTGAATAGCATGAATGTCCCACTTTTTATCTTTAACATGTTGTGTATCCAATTTGTAAGCATAGTTTACATAGTTCACTGCAGTACCTACATAAAGAGGGAATGGAGCCACTTTAAAATCAAGTGCAATTCCGCCAGTTGGGAATATGGCAGATCTTGCATCTTTTAAATCTTTAGTATAATTATTAATAGTCATACCGCCTCTAACGCCCATGTGGAAACGATCAGGAACACGGTTGCTCTCTTTATTCGAGAACTGTGCATTTACGCTTGATGTCGAAGCGAAAAATGCTACCATCGTAAGCATAATTTTAAATGAATTCTTCATAATAATTAATTTTTAATTTGTGAAACAAACTGTTATTTAATATCTTTTGCTTTTATCACTAAACGTACTAAACCTAAATATGCATCATCTTCATCAATGTCATTGCTGCGATCAAACTTTCCACGATCCCCATTGTAAGAACGAACGACATGCTCTTTTCCTCTTGATGGTCCTGTTGGATCGGTTACAATTAACCCGCTTTCTGGGAAATCATCCAAGAAATCGCTACACCACTCATACGCAACATCTCTTCCACTGGCAATGCTAAAAATCTCATGCTGTTGGTTGCTACAAGCTGCATATTCCCATTCCGCTTCGGTTGGGAGACGCAAGTTCAAACCTGTTTGATTTGCTAATGTAGTGGTAACTCTTTCAACGTCCTCAAATTTTCTAACCTGAGCTGGCTGGTTGCCGTTTCCATCGACATTTTTACTGCCAACTATCTGCGTAACAACTGAAGCTGGTAATGGTTGTGTACTGATATAAAAAGATGTAATAACGACTTCATGCACAGGCTCGCTATTCATTCTCAGGCTTCCACTTCCATCATAACCCATATTCATCCGACCGCCATTAACCAAAATCATTTCTACTGGGGTTTGACCAATATTGATTATTATACGCTCTGGTTGATTTGTATTCTCTGTAACCAATAGTTTCTTGTTGCCCAATGGCGCATTTGTACCTGATGGTGCTACAACAGGCTGAGTTACTGGAGTCTTAGAAACTACGGAGTGTTGTTGAACTTCTACAGGAGTATCCTGAACCATCTCAACACTAGAAACTTTCGACATTGGAATTGTTGTGGTTTGACCTGCTACAACTAGAACAATCTTTGTCATCGGATCGAAACTCTTCATAATTCCAGTTATCGTTGCTCCTGTTTTAAGTTTTACAGTTACTTTCTGGTCGTTCTGGGCGACTACCTGCTGATTTTGTGCACTAACAGCAGGCTGTGCTACAACAGGAGTAACAACAGTTGCTTTTTGCGCAGAGGCTTTAGCAACGACTGATGTTCCCATTGGTTGTGCCACTGGTTGCAAGGTGATTTGGTCTCCATCTTTTGCGTTAATTGGCATCGCCCAAAAAGCAATCATAACCAATGCTAATAGTTTTCTCATATTTTATTAATTTTTAAAGTTTCCATTATCACAAAGACATTCTCCTCTACAGGGGAAATCCCCTTTTCGGGTTACAATCTTCACAGAGATTAATTGATATTTGCAAAGGTAAAGGTTTTGCAACGGATATTAAACTATTTTGCGTATCGCAATTGATACACTTGTGTATCATTATTTGAGCACTAGAAAAAAGGATTACCTCTTAAATCGTAATCGCAGCGAAACGAGAATAAAAGCCCATTCCGGATAGGGAGAAGACTTTCTCTGCCGTAAGGGGAGACAATCTCTTCGGTAAGCGAAGAAATTCTGCGGACGGGCGCATTTTAATATTTAGCAAGGAGTTGGCAAGGTGTAGGCAAGGTGTAGGCAAGGACTTAGCAAGGGGTTCGCAAGGTCAAGCAAGCTGTTTGAGCTTGCTATATGCTTGCCTGTGAGTGTGCAACATGCCTGCTACATCGTAGCAAAGTGGAGGATGGAATGGTTTGCCATTGTTCATAATCCAAAATGCCACCGCTCTTCACAGAGCAGTGGCATCCAATTACATAATTCACTAAAAAATCCCCTGAATAGGGAGATATCTTAATCAGACGAAACATCTTGCACGTCGTCGGAGAGTTCTTCGAAGAAGTTATGATGAAGCACTTGGGAAATGTTGGCAAGGAGGGCTGTATCAATGCTGTTTTTCTCGAAAATACGATAAACAGAGGCACGCGTACAGTTCAGTTTACGAGCCAGCCAACTGACAGTTCGCTCCTGACGCTGTAATTCTTCTTTGATTCGTTGTCCGATGTTTACCATGCTACACGCTTTATAATATTAATAAGGTGTAACGAAAAAAGGCGGGTCCATTCTATGCTTATCAATCATCTGGTCAACCGCCAAGCAAACCACGTACACAAACAAGCACGAACAGTCCACGCCCCAAAAGGGCATGAACCTAATCGTCGCATGTTCCTTGTACGAATGTATTTGGCGGTTATTCGATGATTAAGAACATGAACTTTAAGTCCAATATCACAATAAGTCATGGAACGAGAATCGCTATTCCGTCACATGGCTGCAAAGATAGTGATAAAATCTGATTCCTACAATAAAATATCCGTGAAATTTTCTCTACAAAACATACTACGACATTTACAACGGATCTACATCGTAGTAGATTTGGAGGGAATTATAACGTTTGTCTGTAAGCATTTGCGATTGAACAAGGAGCAAATACTCACGGACTTTTTTCATGTCGATGCCATTTTCCAACTTCAACACGAGCTTGCGGATGTTCTGCGATTTCACCTTTGCCACAGAGGGCTTGTCGGGACCTAAGACACGACCCGAGAACCACTGGCGCAGACGAGACCCCATCTCAATACTGGCTGTATTGACCACATCATCGGAGCGATGCCTCAGATAGACATAAACAAGATGATAGTAAGGAGGATAATGGAATGCCTGACGCTCGGCTATCAGGTCGCGGTAGAGGGCAAGATAGTCGTTGCGAACCACCTGTTGGATGACAGGCACGTCCTTGCTCTTGGTCTGCAGGATGACGAGCCCCCGTTTGCCCTTACGGCCGGCACGTCCACTGACCTGCGACATCATCATAAAGGCATGTTCGTAGGCACGGAAATCAGGATAGTTCAGCATGGAATCGGCATTGAGGATGCCCACCACACTGACCTTATCGAAATCAAGACCTTTGGAAATCATCTGCGTACCAATCAGGATATTCGTTCGCCCTGCACCAAAATCCATGATGATACGTTCGTAGGCATTACGGGTGCGAGTAGTATCGAGATCCATACGGGCTACGCGAGCCTCAGGGAATACCTCACGCACCTGTTCCTCAATCTTTTCGGTGCCAAAACCTCGTGTGCGCAATTCTGTAGAACCGCAACATGGACATTCTGTAGGCACCCGATAGGTGAAACCACAATAATGACAGGTCAGCTGATTCATCTGCCGATGATAGGTCAGCGATACATCACAATGCTGACAATGGGGAACCCAGCCACATTGCTTGCACTCTATCAGTGGGGCAAAGCCACGACGGTTCTGAAACAGGATGGCCTGTTCGCCACGCTCCAAGGCCTCGCGAACCTTATTTAATAATAAGGGAGAGAACGGTCCTGCCATCATCTTTCGATGCTGCAAGTCGGCTATATCCACCACCTGTATCTCTGGTAGTTCAATACCTTGATAGCGCTCCTTCAACTCTACCAGTCCGTATTTGCCTGTTTTTGCGTTATGATAGCTCTCCAGCGAAGGGGTTGCTGTACCAAGAAGAACTCTTGGCTGTTGGCTGTTGGGGGTTTGCTGTTGGCATAGGTGTGCCAACATAATGGCAGCACTGCGAGCATGATAACGGGGCGCAGGGTCCTGTTGCTTATAACTCGTCTCATGTTCCTCGTCAATGATGACCAGTCCCAACCGTTGGAAAGGAAGAAAGACAGCCGAGCGCGCACCTAATATCACGTCGTAAGGATTCTTCGACAGTTGTTTTTGCCATATCTCCACGCGTTCCGCATCAGAATATTTGGAATGATAGATACCCAGGCGATTCCCAAAGACACGCTGCAGGCGTTGCATCATCTGAACCGTCAAGGCTATTTCAGGCAAGAGATAGAGCACTTGTTCTTTGCGTTCCAGTGCCTGTTGTATCAGATGAATGTAGATTTCCGTCTTACCACTGCTGGTGACACCATGCAACAGCGTGACGGGCTTCTTCATCATCGACATGAGAATCTGGTTATAGGCTGTCTGCTGGGCTTCATTGAGTTGCTTAATCAATTCCGGATGATATTCGCCCCCGTGGTTCAGCCTGCCCACCTCTATCTCGTAAGTCTCCAGCATACCACGTTTCTCCAACTGCTGCAAGGTTGTGGCTGAGGCATGACTGGCATTCAGCAGTTCTTCACGCGTTATCTCCGAAATCTGGTCAACCTGCTCATTTCTCATTTCCTCTATCTGGTCCCATCCTGAGAGTTCCAGATAAGCCGTAAAGGCTTCCAACTGCTTAGGTGCTCTTGCCAATATATCCAACGCCACATGCAAGGCTGTCTCGTTCTGATAGGCTGGGGTTAAGCGTATGTACGTCTCTGTCTTGGGCCGATAACCGTCTTCTGCTTTCAGACCTGCAGGAAGGGCAGCCTTATAGACATCACCAATGGGCGACAGGTAATAATCGGCTATCCACTGCCAAAGTTTCAGTTGTTCTGGAGTAACAATCGGCTCTCCATCCATCAACTGACTGATTGGCTTCACCTCATAGCCCTGCGGTTGCCGGTCGTGCAGGCGAGCCACTATGCCAAGGTACGTTTTGTTGCGTCCGAAAGGCACCAAAACGCGCATTCCCACCTTCACGACAGCCTGCATCTGAGTGGGTACGGCATAGGTGAAAGTGCCTTGTAGCGGTAGTGGTAATATGAGGTCAGCGTAATTCATTGATAATCGTTTAGATACGAAAAAGCACTCCCAATCAGGAGTGCCTCTATACGTTTATAGGCTGGTCTTTAGAAATAGTAGCCCAAGCCTAACTGCCAAGAGTTGAACTTCATCTTGCCTGTCTGGGTGGCTCCATTGGCATCCTTATACTCAACCTCACCCGACTTGCTCAGCTGGAAGTTATAGTTGGCAGTAATCTGCAACTTGCTGAATACAGTAGCACCGATACCTACGTTACCACTGATATTGCTGCTCTTCAGCGACCAACTACCCATCTGATCCAACAACTTGCTCTTGTCGCCGATGTTGAAACCGAACTGAGGACCTGCGAAGGCAAAAACGTTCACAACACTACTGAGACCAAAGCCATAACGCACATTGATGGGAATCTGTACCGACTGGAATTTCACTGTGGCATCAGCGTTCTTAATCTTTGCATTACGTTGGTCATAGAGTGCAGAAGCATCAAGGCTTAAACCAACAACAGGAAGCGTAAATTTCACTGTTGGACCTACAAAAAAGCCTGATTTATTGGAAACACCACCAGCAATATTATCAGCTGACAGGCTCGTCAAGTTAAGACCGCCCTTCAGACCAAACTTCACCTGAGCCTGAGAAGGCGTTGCAAAGGCTATGCAAGCAATGGCAATAATCGTTAATATCTTTTTCATAATTCACCTATTTATATTATCCTGCTGCAAAGTTAAACATTTATTCTGAAATATGCAAACTTTCTTTTAACTTTTTTTAGTGTCGCTGACGGCGCACGGTGATGCGCGGTGAGGACGAAGAGCCTCCCTCAGTGGATTTGTTCTTCTTTGACCTCACTGAACGGCTACGACTGCGCGAACTCTTTTTCTTGCTCACCTTTTCGTTCTCAGGTTGTATCTTGGCAATAGAATCGAGCGAATCGCGCTGGGGAGTATGCCCGAACACGCCACGTTCGAAGAGTTCCAGTTCTTTTTCAATCTTAGCCTGTTCCTTCTTGACAGCCTCATTGGCATTGGTGGCATTGAACTCGCCAAACTGCGGACGGGCAGCTGTCTGGCTCATCCGGTTGCCTGCCTTATAGATTTTGCCCTGATAACTGTTCATGGTGAAATAATCTTCCAAAGTCATCATGGCGGCATCGTTCAGACTCGATGCTTTCACACTCTGTCTGCTGAGATATGGTTCCAAATCGGTATATTTCACCCAGAAAAGCGGATATTTGGCAGCCTCGCCTCCGAAATCGTCCTCGCGCATCATGACAGGACAGATAGCCATCACCTTACGACGGAACTGAGCATTAGCTTGATCATAGTATGCCGACTCCTTCAGATAGTACATCTTCACTTCGGCTGAAGGGATATCACTGTTTTCCACCCTCAACTTGTTTTCACGCGTCTCGTAGAAGATATGGTAATTGTCGAGAATGGTCTTCATCGCCACCTTGGAGGAATCGCTGAACGACTCATTACCATCCAAGCGATATTCGTAGATGGGGATATAATTGTTCAGCGCCAACTTGAAGAGGTAGGTAAAGAGGTTCATCTGCTTGTCGATAGGCTCTACCGGATAATAGAGACCTGCGTTAGCCTCATCGTTCAAATTGATTTCACGATAGAGGTCGCGCCTCCAAACCACATCCTCGGGCATATCCAGTGAGGTGGGATACATCAGACGGGCACGCTGGCTGATACCTTGATTTTGGGAAGCAGCCTGCTTTCCCTGTTGGTTCTGCTGTCGCTTCTGTCTGGGGTTTTGAATCCGACTTGAGTTCTGACCCACATTCTGACCCTGCTGTTGCTGCTGACGGCGAGCCTTGGGCTGTGCCATCACAGAACCAGCTACCAACACGATCATCAAAAAGAACAATACTCTCTTCATATCTTCTAAATACTTATTACTTTCAACTCTCAACTACTTCACTATCACTTCCATCGAAGCATTCAACTTACGGGCAGTGCCATCAGGCCCTGTGGCTGTCACCCTTGAAATATAGAAGCGGCGATTACGCTGCAATTTACGGAACGTCTCCTTCTGACGGGCAGAGAAACGCGATCCGTCACTTACCATCGGTACGGCATTACCCATATTGTCGAAGAATACCGTTTCGAAACTCTGCACATGGAAAGGAACATCCAAAATACCGTCATCAATAGCTGCTCCGATGCCATCAGCCGCTGTCAGCTGGCCCTTTGACAATCCGCCGCCCTTGAAACGGTCAGCTCCACCGTCAGCCTGCACTACTATATAAGGTGTAGGATCGGGCAGACGACGCACTCGGAAGGTGTAGGTCCCCATCTGCTGGGCGCGTCCGGTGTTGGTAGATGTCACGGTGATGGTGACATTCTGTCCGGGGGTAGTAGGACGGGCAATATACTTACCTGGACCTACGGGCTGTAAAGTACCACCAGACATAGAGGCCTGTATCTTGGTGACGGGCACTCCCGGGACGCTGATACTCAGCGGGTTGCTATATCCTGCATAGAGCACGTTCATCAGGTCGGCGCTCACCGTTGCCGAGGGATCTACCACACTGTATTTCTGTGAGAAATCGCGCCTGATCAACTCCCCATTACCATTAGCCATCTGGATGTAGCCCTCTAGGGTGAAGTCGCCTGTGCGCCCTGCAATGGTCTCATACAGTCCGCCTGGCAGATTCACCTCCCTGCCACCTATGAATATCTGGGGCACTTGAGTCGTATCTACAGCAGCCATCACGATATGGGCAGAGAACTTGTCGCCCCTGACTACCGTCTGGGCGTTGGGAATCACAAAGGCATTGAGAGCATTGACACGGATATCCTTCACGTCGATATTCGACACCAGCGTATGCAGCACGGCACCTTCGGCATAGCGCACATCATTTTGCAACTTGCTCAAAAGAGTGACAGCTGCTGCCACAGGCATATCCTCAAACAAATATTCCTGCCAGTTCTTACCCATTGCCTTGGCTGCACGCGACGGTTCCGTTGCCAAACTCGAAGCAATAGACTTGCGCTGAGTCTCATCAGTCACCATTGTCAGAATGCGCTCACGGAAATGGTTAACGGCCTGATAGAGCTCCTTGCCGCGACCGCGTCCTGGAGCCAGCATCACCTGTGTGGCAGCTTCCAGATCTTCCTTATTGCGGATGTTCGACACATCACCGTCACTACCGTCTGCCTCCTGCACAATAGCCAATTTCAGGTCGGCTGCCAGTTGGTAAAGCGAGTCACTCATCAGGCGCACCTGTTGGGCCCTGTCAAACCACTGCTTCACCTTCTGCGGGTTCTTCTTCACCTGCTCGGCAAAATCATTGTATATAGCCTGATTCTCCTGTGCGGCATTGGCTGTGGTACGACTGAGACTTTCTTCCACCACGGAGAAGCCATTGAGCACCTCAGTCGAGACATTCAATGCCAGCAATGCCATCAAGACGACATACATCAGATTGATCATCTTCTGGCGCGGAGATACTGGGCGTTTCTTGATGGCCATGCTTATTGCTTATTTAAAGTCTGTACTGACATCGCCTCAATCATACGGGCATAGATGGCATTCAGTTCTGCTATCTGGCGAGCCATGTGGCGTGTCTGTTCGTTGATTTCGTCAATAGTTCCCATCTGCGAGCTGGCACTCTTGAGTTGCATTTCGTAAACACGACTGATACCAGTCAGCGTACGGTTCAGATTCTCCATCTCTTCAGAATCGGCAGTGAGGCGCTTGCTCTGCTCGCTCACTTTCTTGAGCACCTCCGTCAGTTCGTTCAGTTCTTCTATATAGTTGCCTGTCGCTTCTACTACCTCGGCACTGGGACCGCCGACGGCTGAGCCGCCGCCACCGATGATAACCCCTGAAGGGATATTGGTTCCCTGCTGGCTCTCAGTCCGAACGGGACGGACTGGCAGTTCGCTCTCAACGGACTCAGAGTCCGAACGGGACGGACTAACGGCACCTCCGCCTCCGATAATCACTGTACCGCCGCCAATGGTTCCACCACCGCTAACAACAGTACTACCTCCAACGACAGAACCACTTCCAACGACAGTACCACTTCCAACGACTGTACCACTTCCAACGACAGTACCGCCTTCAGCAGCACCGCCTCCAACGACGACACTACCACCGCCACCTACAATGGTGGGCTGTACGGTTTCCCCGTTCACAGCGGGATGGATGTCCAGATTCATACCATCTGCCGTTTTATCAAACGGACGGTCGAAGGCTGACAGGAAGAACACGATAACCTCGGTACCCATACCCAGATAGAGGAAGAAGTTTGCTCCTGGCAGGTGAGTCAACTTGAACAGAGTACCCAGAATAACGATAGAGGCACCCCAACTGTAGGCATAGTTCAGGAATGTCTGGCCAGGCACACTGTCCATCCATTTCTGCAACTTATAGATGATATTCAGTTTACTGTAATTTGTCATTTCTTGCTACGTTTTGATTTCTTAGTCTTCACCTTATCACTTGTTGTATTGGCCATACTGCGCACGCAACGGAATCCGATGTAGCTGCGTGGCTGGTTCTGATATTCGAAACTACGCCATGCAGAACGGATAAACGATTCCGGGTCTTTCCACGATCCACCCCTGACACTCTTCTTCTTCAAGCGATAGGGATCTTCCAAAGCGGCATTATATTTCAGCTGGGGATTGATGTCATTCATCGCCTCCACTCCTGCTTCTGTATAAATCGTACTGGTCCATTCAGCCACGTTACCAGCCATGTCATACAGACCATTCGTATTCGAGGCATAGATGCCTACCTTGCTGGTAATCAGATTGCCGTCTTTGGTATAGTTACCTTTATCGGGCTTAAAGTTGGCATAGAAACATCCTTTGCCCGATGCCACATCCTTATTCTCCCAAGGGAATTCGTTCTGATCCCTACCACGGGCAGCATACTCCCACTCTGCTTCTGTCGGCAGACGGTAACGCTGCACGTAGCGAGCCGAGGGCCCTAATCCCTTCAACAGATACTCTGTTCGCCAAGCACAGAAAGCATTTGCCTGTTCCCAGGTGACACCCACCACGGGATAATCGTTATAAGCAGCACTTGAGAAGTAGTAGCGCATATAACCTTCGTTCTCAGCATTGGGGAAATCATTCACCCAGCACGTGGTATCTGGATATACGTTCACGATATACGTATTCAGGAAGTCCCATGGACCCGTGTACTCTCGGTTGATGGTCTGACGGACAATACGTCCCTCGTCATCAATATAGGCAGTATCCTTGGAAATCCATACCTGTCCGTTGGCATTGCCGTTCAGGTCGGTATTCAGAATACGCTCCTGTGGGTTGACACGATACTTGCGCTTGGCAGCCTCCGTGTAGTCGTACACTTCATAGCGGTAGTTCAGCTGGCGCCAGTCAATCATTTTTTCGCCTGTCACAGGATTATAGGTGTAAAGACTTTCGAAGGCACGCTGTTCGTCCTCGTTGGGTTTGCGGGGCAATGGCTTTTTCCAGTTCAGATGCGGTGTGACGGGTTCACCATACTTGTCTTCCTCAATCTTGTACGACTCGTCGCCACCATAGTTAGGATCAGCCAGACGCTCGCGCAGGATGGAGTCGCGCACATATTTCACAAACTGCCGATACATGGAGTTCGTTACTTCATGTTCGTCCATCCAGAAACTCTCCACGGAGATGTCGCGTACAGGCATCTTCTTACCCCAAAGCGAGTCCGGTTGTTCGATACCCATCTTCACGTGTCCACGCTTAATCATGGTCATGCCGTAAGGCGTAGGCTCACTGAAAGCACGGCCACTCACGCCTGTCACTTCACCGCCTTTCGACGAAGCAAGTTTCGAGCCGAAACAGCCCGAAAGCATGATAGCAGCACAGATGCAACCTACTATACTAATGATTTTCTTCATATATCTTAACTTCAATTTTTCAATTCTTCAATTCTTCACAAGATTCTCACACTTTGATGGCGATTACGCCCTTTCTTGACGAAATTCAAATCCATCTGGTAACCCACAAACAGTTCGTGGCATCCGTTTCCCATTCCTGTTCCAGAGGTAAACATCTCATAACTGTATCCCAGACAGATACCATGGAAATTGCCGCCGACCATTGCTGTCACTGAATTAGTAGGGCTATAGCCCACACCGGCATACAGCATTTTGCGGTCGTGGGTGTATTTCACCCTTGCTGTCATATCCACCCGATAGGCAGTACCATCTGTACGTCCCAACACAGTGGGGTGTATAGTAAAGAACGGATTTCTTAGCCGAATATTGTATCCACCAGTCAAATAAAACATTCTACTGATGTCAAAAACTGATTTATCGCCCAAATCTACGGACGGTGCAGTGAGGTGTAAAGCCGAAAAGCCCAGATACCAACTCTTACGTTGATAATAGAGTCCGGTGCTCACATCCATGGCAGATCCATTGACATCGGTGGTCACGAAAGCGGGGTCGGTTTCTTCATCAGGCAGCACTACTTCAGAGCCTTTAAAGCCCTCATTCAGCATACCGCCTTGCACTCCGATGCTCAGTGTGCCACCCAACATACGGAATTTATAGGCATATTGCACCAATATACGCTTGTGGGTAAACAGACCGATTTCGTCGTTCAGCAGTTGGATGCCCACGCCATGCATCGCATTCAGAAAGCGCAGTGGCATATCAGCAGCGATATACATCGTTTTCGGATTATGCTCATAGCCCCCAAACGACATGTTATAAGCGCCAGCCACATTCAGTTTCGACTCTTTGCCAACAGCGCCGGGATTAAAGGATGGCTCCATTGCCCAATAGTGGGCAAAGGAGGCTTCCTGCTGGGCAAAGAGCATCTTCACACCTAACAGAAACACAGACAATATACAGAGTCTTTGTCTCAACACCATATAAATAACGAGACAAAGGCTGTATTTATTGTGTTGTTTCTTTAGTCAACTCTATTTAAACAGCGAGTGGTTCCCCTCAGACAATTCGTATAATTGCTGTTCCCCATCAACGTTAAAGGACAGAAGTGCCTCGTTGCTTGTCACGTCCAGCGAGCAGGGGGCACCCATCATCAATGGAATACAACTGTCACTGCCTACCGGGAATCCGCAACATACAGGGATGTCAAAGTCATGCAAGTGGGCAATCAGCATCTGTTCGACACTGCCGAACTGGAGGTCGAACTTGATAGAACTGAAGGTACCCAATATGACACCCTTCACTCTTTCGAAATCCAGCTGTAGCATCAACCGATAGAACAATCTGTCAATATTGTGCAATGATTCCTCCACCTCTTCAATAAAAAGAATAATGTCCTGATTGGGAGGCAACTGATATTGAGTTCCCACGATGGTAGCAAAACTGGTCAGATTGCCACCGACGAGAACACCTTCGGTATGTCCGAACCTGTTATGAGCGTTGCCTGTAACCCGATATTGAGGCAGTTTCCCAAAGAGCATATCACGGAGAATGGTAGCCGAAGGCTCCTGACTACTTGCTATCTGGTAGGACATGGGGCCATGAATACACATCAGTCCTGCATTGGAAACTGTGTTGAGCAATACAGAGATGTCACCATGACCAATGAGCCATTTCGGATGCTGGAGATAGCTTTCCTTCGGAATACGATTGAGCAAATGTATCGAACCATATCCACCACGGGAACACAGGCAGGCTTTGATGCTGTCGTCTTCGAGTGCCCAAAGAATATCGGCAGAGCGTTCTTCTGCCGTTCCTGCATAGACATTGACATTCAGATTGTTTGTGTGGGGACCGATAACAGGCTGCAGTCCCCAACTTTTAATGGTTTCTGCAGCCTGCGCAAGCACATCTTGGGGAACCCAGTAAGCTGGGGACACCAGAGCTATCCTATCGCCTTCCTTTAAAAATGGAGGCATAACTACCTTTTTACCTTTAAACATTTTGTGTCTCTTCAAAATTACGACGGCAAAATTACGGAATAATCAGGAAAACGGGTGAAAAACCGATGCACGCATTTGGTGTACGACCCAAATGCGTGCATCGGTTACTTTTCCTCTTGCTCTTTGCGATATTCGGCTGGAGTCATGCCATAGCAGCGCTTGAACTGTTCACGGAAGTTAGCAGGGGTGAAACCTACTTCCTCAGCAATAGCCGTGAGGGTGGTATCACCTTGAGTGTCGAGTATATGCTTTGCCTCCTCCAAACGAATGGTATTGATGAACTGGGGGAAAGTGAGCCCGCCGGCATAACGGTTCATCAGGTCGTTCAGTGCATGCCGGCTGATGCCGAAGCGCTCCATGATATCCTGCCGTTGCAGATTGACGTTGGCATAAAGCCGCTCTGTGCGGATGGTGTGTTCTATGTGGTGGAAGAACGCAGTATCAGCGGACACTGACTCTTCTTCGGTTTCACGGTCTGCCTCTTCGTTCTCACCACTGAACTCTGCCGCGGGCAATCCGTTGATGAGGCGCATGAGGGCTCGGTTCTTTTCGCTGACGATGCGCTTCTGCCGGAAGAAGAAAACGGCGAAAATGATAGCCATCAGGGCGATGATGATGAGGGCAACACTGAAAATGTGAGAGCGCTCTGCCTCGGCCTGACGCTCCTGAATTTTCAACTGCTGTTCCTGAGCATGGTAGCGGGCAGCATAGTCGTGGGCTTGACTCTTATGCAGGCTATCACTGACTTGCTTGGATAGATTGGCATAGCGGGTCTGATAGTCCAAGGCTTCAGCAATATGCCCCTTGCTGCGACTGGCTATGGCACGCGAACGGAGAATGAGGGCATAGTCGGCATTCAGTGTGTCGGCACCCATGCGGTTTTCCATCTCATCGTAGGTTGCCAGTGCTTCATCGTACATGCCCAAAGCCATTTGTGCGGGGGCAATCATCTGACGGGCCATGAAGGTTTTGCTGTAACCGCTTTGCTCGAAAAGTGCCAGATATTTGTGGGCTTTTTCTGCCGCAGTCTGTTTCTCAGTCTTCACGTCTCCATGATGGCTTTTCTGTGCATACGCCTGCGCCATGAATGCCCAAGCCTGTGCACGGCAAAAGTCCAGATAACGGTCACGGTCAGCGGGATGGTCGCTCCATGAGAGTCGGTAACTGTCCTCGGCATAGTCTTTGGCGTGCTGCTCGTAGTGGTCCAGTCGGTCGAGGATGCGCTGCGCCAGAGGGATGACATCCTCATTCCGCCCCATATCGCTGAGGGCATTGATCTTACGTTTAACGGCAATGATAAAGGCATCCATTCGGTTGATACTGCCAGGACTGTCAAGGCGGCTGATGGCTTCGTCCAATTTCTTAAGCCCTTCGCTCACCTGCCCCAAATGGGTCATCACCAGTCCAATCTCGGCTTCCGTACGCCACCGTTCAGTCTCTTCGCTTTGCTGCTGACAGATGGAAACCTTCTGAGTAGCCCACTGCAGATAGGCTTCATCATCGCTCTTGGCGCGGGCTGTGGCAATGAGTATATCGAGGATATTCTCCTTCTCAACGGGCTCGTTACGCACGGAGTCGTGGGTGAGTAGTGTCTTACAGATGCTGATGGCTGAGTCCTGTTGCTGCTCCATGAGCGACTTGCTGTAGATGGTGGCACGGATGAACTGACCACGATAGTCACTGATATTGCCCAGCGCCATTGCCGAGTCGAGCAGTCTGAGCGCCCGTTCCGGTTCAGTTGCATAGATCACCAGAATAGTGTCTTGCTGGTAGGGAGTATCACCCGAATGCGGAAGTTTCCTCACAGATGTGCCATCTCCGCAGCCTCCTAATACCAAAAGTGCTACAATTAAATAAACAAGGTTTACGAGTTGTTTCATTTCACCTTTTCTCCTTTTTATTTCGCAGTGCAAAGATAGATATTTTTTTCGACACTCATGCTTTTGATGTCACAAATACCATCACTTTTTGCTAATATTGAAACGTTTTGCAGATTTTGAAACTCATCATTTGTGAATGTTTCATAAAAGGAGGCTCTCTACAGTTTATAACTACTGCAGCAGTTCGGTGATCTTGGGAACAATATTCACTTACTTTTTTTGCGTAAATACGCATTTTTCGTCAATTCACACCTAACTAACTTGTGCAAATATTAGCAAAGGTTGGTTTCAACATACCCAAATAAAATACCAGCGAGACAAACAATTATTGTTCATCCCGCTGGTGTTTAGATGGTCTAAGCCTAATACGAGGCTTTAATACTCATCCTCGTTGAAGTTTAAAGCACATACTGAGTACCAACGAGTTACAGTGCTCTGTGCCATTATTGTGCCACTAATTCTAGACATAGAATCAAAGCTTATGCCAAGAGTTTCTTTACAATCTCAGAGATGACTCGTCCATCAGCCTTTCCTGCCAACTG
>DEKX01000042.1:0-17995 GCA_002354095.1 Prevotella sp. UBA2711 | reverse complement strand
TCTTGGGAAAGTTGTTTCGGCAGGTAACTTTCAAGTACTTCTACCTGTGCCAATTCTGCATCAGCCAATTCCTGACGTCCTGCCTGTGTGTAGGTTGCCGCAGTCTCTTTGCCCTGCTTGGCCAGTTTTGAGATAATCTTCAATGCATCAGCATCAGCCAATGTGTCGTTGGCTCCAGGAGCAGTCTTCGCTTCCAGGAACACTTTCTTAATGTTGCGGAGCGTCTCCAGACGCACCTTGTCGCGAGCCTTCATCGCAGACTTGATGTCCTCGCTAATCTGATCGAATAATGCCATAATATCGTTATTTTTATCAATCAATATATTTCTTGGTGATGCAAAATTAATCATTTTCCATCTGAACGACTCACACTTCGATAAAGTTTTAGTTTAATTTAGCGATTAAGCTGTCAATGTCAGTCATAGTATTCTATTTGCAGTTCCTGGCTGACATCAAACTCACGGTTATCATCGTAGAAATAAACCAATCTGAGTCCACGATAAACTGACGGAACCTTTAGAACTTCTAGCAGATGCCATTTGGGCTTGCCGAAATCATACGATGAGCGGTCAAGGATGATTCGATTAGCGGTATAATCGAAATATATGTTAACTACTGTACCTTTCATTGATGTGCTGACCTCGTGTTTATTTCATACTCACTAACAATTTTTGTCTAGCATTTCAACACACTTGTCACGGGCTGCACTCTCACTGCCAAGCCAACTGAGACAGACATCTAGGCTTGGGAAAGTCTGGATAGTAACGGACTTTTGGGTGTCACCATCTACAGGATTCCAATAGAACACAGTGCCAGAAAGTTCAACAGTCCCGTCATCACCAAGCCTTGCATATAAGTTCATGCAGTCAAATAAGTAGTCCTCGTTGGAGGCCGCAGGATAATTAGGACTGACCACACAGGTAGTTCTGCCATCCCTTTTGCATTCTTCCAGTTTTGTCCGTAATGAGGAAATCTGCATCCTACAGCACATTTCCATATTGAATAGCCAAAGATTACCGTGTCCCATATTAGTGATTTAAATGCTCTGTCTCAAAGTTGCCAGTCTCAGGGATGAACACTTGAAGTTCTGCACTTTGGCAGCCACCAATACCAGAGAAAACCGCAGATGGTATGGATTCCTTTTCACAGATTTCGAGAAGGGTGCTGATTATTTCGTCCCCGCGATCCATACGGACATAGTAGTTATCGCCAATCTTTCTGTATTCCATAATCACCCAAGTTTTGACATAAACCGCTCCCTGTCAACTATAGTACTGGCATATCTCCGGACCCGATCTGAATAGCGGTCAACCCTTCACTTACTGTCAGTTCGCTTGTATGTTTCAGTCCTACTTCCAACATATTATTCAATAACTATCATTCTCATTTCGATGTCATCAACAGGTCTATCAGCACGTCCAGTAGCAGTCCCTTGTATCATTTCAACCACGTCAAGCCCTTCTTCGACTTCACCAAATACTGTGTATTGACCGTCAAGATGGGGTGTACCGCCGATAGTAGAGTATATCTTCAACTGGTCATCGGTTAATCCTGATTTTCCCACTTTGTTTTCTGCTTCAGCGGAAAGTTTATCTTGAAGCTCCTGAAGTCCCTCACGATTCCTGTCACGACGCATCTGCATTATCTCATCGCGATGTTCAGCAGCTAGCGAATTAAACGCATCTTGAACTTTCTGCATCCTCAACTGTTTGGAGAACTGACGAAGCTGACCTTCATTATACACCTGGCCCCAGACAATATAAAATTGAGACCCGCTACTACGACGCTCTGGATTCACTTCGTCACCCTGTCTCGCAGCAGCCAAAGCACCACGTTTATGGAAGAGTCCGTCCCTGATTTCTGCCTCAAGCGTATAGTCCGGACCTCCTACACCAAGCATCTTTCCAGCAGGTGCGCCCTTAGAATCAGGATCGCCACCCTGAATCATAAAGTCCTTTATCACTCGATGGAACAGAGTGCCGTCATAATAACCCTCCTTTGCCAACTTCAGAAAGTTGTCGCGATGAACGGGAGTCTCATCATATAGGCGAACTACAATGTCGCCAAACATTGTTTGAATTTTAACTTTCATTTTTCCAGTTTTAAATCATAAAGTATTGTAATAGTGAGTGCAAAGATACAAATTATTGATTATTCTATTTTCATTTTAACCTAAAAAATTCATAGAAGTTACACAAACATATCCTGCACCCTCTGCCGTATCACTCCTATTGGTATGAAAGTTTTCGAGGAGTATATTGAATCGTTAAAGAGTTATTTGAAATTACAAAATAAGCGAAGTAGCATACAAGTTACTTCGCTTATTTCCTTAATACTCATCCTCGTTGAATAGGAAGTCTTCTTTAGTGGGGTAGTCAGGCCAGATGTCTTCAATGCTTTCATAGACATCGCCTTCGTCCTCAATTTCCTGGAGATTCTCCAGTACTTCAAGGGGCGCTCCTGAACGGATAGCATAATCTATAAGTTCGTCTTTGGTTGCGGGCCAAGGAGCGTCTTCAAGTTTTGATGCTAATTCTAATGTCCAATACATAGCTTAAAATTTTTATCTGTTTTTTAATTTGCCCGCAAAAGTAATATTTTTTTTCTTATTTACAAACGTTCTGCCAAATTTTTTCACTGCATCCTGCCATAAAATTCAACTTTTTCGACAAAACGAAGAGATAATCGCTCAATCGGTTCACATATTGGAGTACTTCAGGAGAAGTTTTTGCTGTCGCTGCAAGTTCTACAATCCGCCGTTCTGCTCGTCGGCACACCGTGCGACAGACATGAGCCTGAGCTGCTGCCTGAGTACCGCCAGGAAGAATGAAACCCTGCTTCTCGGGCAGCATCTTCATAATGGCATCAACCTCCTGTTCCAGACTGGCTATAGCGCCTTCGGGCAGATGGGCAGAAGGATATAACGGGGTTTGCTCCTGATCGGTAGCCAGATTGGTACAGACATTAAAAAGATTATTCTGGATGCGGAATATCATTTCCTTATCATCGCCGTCGGGCAACAGGGCTGCCAACAATCCGAGATGTGAACTTAATTCGTCTATCGTGCCATACGACTCCAAGCGCACACTGGCCTTACTTACTCTCTGACCACCTACCAATGACGTCATTCCCTCATCGCCACTACGTGTATATACCTTTGTTATTTTTTTCATTTCGTACCGTTTTTAGAAATTGATAATATAGTTTTTCTTATGTCGCTTCTTGTCAAAAAAGACGATACCACAATAGTAAAGATCGAAAGTCACCCCCGTACGGGAATCGCGCTCTATCTCACGCCAGAAGTCCTTGTCGCGAAAGATTCCTTCTATCACAAGAACCGACTGGCTGTCCACCTTATTATATATAGTAGGCATCTGCTGGCGGTAGTTTCCACACAGCGTCATCCGTCCCAATTCGATATGAGTCAGCTCGTCAACCATCTTCGTCTTTCTGCATCCCGCCAACCAGAATGATTCATAGTCGTCACGCAACATCTGGGAAGGTTGACGCCAATTGGCAAGTCTGAAATAGAGTTTGCCCAACTTGCGCCTCATGGAATCCTTCGTCATTGCATCCAACTGCTGGTAGGCATAGTATGGCCAGTGCTCATTAATCACATAACGGACAAAAGCATAGTCGGAAGGCGACTGTATGCCAAAGCCCAGCGAATGATGCAAACGACTGAGAAAAACCCATAAGCGTGTCAGCTGATTCATATTATCACTATTCTTTTATGTATGCAATGCGCGGTAACCAGCAGGGGTGATACCATAGTATTTTTTAAAATTACGGCGGAACGTGCTATCCTCATAGAAGCCAGAACGTGTACCAACCTCTTTAGAGGATAATGTCCGATCGGACAAGAGCAGATGAGCAGCAAACTCCACCCGCTTCTGGTTCAAGTAGTCCAAACGTGTATTCGTACTTGCAAACTGCTGAATGAGCTTAGTTGATATACGTCGATTATATCCTGCCTGTTCCATCACCATGTCGATGTTCGCCATCGGGTTAAGGTAGATTTTCTGTTCATCGATGACGCGCTCCATTTCAAGGAAACTCTGAAGGTCAGCATTCTCCGTATCCTGAGACTGCGCCGCGATAGCAGGCTTGATGGCCTCTACTATCTTCTGCTTCTGCTCCAGCGAACTGATTACATTCTTCAGGTCACGGTTCTTGCTCTGTATCCGACGCATGAAGAAGACAAGGACTGCCAGCACAACCAGAATGAATACCACTATGACACAAAGGATGATGACACGACGCTGCTGAAGAGCAATCTCACCGTCTTTCTCCTGCGACTCAAACTTCTCGGCATACTCCATGGCTTTCTGCTGCATATCCCGGGCATTCAGCGAATCGGTAAGCACCGAGGCGCGCCGGCTTAAGTTATATGCCTCTTGATACCGTCCCAATCCCATATTGTAGTCCTCGGCCTCGTGAAGCAGACTAACATATTGCCGATTGATGGTATCAGCCTGCTGACGGCACCGAGCCAAGTAGTCCTCCGTCACCTGCAGCCCCTCTGCATACCTGCCAGAAAACTTAAAATAAGTCTTGAGTCGCTGCCCTTTGTTCTGTTTCCCGTATGGAGTTTGCCAATAGAGAGCGGCATAACGGTCGGCACTGTCTCTCCCCGCCTGCCCCTTCTCCGATAGTTTGGCAAAGGCACCTGCTATCATGGCATAGGCCTGTCCGCGCAGCATGTCTGCACTACCACCATGAATAGTGTCGAGAACGGCAAGGGTAGTACGGCATGAGGAGATGCCTTCCTCCATTGCCTGGTCGTTAACGTGGGCTGTAGCCACCGTCAGAGCCATCGTAGCCAGTTTCGTGCGTTCCGCATCCTTCAGCTGACTGTTTCTTAAAGCGCTCACCTTCTCCATACCCTCGTTCATCCTTTCCCATGCGTGCTGCTTATCACCCATATCGTAGTAACTCATACCGATAAGCATCGTGAAATCTGCCTCCATGATGGGGTTACCTATCTTCCGGGCCAGTCCGATGCCTTCAATAGCATTACTGATACACTCCTCATGGTTTCCTACTGGCAACATCAGTCGTGTCATCCACTGCAGCACCTGTGCGCGAACGGTATCGTTCTGTTGCACGTATGGGGTCTCGTATGCACGGCGTACATTATCAATGGCAAGCAGGCGGTCAACCGTCCCTTGATAGATACGCGCACGTGTATAATAATAGGTGTGCGCTGCCAACTCACCTTTCTCATAGAGTGAGTCGAGCATCCAGAAAGCCTGCGTAGTATCCGTTTCGCCTATTTTCTCTATCTGCTGTGTCGTACTGTCGCTCAGCAGTCCGTCTGTTTTCACGAGTCCCTCCCCTCGTTTTTCACATGCTGCGACCAACAAGAGGAAGAAAACAACAAGTAAAGGGTATTGAAGATTTTCTTTCATTGTCAATTCTATTTTGCCTACAAAGATAGGTATTTTTTTACCAAAATCACACATTTTGTGCAAAAATGCCTGCTCAGCGTACAAAAACGCCTGTAAAATAATTAAGAACATAACGCTTTAATTTCGTATCTTTGCACAAACTATAAATATGAACAAGTGATACATAACTTCTACAAGCTATGGCTACGACACTGATTTTCCTACAACTACTCATCGTCCTGGCAATGATTTTCATCGGTGCCAAAGTGGGCGGTATCGGACTTGGCATCTATGGCATGGTAGGGGTTTTCATACTCGTATTCGGTTTCGGACTGGAACCAGGAGTTATACCCATTGATGTCATGCTCATTATTGTAAGCGTCATTACTGCGTCAGCAGCACTACAGGCAGCAGGCGGACTGGACTATATGGTCAATGTGGCAGTACGCTTCCTGAAAAAGCACCCCAGCCGAATTACTACCTTTGTCAGTATTGGCATCGGTTATCTCATCGTAACATTCATATACTAAAAACATACGACTATGACAGATCAGAAATTCAGAGTCGAGTCCGACCTATTAGGAGAACTCAAAGTCCCTGCCGATGCCCTTTATGGTGTACAGACCCAGCGTGGCATCAACAACTATCACATCTCGCGCAAGACGATGTCGATGTACCATGACTTCATCATTGCCATTGCTTACGTGAAGCTGGCAGCAGTGGAAACCAATCATACCCTCGGAGTTATCAACGACGAGATAGCAGGAGCCATCAGTCAGGCTTGCCACGAAATCATTGACGGCAAGTGGCATGAGGATTTCCCCATTGACATGGTGCAAGGGGGAGCCGGAACCTCTGTAAACATGAATGCCAACGAGGTTATTGCCAACCGTGCCCTCGAAATCATGGGCCACGAAAGAGGCGAATACCAATACTGCCTGCCCAACGATCACTGCAACTGTGGACAGTCAACCAACGATGTTTATCCTACCACCATCCGCCTGGCACTCATCCGCATGAACAAGAAACTGGTGGCAGCACTGACAGGACTCATCAGTGCCTTCCGCTATAAGGGTGATGAGTTTAAGGACTGCATCAAGATGGGACGCACGCAATTACAAGATGCCGTGCCCATGACCAGCGGACAAGAGTTTAACGCCTACGCCAACAACTTGGAGGAAGAAATCCTGAATCTGGAGCGCAACGTAAAACTGTTGCTCGAAATCAATATGGGCGGAACAGCCATCGGTACGGGTTTGAATGCCGTGCCGGGATTTGCCAAACTATGTGCTGCCAACCTCTCGAAACTCACCGGCGAGGCCTTTGTCTCAGCAGCCGACTTGGTGGAGGCCACCCCTGACACCGGAGCATACGTCAGTTATTCGTCTGCCCTGAAGCGTCTGGCTGTCAAGCTCTCAAAGATCTGTAACGACCTGCGCCTGATGGCTTCCGGACCACGTTGCGGTTTGAACGAAATCAACCTCCCGCCCAAGGCTCCCGGATCCAGCATCATGCCGGGCAAGGTGAACCCCGTCATCCCGGAGGTAGTCAATCAAGTTTGCTTTAAGGTCATCGGCAACGATACCACCGTAAGCTTTGCCGCAGAGGCTGGCCAACTGCAACTCAATGTTATGGAACCCATCATCACAGAATCGTTGTTCGAGAGTCTGATATGGCTGAAGTGCGCTATCCGGACACTAACGGAGGAATGCGTACTGGGCATCACCGTGAATAAGGAGCGTTGCATGGAGATGGTGAAGAACTCTATCGGCATCGTTACCGCTCTCAACCCCTACATCGGCTACAAGACTTCTACAAAGGTAGCCAAAGAAGCCCTTGAGACCAACCGTTCTGTTTACGATATCGTACTCGAGAAAGGGCTTATGACTCAAGAAAAACTTGACGAGGCTCTTGATCCCAAAAACATGTTAATATCTCACAACTATACTGCAAAATAAAAGACCTATGAAACGATTACTGCTACAAGCACTGACTACCCTATTCATGTTCCTTATCAGCGGAACAGTCTGGGCTGACGACTTCACCGTGGAGCGCGCCGTCAATATAGATCAACTCGATTCCTGGGCTGACATCAGCAAGTTCCAGTGGCAGGTGATAGATCACGGCATCCAGGACAACCGTGAGGAAATGGATGCGCTGAAGACGCTGTTCTTTGATCCTGCACCTAAAGACACCGTGGGCTTCTACAAGCAAATCTATAAAGCCCGCGACAACCAGTACATCGTGCTGCGTCTGGACAAGGCTCAGGGCAACCGGCCTTTCTACGTGCGCGTGACAAGTATACAAAACACGGAAGATCCCTCACAGAACTCGTCGCGACTATATGCCGCCGAAAACTACGTCTACATCATGCCGCCCATCGGAGAGACGCAGCTGGAAGTGAAGATATGGCCGCAGGGCGTAGGCGAGGAGATGGCTAAGACCTTCACCTTCAACGGTCACAGCTACGGTTCGGTGTCGCTGCGCTCCGTGATGCTCGACAAGAGCCGCATCGTGCCAGGCAACTACGACCTTCAGCTCATCTATTACGACGAAGAGACCGAGAAGAGCGACACCTCTTATATCAATAGCCTGGTGACCGACAAGCTCTACACCTTCTATACCTACAACAAGGGAAACCTCGTGGAGGCATACATGCGCTGCGATGGTTTCAAGCGCATCAAGCTGAGACCCGAATGGTGGGCCGTGGATGTCGTGACACATGTGAACGACAACTCCGCGACGGTGATGTCAGGACCGGAAATGCCCTTCCGCCAGCACAAGCGACTGGATGCACCTAATCCCACTTATCTTGATTCGCGCCTCTTCTCCCACCACGACACGCTGTGGGTGAACCTCTATTTTAACAACAAGCGTTCTACGGACATAGACGGACTAACCTTGCACGCCGTGCGCGCCGACTTCGACAACACTCCTGTGGGCGAACAATGTCTGACGTGGGGCAAAGACCCTGTCACCGGCCGACTCTACGTGCTGACCGACGGTGAGCCCGCCACCATTGAGTGCTATCACGACGGTTTTCTGCCAAAGCTCTGCCTCTATCCAGGATCCTACGACCACATCACAGGCATCATCAGCCGCGAGTCGGAAGAGGTAGATATTTACCTGGAATCGATTGAGGCGCCCATCACGTCGCCCACTGTAACTTCAGCGATTCTCTCCACGCTGTCACCCACCATCGACTATCGTGGCGGCAAGTATTATTGTGACATACAGGAGACCGACATCTTCCCGATACCACTGACGGAGACCGTCTATTATGACGAATATGCCTCGCACAAAGACACCGCCAAGGTGGCTAATGGCATGGAGTACTTCAATTATGCAGCCATGGAGGTGGCCATCGTTTCACCTAATAACGTGCCGTTCAACAGCGTTGTATCGCTGAAGAAGGCAGATAGTCCTGAGGAGAATGAAATCAAGAAAGACAACCTAACTGGCGACACGAGGACTATCTACCACCAGCTGTACGACTACAGCTACTGGACCACACGTTTCGACTTGTGCGGGTATCTTGACGTAAACACGTCGGGGCGTCCTGCTGTGGCCTTCAGCGATAAGGAAGTACGTCAGTTGCCTATTCTTGCCAATCTCTTTTTGGACTTGGCACAGCTGAAGAAGGATCTGGAAGAATCGAACGAAGAGTTGACAGACCCAAAAGATTCTGGCTCTGAAGCCGAAGAAAAGGCTAGCGGAATAATGCCTAGCGGTGCCACCAGTTTTAACCTCAGAATTCCTCTTGTCCCACCATTTTTTATTCGTGTTGGACTAGAAATGGATTTTTTCAGGGCGAAGAAAATTACGGCCTATATTTCATATGCGTATGGAATAATGTACGATGTTCTCGAAGGTAAGAATAGTAAAGATGATAAGGAGGGAAAGATGAAGTCCTTAACGTCTGGATCGGCTGATGAATATGGTGCGGTTGACGTGAGCTCAAATATGTTTGATATCTTCGACAAGGAAAAAAAAAGTAATATCTTTACCCCAAAGGTCGTTTGCAACGCCTATGTAGAAGGGTATTCTAGATTTGGCATCCCGTTGAACGGGACATTAAAAAAATGGTCAGGTTGGAAGCAGTTCTTATGGCCTGGCATGAATTACGGGGAAGAGGTCAGCATACGTGGCGAGGCTAATGCTTCAGCATCGTTCAATTTCAATGCCGTTCAAATGATTGCTTCGGTCGTTTCCGCCGATAAGGTTGAAAAATTTTGTAATTCCGTAGCAGGTAAAATCCTTAAGGAGGTTATTTCTCCGCTGAGTGCTACGTTCACTGCTGGCGTAGGGGCCAACGTATCGGCAGGTTTTTTCTCGTTCTACAATACGAAGGATGAAACTTGGTTCTGGAAAACTCATACTCTCGCCATCAAATTCAATAGTCAGATATATGGTAACGCCCAAGTAAAAACTAAGGTTAATGCCGCGAGTTTCGCAAGCGCTGAGGCTGGAATCAGTTTTGGTGCTGGCATCGGTTTCAAGCTTGCTTTAGGCTGCCGCATGGACTTCAGAAACGCCTTCTGGGGCTGTGCCTATAGTTGGTGGGCTGGTGCGGGCATTTACTACAAGCTAAAGGCCTTAGGATGGAGCAAGTTTTGGGAAAAATCGTGGGGTAAGAGTAGGCTAGCACCTGAGTTTAAACTTATCAAACCGACGAATTTCAAAAACCCGTTCCATGAGAATTTCAACTACTACTTGAGCGATGATGACGAACCAAATAAGAGTGCCGCCAGAAGATTCTTCCGAACGGCTAACGCCGACCTGCCTGGTTCGTTCGTTACTGATGCTGTAGATTTCAACCAACCTGTGAAGTTCATTGCCGGTGGCGACAGCATCATCTATCAAGGAAACTACGAAGACCCTAACGACAATTGCGTCGAAGTGGCATCAACGGGCGCTCCCATCTATCTGTCTGACTTTCGTAAGGGGGGCTGCACCGACTATGATGCAGCTTCCGTTCCTGGCACCGACTTGGTGGTGCTGGAGCAGGCTACAGCCAAGATATCCGAAGAAGACCTGACGGACAGTCTCCATTTGGACGAAACCGTGAATCGCGCCAGCCGCGTCTATAGCATCTATTACACCAAGAAAAAGACAGGTACGAAGTGGTATACTCCCAAGCCCATCTACAGTTCTACCGAAACCACTTCTTTCCGCCCCCGTGTGGCACTGGCAGAGAATGGTACCGGCGTAGCCATCTGGCAGGAAGGACTCATCGACAAGGCCAGTGGGATAGCATCAGAAGACACCGTACAGTTGAGCGACCTCGTAATGAAAGGTCAGCTGATGATGTCTCGTTTTGACGGTAATGAAACATGGTCGGCTCCGGTTCCACTAATGGCTGTCGATGAAAACTGCTCGCTGAACGACTACCGCGTCGCCTACGACGGTTCAACGGCATTTATCGTTGCACGCAGGGTTCTCAATAAAGAAACCACCGAGAATATCTGTATGACTGTCGATGCCGGCAACAATATTGCGATGCACGACATGGTGCAGACCAACGAACTGATGCATTTGCGTCGCATAGGCACCAATAATGTCCTTGCCTGGGCAACAATGGCCGACTCGACGAACAACACCTCAGAGTTTCGCGTGATGAGCTACGGTATGGACGGCAAACCCAACAATAACATCAACACCTCGCTCTTCCTGAATAACACTAAGGTGGAAGACTTCCGCATCGTGCCAGACCTGGAGGCCAAGTCGCTGAGCAACGTCGCTGTGCTGTGGAGTGAGACGAAATTCATCAACGACAGCACAGAGGTACGTCTGATGGCTTCGCGCCTGGTTCCCAACAGTGACGGCAGTTTCGGTCTGGGAACTCCCATCACTGCTGTTTGTTTGAAAAACGGCAACAACATCTATAACTTCGACGGTTATATGACCAAAGAGAAGATTCAGGTCTGCTATGTGGCTGTTGACAGTCTGGGCAACTCGCAGTTGAACAAGACGGCAACCTATTTCGACAATGCCTTCAACTACACAGTGACGTACAACACCAATAACAATCAGGGCTTCCAGTGCGACAAGGACGAGATTACACTGCTCGTCACCGTCAACAACTACGGCACATCGACCATCAATGAGTGTGTTCTGGAGGTAAACGGCAATCAGTATAAGCTGGACATGACTATTCCTGCCGGCGGCTCAGCTCAGGAGCGTGTCACCTTGCCTTATGAAATAGGTACAGGCGTGAACACCACCATGCTCGTCAAGTATGACGACGTGCTGGGCATACAGAAACAGTCCTATTCCCGCTTCCTGGCACGCCGGGCAGCCCGTCGTAACGGCAACTACCGTAGGTCGGCTGAGGAAAAGGCTGAGGATGCTGCCTACGAGCAGAAGACCCAGACGTTCTACCCCTATCATCCACGCCTGGAGAGCTTCGTAGTGGCACAGCGTGTTGACAAGAATGGCGACAACCACATCACCATCTGTGTGCGCAACTACGCACGACGCCAGTCGAAGAAAGACGTCGCCTACATCGTAGGTCTCAAGGAAAATGCCCACAGCCCCGTGGTTGCCATCGGTGCTGGTGAAGGTAAGATCCAGTACGACACCAAGATGATATTCAATACGCCCGAAGAGGTGAAGGCCGACGGTGGATGTATGCACGATTTCGGCAGCTACCGTGCTGGCTACGTCACCATCACTGTTCCCAATGTCACGGAGAAAAAGGAAATGTACGTTGGTGCTACGCTAGTCTATAAAGACCCCAAGTCGGGCTGGTATATGGAACTCACTCCTGACACCCGTTCTGTCTGCAAGAATGGCATGGTTACGCTCTTCCCGTCAGCGGAGGTAGTGTCTGTGAAGAAGATCCACAACAACGACGACGAGGGAACTCACATGCGCGTCAACCGTCAGGGAGGAAACTTATTGGTGAAAGGTGCCAAACCTCGTCAGCAGGTACGCCTCTATCAAGCCAATGGTACCATCATTGCCCGCCAACAGGCTAACGACAATGGACAGGCAACATTCACTGCTCCTGTCAGTGGCGGTATTGGTCTGGTTTCTACTGACAATGAGACCGTGAAGTTCTTCTATTGATAATTGAGTAATCGTCGTAAGACGCTTTTACAAAGCGAAGCGACTAAAAGAATTGAGAGTTGATAATTGATAATTATGATTACCTTCAGAAATTGAATATGATGAAGAAGAGTATATTAACAGCCATGCTGATGGCTATGACAGCCACTGGCGCTATGGCAGATGACAACATCTCGGTATGGGACGGAAGCTCGTACTCAAGCAGTCTGACTGTTGATGGTAAAAAAATCTATGTCCGTTCGGCTAACGACTTTGCCGCGCTGCGTAAACTGTGGAAAACATACAAAGGGGTCAGTGGCAGTGATGGCAGTGGCTATGACACCTATACAATCTATTTGGAGACCGACATCGACTTGGGAAATCACAACTTCATCAACTGGTGTATCGGATGGGAAAATCATGATGAAAATGAGTTTGGTGGACACTTCGACGGACAAGGGCACATCATTTATAACCTAAAGATAGAAGGATCAAGCGCCAATCGCGGACTGTTCGGCATTCTGAACGGTGGTAATGTTAGAAATCTAAAACTGGTGAATGTGGACATACACAGCGGTGATGATAACAGCCACGTAGGAGCCCTATGCGGAAAAATGGAGAACCACAGCTCCATCTCCCACTGCGCGGTGCTAAACGGATCGGTGAGGGCGTATCACGACGGAGACACCGAGATAGGGGCTATCTGTGGTTATGCCGACGGAAACGAAAACCAGATACTCTACTGCTATAGCAATGTGGAGGTGACGGCCAACAAACTGGTTGGTGGTATTGTGGGCAAGGTTGATAAAGATGAAGGTGACGATTCTGTAATACGAAACTGCTACTTCAGTGGCAAGATTAACCACAAGGGAAACGAATACTTTGGCGCCATCGCCGGCCGACGTTATAGCAACCCGATGAGCGACAATTTCTACCTCTACCGCGATGATGGTGTGAAAGGCGTTGGCAACCAATCAAAGTCTCATGGTAGCAACGACCCTACCGAACCCGAAATCAAGGCGTGCACGGAGGAGGAACTGAAGCAACCCTTGCTGTTCCGCAATTATAATAAAGGATACACCCTCGAGAGCGATCAGTATGTCTATCCCTTCGACGGCTATCCCGAGCTGAAGGTGTTCCTACGCTATGATGTCGGCGACAGCTTCTATGTGACGAATGCGGGACACATGGGCGAAAATACTGCCGACTCCATTCCCGGACATGTCAGAATCTTGAAGAACGACAAAAGCCCCTTTACTGTAACCCTCGAGAAGGCAGGCGCTGCTACGTCAGCAACGGACTTCGTCGTCAACGAAACCTTCACACCATACTTCAACGACCAGCAACTGCTCAAGACCGTCGGACTCGGAGCCAACGTCTTCCAAGACCTTGGCGAGGTGAACACCGTCACCATACCAGCTGCCGTCGATTCCGTAGCCACTCCACAGCGCCATCAGGTCCAGAAAACCTTCATTCTGAACGGCGACGCATCACAGGGTGCCGTAAAGGACAACGTCCTCTATAGTCTGAAGACTAAATACCTCCTCACGGCACCGAAGTCACTCACGACGATGACCATCCATCAGGAACTGGCAGATAGCATAGCCGACTACGCCTTCGAGAATATGACGGCACTGAAGACGCTCTATGTCGATACCTACACACCTGCAGGAACGCTGGTGGACGACAAAGATAATAAAGCACCCACCATGAAGTTTCAGGGCGAAAAGAATACCGTCTTCTACGGTTGTCCGGACGACCTCGACGTCTATATCAAGGACGGCACCTTCAACCAGCTCGTCTATGGCCAACTGGGCCCGAAGGGATATGGTTATGGTTATAGCAATGCCGACGTATGGAAACTGTTCGTCGGCTACTGGGAAGACCAGGAAAACCACATGTTCCCCTACTTCCCCATCAGTCGTAACGAGGGCGGCATGTCCACCATGATACTGGGCTATCCAGTGGAACTGCCTGAGGGAGTAACAGCATGGTGGGCTACCTCACTCAGCAACGGCAATGTCAATCTGCAGAAATTAGGCACACAGATTGTACCTGCCCTGACACCCGTTCTTCTAACCTACGAAGGCACAGAACCGCTCTACCTTTCGCGCTACACCGGACCCAACCCAGGTAACGTCAATGATTATGAAAACAATCTCTTCAAGGGCAGTGTTGATCCAGGTGGCCACAATATGACATCATCCGAACTGATGAGTAACTTTTTTACGTTAGGCCGCCCTGCAGGCGACGACAGCTACAATCATTTGGGCTTCTATCAATATCACCCCAAGAACAACATACTGCCCGCTTATGTCGCCTGGCTCGCCAACAATGACATACCTTCAGAAATGCGGTTGCTGGCTAATTTCAACGACGATGCCACACTGATTAACAACAGCACGCTTAAGCCATCACTCAACGGCGAGAAGCAAGTGTACACCATGCAGGGCATTCGCATCGCCCCGTCAACCATGCGCAAAGGCAACATGTATATCGTGAATGGCAAATTGGTAATCAATCGATAAAAAGACAACAGCTATGAAAAAGAAAACATATATATCACCCCTCTGCAACATCGTCAACGTCCCACAGATGACATTACTCAGTGGCTCGCCAAATACAAACGTGCCCTACGATCCAAACACAAATACAGGTGAAGCCCTGTCACGGTTCCTGGAGACAGACGAATTCAACGACATTGAAAAACTGTTGAACTGATAACAAACAAAAAAGCCCTGAAGATATTGCATCCTCAGGGCTTCTTTTAAAAAAAATGGCGGCCTCCTACTCTCCCGCATTGCATTGCAGTACCATCGGCGAGACGCAGCTGGAAGTGAAGATAGCCCTTGCACGTAACATCATTGGATTCGTGCGGTATAAGGAAGACGGTGGTGAGAACCAATCGTCTGGTCAATGGGTGAAAGGCGATACACTGTTTGATATGGATCGTATTATCAGCGTAGGCAACATCTGCCTTTCTATGTTCCTCGGAATAGCCATGATTTCTCTCAAGCTTTGGGAACTCCATACCCTTGCACTCCCGCTAATAGTCATCCTCGTATCGCAGGTGCTCATGATGGCACTGTTTGTTTACTGGGTAGCATTCCCCCTGTTAGGTCGAGACTACGATGCTGCCGTGCTTGCCGACCTCATCAACACGGCTGTTATCACCCTCTTCCTGAACTTGATATAATAGCAGCTCTTTATGCCGGCGGAACGTGCTATCCTCATAGAAACCGGAAGACTCCCCAATCTCTTACCGATCAGCATCATGAAGTCAGCCTCCATGATGGGGTTATCCAGTTTCAACCCTCCAACCTTCACTCTTTACGGAGAATAAAGAGAAAGTAAAGAGCTACCAACATAGAAGTGAAATCTACTATCGGCTGCACCCACATACAGCCGAACAAGGGCCATAGTGAGTTCATGACTATGAGCAGGGGAATATCGACCACTCCTTTGCGCAGGATACTGCAGATAAGTGCCTGACGCGAACGCTCCATAGCTTGAAAGAGCGTGATGGCGGGATAGCACACAGCCATGAACGGCATGGCAACCACCTGTATGCGGAGAAATGGCACGGTGTATGATACCGTCATCGGCTCCTGTGTGAACAGCATTGCCAATGGGTATGCTCCGATTTCATAGACCGCGAAGCACAACACGGCAAAACAGAATGAAATGATGCAGCCGCATCGGAACACACGATTGCGCCTGTAGGCGTTGCCCGACGAATGGTTGTAGGCCAGCAACGGCAAGATGCCTTGCGAAAGTCCGATAGTAAAGTAGAGCGGCAGATAGTCGAGCCGTTTCACAATGCCAAGGGCTGCTGTTGCCTCGGTATTATACTGAGCCACAAAGTATGTCAGGGCTGCTACAGCAAGCACCGTCAGCATGTATTGTACTGATGAGGGGAAGCCCACTTTGATAATTTTGCCTATATAGCAGCTGACATAGCGCAGCAGACGTGGTGCAAAGGTCAGCACACCTGTCTGTCGGTGACGGTAGATAACTGCCAGCAGCCACACTACCGACACCATGTTTGATACCGCCGTAGCGATGCCCGCTCCGGCAATGCCCAAATTGCCCATACTCGGCAATATGAGTATGGGGTCTAGCACGCAATTCAATAATCCTCCTGCCGAGAGGGCGGTGGAAGCCTGGAGTGCCATGCCTTCGGCTCTGACCAGATTGGCAAGCACGAGGTTCATGATGACGGGTATGCCGCCTACGGTAATCACCCAGTACGCATATTCCCGTGCGGGTCCAAGGGTGCGTTCGTTGGCACCGATGAGACTCAGTAGTGTGTCGCCACACAAAGGAAAGAGCAGACAGCAGGCCAATGCCAGCATGATGCCCATCCAGAAGGAGACTGACGCCACCCGTTGCGCTCCTGTATAATCGTGCTTGCCCAGATGATTGGAGAACTGGCTCCCGCCGCCTACTCCTGGCAGGTTGCCAATGGCGGTCAGCATCAGATAGAGGGGTAGCACAATCGTAGCAGCCGCCACCAGTTCTGGTTTGTTCAGACGAGCCAGGAAAAAGGTGTCGGCCCAGTTGTAGAGGAGGGTAATCAGTTGTGCCACAATGGCAGGAATGCTCTGTACCAGTACGGCTCTTGTTACAGGCATTCGCTCAAAGACCTCTATGTCAACCTTATAGGAGCGCATTCTGTTTTCTACACTTTAGACGATCTGTTCATTATACACGCCTAATAGTCCGGCTTGCTCCACACGCTGTCTGATGGCATCAATATCGGTGGTGTATAGCTCTTTCTCCTGCATACGCTTAAAGTAGTTTCCGCCCGAGAAGGTAAAGCGCTCCATGGTGTCTTGCCTTTCCTTGATGGCGGCGTTGGCAGCAGCTATGATGTCGCCTACGGCCAGTGTCTGCGGCAGTGTCAGCAATGGCTTTTCAGTAGCCAGTCGCACGGCATTGGCACCAGCCAGCGTACCGGTGGTAATAGCCTCCGTATGGCCTATGAACAAACCGCTTTTCTCGCCTGCACAAAGCAGGTTGCTGATGCCATCGACTGTCATGGCATTAGAACGGTAGGCTACTGAGAGGTAACGTATGGAATTGCCCTTGCTGCCTGCACACGGATCGACGTAACGGGCATTTTCCATGCCAGGCAACTGTCTCAGCTTCTCAAGGGGATAGTAACTGGTCATCAGTTTAGCATCGCCTGTGTCGAGAAGAATCATGTTCTCCGAGAAATCCTTGATGGCATATTGTTTGCATGCCTTCATCTTGAGTTTATCGTAGTTGACCTCCTCTTTAGGCAGCGGTATCACGGCTACGCCTTTGCTGTTCAACTCTTGCTGCAATGCTTCCGACAGACTCTCTTTAGACACCTTGCACGAGCCTGAGAATACACCGAATATGTCGGGCTGGCGTTCGCCCTGATAATCCTGCACTCCACATCGACTACTGATGCTGATACGCGGACCGAAGGCAGGACAGCGCAACACACACATACAGCAGCCGTTGCCGTATTTCATACAGTTGCCCATTGGGCCTGCACTGCCTGTGGTCTCTATGAAGACATCCCC
>DEKX01000001.1:20978-27043 GCA_002354095.1 Prevotella sp. UBA2711 | reverse complement strand
GAACATGAAATCGAAAGCTATATTATTTAGGTGTATTGCGTATGTGACCATACTGGTCTGTGGATGCACCGTTTTGGCCTCGTGCCAGATTGACGAGAAGGACAACCCTGCAAAACCAGTCGTCATCAACTATCATTGTGCCACTCTGAGTGAAGGGCAGCAACTGCTGTTGGGCAACAGTGAGTATTACAACAGCCTGACGCAAAACGACATAGACTGGCGTATGAAGAAGACTGGAGCCACTCTCGACGAACTGAAGGCAATGGCGAAGGCTTCTGTGCGAGAGTTCAGTGAAGCGGAAAAAACTGCCATTGCGAAAGGCGTGGACTATGTGAAGCGGAGGCTGGAGGACATGGGTGTCGGCTCATTACCATTCCCCAGTGAGGATATCGTTTTTGTCAAGACAACAATGGAGGAAGAGGGCTATTCGGCTGCATATACACACAAGACAGAGATATATGTAGGTGAAAAGCTACTGAAGCTGGCAGAGAGTAATCCGTCCAGATTCTATGAGACTATTGCCCACGAGATGTTCCATTGTCTGACACGCAACTCTCCCTCCTTTCGCAGTAGGATGTACAGTTTGATAGGCTTTACGGTAACGGGTACTGACTATGTCTTCTCGCCAGCCATCGGGAAGATGATTATCACTAATCCCGACGTGGAGCACATCGACAACTATGCCACATTCACTATCGACGGCGTGAAGCGTAAGTGCGTACTGATTGTGCTATATACTAAGACATGGGCAGAGGCTTCGGCTGAAGAAGGAAAGGATGCCACGTTTTTCAAATTCAACCAGAGTGTTCTAGTCCCTGTAGATGCCTTGGATACCTATTATCCAGTCAGCAAAGTGCCGGACTTCTGGGATGTGGTGGGCAGAAATACCGATTATGTCTTCGCTCCGGAAGAGTGCCTGGCCGACAATTTCGCTTTTGCTGTAGTTTACGGCATCGATGGCCGCGAGTATAAAACACCACAACTCATTGCTGATATAATAGCTTTGCTAAAAGAAGAATACAGATAAGCAGTTCGGCTATAATGATTAGTGAATGAGCCGTTATCTTCACCGTTCCAAGATCTGCTTGGCGTGTTCTTTAGTCTTGATCTGCTTGCCGGCAAGAATCTGTTCGATGATACCTTCCTCATTAATAATAAAGGTAGTGCGGATGGTGCCCATCACCTTCTTGCCATACATCGACTTCTCGCCCCAGGCTCCCATCGCCTCCAGCAGTGAGTGGTCAATGTCGGCTATCAGCGGGAAGGGCAGCTCGTGCTTCTCCTTGAACTTCTGGTGGGAGGCTGCCGAGTCCTTGCTTACCCCTACCACCTCATAGCCTGCCCCTTGCAGCTCGTTGTAGTGGTCTCTAAGGCTGCAAGCCTCGCTGGTACATCCGCTGGTGTTGTCTTTCGGATAGAAGTATAGCACCAGCTTTCTTCCTTTGTAGTCACTCAGACGGATTTCCCGTCCCTGTTCGTCTTTGCCCAATATCTCCGGGGCTTTGTCTCCAATGTTCATATATCAGTTTGTTTATTTTTGCCTATTGAAATCGCTTGCGTATTGTAATGGAGTCTGCCCTGTGATCTTCTGCATGCGGACTTTCAGGTCGCGGTGGTCAGAGAGCAGGTTCCAGACAGCATCTTCGGAGAGTACGCCCCGCTTGAGGCCAGTGGGCAGCAGTCCGGCTTCATCATCGGTAAAGTCCTGTCGCCACTCGCTGCCGTTATAGTATTCGTCGAGCTTGGCGATGTCTTCCAATGCCGCCTCATACTTGTCGAGGGCAGCCGAGAGTTCCATCACAGCTGCGGAAGCACGGTCCAGTCTCAGCTCCATGTCTTCGATACGTTCAGTTTGTTTCATGGGCGGTGTGTCACTTGTTTTTCTGCAAATTTAGGCATTATCGTTGAATGGTGCAAGGATTTCCCTGCGTACCATTGTTCTTTTTGAATTAATTAACTTGGAGGGGCTGTGGGTTCACTTCAGTGCCTACCCCATAACGTGCTTGGCTGTCATCAGTTAGTGGAGTAGCAACAAAGATAGATCCATAGTATAAAAGTAGGATTACGCCGTCCGCTCGCATATATAAGTCCGTCCGTTCGAAGATATAAGGTCGCCCGCCCCAATTGATAAGGGCGGGTGGCCGAATCTGACTGTATAGTACCTTTCTCCTTGTTAGGAAGTACTTTTCTCCCTGTTTCCTAGTACATTTCCCCCTATTGGATTAGTGGTGGAGTTGGAGAGGATATAGCTCTTTGATACAAAATCCTCTGTCCCGATTGTGTCTAAATGTATCTGGTCTAATTTCCTGTGATATGCTTGAAATGTTAGAAAGCAAGAAAAGCATGAGCAGTCCACGTACCAGAGCTTTCTTTTGGAATACTTTTATGTAGATAAACTCCTAAGCCACTATCAAAAGCCATCCCAACCACGTTAGAACGGTCCCCGTTTTCATTGCAAGAATATGAGTGTTCACGATGATAGAAAAGTGCGCTGGCACCAGCATCTGTAGCTATTTTATTTATTCTAGAATAACCCGTTGCCCCTTGTTGGCTATATCCCCAATCAGACCATGTCAAGTTCATGTTACTGGTTCGGAAACATTTTATCCATTGTCCCTCACTGGGAAGAAACCATCCACTTGTCCCCGGGGGAACAGGAGTGTATGATATTGCTTTTTCTGCTGCTGTATGGGTATGACCTACATTGCATTTAGTTGTAGAAACAGTGGTATTACCTACTTTTTTCCCGGTAAGTTTCTCTGTATTTGTGATACCATCTAAATATTGATAGCCATAGCATGCAGAGAAATCGGAACTCCCAGAGGTGCATAAAGCCCCATTACCACCATAGGTGCAGGCTCCAAGGCTGTTTAATGCAATTGCAAGTCCTTTATAAATACTGCTGCTGGCATCTGCTGTTCCTTTTGCGCCTACATATAGGATCAAAGCGACTGCTGTACCTCCACAGTTCACTGCAGATACAGTGTTGTGGATGTGTCCTTTAGAACAGATGATTTTACCCACGTCGCTGGTTGTCGCATCAATCGTACTCACATCCTTTACCTTAATGGTATAATTATACTGGCTGCCAGCTGCTAGTGTGGTGCCACCTGTCGGCAGCAGATAGGAGTAGGTCTTGCTGTCAGTTGTCTTTACATTAACCAGTTTGGTGTCTGCCGCATAGGTGTCTGGGAACAGTACGGCACTGTATTTTTGATTGGCCACATCCTGACGGGCGATGATAGTACCAGTGGTTGTTGAAAGATTAGTCCACGAGCCTACGTAGTCATTGTTGGCAACATCAATACCTGTTTCGCTGAACTTGGCAGTGGTGGGCATCGAGCCGTTACCGATGGTTACTTGATTGACAGACAGATCTCCCGTTGCCTCGTGGGTTAGTGTCAAGGCAAGGCGTGACATTTGATGATAGAGGTTCACCTCCACACTGCCGTTATGATCATTATAGCTGCAACTCCATTGTGGGGCATAAAGCAGTTCATTATAGTTGTCTATGCCAGAGGAAGTTTCCGTTTGGGTGGTATTCAGTGTGAAGGTCTTGCCCACGGGGTCAGTAGTGTCAGACGTAGAATTGCCATAGCTCCAAGCCCTGAGTCTGACCGTCTCCGACTTGCTCTTCCAGAAGAGAGCCTCTGTTTCATTTCCATCGTATGCGAGTGCCCCTGTAACTGCATTGGTTACTCTATAAACTTTGGGCCCCTCCTTGGTGTTATCACTTCGAGTCAGCTCGATCATCACTCGGTCACCGACTGATAGTGTGTAACTTTGCCCGTCGAAAGCAGTCGTAGCACGGGTAACGGTAAGCCTGTTACCCATATTGAACTGCATGGGTTCCGACATCACGGCATCGCCGCTGAGGGTGCTGTCCTCCCACTCATGCACATTGTTGCCATCGGTTTTCTCTGACTTAGAAGGTTCATCATGGGTACACGACAGTGCTGCGCCCAATAGGCACAGAATCACTGCAAGAGATGTAATTCTTTTCATTTTGCATTACTCTTAGTTTGTTGTCCAACGAAAATAGAATGCAAAAGGTGAGGGCATGAAAATGGCGTGGCCACTCTTATGCACTTACCTAAGGGGCAGACCTCGGAATTGGAACCCCTCCAATCGGATAAGAATGCTCCACGCCAAAAGCGTGCGCATAGCTACCGATTGGAGGAAAATGCCAATACTGACCTTTCCCTTGCTTTCTTAAATCGAACTATTCCAAAACAGATTTCCGAGGTCTTTTCGGTAAGCGCGAAATAATAAGCTAATGCATCGGAATCGGGATTTCTCCCCAATATCCGCCGCAAAGATAAGAATTATTTCTGAAATACAAAAGAATTTAGATGGTTTTTTGACAATAAAACAGTCGGAATAGGGTTGTAATTACATGAAGTTCTATGCTGACGCCGTGCGGCGATTGTACGAACAGCGCCGTGACAGTACACGGCAGCTGACAGAACAGATGGCTGTTGGGGCGGCGGTGATGGTTGCCCGACTTTTTCCACCTTCCAATGCAGATGAGACATTACAAGTGCTTGTAGCCCTGAATTTGCTCAACGCGTTTGTGAAACAGCCCGATGGCGGCCTCGTAGTGACCTATCGTTACATCAAGGGCATGGCCACCCAGCTGCTCATCTTCCTCCTGGAACGCCCCATAGAGGGTGTGGAGGTGTATATGAACACCAGCGAGGGCATCAGCTACTTTCGGGCCTTGGGCGTGCAGATTAGTTTCCACTACTTGCCGTTCTATCGGCGCCTGGTGCGGCTACTGCCTATTGCGACTGCCAACCCTCAGTCGTGGGACGGACTCCGGTTGCAGGAAGTGGCGGCTGAAATGATGGCTCGGTTCTGCCCCGAAGCCCAGGATTTCACGCCAGAGGAAGCGGTGAAGGCTCGCTGGTCAATGCTCCACTATTGCCCCAAGTCGGCAGACCGTCCGAAGAAGGAGCAGAGCCCCCGCATCGTTAGCAGCGAGAAGCCTGCAGAGAAGTCGTGCCAAAGCAGAAGGAAGGCGAAGGGCAAACTCAGGCAGCGCCGACTCCAACGAGACCGCTGGTTGCCGTTCCACCAGCCCCCGAAGTTCCTGGAGGATCGTTGGGAGTCGCTTCAGGCGGCACTCACGCTCCGCCCCTGGTCGCTGCGGTGCTTCATGCTCTACCGCAGGAAGGACCATTGCCTCACGCCCTTCATCCTTTACGACGGCACCAACTATCACGAGGTGATGAACTACCTCATCGGTAGCAGCAGGCGCATCGTCAGGCCCGCAGAGGATCAGTTGCAGCCAGGCCGATACTATTTCCTGAGCCGACTGAAACAGGTCACGTGGGTGTCTGACTACTGGAAAGTGCTCTTCCTCACCCAAAACACCTACCTGAAAGAAGGCCGGCGATACAGGAACCTGTGTATCACCTATAGCCTGGTCTGCTATCTGGCCCTGCGCTTCCCAAGTTTGCGATTTGTCTGTACCCTGAACTTCAATCGCCAGCTGGTGCAGCCGAAGTTCTATACACTGAGTAGGCTTGAGAGCATACCGCCCCATTCGAGTGCCAGGCAGCTGAAAGTATGGCTTGTCATTGACAAAGACTTTCAGCTCAAGGGCTTCGATGCCGCTACGCTGCCACAGCACTTGATAGATGAATACATGGAGGCAGAGGACTATTACGCCGAATATGAGATCGTGGCGGGTCCAGACGGCAGGAAAGGCATCTACGCCTATCGTCGCCATTGGCTGCTGCCGCCCATGTATCGTGACATACTGATACGCAACTACTATGCCTACGTGACTGGCGAGAACGGCAGACAGGCTATCTACTCGCTGGCCCAGGAGTGTTTCGTCAGCGATTTTGTCTATCTTGAAGTGTATTACGATACCCGCCTTGGTGCCATCATCGGCAGAGTCGATGGTGCCGAGAAGATTGTCTATATGTTCGATCTGTGGCCCTCGAAGTATTAAATACGGACCCCTGCTGCCACTTTATATCTTTGGCATCTTCATAAATATAACCTATGCCGGGTTAGTTCCTGAAGCCGCTTGCGTATTGTAATGGGGTCTGCCC
>DEKX01000001.1:13186-20969 GCA_002354095.1 Prevotella sp. UBA2711 | reverse complement strand
GTGAGCTTCAGGAAGATGCGGTGGAAGTAGTTGCGGCTACTGAATCCGCTCTGCTCCGCAATCGTGTCGAGCGACCAGTCCGGATGTTCGGCCAGCAGTTTCTTGGCGTGCCCCACACGTAACTGTTGTAACCAGTCGCTGTACGACTCGTACCCTTCTTTCTGGTACCAGGCCCGTAGCAGTCGCTGGGGCACATTCATCTCTGTGGCGGAAGTAGCCACCGTGATGCCACTATGCAGATGTCCGCCTGAAGCCAGCCACTCCTTGACGCTTTGTGAAACACGATCCAAATCTGTCTCACTCACCACTGGCGCGTCTTTTCTTGCGGGTGCCTTCGCCTCTTCCTCGTTGGCGTTCTGTTGCACCGTCTCTACTTGCAGCGAGTCGTTACTGATGCAGTAACACACAAAACTGTAAACTGTATAATAGATAGAGAAGAGAATGATCAATGTATAGCTCATCAGTAAGATGTCAGAGCTGAAAATAAGCAACGGTGCGCTTGCGGCTATTATTATCAGCAAGTAGATGCTACGTCGCATCCAGAATAACAGATTGTCTATATCGTGATCGTAATAGTCGTTCAGCGCATTGCGCAATCTTCGGTAGTTGGAATAGAGGCGATAATTATAATAGAACTGCATGAGGCAGTAGCCGATACCTGCTATATATTCTGCTATGCGCATGGGGCGGGAGTCGGATAGCGCGTCACCAGTTTGGATCGTTGCAATCGTAATCAACAATATCGTCAAGCCCCATGCCGTCAGACCTGTCATCCAGTCGTGCCTCGGGGTTTGCCCCTTTCGCAGCATGTTGAGCAGAGACATACTGAAAAGCCAAGATGCGGGGACGAAGAACAGCAGATTAACCATCACGGCTTGCGTAGTGCCCATCTGACGGAATCCAATGGCGTATTGCAGCAAAAACTGTACTGCCAGTAGTGCCGTACTCCCCGCCAAGAGCCAACGTGAACGGTTGAGAACGGCAGTCTTGGTTACCTTCCAAGGCAGCAGTGTGGTCTGTGTTACCGTTAATAGCGACAATAGTATAATCGCCGAAAATTGGATTTCCTTCATAATAGGAGTCTTGTTTTCGGTTGCGAAATTACAATATTTTAATGAGACATGCAAAAAAACTGTGTAAAATCATGTTTTTGCACACCTAAAATCACAAAAATGCACAAGCTAGAGTGGCATTTTGCACCATATTTAATATAATTGGTGTATTTTTGCACACAAAATGAATCATTAATCAGCCAAAATGAAACAACGACGCTTCTATCCTGTTTTGCTACTGTTTGCGGTATTGCTTATTACCGCTGTTTTCTCATGCAAGCAAGGTTCCTCTCCTGTCAAAGGTTCAAAAGTTAACCATGATTCTGCTTTTGCTCGCTATAGCATAGCACAAAAGCTCTTCAACAATAATCAGCATGACTCATTGCTGAAGGTTGCGCCTGAGATTCTCGACTTCCTGCGTGAGAATCAGGAGTGGGAACTCTACTATATCCTTTGGCAAAGTGTCGCAGAGGACCATGTGTGGTTTAATGAGTTTGAGGAAGCAACGCAAGAGGCTCAGGCGATGCAGGAGGATGCTATCGAGCGTAACGACTCGTTTGGACTTGCACTGAGCTATAGCGTTCAGGGTACGGCTTATACGGTGCAGGAGGTTTATGACGAGGCAACACGCTGCTATAAGACCTTTCTGCAGATTTATCCGAAGAAGGCAATGTGGAGTCCGAAAGTGGATGTTTTTGGTTATTACGCCACTTGCCTGTCGAGTATTAAAGACTATAACGCTATAGATTCGCTCCTGACGGAATGGGACGAATATCTCAGCGACTTCCCAGACGTTGCGGATGCTGATGACAAGCAAGCCTACGCCGACTGGCGCCTGAAATATTACAGAGCGAAGTTCTCGAATCTTATCGCAAAAGGCAATCTGACTCAGGCGACTCAAGTGCTTGATACAGTTGTCTATTTTGCTAAGGCGTCTGGGGAAGAGCTTGTTGAACAGATCAACACCATCGACAATCGTAGAGAGTTAGCTGTAGCCCAAGGCGACTATAATGCCGCGTTACACTATGTTGACGAATATCTGGAGCATTCGAAGGGTGATGTGAACAACAGAAGACAGGGGATGGAATATCGTTCCCAGATACTTGAAAAACTGGGTAGGTATCAAGAGGCATTGGAAGACCTGAAGACGTATAGTCTGATGAAAGATTCTCTGATACAGGCAAATAATCGTGAACAGCTGAATCGATTGAACAAGCGGTTCTCGCTGAACGAACTCCAGTCGCAGAACAAACTGCTGCAACAACGCTCCCGCTTTACGACAGGTGGTGTGACGATGATTCTCGGTATAGGCGCCTTGCTGGTATTCCTGGTACTCAATAGTCGATGGAATCGCAGGTTGCAGATTAAGAATATGCAATTACAACGTGAGCGGAATGTGGTAATGGCACAGAATAAGCAACTGGCTATTGAGCGCGACCATGCGGAAGCGGCTTCAAGAGCCAAGACAGCCTTCATGCAGAGTATGACACACGAGATACGTACACCGCTGAATGCCATCAACGGCTTCACCCAGGTACTTACGATGAAGGATATCGAGTTGCCCGATGCTGAGCGGATGGACTTCTGTGAACGGATCCAGGAGAATACCAGACTGCTTACAACCATCCTTGATGACCTTATTCTGATCTCCGACTTTGAAAGTAGTGCTGAGCTGCCTGAACCGGAGCCTTGTCTGGTTTCTGCCATCACTACGCAAGCTATCGATGTTGTCCGCTCTAGCGTAGCAAAGACAGTGGCGCTCGAATGTCAAAGCTCATTGCCTATTGAGCAGGCCATTGATTCCTATCCACGTATGATTCATACCGTCCTTACTAAACTGCTTAGCAATGCAGCCAAGTTTACAACTATTGGCAGCATCACACTCAAGGTGGATCAGGAAGATGATACGCTTCATTTCACCGTGGTAGATACGGGTCCTGGCATCCCTCCGGATAAAAAGGATTATATCTTTGAGCGGTTCACCAAACTCGACAGCTTTGTTCAGGGAACAGGCCTCGGCCTTACCATTGCCCGTATGATCGCGGAGCGTATTGGTGGTACGCTGACCCTCGATACCGACTATACTAACGGTGCTAAGTTTGATTTTATCCTGCCCATTAAATAAGAAGTTATGAAAGAGAAATTATTTGCACTTGTTGGCTTCTCATCACATCGTCATAGCCTGAAGACCGAAATTGTTTCAGGTCTTACCACCTTTATCACCATGTCATACATCCTGGCTCTTCTGCCTGCGATGTTTGAGCCTCTTGCTTCAAAAGGGTTTCCAATTGATTCTTTCTTTACCTCTATGGTACTTGCCACGATTGTGGGTACTGTTCTGATGGCTTTTCTGGCCAAGCGGCCATTCGGTCAGGCGCCAGGCTTGACATTGAACGTGTTTTTTATTCAGACTGTCTGTATCTCGCTTGGCTATCCTTGGCAGTTTGCCCTCACTGCCGTATTGTTAGAGGGCTTACTCTTTGTACTCCTCTGTCTGGGTAGTTTGCGACAGATTATCTTCGAAATGGTGTCAACATCACTGAAGCATGGCATTGCTGTAGGTATTGGTTTCTTTGTGGCTATGATTGGCTTTAAGAATAGTGGTATATTGGCAGAGGGTACCATTTTCAATCATCTGAATACCCTGACGACCTCCTCTTCCTTACTCTTTATGATAGGTCTGGTACTGACAGGTGTGTTTATCGTTATACGTATCAAGGGAGGACTTCTTCTAAGTATTGTTATTACTACGCTTATAGGTATTCCAATGGGTGTGACTAAGATTCCTGACCATCTCTTTGACCTGCCTACGTCGCCAGCTCCGCTGTTTTGCCAGTTCTCATGGGACTATTTGTTGACACCCGACCTTTGGGTCTGTGTGGTTACCATGCTTTTCTTCGATGTGTTCGACAGTCTTGGAACCTGTGTTGGTTTGATGGCGAATGCAGGACTGATCCGCAAGAATGGCCGTATTCCCCATTTGCATAATATCATGCTGAGTGATGCGTTGGGTACTGTGGCAGGAGCCAGTCTGGGGTGCAGCACAGTGACTACATATGTCGAGAGTGCAACAGGCGTGGCGGAAGGTGGGCGCACCGGACTCACGGCTTTTGTGGTTGCGTTGTGCTTCGTGATGAGTCTTTTCCTTGCCCCCTTGTTCCTGGCTATACCTGCCGCAGCTACTGCTCCTGTAATGATTACGGCTGGTTTTTATCTCTTTGGCTCTATAAGACATATCAATCTGTCGGAGCCAGCGGAGGCCATGCCTGCTTTCCTGGCCATCTTGACGATGGCAATCACTGGTAGTATCACTGACGGTATTATTGCCGGACTCTTCACTTATATCGTGTTTTCTTTTATCTATGGTTGGGTAAACCGTAAGAAGAAAAGCAGTCTTGACAATCTTGACACGTTTGAGGAGTAATAGCCGATGATAGAACAGCAATTCTACAACTTGAGCCTGTTGTTGGCTGGCATCGTAAACCTGATGATGGCGGCAGTTCTTCTATACAATAACTTCTACTATCGTGACTATGTCGTCTATTTTCGTAGTCGGCAATTGACAGCCCTGAGTCTCGCTGTCTTCGGAGCTGGTTTCCTGTTGCATTTGCATTTCGGCTGGCGTGCTTCTTGGCCTATAGCCGCATCGGCTCTCTCTGTGTCCTATTTTCATATTGGCGGTTTGTTACTGTCGTGGAGTCATACATCGCTGCTGAATCCGCAGTATTTGCGACATTTCGTAATTGTACGGGATGCTATTGCCCTTCTCATCGGTATAACAGTCCTTTGGGTGGGTGCGTTTATGGACTCCTTTCCCATCTTGAATATTGGAGTTGGCGTGTTTTTGGTTCATGTTGCTTGGATGAGTGTTGACTTCTTAAATACCAACTATAGGGTAAGACGTCAGTTCAAGAGACTGCCTGTTACCGAGATGAATGCCCGCTGGTGGTCATCAACGGTTAAGCAATCCGTATTCTGGGGACAGCGTTCTATGTCTATCGCCTGCTACATGATTATCTTATGGGGTTTGGGCAGTATTATCCTGACAGCCTTAATACCTTATTCTGTTTGGCCATATACCGTGTTGCTCTGTATGGGCTGTTGTGTGTTTGGCTATATCTTCTATACGCTTGACAACTATGGAATGGTCATTGAGGCAGCCACTAATGCTACCGAAGATGTAACTTTATTAACTGAATCATCATTATCAGACTATAACAGAAATAAGACATGTCAGATAAAGTAGATAAAATCACAGAACAACCTTCGCGTTTCGACCATCTCGAACAGATGTCAGTCGTAGAGTTGCTGCGCCATATCAATGAAGAGGATTGTCGGGTGGCAGATGCTGTGCATAGAGCTATCCCGCAAATTGAAGCCTTGGTAAAAGCTGTAGAAGAGCGAATGAATCAGGGCGGGCGACTCTTTTATATCGGTGCGGGTACCAGTGGACGCTTAGGCGTATTGGATGCCAGTGAGTTGCCTCCTACCTTTGGTGTGTCCGATAAGAAGGTTATTGGGATTATTGCTGGTGGTGACCGTGCCTTGCGCCATGCTGTAGAACGGGCTGAAGATGTCAAAGAACAGGGTTGGAAGGATCTGCAGGCATATAGTCCAACGTCCAGCGATACTGTACTGGGCATTGCCGCGTCGGGTACAACACCTTATGTGGTGGGAGCTGTTAAACTGGCAAAGGAGAATGGCTTGTTGACGGGTTGTATCACCAGTAATCCCAATAGTCCGTTGGCAAAGGCGGTTGACTTCCCTATCGAAACCATTGTAGGACCAGAGTTCCTGACGGGGTCTAGTAGAATGAAGAGTGGAACGGCCCAGAAGATGGTGCTGAACATGATTTCGACCACGCTGATGATTCGTTTGGGTCGAGTGCAAGGCAATCGTATGGTGAATATGCAGTTGACGAACGCAAAGCTGATAGATCGTGGCACACGGATGCTTCAGGATATGTTGGGTCTGAGCTATGATGAGGCTCAACAGCGACTTCTAAAGGCGGGTAGTGTGAATAAAGCCCAGTCAGACAAGAAAGGTTGATTTCCTCCAAACAAAATACGAAAATAGACAAAACAATGGCATATTTAGGTGAGTTGATTTCTATCGGTGTGGCTTTCTCTTGGACTGCTACAGCTCTTCTGAGTGAGTTTGGCAGCAAGCGTTTGGGTAACCTTACGCTTAATGTGCTCCGTATGGCAATGGCACTGATCTTCTCCTTGGGTTTGTTCTGGTTCGCAGTTGGTACACCATTACCTATGGGAATACCAGCGGAAGCATGTGGCTGGATGCTCCTCTCTGGTTTGGTGGGCTATGTCATCGGTGACTTCTGTCTTTTTCAATGCTATATCATCATCGGTTCACGATATGGACAGCTCTTTATGACACTTGCACCTCTGGCTGCGGCTCTGATGGCTTGGATAACACTTGGTCAGCAGATGTCGCTGATGAGCATTGTGGCGATGCTGGTAACACTTCTTGGTATCGGCATTTCAGTCTTAGGGCGTGGCGAGCACCATCGTGTATCCCTGAAATTGCCACTAAATGGTGTCCTCTATGCTATTAGTGCTGCTATGTGTCAGGGTATGGGTCTCGTACTGAGTAAGATTGGTATGGATCATTACGATGTGGATGCTATGCCGGCATGGCTGGTGTCTTTCAGTGCAAACTTCTTACGTTGTGTTGCCGGTATCATCGGTTTCACCTTATTATTATATTGGCGTGAAGGTCTTTCGCCGCTTCGTGAGGCATTTCATGATCGGAAGGGAATGGGGGTTGCTGTCGCTACAACGATCTTTGGTCCCTTTGTTGGAGTGGGCTTCTCGTTGATGGCTGTCCAATATACAGCAGCCGGTATTGCCTCTACACTGATGGCGATGACACCTATCATCATCATTCTGCCATCTTACTGGCTTTTCCATCAGAAGATCACGTGGAAGGTTGTTCTTGGTGCGTTCATCTCTGTTGTGGGTGTCAGTCTCTTCTTCCTTGGTTAAATTAAAATAAAGAGCATTTCCGGAATTGATAAATCAAGTAACTCTCGACTTTATCCGGCAGCACAGAACTGATGATGTGCGCAGGCTGGCTCTTCAGGGCGCAAAATATCCTGAGGTTGATATGCATGAGGCACTGGAACAGATAGCAGGCTGGCAGAAAGCACGTACTAAAATACCCTCGTGGGCTGCTTGTGAAGGACTTGTTTATCCGCCGCACCTCTCTATGGAGCAGTGTTCCAGTGAGGCTACAGCCATCTATAAGGCTCGGATTGCAGGTAAGGGACGACTCTTTGTTGATCTGACAGCAGGTTTCGGTGTTGATGCCGCCTTTATTGCAAAAGGCTTTCAACAGGCTGTCACCATTGAACAGCAAGCTAATCTATGTGCTGTTACAGCTGAGAACTATAAACGGCTTGGCTTGAATCAGGTAGAGGTGCGCTGTGGCAATGGCGTAGATTATTTGCACACGATGGAGTACGCTGATCTTATCTTCATTGATCCTGCACGTCGAGATGAACATGGAGGGCGTACGTATGGTATTGCAGACTGTACTCCTAATATACTTGAATTACGGGAGGAATTATTGCATAAGGCAGATCGTGTGATGGTAAAACTGTCTCCAATGTTAGATTGGCGAAAAGCTGTCGAAGATCTGAAAACCGTGACTGAGGTACATATTGTGTCAGTGGATAATGAGTGTAAGGAGTTGTTGCTTGTCCTGTCAGAGAC
>DEKX01000001.1:11561-13128 GCA_002354095.1 Prevotella sp. UBA2711 | reverse complement strand
CCAGACCTTGTTCAGAGTCGTTCCCAATCACCAATGCCCTCGTCTTTCCGTTTCCTTTATGTTCCTAACGCTTCCATCATGAAAGCAGGCTGCTTTGGAGAGCTGGCTATGCGTTTTCAGATGATGCCAGTCGATAAAAACAGTCATCTTTTCATATCAGATAGAGAAGTGCCAGATTTCCCAGGCCGTCGTTTTGTGGTTGACAAAATGACCTCTATGAATAAACGTGAACTAAAGGAGGCGCTGACAGGCATCCGTCAGGCCAATATCGCAGTACGAAACTTCCCCCTCTCAGTGATAGAACTGAGGAAACGCCTGAAACTCCAGGATGGTGGCGATATGTATATATTTGCTACTACGATAGCGGATAAAGGGCATCAGCTACTTATCTGCCATAAATGAAACGCAATCAAAAAACGTTGGCGATGATTAAAGTATCGCCAACGCTTTGTCTTCTGCAGCCTCCATGATTTCCCGTTCACCAGGTCCCTTGTCGTTGATACCGCAGAGATGGAGTATGCCGTGGATAATGACACGATGGAGCTCCTCATCAAACGGGCGCCCAAACTTGTCGGCATTTGTAAAGACGGTGTCAAGTGAGATGACCAGGTCGCCATTGAGTACCTTGCCTTCTGAATAGTCAAATGTGATGATGTCTGTGTAATAGTCATGGCCCAGATACTCGTTGTTGACCTCAAGAATCTTCTCGTCATTGACGAACATATAGCCGATTTCGCCAATCTTCTTTCCGTAAGATTCTGCCACACGGTGAATCCAGTTTGATGTCTCACGTTTCTTTATATTGGGGAACTTTACCCCTTCTGTACTATAGGTTATCATTTGTCTGTTAACTTTTCTTCTTGGGTAAATAAGGGCTGACATCAACGCCGAAATGTGAAAGTTCGCGTAATGCGGAGGAAGAAACACTTGCCAGTTCTGGCTCTGTGTAGAGCAGGATGGTCTCGATACCTCCTAAATGTCTGTTAAAGTCGGCCTGCCATTGCTCATGTTCGAAATCGCCGACATTACGAACCCCCTTCACGATAAACTGAGCCCCTTCTGCTTTAGCAAAATCCATCGCCAGGCCATGATAAGGTTTTACGCTGATGCGTGACTCGTCGGCATAGAGCTCCCGGATAGCTTGCATCCGAGTTTCGGCAGAGGGCATGTCAGGCTTATGCACATTGTCTCCTACAACACCGATAATCAGATGATCGAACAAGGGGAGTGCACGACGCACGATAGAGTCGTGACCGATTGTAAAGGGATTGAAACTTCCAACGAATATTCCTGTTCTTTCCATATTTCTACCTTGTTAATCAAAAAGATTAGGTTCCATGATGTTACCGCTATATGGGTTACGTCCAAAATGACGGTAGGCAAGTTCTGTCACCATGCGTCCACGAGGTGTACGCTTGATGAATCCTTCCATAATAAGGAAAGGTTCATAGACCTCCTCAACGGTACCTGCATCTTCGCCAATCGCTGTGGCGATAGTGGTGATGCCAACGGGACCACCTCGGAACTTATCGATGATGGTAAGCAAGATCTTGTTGTCGATTTCGTC
>DEKX01000001.1:0-11412 GCA_002354095.1 Prevotella sp. UBA2711 | reverse complement strand
GCATCCTCTGTGATGGGTACACCTAAGATATTTGCTGAACGCTCGATAATGGCTTGCAGAGTTTCCGGCTCATAATACTCTAAGTGCATATTGATTCCAAAACGGGCACGTAGCGGAGCTGTCAGCAAACCGCTGCGAGTGGTGGCACCCACTAGGGTAAATGGGTTTAAGTCAATCTGTATCGAACGGGCAGAAGGACCTTTGTCAATCATGATGTCAATCCGGTAGTCTTCCATTGCGGAATAGAGATATTCCTCTACAACAGGTGACAGTCGGTGTATCTCGTCGATAAAGAGCACATCGTTTTTCTCTAATGAAGTGAGAATACCTGCCAGATCACCAGGCTTGTCGAGTACAGGACCAGAAGTGATCTTAAATCCTACACCCAGTTCATTGGCGATGATATTCGAAAGGGTGGTCTTACCCAGTCCTGGAGGACCGTGTAGTAGTGTGTGGTCAAGTGGTTCGCCACGAAATTTGGCGGCTTCAACAAACACTTCGAGATTCTCCACAACTTTTTTCTGTCCACTGAAATCTGAGAAACTCAGTGGGCGCAGAGCATTCTCAAAGTCTTTCTCACCTTGGGAAAACCGTTCTTGGCGTATATCAAAATCTTCGTCCATCATATTGATCTTCCAATATCGGTTGCAAAAGTACGAAATTAATTTGGAATCTACCTACCAAAGCTCCGATCTTAAGAGTTAATATGAGTTAAATATTAAGGTGGACCTCATTTTTTTTGTGATAAGATATAGATGCATATCTGGAAATTTTGTATCTTTGCATCCGATTTCGGTTGTCCAAAACGGACAACTTTTTCCAATCAAAAAATAAAATAGTTATCCAAAACGGACAACTTGTGACCTAACTTCGGTGCATAAACATTAACAAACGATACAATGGAGATTAAGAACTTTACTATCACGAAACGAGACGGTTCGAAAGACCAGTTCTCTTTGGACAAGATTATGAATGCTATTGTGAAGGCATTCGACAGTGTGAATTGCCCTGCAGATTTGGGTACGATTTCCAAGATTCTCAGCCATCTGGACATCCACGATGACATTACAGTGGAAAATATTCAGAATCAGGTGGAAGAGGCTCTTATGCGTGAAGGTTTTTATCAGGTAGCCAAGTCCTTCATCCTTTATCGTCAGTTACACTCTGAGGATCGCGACACCTTGGAGAAAATGATGTTCCTCTCTGAATATACAGAATCGGTGAATGCTGCCACTGGTTCAAAATATGATGCTAATGCCAATGTGGAGCATAAGAATATTGCAACCTTGATTGGTGAGTTGCCTAAGTCAAACTTTATCCGTTTGAATCGTCGTCTTCTCACCGACCGTATCAAAAAAATGTACGGGAAGGAATTGGCGGATGAATATATCAACAAACTGACACACCATTTTATATATAAGAACGACGAGACTTCGTTGGCCAATTATTGTGCTTCTATCACCATGTATCCTTGGCTCATTGGTGGTACTGTGGCTATTGGTGGTAACTCTACAGCACCAACCAACCTCAAGTCATTTGCTGGCGGTTTTGTTAATATGGTATTCATGGTCAGCTCTATGCTGAGCGGTGCATGTGCTACACCAGAGTTCCTGATGTACATGAACTACTTTATTGGCAAGGAGTATGGACCTGACTATTACAAGCGTGCCGACGAGCAGGCTGACCTCAGTCTGAAGAAGCGTACTATTGATAAGGTCATTACCGATTACTTCGAGCAGATTGTCTATACACTGAATCAGCCCACAGGTGCCCGTAACTATCAGGCTGTTTTCTGGAATATCGCCTACTATGATAAGTACTATTTCGAGAGCATCTTTGGCGATTTCTACTTCCCTGATGGTTCAAAGCCCGACTGGGAGAGTCTCTCATGGTTGCAGAAACGTTTTATGAAGTGGTTCAATAAGGAGCGCACAAAGACCTTGTTGACCTTCCCTGTAGAGACAATGGCACTGCTCACCGATGAGAATGGTGACTGTAAGGATCCGGAGTGGGGTGACTTTACAGCAGAGATGTACAGCGAAGGACACTCATTCTTCACTTATATGAGTAATAATGCCGACTCATTGAGTTCTTGCTGCCGTCTGCGCAACGAGATTACCGACAACGGATTCAGCTATACCCTTGGAGCTGGTGGTGTAAGTACAGGTTCTAAGAGCGTACTGACCATCAACCTGAACCGTTGTATCCAGTATGCTGTCAATCATGAGCTCGATTACCTCGACTATCTGGGTGGTATCATCGACCTCTGCCATAAAGTGCAGATAGCCTATAATGAGAATCTGAAAGAGCTTCAGGCACATGGCATGTTGCCGCTCTTCGATGCCGGCTATATTAACATCGCTCGTCAGTATCTTACCATTGGTATCAACGGTTTGGTGGAAGCTGCCGAGTTCATGGGATTGAAGATTACGCCTAACGACGACTACCTGCACTTCGTACAGGGTATCCTCGGGCTGATTGAGAAGTATAACAAGCAGTACCGCACAAAGGATGTGATGTTCAACTGCGAGATGATTCCTGCTGAGAACGTCGGTGTTAAGCACGCTAAGTGGGATCGTGAAGATGGTTACTTCGTGCCACGTGACTGTTACAACAGCTATTTCTATGTAGTTGAGGACGACTCACTGACTATTATCGACAAGTTCAAGCTGCATGGTGCCCCCTATATTGAGCACCTGACAGGTGGCTCGGCTCTCCACATGAACTTGGAGGAGCATCTGACAAAGGAACAGTACGCCCATCTGCTGAAGGTGGCAGCCAATGAAGGATGTAACTATTTCACTTTCAACATCCCCAATACGGTTTGTAACGACTGTGGTTATATTGACAAGCGCTATCTGAAGGAGTGCCCGCACTGTCATTCGAAGAATGTTGACTATATGACCCGCATCATCGGCTACCTGAAGCGTGTGAGCAACTTCTCGCAGGCTCGTCAGGAAGAGGCTTCACGTCGTTATTACGCAATGGCTCACTAAGAAATGTTGAAGTACGTCAACACAGGCATCGTATTTCAAGAGATACCCAACGAGGTGACACTGGCAATTAACATTTCTAATTGCCCGTGTCACTGTCCTGGGTGTCATAGCCATTACCTTTGGGAAGATATCGGACTACCGCTGAATACAGATGCTATTGATAACTTTGCCGAAGAATACGGCAAAGACATCACTTGCATCTCCTTTATGGGAGGCGATAGCGACCCCAAGGGTGTAAACCAACTGGCTCAGTATATCCACGAGGAGCACCCGGAATTCAAAGTAGCTTGGTATAGTGGGAAGACCATTATCTCACCAATTATCAATAAACAGGATTTCGACTATATCAAGATCGGTCCCTTCATTAAGCATCTTGGACCTTTGAAGAAGCCGACAACCAATCAGCGTCTATATCGGCAGAACGAGAAAGGCACCTTCGAGGATATTACCTCGCTCTTCTGGCGGAGATAATGCTTTTATTCGATGACATTAGCTATAGTCATCAGCCTGTTCTTGTTGAGGATGACAATCTGCTTGCCGTCAAGCTGGATGATACCATCAGCGGCAAACTCTTTCAGGCATCTTTGTAGTGAGAATTTCTGGATGGCGAAAGAGTCGGCTATCTCCTGGCGCGATTTCTCCAGTATAAAATCATCGGAGTTATGCCGCTTTGCCTGTTCTAAGAGTAAGATAGCTACCTTTTCCCTGACGGTGTGAAGCGTAAGCAGCTGTACTTTCCGCGACAAAGTGTCACAGAATGCGGACAAGAGTTGGATGAAGTTGAATCTGAAACGTTCATCTATATTGAGAAGCATCTGCATGGAGTTAGGTGTCATCCTGAGAATCGTTGTTGGCTTGCTGGCCATCAAGTTAACAGGAATGATGTGGTTCTTGCCAAAAATAAAAGCGGAGGCCAATAACGAGCCAACAGGCTTGTATGTGATCTGCATATACTTGCCTGATGGTCCCTCCATTCGTGCAATCATTTCACCCGTCACAACGATATCGGCATACTTGCATGGTGTACCTGCTGACAGGAACACCTCTTTCTTATCGAATCTGACGAGTCGATAAGGGATATTGTCCATCATCTGCTCAATGTCTTTAGCTGTAAATCCTTCAAAAAGTGGACATTGTTGTAGGGCCTTTAGTGTATTCTTTTCCATTTGTATTTATTTCTCTTGATGCAAAGATAGGCAAATTAAATTAAAAGATGAATATTTTTTCGATAAAAAATAGTTTTTATGGATTTTTTTTTATCTTTGCACCGGAAATAACTCAAAACAGTCACTAACTTTAAAAAATGATTTGCAACATGAGAACAAGGATGCTGGTGCTTTCCTGCCTTGTAGCGATAGCTGCTTCTGCAGGTAACTATGTGGTGAGTTCCCCCAATGGAAAGGTAAAGGTAACCGTTAATACTGATGCGGAAGTAAAATGGTCGGTAGATTACAATGGGCAACAGGTATTACTGCCTTCTGCAATAAATATCCGTATGGTGCAAGGTAAGAAGACTATTGGCTTGGGAACGGTTGGAAAGGTGGCTCGCCACTCTGTCAATAGCAGTTTTAAGAATCCTTTTTATAAGCGCCTGGCCATCAAGGATGAATATAGTCAGCTGATGCTTTATACCACACAGAAGTTTACGATAGAAGTGCGTGCCTATAATGACGGCGCAGCCTATCGTCTGATTTCTAAAGAGAAGAAACCGGCATTGGTGACTAATGAAACGGCAGAGTTTTGCTTCGCTGACGACTATCCTGCCTTTATCCCTTATGTCAACGACAACCGTAATGGTGAACGCTATTGTTACTCTTTCGAGTCCTACTACGATGAAGTGCCTCTCTCGAAGATGTATGCTGACTCGTTGGCGATCTCTCCTTTCGCTGTCTGTCTGCCTGGTGGCATGAAGGCGATTGTGATGGATGCTGGTGTGGAGAACTATCCTGGCATGTTCTTAAAGAAGGGATCGAACCATTCATTAAAGGCGGAGTTCGCACCTTATCCACTGGCTCAGAAGGTTGGTGGCTATGACAGGTTGAACCTGATACCGACAAAGCGTGCTGACTATATTGCCAAACTGAACGGGGAGCAGTCACTCCCCTGGCGGGCTGTGGTTATTACAGAGCGTGATGCTGATATCTTGAATTGTGATATGGCTCAGCGCCTTGCGCCTGCCTGCCGTATTGCGGATGTCTCGTGGATCAAACCCGGAAAGGTGGCGTGGGACTGGTGGAACAACTGTAATATCACAGGTGTTGACTTCAAGTCAGGCATGAACACCAATACCTATTTATATTATATAGACTTCGCTGCCAGGAATCAGATCGAATATATCATTATCGATGAAGGCTGGAGTGGCAAGGAGTCGCTCATGGAGGACCTTAGTCCGGAAATCGACTTGCCCCGCCTCATTGCCTATGGTCGTGAGAAGGGCGTAGGTATCATTCTGTGGTCCAGTTGGCGTAATTTGATCGGCAGTAATCCATTAGGAGGCACTTCTGTGATGGAGACTGTTATGAAGCATTATGCCGATATGGGGATCAAAGGTTTCAAAGTCGATTTCTTCGATCGCGACGACCAGCAGGTGATAGCCTCTGCCTATCAGATGGCTGCCTGCGCCGCCAAGTATCATCTGTATCTCGACTATCACGGACTGAAGCCTTTTGGTATCCAGCGTGCTTATCCGAACATCTTTAACTTCGAGGGTGTGAAGGGTCTGGAGAATTCCAAGTGGGAGCCGCGGGTTGGTGACGGTCCGCTGCACAACCAGCCTCGTTATGATGTCACAGCACCTTATCTCCGTATGCTTGCCGGTCCGATGGATTATACACCTGGTGCTATGACGAATGCGTTGAAAGACAGCTTCTTTGGCAATAACGACCATCCGATGAGCCAGGGCACACGAGTGCATCAGATGGCGATGTACACCACCTTCGAGGCACCGCTTCAGATGCTGGCAGACAGTCCTACGAAATATATGCAGAATCAGGAATGTACCGATTTCATCGCACAGATTCCAACTGCTTTCGATGAAACAGTAGCCCTTGATGGTCAATTAGGCGAATATACTGTCATTGCCCGTCGTAAGGGTACTACCTGGTATGTGGCTGCTATGACTGACTGGACAGCTCGCGACCTGACTATCGATATGAGTTTCTTAGGGGCAGGACAGTTCTCTGCAGATATCTTTGCTGATGGCATCAATGCCGATAAGGAGGCTACCGACTATAAACATTCGCAACAAGCTGTGACAGATAAAGACCGGCTTAATATCCATCTTAGCAGTGGTGGTGGCTGGACAGCTATTATTAAAACTAAGTAACAAATAACTAAATAAGATGAGAAAGATCGTTTTGACAGCACTGATGACTATCATGTGCATGAGTACCTTTGCTACAGAGACCTTGCCTATTAAGGGGAGTATCATCAGTCCTTCGGACAAGTTCATCCAATACACGGGGCGTATCAGCTTTGCCAATCCTGAACGACCGGCCTGGAACTTCCCTGGTATTCAGATCGTTGCGGCCTTCGAAGGTTCATCGTTGAAAATGCTTGCCAAACCTGGCAGCGGCTATTTTATGGCTCAGATAGATGGTGCGGAACCGTTTAAGGTAGCGTTTACAGGCAAGAAAGACTCTCTTGTAACTCTCGCTACAGCCCTTCCCTGTGGGCAGCATCTTGTCCGTCTGATGTATGTCATTGAGGGGTTTGAGTTCTATCCAGAGTTCTGGGGCTTTGTGCTCGACAAGGGTTGCAAACTTGTTAAAGCCCCGTCCTTACCTGCGAGAAAACTCGAATTCATCGGCAATTCGATTACCTGTGGCTATGGCAACGAAGGAACGAATGCGAAAGAGGGTTTCTCTTACGAGACGGAGAACCATTATTACAGTTACGCTTCGTTGGCGGCTCGTGCTCTCGATGCACAACACTGGGTAGTAGCACGCAGTGGTATTGGTGCCTACAGGAACTTTGGTGGTCCAAAGACGGGGACTCCTGACTCGAATATGCCTGTGCAGTATGAATATACGGGCTATGCCTGGAAGCCAGAGCTTCGCGGTGAACCTACGTTTTTAAAAGAGAAATGGGATTTTAAGCGTTATCAGCCTGATGTGGTCTGCGTCAATCTTGGTACTAACGACCTCTCCACCAACAACTACGATGTGAAGTTGTTGAAGCAGGGGTATCAGACACTGTTGAAGATGGTGCGCCAGCATAATCCTAAGGCTAAGATCGTGTTCCTCTGCGGTTCGATGTTGCTCGACAAAGAGTTGGAGATTGCCAAGAATATTCTCGATGAAGTGGTGGCTGAGGCCAATAAGGCAGGTGATAGGGAAGTCTATCGCTTCAACTTCACCTATCAGAATGGTGATTTGGGCTACGGCAATGATTTTCATCCCAGCCTCTGGCAGCATGAGAAGATGGCTGCGGAACTGACAGCCTATCTACGTTCTCTGATGAATTGGTTCTAAAGCGCAGCGGGGCTTCCCCCTGCGCTTTTTTAATCGTGGAAGCCGTTTTTTCACTTCATTCAGCTGGCTTCCACGAAGGAAGGAAACCGTTGTTTCACAGGTATAGTAACAATGGAAACAAATTGTTTCCCCTAGAGAAACAAAGTGTTTCATCGTGGGAAACAACTTGTTTCCTTTTAGGTTACTGTCGTGAAACAAGCTATTAATCAGTGCGTTAGATGATATTTCACCTTAAAATAAGTCTGATTTTGAGCCAATAATGTATAGCTGCATGTTTTTATGAAGTCTCTATACATTCATTAAGCTATTATCTTTCAGCAAGTTACAAAGAAAATGTAGGAATGTATAGTGTATTGCAACATTTCTCGTAGAGAAATTTGTTTATCCCAAAACATCACACCGTGCGCTGTGTTATCCCAACCCTAATCCGACTGTTTTATTATCAAAAACTGTCTAAATTCTTTTTTATTTCAGAAATATTTCTTATCTTTGCGGCGGATATCGGGGAGAAATCCCGAATCCAATGCATTAGCTTTTATTTCGCACTTGACTGAAAAGACCCGAGAAATCTGTTTTGGAATAGTTCGATTTAAGAAGCAAAGGGAGAGGCCAGAGTTGGCATTTCCTTCCAATCAGTAGCTATGCGCACGCTTTTGGCGTGGAGCATTCTTATTCGATTGGAGGGGTTCCAATTTCTCGGGTCTGCCCCTTAGGTCAAGTGCATAAGAGTGGCCACGCCATTTTTTGTGCCCTTTACTTTTTGCATTCTATTTTCGTTGGACAACAAACTAAGAGTAATGCAAGATGAAGAGAACTACATTTATTGCAGCCATGCTGTGCCTATTGGGCGCAGGGCTGTCGTGTACCCATGATGAACCTAACAATTCTGACACAGGAACCGGCCAGAGAGTAGTAGAGTGGCAGGACAGTACCCTTAGTGGCGATGCTGTGATGGGTGAGAAGATGATTTTCAAGGTTGGCGGAGGCATGAGTGTGGAGCGCAGTGAAGGCACCCGTGCATCGACAGACGTGAACGGCATCGCTAAATTCACGGTCAACGACCTTGTTACAATAGGCTTAACACGTGGTGTGACTGATGAGACGAAGAACTACAAAGTGACTGCCACCAGCCAGACATCGGCAGACCCTGAGGTTTGGACAAGCAGCCTTGCCTATAACGGCAGTGCATCCGATGCCTTCTTCTGGAAGAGTACAGGTGAGAGTGTCAACATCAGGGCTTGGAGCTACGGTGACGGTTCGACCACATCGTCTGACCCTGACAATCAGACTTACACGCTTTCGGAGGATCAAAGCGCCAGCTATGGTGAGTTGCTTTATTCCAAAGCGACACCCTTCGACTACGAACACTATAGTGGCGGCATTCCCATCCAGTTCTGTCATCAGATGACCCGTCTGGTGATTAGTCTTACGCATATCAAGCCAGGCGACTTAGACATATCGGAAATATATATCGGTGACGGCAGTGAGACTCCAATACCGACTACGGCGAAATTCCATAAGCCGACGAGTGGGGACATCGGAACGTGGGATAATATCGGGAGTGAGAAGGGACAGATTACACCAAAGACCGAGGCAGCAAACTCGTGCTACAGTGCCGTACTCATACCAACCACTTATGAAGTGGCCGACAAGAAGTTTGTCATCATCAAGACATCCGACAGCAGAACCTACTGCTATATCCCGAACGAGAACCTTACGCTCGTTGCCGGTACGCAGTATAACTACACCATCTCCGTGAAAGACCTGAAAGAGGTGAGTACACTGACTATTGGCGACATCGCCGATTATACGTATGACGGTACGGCAAAAACCCCGACCCCGATAGTTAAGGATGGGACAAAGACACTCGTAAAGGATACTGACTATGAACTGTCTTACAGCAACAACATCAACGCAGGTACGGCAACGGTGACAGTAACTGGTAAGGGCGGCTACTATAGTGGTACGCAGAGCAAGACGTTTACGATTAACCGCTGCCCGACAACACTTACTTTTGCCGCATCGTCAGAAACAGTAGATTACATCTGGAACCAGACAAAGTATAATTTGACAAAAAGCCCAAACGATGCTACGGTGGAGTTTACATCCAGTAATACTGCCCTTGTAGGGGTTGATGCTTCCACAGGCGCACTGAAGGGAGGCACTGCATTTATCAATAGTGGTACTGCTACCATCACTGTTACAGCTACAGGCAATTACATAGGGTCTGCCACCTATACTATTAATACAACTAATTATGTAGGATTTAGCTGTACAAAGACAGCACAGAGCATAGCACTACCCAAAGGAAAGTATTTACTTCAGTGTTGGGGTGCAAGCGGTGGTGGTGAGACAGATCAGAGTATAGGCTCTCATCGAGGTCTCGGAGGATATTCATACGGGAATTATAGTATAACAGGAACTGGCACCACAACCCTCTTTGTTTTTGTTGGCGGTAAAGGTCAATTCTCTACTTCTACAAATGCTGATGGTGGTTGGAATGGCGGCGGCAGTACCCTTGTAAGAAGCGGCAGTAATGGTAGTAGTGGCGGTGGCATGACACATATTTCTACAACGAACAATCCATCGACCCCTGTTATTTCTGCTTCTTCCACATGGAATCCAAGTGGGACATTGATAGTTGCTGGTGGTGGTGGCGGAACAGATGATGGAACAAGTCAATGGGCTGGCACTCTTGGCGGAAGTAACGACGGATCTGGTGGCTATGGGGGAGGTGAAAGCGGAGGTGAGCCTCGTTCAGAAGGGGCATTTCTGAGTGGAAAGGCTGGTACGCAGAGCAGTGGTTACAAGCAGGGAATAGGAGAACCTGTGCCTGGCACCAATCACGATGCAGGTGGAGGCGGTGGTGGTTGGTGGGGTGGAAAATGGGGAGGAGTTCAAAACTCCAGCGGCGGCGGTGGTGGCTCAGGCTACATCGGTGGCGTATCAACACCAAAAGAAACTATTGCCGGAAATAGTTCGTTTCCTGCTCCTGGCGGTGGCAATGAAACAGGACATGCGGGCGATGGATACGCCAGAATCTCTTGGGTGAGTAACTAATTCTAAAACACGTTAGGGATGAACACGTTAGGGACGGAGGTTTTTGTGTCGTATCGTCTGGAATCTCCGATTAATAAAAAAGCCGAGAGCTCTGAAACTCTCGGCTGATTTTATTTAATAACCCTCCTTGATTCTCAGATAAATAGCGGTGCCAATCCATAATACTACGACTATGCCACCCATTGCTGCAATTGCTCCTATTAAATCCATAATTTATCTCTTGTCTTTGTTTGCAAAATTAATCAGATACATTCCAAAAGTAATAAAAATCGAGACCACTAAGATACTTAACCAAAACAGGAACTGATAATCTATATCCTGCTTCATCAGTCCTGCAAGGATAACTCCACCGATGATTAGTTTTGCCACATCAATGAAGAAATCACCCATCTTTTTGGCTATTGGATGTTCCTCTACAAGTTTTGAACCTCCAAGATCCAAAGCTTTGACTCGCTGTACTGTTTGGGCTTTAGCCCGTTCACGTCTTGTACTCATCGGCAAAAGTAGCTAAAAGATTTCACACTACCAAGCATTTTGCCCGATTTTACACATTTTCTGCATAATTTTGTTTTCATACGCATTTGAATTTAAGTAAATAAATGATATTAACGAGTGCAAAGATAAGAAGTATTTCTGAAACTTGCAAATATTTCGGCATTTTTTATCGTGTCAAGATTGGTTAGGAATGAAACGTAAACCAAGCATTTGCTAGATTTAATTCTAGAACCTGCTAGATTTAAATGTAACAATTGCTAGAATTAAATGTAGTAAAGAGGGAAGCACGATCCCCAAGAACATGGGATATGAATTCTGCTGTTATGTTTTTATAGTGTTGGCTGAGGGCAGGGGAGGGCGATTATCCTTTGCGCCTTTGTTTTACCCTA
>DEKX01000015.1:29305-30969 GCA_002354095.1 Prevotella sp. UBA2711 | reverse complement strand
CCAAGTTTATAGCCAGGAATTGGGTTCTTAATCTTTGAATAGATCCATTCATAACTATGGTCAAAGTAGATCCAATAGAACAGAGCCATCAAGAAAGGCTCTGGGTCTGTGTAACCCATAGCATTGATCATTCTTTCTATGGTGTGGGAACGTTTGATGATGTCTGCCATCTCATGTGGAATTCTAACGTCATCTTCGACAACCAGACGGGGGACTCGGAACGACATCTGCTTGACTAGCGCAAAGAATACGTTCATGATACGCAACTCTTCTTGGCCTAAAAGACCAAGGAATCTATAATACTCCACTAAATTCTCTGACTGCCATTGCTTCAGGTCTGCCAGAAAATCTTTAAATGTATATTTGTTATCCATCTACAATCTTTTTCTTGTCTATTCAATTATTTCCCAAAAACCGCCCTTGTCTGGGCCAACACGGCGAAGGTATTTGCCGCGCATATAATCTATATTACGCATAATGGAATTAACGCTAATTCCAACAGCTTTTGCAAGTTCTACTACAGATATATATGGATTGTCTATCATTAGTTCAATTATGGTAATGCGGTTTTCTGTCAACTTATCATGATTGCTGATAGCTTTTTCTATCAACTTTTCTATCAACCCATGACGATTTGCATTTACCTTTACAGTAACCTTTATATCGTTTTCATTCACCTTTTCATTCACCTTTTGCCCATTTTCATTCACCTTGGCAACATTTACATTCACGTTTTCTGTGACCTTTGGCACAGTAATTTTCAAAATGAACTCGTCTGTCCTGAAAGAAGGAACATTTGCACCATTGGCCTCCTGTTCACGGCAGATACGATCAAAACCCTCGCCAAACTCCTTAACATAATGATATGCTTTGAGGAATGCAGCAATCTTAGGATTACGAGAGAAGTGGGTATGTCTGATGTTGTTTGGTTTTACTTGTCCTGGGAGTTTGCCAGGGGATTCAAATACCAATCGGTCATCGAACATTTTGATTTGAATCTCTGTACCCTTAATGTTGTAGGCTCTGTGGCAGCAAGCGTTGACCGTCATCTCTTGAATGACGAACTCTGGATAGTCACGCTTTGTCACAAATTGAGCATGTTGTCCCAGGAATGTATGCTCGCGAACCTGAGTCTCGATAAACTCAATCGTCTTCTTAACTTGATTCAGTATGGTTCCCTCAAAGATGACGTCCTTGATGACGTTCATCTCTGCGCCAACTTTCTCGTCAACACCTTCATAGCGGATGAAACGGGTACGACCGCGAGGGAAGAAGTTCTGAGGGTTCTTTCCGAAAAGCAGAATACAGGCTACACTGACATCCTCTTCGCCTTTCTTGTTAGTCTTGACAAAACCGTTATTCTCTCGCAAGTATTCAAGAGGTGACCTACTGTAACCTACCAATTTGGCATATTCAGCAACGGCATCCATATTGATATCGTCAATGGTTGCGCCATATACAGCCGTATCTTCGTAGGAGCGTTCGCCTTTGTCGTACATCAGTTGCATCCGCTCTTCGAATGTCAGTTTGCGGCTCTTGTCACCCACACGGATATAGGCTTCATCAGCCTGATTTGTGTGAAGGAACTGGCTGGCAGGAATATCCATCAGCAGAATACGATCAGGATTGCCTTCATCGTTAGTGCATTCCATATAGCGACAAGT
>DEKX01000015.1:1844-29235 GCA_002354095.1 Prevotella sp. UBA2711 | reverse complement strand
ATGTTGGTTAACACCCTCTATCTTTCTTGTCTTGTCTGATATGCCAATTGCCAACATACCACCATCGGCATTAGCCATCGCCACGATAGGGATAGCCAATGCCTTTGGATCTATCTGTATGCTTTTCAGGTCAAACGTCTGACCTTCTTTCCCTGCCCTTATTTCTTCTATTGTCATCATTTGCGTGCAAAGTTACAACAAATACTTCAAATTACTATACCTTATTATATAATAGTTAACGCTTAAATCTACTTATCCAATCATGTCAATAACATTTTTCAGTGTCTCGTCCTCAATTTTACGATAACGTTTGAATGCCTTGGAACCATCAACATGACCGGACATCTTACCAATCAAGTTGGGGTCGGAAACTTTAAAGTATGCATTGCCAACGAATGTGCGGCGAGCAAGGTGGCTTGCTGCAATTTCGTTAATAGGGCGGATTTCGTTCTCTCCTGTCAATGTGTTGCGTACTTCCACATTGCGTGTAATTCCTGACATGGTGAATATTGCCTTAATTGCGTCGTTATACTTTTGAGCAGAAATAAACGGGAACAGCCTTCCTTTTTTATCCATGCCTTTATATTTCTCTATCAGTTCTTTAGCTTTGTCGTGCAATGGAACACGAGCCTGAATGGGTTCGTCGCCCTCGTCTTTTGTCTTATGTGGGGTGTATACAAGAATTCCATTGTTGATATGCTGGGGAGTTAACTTAACAAGGTCACTAACTCGACATCCTATGAAACAGTGGAATACGAATATATCCCTACACATTACGATTGTCTGGATGGGCATCTTGCATTTCTTCTTGAAATCCTTATCCATAGTCTGCCATATTGCTTCAAGATTCGTATCTGCAATCTTATTACGTTCTTCTATTGTGATGTAAATCGGAGTTCCCACCTTAGCCGTACCTATCTTTACGCCGTCAAATGGCCTGTTGGTTGTTAATCCCTCTTCGTAGAAGAACAAGAAAAGAGATTTTAAGCGGGTTCGCATCTTGATAATGGTATTATCACCTCTTTCTTCAAGATAGTTGTGTCCCTTTTTGATGGCAGCAGGATACTCGTTAATGAGCTTCTTAAACAGTTCTGGATATTCGTCGGACAGTTTTTTCTCGTTACGAAGATAGTAGGTAAGATCTTCAATATCCTCTTTAGTAACTTTATCTATATCAAATTCATAATTACTCCTGTCAATATCCGTCGCCTTGACAAAGCCTTGATAACGCGCAATGGCTCTCGACAATACACGATAGACACGTGCATGCGACTCGGCAAGCTGTCGTTTTTCGATATACTCTTCTACAAGTTCAAAGAAGGAGCCTTTGTGTTGTGGCTTGATCTCATATTTCACTGGATTATGAAATTTGTCTATCACTAATTGAAGCCAATCACTCGTCATTTGAATATCTCTGTTTGCCTCGTATTTCTCGATAATAAATTTCTTCAATTCATCCAATTTGGCAGACTGCTCACGGTGATATCTGACTTCAGGTGTTTCAAGTCGTTGTTTTACAACAATAACACCGCTCTGTCGTAAGACGTAATGATGTTTGTCGGCTTTTTCTGTAGTGGAAGTAGTCAGGTTGCCAGGTATCTTCACTCCTAATTTTTCGGTTTTATCTCTGTCAATGTAATATTCGAAGAACTCTGGAGAGACAAAAATACCGCTTTTTGCCCTTGTATTAAACTTCGTACCTTGGAAGAAGCGGATGAGTACTTCGCACATCCCAGTTTCCTTTTGTACCTTGCTTGATATTCTTAGCTCTATCTGTGCCATAACAATTTGTTTTTTTTAACTCGTTTGCAAAGGTACAAAATAGATAGAACCGAACCAAACTTTTTGGCGTGTTTTTGGCGTGATAATTTAAAATTGGCGTGATTAGTTTGATAATTGTTAAAATTATATAATTATATAATGCGTTTATTTTCAGAGATTTACAAACATTTGAATTAGGCAGAAATCGATAGGATTTAACGCTTTGTTGTCCGGGTACCCCAACTTAAGATTTCTGGAGTGCACTCAAAAACTTTTTGGAGCGCACTCCAATTTTTTTCGACCGCACTCCAAAAAGAAACACGTAATGAAACTATAGGAAACTCGTAATGAAACTATGGGAAACTCGTAATGAAAAACATAGTTTCCCGTAATGTAACTTCTTTATTTACTATACAGATAATACACTTATTATATATAAATATTTCTTTTTCTTGCGTACGTACGCGTGTAAAGAATAAGAAAACATCTGTATCATCTGTATCTGTATGTGCGGAGAGCAAGGCAAAGAAAAAGGATACTCCTCTGGGAGTATCCTCTCTCTGTTTTGTTTGTTAATTTATACCTCTTTATCTCTGTTCTCGGCATCGATGGCCTTGATCTTGTCACGAACCAACAGAACTTCGTCTTTCAGCTTCTGCACCTTGCGGTTCATCTCGTCAATCAGTGAGTTACCCTTCTTTGACGATGCATTGAGGAAACCGAGGTTGTTCTCGTAGGTCTGCACTTCAGCTTTCAGCTGTTCGTACTGGCGCATCAGGCGTGCACGCTCGTTATCGAGGGCATTCTCACCGCGTTCTGCCACTTGCTTCAGACCGTCCTTGAACTTGTTGAGACGGCGCTTGGCTACGCTGATATTCAAATCGTTGTAGAGCTTGTCGATGACGGCATGATAGTCGGCATAGAGCTTGTCTTTCTCCTTGAAAGGCACATGCCCGATGCTTTGGTATTCCTCAACGAGTTTCTGTACTTTCTCCTGCAATCCGTCGCCTGTCTCTTCGGCTACAGCCTTTAGCTGTTCGATGATGCCACGTTTCTTCTCCAGATTAGCATGTTCTACACCACGTCCTACCACACCGGCAGCGTTACGGGCTTCGAAGAACTTGTTGCAGGCAGTGTAGAATTCCTCCCACAGCTGGTCGCCCAGTTTCTTGGGCACCATGCCGATGGTTTTCCACTCTTTCTGCATGTTGATGAGCTTATCGCTGGTTGATTTCCAGTCAGTGGAATCCTGTAAAGCCTTGGCTTTCTCAACAAGGGCGCGCTTCCGGTCGGCATTCTCCTTGAAATTCTCCTTCAGTCCCTTGAAGTATTCAGCCTTACGACCGAAGAAGTCGTCGCAGGCAGCACGGAAACGCTCGAAAATCTTGACGTTCATCTTCTGTGGAGCGAAACCGATGGTCTTCCACTCTGTCTGGAGAGCGATAATCTCCTTGGTATGGCGCTCCCAGTCGGCACTACCTTTATTCTCTTCGGCGGCAATGGCTTCCACTTTCTCGCAGAGTACGGTCTTACGGGCCAGATTGTCTTCCTCCTTGGCACGCAACTCTTCGAAATGTTGCTGATGGCGCTTGTTGATAACGGTAGAAGCAGCCTTGAAGCGTGTCCATATCTCTTCGCGCAGTTCCTTGGCCACAGGACCTATCTCGCGGAACTCCTGATGCAACTTCTGCAACTGGTGGAAGGCACTGATGATTTCAGTTTCCTCAGCCAGTTTCTCGGCAGCCTCGCAGAGCTTGGTCTTCAGTTCCAGGTTCTTCTTGAAGTCATATTCGCGTGCCTCGCTATTGAGTTTGAGCAAGTCGTAGAATTGCTCGACGTACAACTGATAGTTGCGCCACAGCTCGTTGGCTTTCTCGGCAGGAACGTTCTTGATTTCCTTCCATTCGTCTTGCAGAGCCTTAAACTCCTTATATGACTTGTTGGCCTCTTCGGGCGAAGTGACCATAGCTTTGATTTTCTCGATGATGTCGAGTTTACGTTGCAGGTTTTCCTGTTTCTCCTGTTCCTGCTCCTTGAAGAGTTTCTGACGGCGCTCTTTGATGATGCCCATTTCCGCCTTGAATGCCTCTTCATCCTCGTCAGGCAGAATCTGGTAAGCCTCTGGGTCGCCGCCTCCGTCGATGTATTCCTTCAGGCGTGCTTCGCGTTCGGCAATATGCAACTTGTAGAAGGCAGTCTTCAGATAGTCCACCTCCTCCTTTTGTGGTGCCTCTTCACCTTGCGCTATTTCGCGGGCACGTGCCAGTACTTCTTTTTTGTTCTGGTACTGCTTGCGTTCAGGTTCGGCTACTGGGGTTTCTTCGGCAGCAACTTCTGGAGCTGTTGCCGGTGTTTCAACCACGTTCTGTTCCACGTTCTGCTCTTGTTCGAGAGCTTTTTCTTGAGAGTCCATTTCTTAATAATTTAAGTTCATGAAAATGGTTAGTATCCACTATTTAGGTACAAAAATACTTAAAAGTTATGAAAGTACCTAATTTTTCTTGACTTTTTTTTGAAAAAGTTGCTTAAACCAGTCGTTTATGGCGGAAGAAGAACCACGAAGCGACAGAAATTGCCAGTGAAAGAACGATGGCTACGATGAAACCGATGGGGTTGGATTCCATGCCATTGATGAGGTTCATTCCGAAGAAACTGGATATCAGCGTGGGCAACATGAGGATGATGGTGACGGAGGTCAGCGTACGCATGATGGTGTTCATGTTGTTGTTGATAATACTCTGATAAGTATCCATCGTCGATTCCAGAATGTTCGAGTAAATGTTGGTAGTCTCGCGCGCCTGTGTCATCTCGATGTTGACGTCTTCAATCAAGTCGGCATCCAGTTCGTCGATCTGCAACTTGAACTTCAGTTTCGACAGCAGCGTCTCGTTGCCACGGATGGATGTGTTGAAGTAGGTGAGCGAGTCCTGCAGACGGCTGAGTCCTATCAAGCTCTCGTTGTTTACCTCCTTGTCGAGATTGCGCTTGGCTTTCTCGATGAGCAGTGAAATTTGCTTGAGTCGTTTCAGATACCACACCGCAGAGGATAGGAACAGGCGGAAAATCATATCGACATAGTCGGTGAACCCTTCGCCACGCTTCTGCTGATAACTCACGAAGTCGATCATCATGTTGGTTTCGTAGTAGCAGACGGTGATGGTGACATCGCGCTTATGAATGATACCCAGGGGCACGGTGGTGTAGGGCGTGCGCGAACGCACCTCCTTGACATAGGGAATACGCAGGATGATGAGCATCCATCCGTCGTCGTATTCATAACGTGCACGCTCGTCAGTATCGCTGATGTCAGAGAGGAAGTAGTCAGGAATCTTGTATTCTTCTTCCAGCATCTGCACATCTTCATCCGTTGGACATGTCACTTGTATCCAACAATTAGGCTGCCACTTTTCGAGTTGGCTGAGCCCACCTGTAATGTTCCAGTAAGTCTTCATAATGCTAATCCTTTTAAAAACGGTCTTAGCGGCAAGAGGATTAGCGGTCTTGCCTGCTGTCCTCATGCCTTACGAATTGTAATGATTCGCCGGGTAATCGTCCATTTTTTTGTTACTATTTTGGTTATTCGGTTGCAAAGGTAAACAAAAAATCCGTAGATTCATGCAAATCTACGGACTTTTTTATGTTTTTTATTTCACGGGCACATCTTCCAGTGCTTTCTTCAGCAATTCCCAGAAAGGAGCGATGGTCTCGATGAGGCAGCGCTCAGAGGTGGTGTGGGGCGACTTCATGGTAGGACCAAAGCTGACCACATCCAGATGAGGATATTTGCCCAGAATGACGGAACACTCCAGACCGGCATGATCTACCTGGATGATGCCGTCCTGTCCGAACAGTTCCTTGTATTCCTTCAGTAGCAGGTGCAGAACCTCAGAGTCGGGATTCGGATCCCAGCCTCCGTACGAACCGCTGGTCTCCACCTTCATGCCAGCCATGGAGAAACAACTCTCCAACATGGTGGTAACGTAGTCCTTCATGTCTTCACGGCTGGAACGGGCGAGAATCTTGATGGTGGCATGTCCGCCCTCGATATTGATGATGGCGAGGTTCGACGAGGTCTCTACCACGCTGGGGTAGGCGGGGATGTAGCGGATGACACCATCGTGGCAGGCGAAGATAGCGTCAATCAGGTTGTCCTGAAGCTCTACGGGCACTTCCTTGGCGGGAGTGGCTACTTCCTCTACGTGGACTTCGATGCCTTGTGGTTCAATGAGCTTAAACTCGTCGTTGAAGGTCTCTTTCCATTCTTCTGCCATCTCTTTCAGCGCGGCAATATTCTCCTTGGGCAGTGTCAGCACAGCCTCGGCTTTGAAGGGAATGGCGTTGCGCATGTTGCCGCCGTTCCATGATGCTAGGCGGGCTTCCGTTTCGCTGATGGCCTCGCGTACAATCTGTACCAACAGCTTGTTGGCATTGCCGCGTCCCTCGTTGATTTCCAGTCCGCTGTGTCCGCCACGCAGTCCGCTTACGGACACCTTGACGGCTGCATCTTCCCGGTCGGTTTCCACTTCCTGATAGTCGAGTGTGGCGGTAACATCGATGCCACCGGCAGAACCGATGACGAACTTACCCCAGTGCTCTGAGTCGAGGTTCATCAGGATATCGCCCTGCAATTCGCCTTCAGGCAGGTCGTTGGCACCATACATTCCTGTCTCTTCATCGGCAGTAATCAAGGCATCGATAGGACCATGTTTCAGGGTCTTGTCTTCCATCACTGCCATGATAGCGGCTACACCGATACCATTGTCGGCACCGAGGGTGGTTCCCTTGGCTTTCACCCATTCACCGTCAATCCATGGCTGGATGGGGTCGGTCTCGAAGTTGTGGGTTGATTCGGGCGTTTTCTGAGGCACCATGTCCATGTGCGCCTGTAGGATGACACCCTTGCGGTTCTCCATGCCGGCAGATGCTGGCTTGCGCATCACGATATTGCCTGCAGGGTCTTTAAAAACTTCCACACCAGCCTGCTTGCCGAAGTCGAGCAGGAACTGCTGGATTTTCTCCAAGTGGCCACTGGGACGTGGCACCTGTGTGAGTGCATAGAAATTTTTCCAAATGCACTTTGGGTTCAGGTTCAAAATTTCATTCATAGCTTATTCGTTTAGATGTAAAGTTCAGTGCTACCCACGCATAGATGCCCAGCAGGGCTACCAGCATGGTTTGGATGGTATGGACGATGAGTACGAAATAGAGTGCGTGCTCGTCGGCCACCCCATATAGAATGAGCATGGTCTTAATGGCAAAATGCCAAGGTCCTGCACCATTGGGAGTCGGCACGATGACGGCTATGCTGCCTACGATAAATGTGACCAGTGCACACCCTAATCCCAAATTGGCTGTGAAGTCAAAGCAGAAGAAGGTGAGATAGTAATGCAGGAAATAGCTCAGCCAGATGCCGAGGGTGAAAAAGACGAAAAGGGGAATGTTGCGCACATCCTTTAGCGAGATGACTCCCTGCCAAATGCCCTTGATGGTAGTTTTCACCTTATTATATATAGAGAGCTTGCGCAACAGAAAATGCAGGAGAACGAGTATAGCCACTGCTGAAATGGCTGCCACGAAATAGCCTGCCCACGAGAAGCGGTGTAGGATTCCCTCCAGATTCGTTCCTGTTTGGCGGAAGAAGATGCCGAAGGTGCTCATCTCCAGCAGCAGGACAATGGCTGTGATGCCCATCACCAACAGCGAATCGATGGCGCGCTCGGTCACCACTGTGCCTAAGGCTTTGGGGAAGGAAATGCCGTCGTAGCGCTTCAGGACACCGCAACGGGTGAACTCACCCACACGCGGTATCACCAGCGAGGCAGCGTAGGAGAGGAAAATGGAGTGGATACTCACAGAAGTGCGAGGCTTCTCGCCTACAGGTTCCAAAGTCTGTTTCCAACGCCAGCCGCGAAACATCTGAGCCAGTATGCCGAAGGGGAAAGACAGCAACATCCAGGTCCAGTTCATTTCGTCGGTCATGACATGAAGTATCTGGTCCCAGTCTTCACCCCGATACATCCAATAAAGGATGGCACCTCCCAAAACGAGAGGCATCAATATCTTCAGTATAATATTACTTATCTTCATGTAATGTGCAAAGGTACGAAATATTTTTGGTTTTCATTTGTATTTTAGGGATTTTCTTTTTATCTTTGTCAGCAGAATGAAACAAGTACGTCCTAAGAAGAATTTAGGTCAGCACTTCCTGACCGACCTGAAGATAGCCAAACGCATTGCCGATACGGTGGATGAGCCGTTTGCCGACCTGCCTGTATTGGAAGTGGGGCCTGGCATGGGAGTGATGACCCAGTATATCGTGGAAAAGCCGCGTCCGTTTAAAGTCGTGGAAATAGATAAGGAGAGCGTGGAATACCTGGAACAGCGTTTTGCAGGGAATCTGAATATCATCTCAGGCGACTTCCTGCGGATGGACCTAAAGGATGTGTTCGACGGACAGCAGTTTGTGCTGACTGGCAACTATCCCTACGACATTTCTTCTCAGATATTCTTCAAGATGCTGGATAACCGTCATCTCATTCCGTGCTGTACAGGTATGATTCAGAAGGAGGTGGCTGAACGCATAGCCTCTAAGCCTCATACGAAAGCCTATGGCATCCTGTCGGTGATGATACAGGCATGGTATGATGTGGAGTATCTTTTTACGGTAGAACCCTCCGTTTTTAATCCGTCCCCCAAGGTGCAGAGTGCTGTTATCCGCATGACGCGCAACAAGGTGGAACACTTAGGATGCAACGAAGATTTGTTCAAACGGGTGGTGAAAACGGTATTCAATCAACGACGCAAAATGTTGCGTGTTTCACTCAAACAGCTGATTGGAAGCGCCGAATCGTGCCCTTTTGCAACGCAACGCCCTGAGGAGTTGACAGTTACGGACTTCGTAACCCTTACGAATTGGGTGGAAAGTGTGCAATTGTGTGCGAACACAAATAGTTGATGTAGGTCAAGAATACACTTATTTTTCGCTAAAAAGGGAAAGTTTTCATTGCAGGTCGGTGAAAACTGCTTATCTTTGCATCGTGATTCAGAGGAACACATAAGGTAAAACAAAAAAGATTGTGGATAACAGACAATAGGTTACTAAGGAAAAGATTGAAAAAGGATAGGATAACGATTCATAGATTCATACATAGATGTTGTTAGTAGTTTTAGGTTAGTAGAAAGGTATTAGTTTTATAGAGAAAGTACGTTTTTAGTTATTAATAGGAAAAGAAAGTAAGCAGACTGGAAGAGTGATCTCCCAGTCTGTTGTTTTTTTAGGATGCCTTGATGGTCTTCGTCCAGTTGCCGAAGAAAAGACGGAGAAGGAATATGCCGCCTCGGATAGTCAGTTCGATGGCCATAGCCACCCATACACCGGTCAGTCCGTAGGTGGGAGCCAACAGTGCAGCCAGCGACAGACGGACCGCCCACATACTGGTGAGGTTCATGATGGAAGGTTTCAGCGTATCGCCAGCACCTACAAATACACCATAACACACAATGGAGGCAGCAAACATAGGTTCGGCAAAGGCTTCAATGCGCAGGCATAAACTGCCCAAGTCGATGATGTCGGTGACGGGGGTGAGGATGCTCATCAGCTCTGGTGCAAAGACAAACATCAGGACACCCATGACAGTCATGACAGTCATGCCCAATCCTACAGACATGCGTGCAAATGATTTGGTGAGCTGACGCTGGCCAGCTCCGAAACTCTGACCCACCAGGGTGGTGGCAGCATCAGCAATACCATAGCCCGGCATATAGCAGAGACTCTCAACCGTAATGGCCAGCGAGTGGGCGGCTATGGCAATAGTACCTAATGGGGCTACGATGAGGGTACTCACAATCTGGGCACCACCCATCAGCATGTGCTGCAGGCTCATGGGTGCACCGATCTTAATGGCATTGTTCACCACATCAGCCTGCGGACGGAATGAGCGTCTGGGACGCCCCACCAGTTTCAGGATTTCCGAGCGACAGAGCAGGAAATAAAGCATCAATGCTGCTGTGATGAGTTCAGCCAGTCCTGTTCCTATGGCAGCACCCATTACCCCCATATTGAGAATGTAGATGAAGAAGTAGTTGAAGACGACATCAAGGACACATGACAGGATGTTCAGTGCTGACGGAATCTTCATGTTGCCTGAGCATTTCAGCATACTGCTTCCCAAACCATTCATCTGGAAAAAGATACCGCATAAGCCGATGATGGCAAAATAGACGGAGGCATCGTGGGCTATCTCTTCAGTACCACCAAGCCAGTAGGGCAGTGGACCACTGATGAGCACTCCGATGGTAGAAATCACAAAACTGAAAATCAGACAACAGACAAGCGACTGGCGCAGGATGCGACGAGCTCGCTTGAAATCGTTGGCACCAATGGCATGGGCTACCTGAACGGAGAATCCCATATTGGCGGCAGCTCCCAGTCCCCCCATCAACCATCCTGTGGTCTCTACCAATCCGATGGCAGCTGACGCCTTTGCTCCCAGATGTCCCACCATCGAAGCATCGATAAAGAACATGACGGTGGCAGATATCTGGGCGAGAATACTCGGAATACTCAGGCTGACAATCAGCCTGAGTTTCTCTGCCTGTGTCATTTCGCGGCCTTCGCGAATATGGGATAGCAGGTCGGTATTCTCTTTCAGTGCCATTTTTTCGATATTTCGAATTATTCTGCCTCTAACAGCAGCACACGGCTGGACCAATCCGTTTTCTTGGACCATTCCGGTTCATTGCGCAATGGCATGTCGAGACCGTGGTTCATCAGGTAGGCACCGCTGAACGACTTACCTTCAACAGACAGAGGTTTAAGGTCGATGCGATTCAGTTCCTTTACCTTATACATACGGTTGGCATCCAAACCAGCCATGCGGACACGGGGCAGATGCTCGTTCTGGAACGACTCTGTCTTCCACCAGAAGAATACGGCTTTGTCTTGTTGGTCAGCGACATACATCAGTGATGCCAGTCCCTTCTTTTCGTAAGGTGAGAAGAGACGGTAGAGGTTACCAAACTGTACAATGGGACGAATCTGCTTGTATTCAGCAATTGCCTTGCGACAGAGTTCCTTTTCATCGTCCGTCATGTTCTTGGGTTGTATCTCCATGCCTAAGCGACCACTCATAGCCACGTCTATGCGGAATTTAAGGGAGGTGGTACGGAAGACCGTGTGGTTAGGAGTAGCGGAGATATGGCTGGCCATGGCAATAGCAGGGAAGAAATAACTGGTGCCCCATTGCATATAAATGCGCTGAAGGGCATCAGTGTTATCGCTTACCCAGAACTCATCGAAATAGGGCAGTACACCCCAGTTGGCACGTCCACCACCTGAGGCACAAGCCTGGATAGTGACATCAGGATATTTGGCACGGATGCGCTTGCACGTCTTCTCCAGTCCGCGGTGATACTCAATGTAGAGATGGCTTTGGTCGTTCATGGTCAGATATTGTGAGCCATGATTCATAATGGCCATATTGGCATCCCACTTGATATAGTCGATTTCTGGATATTTGGTGAGTAGCTGATCGACAATACCGAATACGAAATCCTGGACTTTGGGATTGCCCATGTCAAGAACGACCTGTGTGCCGCCACGTCCCAGAACAGCGTCGCGCTTAGGAGCCTTCACAATCCAGTCGGGATGCGCCTCATAGAGTTCGCTGGTGGTATTGGCCATTTCGGGTTCAATCCAAATGCCAAACTTGATACCGTGTTTCTTGGCATCGCGAAGCAGACCTTCTATACCTTCAGGCAACTTGTTCTTATCCACTACCCAATCGCCCAGAGAAGAGTTGTCGGTCTTACGGGGATACTTGTCACCAAACCATCCGTCGTCCATGACAAAGAGTTCGCCACCCATGGAGGCGATATCAGCCATCATTTGATCCATGCCTTGCTGGTTGATGTCAAAGTACACACCTTCCCAGGAATTGAGCAGAATCTTACGCTCCTTATTACCATGCATCAGTTTATACTTGCGTCCCCATTTGTGGAAATTGCGAGATGCACCCGACAGTCCTTGTTGTGAGAAGGTGAGAGCCAGTCGGGGAGTAACGAAAGTCTCACCTTTCTTCAGGTGGTATTCAGAATTATCCTCATTGATACCTGCGAAGAAATAGTGATAGTCGGTATCATCAGTATTGACTTTCAAGCGGAAATTACCAGAATAGCACAGAGCTGCACCAATTACCTGACCGCAGTTCTCCTGTCCTTTGCCCTCAAGCGAGAACATCACCTCGGCATGGTCCGTATGTGAATTGCGCGTGCCGTCCTTGTTGACTATGACCTTCTGTCCGGCTGTCAATGGCTCCTCGACGAGCTGTGTCTCATTGGCCCACGAACCATAGAAATGACTCATCCACACATTGCCACGGCGAATAGGCAACATGGCGGATGCAAAAGTAGTGAGGGTTACCGTCTGTTTCTCGTTATTGGTAATCTCCGTCCATGCCTCTATCATGTCTTCGTTGGGATAGGCTGCATAATTCAGTGTGACGCTGATGGGATAAACCGGATCCTTCATGTGAATCTTGGTAATCTGATTACCATCGTTCTTCAGGCGTTCCACACCCTCAACCACCAAGGCTGTTGACAGGTTCCCATCACTATGGCGCATGGCCAACGCAGCTTCGGCAGGTGTATTCAGCCCATAGGCAGGATAGGCATCCATGCGTCCGAACATCTCTGGCTTCTGAAGATGTTGCAGTTCACTGCTATTCAGTTTGGCACCAAAGTAAACATACTGAGGCTGTTTGCCGTTTTCTACCTCCAGAACAAGGGAAACTCCCTTTGTCTCAATTACTACTTGCTCAGCCCATGTTGTCAAAACAGACAGACAAAGTAGCAGTGCAGTCATCATTGTTTTTTTCATTTGTATGGCGTTTTTTAGTTGTTAGTATTCAATTGAACGGGAATTGAGAACCAGAATGTAGCACCCTTTCCCTCCTCGCTGTCAACACCGATTTTACCACCACAGCGCATGATAATATTCTTGCAGATAGACAAGCCTAGTCCCGTGCCCTGCACGAATTCATTGAGCTTGACAAAACGCTCGAAGATAGCATCTTGTTTTTCTTTCGGAATACCATTTCCCGTATCTTCGCAATAAACGTACAGATACCGTTCGTCTTTTAGGCGATACCCCACTTTGATATGTCCTTCAGTGGTGTTCTTCACAGCGTTGGTGACAAAGTTGGTGAGCACTTGTTGCATGCGCCCCATGTCTGCAATAATGGGGAGTGTTGTATATGGATTGTCCTTGATAAATGTTACTTTCGGATTGTCAACACGTTGTTCTAAAGACTGACAGAGGTTATCGAACTCTTTGGCAAAGTCGATTTTACGTGGAAGAATCTGCATCTGGGCATCCGACATTTCCGAAGCTTCCAGGATGTCATTAATGAGACGGATCAAGATGTCACAATGGGTGCGGATAATCTGGATGAATTGCTTGCGATCGTCTGGATTATCAACAGAACGCAACAAATCAGAGAAGCCTACAATGGAATTGAGCGGTGTGCGCAACTCGTGAGTCATAGAGGCCAGGAACATACTCTTCTGTTGTCCGCTGCTTTCAGCACGGAGCGTTTCCTCCTCCAGATGCTGCATAGCCTCCAACTGGGCGGTGATGTCGCGGATGATGCCAAAGGCTCCCTTGATATTGCCTTCTTCATCGCGAATAGGGATACCGGATATGTTATACCAGCGTTCTGTATTACCCTCACCGACTAACGGACGATTGAAGTGGCGATTAGCTGAGAAAGTATGCGCCCAGACTTCTGGATTCTCCAGCTGTATCCTGGCAGTGTCTTTTTCTTCATCAGCTATATAGTCTATATACTCGTCGAAAGTCATGATGTGCTCAGGTGTATGAATCAGCTGCGTGAATAAAATACTCTTCTTTTGGAAATCCAACTGCCAGACGTGCATATTGGTGTTTTCCAGAATGTATTTCAATTGTTGTTCCAGCTGGTTCATGCGTGTTACATTCGTCAGAATCTCCCGACTGGTCTTATGCATTTTTATGTCGCGTTCATGTTCCTCCGTAACATCAACGGCAGATACAATATAATTGACTACTTGGTTCTCCTTATTCGTCAGTGGACGGATTTCAAATTCTATATAAGTATCTTTGCCTCCTTCAGGCTTGTCCATGAGGTGACAGGCTGCCCGGGCCCCCGTACTTCCTTTAGGATAGACATCTCGGAAGATGGGTATTGAGAACATGTTGGTCTGGCGGAAAAATTCTTCATTTCCAAGTTTATCAAACTCACAGAGCTCCTTCATCGAGTTGTTGAGAGTTATCAGTTCTCCCTTGGAATCATAGAAAGACATGCTGACAAGTGGGATATTGATAAGGTGCTTATAGCGTTGCACCAAATCGTGCGAAGCCTTCTCGTGCTCCACATCTTGTGTGATGTCATTGATGGTGTCTATAATGTAGCGGGGGCGTCCGTTATCATCGTATTCCACCATAGAGTGCCCCTTGAGCATCAACCACTTGGGCTCTTCTGGTGTTCCGGCATTCCAACGCTTATCAAGTACCATTTTCTGTTCGCGGCCATTCATCATCAGCTCCATCTTCTTCTTGAAATCCTCTTGCTCTGTGGGGTGAATATGGCTGACAAATTCCTTCAGTGTCAAACCCTTACTGGGTAAGAAGGTACCATAATGATTCGTAACCTGGTCGTGGGCGATATCATATTGCATCACATAGAAGTGTCCCATGTGCAATGCCTTCAACATCATCTCGTTTAATTCTGTAGAATGGCGCGAGGCTCGCTTAACGTGCTGTTGGGCCAGACGGTTGAGCAGATAGCAGAAAACCAACAGCAGCAGAATTCCTAAAATGATATAGACAGAAAGAGGTATCTCGAATCCGCTTTTATCGCCATGGCGGAACCATCGGTTATTGATGATCTCCACCTCACCACTTTGTTTCAGACGCGAATAGACATCGTCAATCGCATTGATAAGGTCTTGGTCGCGTCCGATAATGCGTATCTGAGTCACGGGAATGTTTACCTCGTTGAGTATAAAACCTTCATTCTCGACACTGAACTCCCTCATTTTCCATTTCAAAAGTTCTTCGCCCCATACGAAATATTTGTAGTCTTTATCGCGTAAACCCAGCAGTGCTACTTTAGGCGACTGGAATTCTATGCGATTGATATTGGCAGAATCGTCGTTAAGGAAATATGTCAGGATGTAGTCGGATGGCTTGAGAACAACACCGTCTTTTACCATTTGTCGGATAGAAAGCGAAGGCACAGAGTCGCCAATCATCAGCGCACGGATGCGATAATAATTGATGATATTCCGCGTATAGTAATACGGCACCTTGTGATACCTGTTGGCATTGGCAAAAATCAGGTCGGCTTCGCCTCGCTCAAAGGCTTTCAGTGCATTGCCCCATTCTTTCAGGACAAATTTACAGGGATAGCCCAGCTGATGCATAATAGCACGCATGAGGTCAATATTCGAGCCTGCAGGTTCACCATTATCGTTTTGGTATTCATAGGGAGGCTTATCCCAGTCGCCAACAATGATGACAGGGTGTTGCTCATCATAGCTCTTCTTCTGTGCCAGCAGTGGAAGACAGCTGATAAGCAGCATCGTCATAACGATATGTCGGAAGTATGTCTGATAGTTCATATCTTAGATAAACTTCTTGCGTTTGACAATTGTAGCCTGACAGGGAATAGTAATCCAGACAGTAGTACCCAGTCCTTCTTCAGAACTGATATCCAATGTTCCTCCCATCTGTTCTGTCAGCTCCTTACAGATGGGCAGTCCAAGACCGCTACCTTTATTAGGCCCAGCGGCAAAACGTTCGTAGATACGATTCAGAATGTCCTGACTGATGCCTTGCCCTGTGTCTTCCACAGAAATCATCAGTCGTCGTCCGATGTAGTCATAGCGGGTACGAACCGTACCGCTTTGAGTGTATTGAGCAGCATTGGCTGTAACCTGTTCTATGATATGTCCCAGATTAGTGGCATCAATATCTACCACCAGTTGCTGATAGGGATTTTCGATGATATAGTTCACATCTGCTTTCTGATAGCGTTCCCATCCCTGTTGACAGCAACCTTCAAAAATAGTCGCGAAATCGCATGATTTCTTTTCGAACTTAATCATGTGGGCATCCAGACGGGAGAGAAAGAGGATGTCATTGATGAGTCGGAGCAGTTGTTCGGAATTGGTCAGAATTTCGTTGATGAAAATCTGTTCATCTTCTTTCCGGTGCTCACTATCAAGGAGTTCTGCAAATCCAAATACAGCATATAATGGTGTGCGAATCTCATGGCTCATATTTTTCAGGAAGCTGTTCTTGGTATTCTCCACCTCCTGTGCCTTAATGGTTTTTTGTTCCAACTGCTGTTCGTTATACGTCTGTTCTGTTACATCACGACACAGACCGAAATAGCTCTCGACCTTTCCATCCTTCCCATAGGTGGGAATCATGTTAAAGCGCAAATGCATCAGCTTATTGTCATGAACATGAATACTGGTTTGAATATCAGCTTCAATGGGCTTGCTGACCAAGTTGTCCATATTGTTCAGCAGGTGCATGGCTTTTCGTCTGGCCTTGTCGTGTACCAATGTCATACAGCGTGTTTGGGTAATCTCATATTGTATCTCATTGATACTCCTATATATGATTAAGGTGTGCGACTTGGGAGAGTAGTTCACCATGTGGACGCCACCCGACTGGAGCACATAATTGATGTTGTTGATTTGTTCAGCCAGTTCGTTGGCTACACTCTGTGTGCGCTGTTCTTGCATCTGTTGTTGCTTAATACCATTCAGACGCTCCGTCAGGTCTCTACCGACGGCAAACATACCTATCAATTGTTGGTCGTCATCGTAAACGTTGAGAAAGTGTACTTCATGTAGGAGTTTTCCTTTGCGATGAATTGACTTGATGTATCGTTCCGGCTCAGGAATTTTATCGAGATTTATGATCTGCGTGAAGTGGTAGCCATCTACCTCCGTGATATCGGTGGAAAGATTGAAAATGGTTTGGAATGAAACTTGTTCAGCAATAATCTCGTCACGCTGACAGGCGTAGGTGTCGCAGGCCTTTTGGTTGATATTGGTAAGAATACCATCGCGGTTGAAGTACATGATACCCACCAATGGCGTGTTGAAAATAGCCCAGTAGCGCATCGTACGTTCCTTGTCCTTCCGTTGTTGTTGGCGCTCAAGGGTGATGTCTTTCTTAATGCCTAATATACATAGCGGTTTGCCTTCTTTGTCGCGTTGCAGTACGGAAAGCGACATCATGAACTCATGTTCCTGAATATCTCCACCTTCCTTGTCTTCTGCCCTTAAGATGAGATTAATCTCTTCTTCTTCATCTTCAACAATGTCACGTTTGCTGTCTTTCAGTTTCATGATTGCCTTACGGAGCAGTTCAAAATCACCGGCATGATAACGCTGTGCAAACTCTTCTATCGTATAGGTGAAAGCTGGTTGTCCCTTCTCATTTCGCCAGGTAAACAGTCTCGTCGTGGTATCGTAGGTCCACATGCGCACCTTACTTGTCTCCAGAATCAGTGCCAGTCGTTGGTTGTTCTTGTTGTTCAACTTGGTCAGATGCTGTTCTCTGGTGCGATAGTTGATGGCATAGACGAGGAAGAGCAGGATGATGACACTGGCAAAAGCCGTGACGTACCATACCCAGGGTGCTATCCGTTTCTCACTGCGTTCCGGATAGAACCATTTGTTTTGTATCTCCGTAAGCTTGTTGGCGGAATTCAGTTCTATAAAGACGCTATCGAGACGAGCCAGTAATTCAGGGTTGTTTGACATGAATTTGTATTCGCCATGTGGCATGTCAACAGGAGTAATCTGTATATTGTCAATTTGGTATTTCTTAATCAGCCAATTGAGCGACAGGGTATTCCACACAATCTGTCCTTCCCCCGTCTGACTCATTTTACGGATGGCATCGCCCATAAACTTGGTAGGCTTCGCATTATTGCCCCAACCATAGTCGTTCATCAAATGATGGCAGATACTACCATCCCATACGGTGACTTCATGCTTTTCCAAATCTCGGAAAGTCCTGATTTGGATGGGATTGTTAATGGGAGTGGCTACACTTTGGGTAAAAAGAGTAATCGTATTGCTGCTATACCTTCCGAAACCATCGTTGAATCCGGCAGCAAGCCCGAACATCAGGTCTGACTTACCTGCTTTCAGGTCCTGGAAACACTCCTGTTTGGGTTTCATCTTAATGACATAGGGAATATCCAATTCTTTTAACATCAGACGGATTAATTCCACATTGTAGCCATCAGGTTCACCATTCTCATTGAGGAAAGAGTAGGGCCATAAGTCAAAGACATCCTCATAGACCAGAGGGTGTTCTGGGGTATAGTTACGGATATTCTCCTTTTGAGATGCTGCATAGGCTGACAATCCAATCCAACATACAACAAAACCAATCAAATATCGTAATCTCTTTTCCACCATAGTTGTTAGTTGCGTTCTTCCTGCTTATCTATCTGACAGGGAATCCAAATCCAGAAAGTGGAACCTTTTCCGACTTCGCTGTCCACGCCAATCTTTCCGCCACAGTGCTCAGCTATCGCCTTACAGATGGATAGACCGAGACCTGTACCCTGTACGTAATCATTCAGTTTGACAAAGCGCTCAAAAACCTTTGCACACTGATCTTTGGGAATACCCGTTCCAGTGTCTTCACAATACATGTATAGTCCTTCTCTCTCTATGCGATATCCCACACGGATATGTCCCTGCTGCGTGTACTTGACGGCATTGGTAACGAAATTGGTAATTACCTGTGTCATGCGTCCCACGTCAAGGTGAGTGAGCAGTGTAGTATAAGGATTCTCCTTGATAAATTCCACATTCGGATTCTCTACACGCTGTGCCAATGTCTGACACATTTCGTCGAATGCTTTCGAGAAGTCTGTGTCAACGGGCTTCATAATCAGACCGTTGGAATCCATAGAGGAGATGGCCATAATATCATTGATCAGGCGGAGCAACATGTCGCAGTTGTTGTGAATCACGTGAATCAGTTCACGCTTCTCTTCTGTGGTTGTCATCATCTGCAACAAATCAGAGAAACCAACGATGGCATTCAGTGGGGTGCGGATTTCGTGTGTCATATTAGCCAGGAACACACTCTTCAGACGACCAGACTCATTGGCACGCTGGGTTTCACGCTTCAACTGCTCCTGTGCTTCGATAAACTTGCTCAAGTTACGGATAATTCCGAAACCTCCAATCAGTTCACCGTGTTCATCATATATGGGCACAATGTTGATCTGGTTCCAAATCACCTCGTTAGTCTCATGGAAGATAGGACGCATCTTGCGGAGGATAGACAGCGGTTTGGTAAAGTATTTTTCGGGTGTCTTAAAGTGGTCTTTCACTTCCTCGTAATCATTAATGAAGTAGCTTTCGTATTCGTCGAAAGACATCTCCTTCTCGACAGTGCTCAGACCTTTCAGGAACTGAACCTTGCGCTCTTTGTAGTTGGTGCGCCAAGCTCTCATGTCACAGGATTCCATCATATACTGCAACTCCATCTCATAGCGCTGAATCTCTTCGTTGGCTTTCTGAATCTGGATATCGTTCAGTTTCGACTGTAGGTACATTTCGCGCTCCTCAGTTACATCGCGAGTGGCAATGGCCAGATACTGAATTTTTCCCTCTTCATCCTTGATGGGGTGAAGACGGATCTCTAAATAAAGATGCACATTGCGTTCAGGGATGTCACTGCGTGAACAAGCCCAAAACTCCTGTATGTCGTTCTTGTCTATGTTCTCATGGAAAGGAGATGTGTCAAACAGGTTGACTGTCGAGAAGAAGCCATCAAAGTCTTCACTGTCGAAATTACAGATTTCACGCATTTTCTTATTGGCATCAATCAGCCATCCGTCAACAGTATAAAACGACAATCCGATAATGGACTGCTCGAAAGTCAGTTTGTAGCGCTCAGCCAAGTCCTTTTCTTCCTCTTGCTTCTCCAGTATCTTGGTTTCGTCAACCAAAGTGCTTACCAGTCCGATGGGGCGCAGCATGCCAGGCAGATATTCGGCTACTGTCACATTGTGAAGGTATCCCCACCGCGGCTGTCTGCTTGCATATTCATAATTCCAGCGATAGTGCATTTCAGCTGATTTCTGCTTGCCGGCAATCATCTCACGCATGTCGTGGAGTACAGAGGGCAGGTCGTCAGGATGAACATGTTGCTTCCAAACTTCATCCGAAATACCTTCTTCCGGCAGCATGTGGCCATAGAGCAGGTCAATGTATTTTCTGGAGATGTCGTAATAGATGACGTTGCTCGAATTGATTTTCAACGCCTGCTGCATCATGTCATAGGCATTCTTGGCAACGTCGGACGTCTGGTGAATACGACGCAGAATAAGTCGGTTCCATGCCAGGATGACCACGAATAGGAATACAGCGACAATAGCAACAATGACAGGTACCAATCCCAAACCGGAATCGGCTATCAGTGCATGAGGTTCAATGTTCAGTAGTATATTCATCTGTCACTATGCTATTTATATTAAACAATCATTTCATGTTTCTTTTCCAGGTTCTTAACCTCGCAGGGGAAGAACAGCCAAACGGTTGTTCCCTTGCCCAGTTCAGACTGGATTTCCACGGTACCTCCCATTTTCTCGGCAAGTTCCTTGATGATGGGCAGGTCAAGACCTGTACCGCATATTTGCTGCTGACCGTCACGAGCGAAGCGCACAAAGGCGTTCTTAAGACCCTCTGAATCGATACCACTTCCTGTGTCTTCGACACTAATCACCAAGTCGCCACGGTGGTATTCGTATTTAGCACGGACATGGCCCTTGTGCGTAAACAGAGCAGAAATCTGACAGAGCATCTGCACAATCTTACCCATGTATTCAGGATCGCCATTGATAATCATGTGCTCGTACGGATTCTCAATGATGGTCTTGACTTCAGGACTGATGCTGCTCCATCCCATCTGGCAGTAAGCATCGAAGTACTCGGCAAAATCAAAGTCTTCATGCTTGAACTCTACCATATCGGCATCAAGTTTCGAAATGAAGAGAATGTCGTTGATGAGTCGGAGCAGGATATTGGTATTCTTCTTAATCTCCTCCACGAATATGGGTTCATCGGCCTCGTCATGTTCGGTTTCAAACAAATCGGCATAGCCCAGAACGGTTGTGAGCGGGGTACGTATCTCGTAACTCATATTGGTGAGGAACGATTCTTTCAGGAGTTCAGCCTCCTGTGCCTTTTGCGTTTCAATAGCCAGTTTTTTCTCTGTTTCCAGGATATCGGTCATGTTACGGCACATGCCGAAATAGCGATCAACATGTTTGTCACCATTGAGAATAGGAATCAAGTTGAACATCAGGGATATCTGGCGCTTCTTTTCATCGCGTATCTCCGTTTCAATCGTTTGGTTGATGTTGTGGCGAGTCAGATGGTCCATGCGATTAAGGGCACTGGATACTAATCTGCGATGGCGAGGTATGGCCAATCGGATGCAGCGCAGTTGTGATAATCGAATCTGAGATTTCCCTATGATATTCGAGATGTCGAGCGTGTAGCTCTGTGGATAATAATTCACCAGTCGCACATTGCTGACACGCAGGGCATAGTTGATGTTGTCGATATATTCCTGAATATGTTTGGTGGCCTTTTGTAGGGCGATGGCACCAGCCCGTTGCTGATGGAATGATTCCACCATTTCCGTGACATTGCGTCCTGCGATATAAACTCCCTTCAATTGACCTTCGTTGTCGCGAATGGCATTGATGGAAGCCTCGTAGTACATTTTTCCTGCCTTTCCCCATGTCTTGCTGTAGAAACGGTCGCCCTGGTGCTTGGAGAAGTCTATGATAGCCGTCGTATCAAGACTGTTGACTCCTTCCAAATCTATATTATTGAAAAGTGGATTGTCTTTATATCGGTATTCTTCTGCCAATAAATTAGTGCGGTCGGGAATATTAAATGACTGGCAAGCCTTGTCGTTGATCTCTGTCAGTACTCCATCCTTATTGTAATAGAGCATGTCAATCAGCGACGAGTTGAATACGGTGTGGTAGCGCATCAGCAATTGCTTCGTGTTGGCGTTCTTTTCATACTCGGTTGTCACATCGTGTTCAATACCCAGCAACTGGGTGATACGTCCTTTGTAGTCTTTGGCAGCGATAGAGAGGTGTACTTCGTAGATTTTCTGGCTTTCGTCGGTACGTTGCGCACTGCGTAATTGTACGGTTGAGGTCAGTCGTCTGTTTTCACAAATATCGAAGATAGCAGTGCGCAGGCCTTCGAAATCGTCCCTGTCGTAAAAATGTGCGAGGTCAATAGGATTGTATTCTCTGGAATATTCGCCCGTTTCTGAAATAAACCGATAGTGGCGTGTCTCCGGATAATACACCCACAGCCGCAGTCTTCCTGCCTGCATGACCAATCCCAAACGCGAATTTCTATGCTTCAGCAGTTTGCGCGCATCCTGTTCCCTGAAGACATAAAGGCGATTGTAGAAGAGCATCACCAAGATGGCAATAAACATGGTTGCTATAAAATAGGCCAACAGATGACTTGTGTCAAAGGCACTTCCAAAGTGGAGGTCAAACCTCTGAGCTCGCGTCACACTGGGTGCAAACAATGACAATGTAAAGACACTGAATCGTAATATGGTCGATAGCCCTTTTAGGTTCATTCGTATTGATAGTTGTTCATATCGACTACAAAGATAGGGTTTTTATGTTGTTTTACAAAATTTTTGGGCTTATTTTTTATAAAATAGCCGCGAATGGGGTCATTCGCGGCTATTCTGACACTAAAAAGTACGTTTTTATAATGGATATTCTTCAAAGGCATAGAGTACAGTTGACAGGTAACGCTCACCGGTATCGGGAAGCAGCACGACAATCGTCTTGCCGGCATTTTCCGGACGTTGTGCTACAATGGAAGCGCCATAGGCAGCAGCACCAGAGGAAATACCTACCAGTAAACCGTCCTTCTGGGCCAATTCGCGTCCTGTGCGAATAGCGTCGTCATTGTCAATGTCCAATACCTCGTCAATCACGCTGGCGTCATACGTCTTGGGCACAAAGCCGGCACCGATGCCCTGAATCTTGTGCGGTCCACTCTGTCCTCCGTTCAGAACGGGCGAAGAGGCAGGCTCAACAGCTATGATCTTGACGGCTGGATTCTGTTCTTTCAGATATTTACCGATACCCGAGATGGTGCCACCTGTGCCTACACCGGCTACGAAGATGTCAATCTTACCGTCCGTATCGTTCCAGATTTCCCGTGCGGTGGTAGCATAGTGCTTGGCAGGGTTGGCAGGATTCTCGAATTGCTGCAAAATGATGGAACCAGGAATACTGTCGCGCAACTCTTCAGCGGCACGGATGGCTCCAGCCATACCGTCTTTTCCGCTGGTCAGACGAACTTCTGCACCATAGGCTTTCACCAGATTGCGGCGCTCGATGCTCATCGTTTCTGGCATGGTGAGAATAAGCTTGTAGCCTTTCACTGCCGATACCAATGCCAGTCCTACTCCAGTGTTCCCGCTGGTTGGCTCAATAATGGTTGCACCAGGTTTCAAGAGTCCTTTTTGTTCAGCGTCCTCTATCATGGCGAGGGCGATACGGTCTTTCACACTGCCACCGGGATTGAAAAACTCCACTTTGGCAATCAAAGGCTTCTGAAGACCTTTTGAGGCGGAATACTTATTCAGTTCCAACAAGGGAGTTCCACCGATTAATTCTGTGAGTTGTTTTGCAATTTTAGCCATATCTTTCTGTATTTTAAATGTTAGATTTTATCAAATGCCTGCGAAAGGTCATCGAGAATATCGTCAATATGCTCCGTACCGATGCTGAGTCGGATAGTGGCAGGTGTAATGTGCTGCTGTTCCAACTCTTCGGGAGTCATCTGCGAGTGAGTGGTCGTGTAAGGATGTATTACCAAGCTCTTCACGTCAGCCACATTAGCCAACAGCGAGAAAATCTGTAAGGCATCAATGAATTTCCAAGCCTCTTTCTCTCCGCCCTTTATTTCGAACGTGAAGATGCTGCCACCGCCATTGGGGAAGTACTTCTGGTAGAGTGCATGGTCTTCATGGTCGGGCAGGGAAGGATGGTTCACCTTGGCTACTTTCGGGTGATTCTTCAGGAATTCAACTACCTTCAGTGCATTCTCCACGTGGCGTTCTACTCGCAGACTCAGTGTTTCCACGCCTTGCAGCAAGATGAAGGCATTGAATGGAGAAATCGTAGCACCGGTGTCACGCAGGATGACGGCACGGATGCGGGTCACGTAAGCGGCAGCACCTACAGCATCGGCAAATACGATGCCGTGATAAGAAGGATCGGGCTTTGCCAATGTGGGGAACTTGTCTGGATTAGCCTTCCAGTCGAACTTGCCACCATCAACGATAACACCGCCTAATGAGGTGCCATGACCACCCAGGAACTTCGTGGCAGAGTGCACCACGATGTCGGCTCCGTGCTCCAGTGGGCGAATCAGGTAAGGAGTGCCGAAGGTGTTGTCAATGATGAAGGGAATGCCATGTCTGTGTGCCACTTCGGCTACCCCTTCGATATTCGTAACGTCCGAGTTTGGATTACCGAAAGTCTCAGCATAAATAGCCTTGGTGTTGGGTTGGATGGCTGCTTCCAGTTTAGCCAAATCGTTCACCTTGACAATGGTGTTCGAGATGCCCAGATTGGCAAGTGTATGGGTGATGAGGTTGAACGAACCTCCATACAGGTTGTCGGCTGCTACGATGTGGTCGCCAGCTCCCGCAATGTTCTGCAGGGCATAGGTGACAGCAGCTGCACCGCTGGCTACTGCCAGACCGGCTACACCGCCTTCCAAGGCTGCTACACGGTCTTCGAAAACACCCTGTGTCGAATTGGTCAGGCGACCGTAGATGTTACCTGCATCACGCAGTCCGAAGCGGTCGGCTGCATGTTGTGAATTACGGAACACGTAGGATGTTGTCTGATAAATAGGTACGGCACGTGCATCAGTAGCGGGGTCGGGTTGTTCTTGTCCTACATGCAGTTGCAAAGTCTCGAAGTGAAGTTTTTTGTTACTCATAATTTTACTGTTTTATTGTTAATACTTTTTTTCTAACTTTTGACAATGCAAAGGTACGGCGATTTCCGCATACCCGAAATAACACAAATGGGGCATTCTGCATACCACGATTGTGGTATTCTGCCCAACACCTATTTAATTATTACGCGAGTGCACTCGGGAAAACGGCGCTAAGCCATCACGACATCCAGTACCATCATCAGCACAAAACCGATAGCAAACCCGATGGTGCTGAGGTTCGTATGCCGACCCGTTGAGGCTTCAGGAATGAGTTCTTCTACCTATCTTGACCAAGAAAAATTGACAGGGGGTTGCAAAAAACTCTTCTATCCTTTGTCGATATTTCTGAAAAATGTGTATCTTTGCGGCAATTAATAACTAAAGTATTTCAGCAACTATGAGAAAATGGATGTTTTTCGCTGTCCTCTGTCTGACAGGTGTGGCAGCACAAGCCCAACAGAATTTGAATTGGGGCCAGGGCCCGCAAGTGGCTTCGCCCGATGTTCATGCTGACAACAGCGTTACTTTCAATTTGATAGCCCCTGAGGCTCAGAAAGTGCAGATCACAGGCGATTTCCTGCCTCCCAAGAAGGTGGAGTATGGTGGCAACACGTATGAAATGCCGGGCGTGGCAGACCTGGTGAAGAACGACAAGGGCGTATGGACGCTGACCACCGAACCCTTGCAGCCCGAACTTTACACCTATAATATGTTGGTGGACGGTGTGAAGATTATTGACCCGCTGAATGTCTATAATATCCGCGATATCAACAATCTGTTCAGTGTGTTGCTCATTGGCGGCAACCAGCGTGCCGACCTCTATAAAGTAAATAAGGTGACTCATGGTACCGTCAGCAAGATTTGGTACGAAAGTCCTACGGCAGGACTCACCCGCCGTTTGACGGTTTACACGCCGGCAGGCTACGAAACCAGTGGGAAGGAATATCCGGTGCTGTATCTGTTGCATGGCATCGGTGGCGACGAGAATGCGTGGAGCGAGCTGGGGCGTGCGGCTCAGATTATGGATAACCTGATAGCACAGGGCAAGGCTGAACCTATGCTGGTTGTGATGACCAATGGCAATATCTCGCAGGAGGCTTGTCCGGGCGAAACATCCGAGGGATTCCGTGTGCCAACCATGATGTTGCCGAAGACGATGGAGGGCAGTTTCGAAACGGCTTTCCCCGATGTGGTGAAGTTTGTTGAAAAGACTTACCGTGTGAAGAAAGACAAGGCTCATCGTGCCATTGCCGGTTTGTCGATGGGTGGCTGCCATAGCCTTTTCATCTCTATCAACTATCCCGACCTCTTCGACTACGTCGGTTTGTTCTCGGCAGCTGTTGACCGCCAGCAGAATAATCAGGAGGGATATCCCAACATCTATGCGGACCGTAATCAGAAAATCGACCGTCTGTTCAGCAAGCATCCCAAACTGTTCTGGATAGGTATTGGTAAGACCGATTTCCTGATTCAGAGCAACAACGACCTCCGCGCTTATCTGGATTCCAAGAATCATAAATACACCTATCTGGAGACCGAAGGCGGACATATCTGGCGCAACTGGCGAATCTATCTCTCAGAATTTACCCCATTGCTGTTCAAGTGAACCATAATCGTGCACTCACCTTGGGCGTCCTTTCTGTTATTAGTCGTCATTTATGATAAGAGACTTTATCGCCATCGACTTTGAAACGGCAAACCAACAGCCGTCAAGCGTCTGCTCCGTGGGAGTGGTGATGGTTCGTCATGGTCAGATAGTAGATAAGTTCTACAGTCTCATACAGCCTGAGCCGAACTATTACAGCTATTTCTGTCAGCGAGTGCATGGCATCACGCAGAGCGACACGGACGATGCCCCCGTGTTTTCAGAAGTCTGGCAGCGGTTGGAAGAAAGAATTGCAGAAGTATTCTTCCCTGATATACAGCATATAGATGACAACAGACATCAGATAGCCGCAATCCCCTTCGTAGCCCACAATGCCCGTTTTGATGAAGGTTGCCTAAAAGCGGTGTTCCGAGTGTATCAGATGGACTATCCCGACTATCGTTTCTACGACACCCTTGCAGCTGCCCGCCGACAGTTCGGCCATTCGCTCCCCAACCATCAGCTCCACACCGTAGCCGCAGCCTGTGGCTATGACCTTCAGCACCACCATCACGCCTTGGCAGATGCAGAAGCCTGTGCTGCGATAGCCTCCTTCCTTTTATAGTAAGCCAAATTGAGATTTGAAACCATATTCTCCAAGGCATGAGTAGGATCATACTTGCGGTCTAGTTCACTGAGGACTTCTGTATAGAACACATCAATTATTTGGGAAATCAATATTTGTGTTGATGAATCAGTATGTCCCCGTGATTCTATGAATATTGTCATGTACTCGTCAAAAGATTGGTCTTTTAATCAAATTTTGGCATATTTATGGAGTTTTTTGAGCATATCAGCATTTGTCTCGATTATTTTTTGTAACTTTGCTGTCAAACAACAGAAATCTATCATGGCAAAGTTAAATCGTATAAGAGTTGTTCT
>DEKX01000015.1:0-1747 GCA_002354095.1 Prevotella sp. UBA2711 | reverse complement strand
CCCAGCCTTGAAGCTCTCATTGCAATAGCAAATGCACTTGAAGTACCAGTACAGGAGTTGGTGAGACAGGAAGAATTCAATCAAGAGAAATAATCAAATGATAACAAAAGACGAAATACAAGAACTGCTGCATAGCACGGAAACTTATCGTGTGGAGCGAACCACGTCAACAGGTGACATGGATAAGTTCCAGGAGGCTATCTGTGCCTTTGCTAACGACCTGCCAAATTCACGAAAGAATGGCTACCTGATATTGGGCGCTTTCGACAATGGTGAGTTGTCAGGTCTGAAGGTCACTGATGACTTGCTGAAGAAGATTGCAGCCATACGCAGCAACGGAAACATCCTGCCTATACCTGTTATGAGCGTTGACCGTTTCCAGTTCCCCGAGGGTGATTTGCTGGTGGCTGAGGTTAGTCCGTCTGACCTGCCTCCTGTGCGCTATCGTGGTCGCACGTTTATACGTATCGGTCCTCGTCGTGATATAGCTACGGAGGCAGAAGAGCGCATCCTTGCAGAACGAAGGATGTCATTCATGGCCACCTTCGACACAATGCCTTGTTTGGCTGCAAAACTCTCTGACGTGAACACGGACTTGTTGCGCACAAAGTATCTGATACCGCTATTAGGTAATGAGATAGTGGAGTCTGATAAGCGTCCCATCGAGGAACAGATGGCTGCTGTTGGTATGTATGACACGGAACATCAATGCCCCACATACGCAGCAGTCGTACTGTTTGGTTACAAGCCGCGCCGTTTCATGCCAGGTCTGTATGTGCAGTATGTGTGTTTCAAGGGTGAGGACGTGACCAGTGAGGTAGAGAATGAGATGCAGTTGGAAGGCAACTATTGCGAGCTGCTACCACGCCTGGAATCCCTGCTCGAAATGTCAGTTATCAAGAAGAAACCCGTATTTGTTTCTATCCTCCGCGAGGAGATGGTCAGCAACTACCCCTATCAAGCTATCCGAGAGCTACTTCTCAACGCCTGTATGCACCGCGATATGCAGAGTAATACGCCACTACGATTCTATGAATTTTCCAGCCATCTGGAGATTCTGAATGCCGGAGGCCTCTATGGCAATGCCCGTCCTGAGAATTTCCCAAGTGTGAACGACTATCGCAATCCACTTGTTGCCAGTGCCATGAAGACGCTGGGCTATGTCAATATGTTCAATCGTGGTGTTGGGCAAGTCCAAACTGACTTGAAGGAAAATGGCAACCAACCCGCAGAGTTCAATGTTAATCTTATCACGGCATTCAAGGTTGATGTAAAAGTCTCACAGAGCTATACCAACGAAACTGGCGGTAAAGTAGGTGGTGATATCGTAGAAAATGTCGTAGGAAAAGATGTTAATGACGTAGAAAAGCCCTCAGATGTCGTAGAAAATGTCGTAGAAAACAAAGAAAATGTCGTAGAAAACATTCTTGCAAGCATATCTAAGAATTCAACCATATCCACAAAAAAACTGGCAGCGATGTGTTCTCTTTCTGAAAGACAGATACAGCGTATCATGACCAAATTGAAAGAACAAGGTGTTATCCGTCGTATTGGCCCAGACAAAGGTGGGCACTGGGAAATAATCGCACCATAGTCTTTGAGGGTAAGATGCCCCAAAAAGACAGGATGAATCATGTATGAAGTGAACCCGTGATTCTTTTAGCCATATTTCGAGTTATTCACTAAGTGTATTATAGTTACCCACTAACCATAAAAAGATAGTAATTAATCTTTTTCCTGACAGTCA